>JALEHN010000136.1 GCA_022770525.1 Clostridiales bacterium
GACCTGTTCTGTTGCTGTTTTATAATTTGAACATATAAATTCAATCTCATAGTTATCACTTTTAAGCATTTTTACCGCTGACTTTGGAATCATTTCTTCAGGAACAGAAGCTCCGATCAGTGAGTTAAGTCCCAGAGCCCACTTGACACCGTCCACCTGTTCAATATCCCTAAGCATTTGCTCCTTCTCACCGGCGCTCATGCCATTTTCAAGAAGCACCATATGGACTGTATTCATGTTAAATTCTTCCTCCAGCTTCTTATTGGCAACGGCACTTTCAAGATCCTGAGGCAGCGATTGATCAATATTGTAATAGACCGCCGTATGATTGTTGCCGTAAATTGCCGGGAATAACAACAACAGGAATAGAACAACAAATACCTTATTATGCTTTGTGATCCATGCTGAAACGCCGTCAAGTTTTGGTATCAGTGATTTGTGTTTCGTCTTCTCAATCGGTTTATCAAACAAAAGAATCAATGCCGGCAGTAAAACAATACAGCACAGCACACCGATCACAACGCCCTTGGCCATGACAATGCCGATATTGCGTCCCAGGGTAAATGTCATAAAACATAAGGCGATAAATCCCGCAACGGTCGTCACCGAACTGCCGATGACGGATTTAAATGTATTTGAAATGGCATGAGCCATCGCTCTGTTTTTTTCGCCGGGGAACCGCTGTTTATTTTCCTCATAGCTGTTTAACAGAAAAATGGAATAATCCATCGTTACGCCAAGCTGAAGCACTGCCGTCAATGCCTGGGTAATATAAGAAATCTCCCCGAGAAATAAATTTGTTCCCAGGTTATAAATAATCGCAAAGCCGATACTTATGAGAAACAGCACCGGGATCAGGAAAGATTCCATCGTAAGTCCCAGAACAATGAGGCTTAAAATGACTGCAATCATAACATAGATCGGCATTTCTTTTAATGACAGTTCCTTGATATCTGTCACAACACCGGACATACCGCTGGCAAAGCACTGACCCGATGCAATGTGCCGTATTTCCGTAATTGCCTGCATCGTATCATCCGATGATGTTGTGTTATCAAAAAGTGCCACCATCATCGTTGCGTCGCCGTTAAAAAACGCATTTCTTATTTTGTCCGGAAACATCTCCACGGGAAATGTAATGTCTGTCAAATCGTCGACCCATAAAACATCACTGACATGATCCACCGCTTCAATCTTTTCTTTCAGCGCCGCCACATCTTTATTTTCCATCCCTTCCACAATGACCATCGAAAAAGCACCCATGCCAAATTCATCAACCATAATATCCTGACCCGCCACAGTTTCCAGATGATTTGGAAGGTAACTTAAAAGGTCATAGTTGATCCGTGTTTTCATATAGCCAAACACCGAAGGTATCAGAAGCAAAATGCAGACGAGCACAACGAGAACTTTATGTTTTGCCACCTGCTTACCAAACTTTACCATATTCTCACTCCTTTAAACGCATAATTATTTTTATGACCATCGGTCATTTTTTATTCAAACAATGTTATACTGCAAAAATGACCATCAGTCAATATTTTTTTATACTTTCTCTGGTATTCCCAAAGGCACTTGCATACACTGCTGTTTTTTCGTCAATATTAATAATTGACTAATAGTCATTTTTATGATAATAATTATGAAGATATACCCGATCAAAGGAGAACGCTATGGGAAACAAACTGGAATCCAATAAAAAACAAAAAAAGGAAGCCCTGTTGAATACTGCCTTCGATCTTTTTACGACCAAAGGAATCCACAAGACTTCCATTTCTGATATTGTAAATAATGCCGGTGTCGCCAAAGGCACCTTTTATCTCTATTTCACAGATAAATACGATATCCGTAATAAACTGATCGCTCACAAGGCCAGCGGGCTGTTTCTGACAGCCTATGATGCACTGCTTGCATCAGATATTACGGATTTTGAAGAACAGATTATATTTATGGTCGACCACATTCTTGAGCAGTTAAGCAGTAATAAGTCACTTTTAAAATTCATTGCCAAGCATTTAAGCTGGGGTGTTTTTAAAAATGCCATGATTACATCAAATACGGACAATGATAAAAACATCTACATGCTTTATGAAAAACTGCTCATCAACTCCGGCATACAATTTAAAGACCCTGAAATTATGATATTTTCAATCATCGAATTTGCCAGCGGCATCAGCTACAATACGATTTTATTTGAGCAGCCGGTACCGCTGGAAAAAATCAAGCCTTACATGTATGAAAATATTCGCCAGATCATTGCAAACCACAAAATTTAATCCGCTGAATATGTTCACGACGCAGACAAGCATCATAAACATACAGCAGCCACAAGCTTTCATCCGCTGAATATGTGGCGAAGCGGATAAGAAAAGCCGGCTGTTTATTTAATCTGATTTTTGACAGCTTCTATGGCAGCGTCAAGCTGTGTGTCCGTTTCGCTGTCTTTATCAAGTTCGACCTCGATATCCGGTGTGACGCCGATTTCATGAATACACTCACCCTTTGGCGTATAGTATTTTGACGTCGTCACCTTCACAGCCGAACCGTCAGAAAGCGGTATAATGACCTGAACGATACCTTTGCCGAAGGTTGTTTCACCGACAATGACCGCTTTTTCATAATCCTGCATGGCTGCCGTAAAAATCTCAGATGCGCTTGCACTCTGATCATTGACAACGACGGCCATCGGCAGGTTCAGTTCATCATCATTTTCCGTTCTTGTCTCCTCTTTTTTGCCGTTTTTATCAATTGTATATACAAGAAGCTGATCTTTCGGCAATATTGTGTCAAGTATCTGGCATACTGATGTCAGCATACCGCCCGGATTATTTCTCAGATCAATGATCAACCCCTTCATATTCCGGCTTTGCAGATCTTTCACAGCATCAGTAAACTGTCCCACAGTCACCGACTCAAAGGAAGTAATATAAATATAACCGATCTGGTCATCAAGCATTTCGTAAGACACCGTCGGTGTCTCAATACGACGGCGTTCCATTTTAAGATCAATATAGGCATCTTCGTCCGGTCTGTAAACGGTCACGTTGACCCATGTCCCCGGCTCGCCTTTGATATCCTTAACAACAAGGCTGACCTCCTTATTACCGATTTCCTCATCTTCAACTTTATATAAAATATCCCCCTGCTTAAGTCCCGCTTCCTCTGCAGGGCTGCCCTCAAACACCGTAATCACTGTAATCTGCATCGTGTCCATATTCTGGGAAACCATCATACCGACACCGTCATATTCACCGGTTGTCTCTTCGATCAGGGACTGGTATTCTTCTTCCGTATAATAAGTCGTGTACTTTTCATCAAGACCTTCGATATACCCCTTCATTATCCCATCCTCAAGGGCCTGTGTATCGATATCCTCTTCATTAAGATAATACCGGTCGATCACCTGATCCAGTTCATCAAGCTTCTTTTCAATGGCGGCATAACGCTCAGCCTTATTTTCATCAAGCACCGTTGCATTGTCTCTTTCCATACCGTCACCGTCAACGGTAAGATATCTGTCAATCATACCGCAGCCGCCAAGCAGCACTGCCATGGCAGTCACTGCAGCCAGAATGCATTTTTTCGTATAACCTTTTCTTTTCAGCATCAAATCTTCCTCCGTCCCACTTATTTTGAATATCAAAACTGCCAAAAGGCATGTCATGATACCACAACATGCCCTCTCACTATTTTATCAAACACGGATATGTTTTCTTAATGTAATATAACTTCCTATAAAACCGATACCAAGACCGATTGCAAGTGATATCGGAATCAGCATACCGAATACTCTGTTGACAGATGTAAATTTCA
>JALEHN010000145.1 GCA_022770525.1 Clostridiales bacterium
AGATCTGCTTTCCATGTTTCCGGTGCAATTTTAATCATATTAATTCCCCGCTTTCCTTTTGTATTCCTACGCGCCTTATTATAAATTCACATAACTATTCAGATTCAACCTCCAAAATGCTTCGCAGATTCAATCCCAAAATGCTTCACAGATTCAATCCCAAAATGCTTCACAGATTCAATCCCTAAATGCTTCACATTTCGTCGGTGTGTCGTATCCGCTAAATAACATCTGTTATTTTCTATATTTTATACGACCATGTGTCTGTTGTCAAATATGCTTTTTACATCATTAAGACTTACATAAAAGTGCCAAAAAAACGACAATATGGATTTAAAACACCTTCACAGCCGCTGTTATATTATTTCTCATTTTTTAATTCTTCAAACATTGCTTTGACTGTCGGCGCATTTTTCGTCAGTTTTTTAATACTTAAATCTTCAGCTTTATTATTGGCCAGTCGAAGATTATTTTCGGATGAAATAAGCGCTTCTTTTGTTTTCTGCAGATGAGTGATCGTCTTATCGATTTCATCGATCGCCGTTTTAAATTTATCACTGGCAATCCGGTAATTTCTGGCAAATCCGTCTTTAAAGGCATTCATATTTTCCTCAAAATGAAGAATATCAATCCGCTGATGTTTTGCGATTTCCAGTTCCTGACGGTACTTCAGGGAATTTAGCGCCGCATTCCTTAACAATGTAATGATAGGAATAAAAAACTGCGGACGAATCACATACATTTTTTCGTATTTGTAGGAAACATCAACAATTCCGTTATTATAAAGCTCATTGTCACTCTCCAGAAGGGAAACTAATACCGCATATTCACATTTCTTTTCGCGTCTGTCCTTATCCAGTTCTTTAAAGAAATCTTCATTTTTATGCTTTGTAGCGGTCTCGTCCATTTCGTTCTTCATTTCAAACATAATAGAAATAAATTCTATACCGTCCTGTGACTCCCTGAAAATAAAATCACCCTTACTTCCGGTCCGGGCATCGTTATCTTTTTCAAAATAAGCCGTCGGAAATGCCGTCATTCTTAATGCATTGAACTGATTCAGACAATGCTGTTCAAGACTTTCCCCAATCATTTTTGTCGACTGTCTGGCTTTAAAATCTTTATAATATTCAATCTGTTCATCTTTCAGTTTAAGGGAATCCTCATATCGTTTTTTCAAAGCCTGCTCATTGAGCTTGTTTTCAGTCTCCTTATTTAATAACTGATTTTGCAGTTCCATAATTGTCTTTTCTTTTTCATGGACAGCTTCACTGATTGCCAGTTTTTTCTCTGTTTCATTTCCTGCAATTTGCCCTTTTAACTGCTCAACAAGTCTGGCATTTTTAGTATCTATTGCAGAAATTTTATCTTTTAATGCCGTGATTTCTTCCAGTTTTTTCTTAAGTTCTATTTCTTTCTCATTAACGGCTGCCGAAACAGCCAGTTTCTTTTCGATTTCTTTTTCAGAAATCTGGTTTTGCAATTTTTCAATCGCTTTATCCTTTTCATCTATTTCTTTCTTCTTTAATGAAAGAGATTTATCAAACTCCGCCTGCTGCTCTACCCGTGCCAATTTTAATGCACTTTCTCTTTTCTCTTCAAATTCTTTTTCACGTCTTTTAATTTCTTTTTCAAATTCTTTGTCTCTGACTTGCTGAACAATCTGCGCGTATCCGGACTCATCAACGACAAAGACCTCTCCGCAATTAGGACATTTGATTTCCTGCATCTTATCTCATCCTTCCTGTTATCATTAACACCACTGATCAACTGCTATAACATTTCCAATCCCGCATGTTCCGATCGTATTTTTTTATCTCACTGCACCATATTATACGCTTTTTTATATACAGAAACAATATTTCTTTTGATGCTCTTTCACGTATGGTTACAGTATTCCCCTGCACGCAGTCGCTTCATCTGTCCGCGAATAAACGGTATTGTTTATGATAAACAGGAAAAGGAATTTCAGACTTTAAGATATTCAACGTCTGAAATTCCTTTTTAAACATAAAACGTTTATTCTTTTTCAACCGGTTCCGTTTCTATGATAAATTTAACACTGCCGCTGGCATTTTCCGAAAGCCCTGTAAATGTCTCATAGTCTCTGCCAGCCTGAAGGACTGCGTCAAACCGCTCAATCAGAGTTTGCGCTTCATCACCCATCAGTTCTGTCAGCTTCTGTATGCCGTCACTGTCAAAGGTCTGCATGCCGTCATAAAGTTGATGAGAACCTTCCGCCAGAGCATTGATGCCGTCAGACATTTGCCTGCCGCCTTCGCTTAGCTGACCGACACCGTCGGCCAGCAAAATGCCGCCCGCATTTAAATCCGACATACCCGCGTCAAATATATCAAAACCTTCACAAAGAGAGGACGTGCCCAAATAAAGTCTGTCAAGCCCAAAACTTAAATCCGACGAACCTTTTTTCATCGGGTCATTAAACTTTAACAGTTCATCGACACCGTCTAACAGCTGATTCGAAGATGCATTTAAAAGCTGAATGCCTTCCGGCAGCTTTGTGCTGCTTTCAGTCAATTTTTGCGCGCCTTCATTGAGCGTTTGGATACCGCTGTAAAGCTTTTGTGAGCTGTCTTTGAATGTACCGATACTTTCATCCATTTGACCGATATACATGTTCAATTTCTGATTACCGTCAATCATCTGATGAACCCCGGCATTGACAAGGGCTGCTCCGGCATAAAGACTTTCCTTGTTTTCGGGATCTGTTGCCTTTGCCAGACCATCAAGAGCCTCCAGCAAATCGGCTGCGCCTTTTTGGGTGCCCGCACTGCCGCCTTCCGTATAACTGTTAATCATCGCAATCAGCTGATTTTCAACAGCGATATTATGATCTAAAAGCGTGATGGCCGTCTGAAGATCCTGCTCGTAGCCATTGACTTTCGCCTGAATATTCTCCGGTGCTACAGCCTTTGCCCTGTCGACAATATCAAGATCACCGGAAACATTGTTGAGAATATTTAAAACCTGCTGATCATTTTGAACAAGCAGACTGAAATTACTTTTCATCAGTGTCATCATCGTCGGCAGATTCTCAGGCGTATTTGTATTTTTAACAGCTTCCTCCAATGCCACAATATTGTCATGCAGCGCCGCCACATTGTCCTGTACCGACTGACATCCATTTTGAAGGGCAGCCACCGTTTCCGGAGCCACAAGCTGATCGGAACCTGCTTTAATTGCCGCAGAGCCTTCTGAAAGCGCCTTTGACCCTTCAGGAAGTGCTTCCGTCTGTTGTGCCAGAAGATCAATACCGCCGCAAAGAGCCTCTGCCCCGGCCATATAGTCGCTGACACCGCTGCCAAGTGTATTTGTTCCGGCAGCATATGCCTTTACACCATCAGCCAATGTATCAACGGCTTCTGTATATTTTTCTACGCCGTCTTGAAGCGTCTTCGCGCCACTGTCTGCTGATTTTGCACCATCATTTAATGCATCTGCACCGCTTTGAAGCTGTTTTTCGCCTGAGACAAGCTCTGTTACACCGTCAAGCAATGTCTTCGTGCTGTTCTTAAGCTGATCCAGACCTTCAAATAACGGCGTCCCTGAACTTTGCAGCTGACTGATGCCCTCATCAAGCTGCGCGCATCCATCCAGCAGTGCTTTTGAAGCATCTGAAAGTTCTGTCAGCGCATCGGTGAGTTCATCCATATCATCGATATCGTCAATGCCCAGTTCATCAAATATACTGTTTGTAACGACCATAGCACTCATATCCAGAGAAAAGTCTGTCACGTCAGCAGTGACTTCAATATCTTCCGGAAGGCGGATACTGTCTGTCATATCAAGGGAATCCAGTTTCAGGCTGTCATTAAGTCCCGGAAATGCAATGGCCGCAACAACGGACTTTGAACCGTCAGATATCACTTTGCCGCCGGTCACAGTGACATTTTTAAACCGGTCACCGGGAAGCACAAGTCCTGTAACGACGGCAAACGGTGTCACAACATTTTCTTTACTGCCGTTAATATAGACGATATTTGATGTTGTATTTGTAAAATCATAATGAATCGTTACCTGACCGCTCTTTCCAGCCAGTTCCCCGGCACTGATTTCTTTACCGTCCAGAGTATACGTTATTTTTACATCAACCGGGAGCTTTTTATCTGATGTTCCCTGATAATAAATATCATTGCCGCCGCTTTTCCATACCATTTCACCGGATGCATCCTCAGTAAAGCTTTCTGTACCTTTCACATTTTTAATATCCTTAAGATCGGACTGATCCGTAATGGTACTCCCTCCGCTGCTGTTTTTAAGCCAGTCGCTGACGATGACCTGTTTTGGCTGCCCGTCTGCATTTAACTTGACATAAACTGTTTCTTCTTTGTGCGTATCCTTTGCCTCATTCTTCTCATCACTTACCGATGACTGATCCTTTTCCAAATCCGGTGAAGAAGCTGCCCGAGCCGGCATGACACTGCCGGCACAAACTGCGCCGCTTAAAATCCATGCAAATGATCTGACTGCTCTATTTTTAAATCTCTGATTCATAAAATTGCCTCCTATCGCTTTCCGTTATTCAAAAATCTATAACTTGTTTTTACAATCACCGGGTCAAAAATCAGCAGTAATGCCGGCAGCACACAAATAACAACCAGTGTACTGATCACTGCGCCCCGGGATAAAAGTGTACACAGTGAGCTGATCATATCGATCTGTGAATACAGACCGACACCAAAGGTTGCCGCAAAGAATGTCAGGCCGCTGATTAAAATCGACTTCATAGACAATTTATGGGCAACACCGATTGCTTCTTTCTTTGCCAGTCCACGGCTTCGCTCCTTCTGGTATCGGCTCGTCATAAGTATTGCATAATCCACAGTGGCTCCAAGCTGAACCGTGCCAATGACGATACTTGCCACAAACGGCAGCTCTGTATGGGTATAAAACGGCACCGCCATATTAACACATATCGCAAACTCGATCACAGCGACAAGGATCACCGGAAGAGAAATGGATTTAAAGACAATCATGATAATGATAAATATGGCGGCAATGGACAGTGCATTAACATGCAGGAAATCAATCTCTGTAATATCTTCAAGATCTTTTGTCAGCGGTGCTTCACCGATGACCATTGAATTTGGGCTGTATGTTTTCACAATATCATTGATCTGTCCGATCTGCTGATTGACCTGTTCTGTTGCTGTTTTATAATTTGAACATATAAATTCAATCTCATAGTTATCACTTTTAAGCATTTTTACCGCTGACTTTGGAATCATTTCTTCAGGAACAGAAGCTCCGATCAGTGAGTTAAGTCCCAGAGCCCA
>JALEHN010000076.1 GCA_022770525.1 Clostridiales bacterium
AGCGGTTCACATTGATGTGGATGAAAACGGCAAAATTACAGGGCTGTTCTAACAGGAGAGAAAACATGAGAGTTGCTGTCATTATGGGCTCCACCAGCGATATTGGGAAAGTGGAACCTGCAATAGGAATTTTAAAAGACTATGGTATAAAGGCAGATGTAAGATGTCTTTCCGCACATCGTGCACATTCAGGCCTTTCTGAATTTATTAAAGAAACAAATACAAACGGTACAGAAGTGATTATTGCTGCGGCAGGTATGGCTGCAGCACTGCCGGGTGTCGTTGCGTCACAGACGGTACTGCCTGTCATCGGCGTGCCGCTTTCGGGCTCCGTACTGGATGGAACAGATGCGCTTCTTTCTATTGTACAGATGCCTCCGGGAATTCCGGTTGCAACTGTGGCCATTAACGGGGCAAAAAATGCAGCTTACCTTGCACTGCAGATCATCGGCATTAACCATCAGGAGGTAAGGCAAAAGCTGATGGCGCACAGGCTGCAAATGGAAAAAGATGCGATGCGCGCCAATGAAGAAGTCATGGAAAAATTTGCAGATTAACAAAGAAATAAAGAGTGGAGGACGCAATGGGTATTCAGACATTTAATCCGATCAAAGAAGGTAAAGTTCGTGAGATATATGACAACGGGGAGAATCTGATTATTGTGGCAACAGACAGAATTTCTGCTTTTGATGTCATTTTAAAAAATAAGGTTGCAGGGAAAGGGACAGTGCTTACGCAGATGTCTCGGTTCTGGTTTGAATTTACAAAAGATATTGTACCAAATCATATGATTTCCACAGATGTCAATGATATGCCGGAGTTCTTTCAAAATGAAAGATTTGACGGCAATAGTATGATGTGCAGAAAGCTGGAAATGCTTCCGGTTGAATGTATTGTGCGCGGATATATTACCGGAAGCGGATGGGAAAGTTATAAGAAAAACGGAACTGTTTGCGGCATCAGGCTTCCTGAAGGGTTAAAAGAGTCCGAAAAGCTTCCGGAGCCGATCTACACACCAAGCACGAAAGCGGAAATAGGGGATCATGATGAAAACATTTCTTATGAAAGAAGTGTAGAAATTTTGGAAAAGCTCTATCCGGGGAAAGGCGCTGATTATGCAGGGCAGATTAAAGAATATACGATTGCGTTGTATAAGAAATGCGCAGAATATGCGCAGAGCAAAGGCATTATCATTGCGGATACAAAATTTGAATTTGGTCTGGATGAAAATGGCAATGTCGTTCTCGGCGATGAAATGCTGACACCGGACAGCTCCCGCTTCTGGCCGGCACAGGGATACGAACCGGGCAAGTCTCAGCCTTCTTTTGATAAACAGTTTGTCAGAGACTGGCTGAAACAAAACCCGGACAGTGATTTTTTGCTTCCGCAGGAAGTTGTAGATAAAACCGTAGATAAGTATAAGGAAGCATACGAATTATTGACCGGTAAAAAGATTGTATAACAGGCAGACGATGGGTGTCTGATAAAGAATGCATAACAGGACAGCGATGAGTGTTTGATAAAGAATGCATAACAGGACAGCGATTGGCGTTCGATAAAGAATGCGTAACAGGACAGCGATTGACGCTCGATAAAGAATGCGTAACAGGATGGCTATAGATATGAATAATAATAAAACGGGAAATTTTTACAATGATGAGCTGCATGAAGAATGCGGTGTTTTTGGAATATATGATTTTGACGGAAACGATGTGGCTTCGACCATATATTACGGATTGTTTGCACTGCAGCACAGAGGTCAGGAAAGCTGCGGTATTGCAGTGAGCGACACTGCGGGTCCGAAAGGAAAAGTGAAATCTTATAAAGATATGGGGCTTGTAAACGAGGTGTTTACACAGGAGAAACTGGAGCAATTAAAAGGTGATATAGGTGTAGGGCATGTGCGTTATTCAACGGCGGGAGAATCCAGCAGAGAGAATGCGCAGCCGTTGGTTTTAAAGTATGTGAAGGGCACACTGGCGTTGGTACATAACGGCAACCTGATTAATGCTCCGGAGCTTCGCTATGATTTAGAGTATACCGGAGCTATCTTTCAGACAACCATTGATTCGGAAGTGATTGCATATCATATTGCCAGGGAAAGGCTGAATAGCGATAGTGTCGAAGAAGCTGTCACACGGGCAGTTAAGAAAATCAAGGGCGCTTATTCACTGGTGGTCATGAGCCCGAGAAAGCTGATCGGCGCAAGAGATCCGTATGGATTTAAGCCGCTCTGCATCGGAAAACGGGATCATGCATACATACTTGCTTCCGAAACATGTGCTTTGGATATGATCGGCGCAGAATTTGTGCGGGATGTTCTTCCGGGCGAAGTCGTTACGATTACACCGGACGGCATTCAGTCGGATACCAGTTTGTGTCTGCCAAAAGAGCAGGAAGCAAGATGTATTTTTGAGTATATCTATTTTGCCAGACCGGATAGTTACATTGACGGTGTCAGTGTATATAATTCCAGAATTAAGGCCGGCCGTTTCCTGGCGATAGATACACCGGTAGAAGCTGACCTTGTTGTGGGCGTGCCGGAATCGGGAAATGCGGCTGCCCTGGGTTATTCCATGGAATCAGGCATTCCATACGGAAATGCCTTTGTAAAAAACAGCTATGTGGGGCGTACGTTTATTAAACCGAAGCAGAGCAGCCGAGAGTCCAGCGTAAAGATAAAACTGAACGTACTGGCGGAATCGGTCAAAGGCAAACGGGTGGTTATGATTGATGATTCGATTGTACGGGGAACGACTTCCGACCATATCGTAAAGATGCTTCGCGATGCCGGTGCCACAGAAGTGCATGTAAGAATTTCCTCGCCGCCATTTTTATGGCCGTGTTATTTTGGTACAGATATTCCGGAGCGGGAACAGCTGATTGCGTATAACAGAACGATTGAAGACATCTGTGATACTCTGGGGGCAGACAGCCTTGGCTATCTTAAACTGAACCGCTTGCCGGAACTGGCAGAAGGACTGCCAATCTGCTCGGGATGTTTCAGCGGAAAATATCCAATGGAGCCGCCAAAAGAAGATATCCGCGGTGAATACGAAAAATAATATGATCAGAATACACAGACAGCATTTATTCCTAATGAGGAAATACGGCAGGAATTGACAGCGGCGGTCAGAAGGAAAAAGTGGCTTGTTGGAATTAATTATGATAAAAAGACCAAAGAGTACAGTTGTATCATTGAGGAGTATAAAAATTAAAGGGTGATATAGATATTTATTGAAATGCACAAAGAAACCGCTGCGCAGTTTTGTTTATTAGTCTGTGCAGCGGTCTTTTGTACTTCAGTCTGATTAAAGCAGCCGAAAGACCTGTTCAACAGTAGATCGCATATTTGCTTTTGCTTTGTCCTGCTTCATGGCTTCTTCCAGTGTTGTGATCTGTCGTATAATCGGAAAGAATGCATCAATTCCTGCCCGGTTGCATGCAGCTGCTTCAGGAGTGACGCTTCCGGCAAATGCAATGACTTTTGCACCATACTTTTTTGCCAGTTTCGCAACGCCGACAGGTGCTTTTCCCATCGCTGTCTGATGGTCAAGACGGCCTTCGCCGGTTACGGCGATATCTGTGTCTTTGAGTTCTTTTTCAAGTCCGACCGCATTAAGAATCAGGTCTATTCCGGGAATGAGACTGGCATGAAGGAAGCTAAGCAGTGCAAATCCAAGACCTCCGGCAGCACCGGCTCCGGCACTATTGCTGTAATCGCATCCGAGGCATTTGGTAACCGCTTTTGCGTAGCTTGCCATGGCCTGATCCAAATCTTTCTTTAAATCATCGGTGACACCTTTTTGGGGTCCGTAGACATAGGTTGCACCGTTTTCTCCACAGAGTGGATTTGTCACGTCGCAGGCAATCTGAAAACGGCACTGATCCAGAAGAGGATTTTTGTTTTCTGTACGGATTGTTTTAACTTTGTAAAGCGCCTGCCCTCCTTCACCGGCATCATTGCCGTTTTCGTCAAGAAATTCAAAACCAAGTGCTTTCAGCATTCCGATGCCGCCGTCGTTTGTAGCACTGCCGCCAATTCCGATGATAAAGCTTCGATAACCTTTGGCAATGGCATCATTGATCATTTCTCCTACGCCGTAAGTGGTTGCCCGAAGCGGGTCTTTTTTGTCGATCAGCGTAATTCCGGCGGCAGATGCCATCTCAATCACAGCCGTGTTTGTTTCTTTCAGGCAGCCATAATAGCAGGAAACCGGTGCCCCCAGAGGTCCTGTTACTGTAACATTGATCCGTTCCCCTTTGAGCCCCTCAATCAGAGCGTCTGTGGTGCCTTCGCCGCCGTCTGCAAGAGGCTTTACGATGACCTCGGCTTCCGGCTTTGCGGCGAGAATCCCTTCTTTGACTGCCATTCCCGCTTCCATAGAAGTCAGGCTTCCTTTGAGAGAGTCAATTGCAACAACAACTTTCATTTTCTTTTCCTCCGTCCGTATCATGGTGTAAAATATCATTTGCCACCGTTATATATTTTTTAATCTGTTTGTATTGTAACATGCAGCGTTATGAATGAAAATCCAAATTTTGTAACTGCTTCTGATCAAATAGCAAATTAAGTAATTCGGTTATTGTTTATAAAAATTATTCCATGTGTCGTGAAACACCCTGCTTTAGCTGTAGGGAGCGTCAGGGAATAATGTTGTATAACAGCACGACCAATGGAAGTGTGGCAACGGACAGTATGGTGCTGAGCAAAATGCCTGTACAACAGTCTTTATCATCGATGCCGGCCTTCTGAACAATCATTAATGTCATACTGCCGCAGGGCATTGCCATCAGTACGACGCATAAAGTCCGGATCAGTTCGGGAACCAAAGGCATATGTTTAAATATTAAGATGCCGATCACAGACGTGACGACCAGTTTGAGAAAGCAAAACATATAGTATTTTATGCCCGTAAAGAGCCGGCTGATTTTTTCCTGACTGCCGATGGAAAAGCCGATAATCAGCAGGGAAACAGGTGTTGCACAATTTCCGAGATAAGTTAAAGGGGTCTTAATGATTTCGGGCACGGGAATGTTCAATGTGAAAAACAGGATTGCAAAAATGCAGGAAAACATACCGATATTGATCAAAGGTTTGATTTTTGCATAAAAAGTCTGTCTTTTTGGCTCAGTGGAGAGAAGGCTCATGCCGTATGTATAAAGCAAAACATTATATTCCATAATAAAGATTGCCACATATACAAGGGCATAGGAACCAAACATGGCATTGATTACAGGTATACCGATAAAGCCCACATTGGAAAATACGAAAAGCATCTGATAGATATTTCTTTCCAAATGTTCTTTTGCAAAAAATTTCTGATAAATTTTTCCCGTAACAATAAGAAGCAGATAGCTCAGCAGCGCAAAAATAAAAGTTTTATAGACCATTGCTGTGTCTTCGCACTTCTGACTGACGGCACTTGTAAAGATCAGTGCCGGATTAAATACATTAATGACCATGGATGACATGAACTTACTGTGTTCATCAGTTACCAGTTCTTTTTTTCTTAAAAAAGTTCCGATTAATACAATCAAAAAGAGTATAATCATTTGTTTTGCTACAATGATTGGATACATAAATAAGACTCCTTTTTTCTTATGGTGTTAAAGATAATGATATGCCGCATAGATATTCGGTATCATTGGCTCCGACATCTTACCATTTTTATAATATATAGAAAGCATAACATATCCTGGATTTCTGTATTCGGACAAATAAACGAATTTGGAATCCAAAATAATAATATATTTGGAAAAAAATACGATGTGCGAAGTTGTTATTACAGGTATTATAAGTACAACAAGATTTTGCAAAATCCAATAAAAAACAACAAAAAATTATATTATATGGGAGGCTATTTATTATGAGTAAAGAGGTCAATAAGGTGAAACCGGATTTTGGTGTCAAAGGCTGGATCGTCTTAATTTACATGTTTATAGTATTCTTCCTGAATACAACCTGTGATTCCGGCTGGCAAAATGTTTTGAATTATTTTCAGGAGTCTTTTGGCTGGAGTGCAACGACACTGATGACAGTGGTGTCCGTAGGTAAAGCCATTACAATCGTGACAGCTTATTTCTTTGGTCGTTTATTAGTAAAGAAATCGGCAAGAATGCTCGGTATCATTTGCGGTGCGGTTGTCGTTGTATGTGCGGCATGTATGCATATGGTAACAAGCATGGGTCTTTTCATTGCCATTGAAATTATCATTACAATCGCTCAGACAACATGGGCATGGTCGGTAAACCCTGTGTTAGTGGCAAACTTCTTCCCTAAGAAGAAATCCATGGCAATGGGTATTATCACCATCGGTATTCCGTTAGGTGCCGGTACAACAACAATTTTTTATGGTGCATGGGCAGCGGCCTTCGGATATAAATATTGTTTCATGTACCCTGGTTTAGTAGCGTTTATTGCATTGGTATTATTGGTTGTATTTGTCAGAGATACACCTGAAAAGATGGGTTATCGCCCGGATAATGACCCGAATCTCACATCTGAAGATGTACGGAAGCTGGCATTGGCTGATATGGAAGAAACAAAAAATTCTCCGTGGACGACAAAGAGAATTTTCAGCAAACCGAGATTAATCATCCTTGGCCTTGTGATTGGTCTGGCACCATTCTTCGGCGGCGGTGTCATGGGTACCCTTGTCACAGGTATGCTTGAATGGGGAACGCCTATGAATCTCATAATGGTAGTTATGTTAACCGGCGCGTTTGGCGCATGTATATTCTCTTATATTTTTGGTATTATTGATGCAAAATTAGGTGCCAGAGTCGGGTATGTCATCGCATTTATCTGCGCCATTGTTTCGGGTCTGTTACTGTTCAAGGGTATGTATTTACCGGCCCTGTTTGCAGGCGTTATCCTTGTTGGTGCGATTTCCGGCGGTTCCAGCAACTTCATGACATCTCTTTTAATTGACTGGTTTGGTCCAAGCAAGATGAAAGGTGTATATGCAGTCATCTTACCGTTACACCAGTTGACAAGCAGTTTGGGTAATGCTTTCTTTGCGCAGTTGGATGCGAGACTCGGCGGATATCAGTATGCGGCGTTAGCTTCATGCGCGGTGATGGCAGTTGCACTGATCATATTCATCATTGTATCCAAAGATGGAAAACAATTTGTAGAGACATGTGAGGCTGAGTGGTCTAAGTAAATTTTAAGGGAGGGAAGACCGGAATGCGAAATAGCGTTCTTCTCTCCCTGATTTAACAAATAATCAGGAGTAAAAATTATGGGCAGAGCAGGATTTATAGGTCTTGGCATCATGGGAAAGCCAATGGCTAAGAACTTAGTCAAAGCCGGTGTGGAGCTGATGGTTTCAGATATTAACGAAGCTGTTGTTGAAGAGCTTGTTTTTGAAGGGGCCGTCGCAGGAAGCTACCGTGAGATTGGCGAAAATTGTGACGTTATCATGCTGATTCTACCAAATGGTGCAATTGTTCAGGACGTTTTATTTGGTGCAGGCGGTGTGGCAGAAACAATTAAACCGGGAACTGTCGTATGTGACATGAGTTCGGTGACACCGGTTGAATCTAACGTATGTTATAACAAATTAAAAGAAAAAGGTGTTGCATTCATTGATTCACCTGTCTCAGGCGGAGAGCCCGGCGCAATTAACGGAACGCTGGCATTTATGGCCGGAGGAGATTTGCCAGGGTATGAAAAAATGCTTCCGTATTATGAGATTATGGGATCATCTTCTGTATTGGTAGGTGACAGCGGTTCCGGCAGTGTTACAAAGCTTGCAAATCAGATTATTGTAAATAATACAATTGCCATCGTATCTGAAGCTTTTGTATTGGCAGCGAAAGCCGGTGCAGATCCGGTCAAAGTATATGAAGCAATCCGGGGCGGTTTAGCAGGCAGTGCCGTTCTTGATGCAAAGCTGCCGCTGATCGTAGACCGCAAGTTTGAGCCGGGCGGAAAAATATCAATTAATCATAAAGATATTAAAAATGTGATCAATACAGCACATGCGCTGGATGTCCCGGTGCCATATTCAGCACAGCTGTTTGAAATTCTTCAGACATTAAAAATCCATGGTCATATGAATGATGATCATGGCGGTATTGTTCAGTATTTTGAAGCTTTGGCTGATGTTAAAGTGGAAAGACAAACGGAGCCGGTAAAGAAATAAGTATTTGATACAGATACGCTGCCGATGGAAAGTGCGCCGGTACAAGGTGCGCGTGCAAAAGATTAAGTATTTGTTACAAATACGCCGCATCGACGAAGTGTGAAGCATTTTGGAGGCCGGCTCTGAATAGTTATACTAAAATATAGCCTGCAAATAAAAAGTCAAGGCTAAATTAAAGAAAGCAGAAGTGATATAGATGCATTTAAAAACAGATATTTTAAATAGCTATAAACCGATTGATGAAGAAAAAATAGATCAGTTACTTGCAGAGAAGATTAATGCCTGGAATAAAAAATGGGTCGTACTGGATGATGATCCTACAGGGATTCAAACTGTTCATGATATTTCAGTGTATACCAATTGGAAAGAATCAAGTCTTGAACAGGGTTTTACAGAAGAAAATAAGTTATTTTATATATTGACCAATTCAAGAGGGCTGACACAAAGTCAGACGACAGCGCTGCACAATGAGGTGGCAGATGTCACTGAAAAGGTGGCGCGGCAAATGGGAAAGGAATATATGTTCATCAGCAGAAGTGACTCCACGCTGCGAGGACATTATCCATTGGAGACAGAGCTGCTCAGACAGAAGTTTGAAATGCAGACAGGGCAGAAAATTGACGGAGAAATCCTGTGTCCGTTTTTCCCGGAAGGCGGCCGTTTTACCATTGACGATGTTCACTATGTTCGATATGGACAGGAGCTGATTCCTGCTTCCGAAACAGAGTTTGCCCAGGATAAGACTTTTGGGTATCAGGCATCCAATATGAAGGACTATGTGGAAGAAAAAACAGGAGGCAAATATCCTGCAAAGGATGTTGTGTCCATCTCACTGGAAACCATTCATGACATGGACATTGAAACAATTACAAATCAGCTGATGTCTGTGACAGATTTTAATAAGGTTATTGTCAATGCTGTAAGCTATGCAGGTATTAAGGTTTTCTGCGTGGCATTGTATACAGCTATGAAAAAGGGAAAGAGATTCATGTTCCGTACAGCTGCCGGTTTTGTTAAGGTTGTTGGCGGTATTTCGGATTTTCCGCTGCTTACAAAAGCGCAGATGGTACAGTCCAATCAACAAAATGGCGGTATTATTGTCGTTGGCTCTTACACAAAGAAAACGACAGCTCAGCTTGAAGCGTTAAGGGGACTGGAACAGTTAAGATTTATAGAATTAAATTCGGATCTTGTTGTGGATGAAGCTGCATTGAATGAAGAAGTCGACAGAATCGTAAAGCAGGAAGAAGAATTATTGAAGGCGGGCATTTCGGTCGTTGTTTATACAAAACGTACTCAGCTGGTACTTGAGGGTGATACGAAGGAAGAAATACTGCTGCGTTCTGTCAGAATATCTAATGCTGTGCAGGCACTGGTCGGAAAACTGACAGTTTGCCCTTCATTTGTTGTAGCAAAGGGCGGTATCACGTCCAATGATGTTGGCACAAAAGCATTAGCTGTACAGAAAGCAACAGCGATGGGTCAGATCAGACCGGGCATTCCTGTATGGCAGACAGGTGAAGAGAGTAAATTCCCCGGAATACCATATGTGATTTTCCCGGGCAATGTCGGCGATGATTATACGTTAAAAGAAGCTGTTGAATGCCTGCTTGGTTAATGGTTAATAAAAAAATGAGAGCAGAAGCCGAAGATTGATGACAGTTTTGTTAATAAATAACTATGAAAGAGGACAATCAAATGAAACATGAAAAATATGAAGTGCCGCCGCTTGGCAAATACTATTCTCAGCGTTCATACGCCAAATATTGGTACAATCAGGAAGATGCACCACAGGAAATCTGGGATACGCTTGGTGAGGATAATGAACGGGTAGATTATCACAAATGTTTGACCATTCAGGACAGAAACAAAATTTTTGATGAAGGCTATATGGAGAATGAGAGAGGCTGGTCGATTTTCCCTGACGGTTCAGGGACATGCGCAGGCATCATGCAGTTCCCGAATGCAACGCCGGAGATGATGTACTGGTGGTTTTCATGGTTCCCGAAAGAGGATTTCAGAGGAAGAATCTGGGAGCCTAAAAATCATATTGGAAATATGATCACAAGAAAAGAGTTCGAAGCTTTTAATGATACCAGTGTACCATTGAGCCAGAGAACATGGGGACGTCATTTCTTCCCGCTGGATCTTGGCGTAAGACCAAATCCAAATGCTGAGGAAGCACCTGTTCGTATTCAGTTCTACTCTCCGGCAGAGTTTGGACTTGACCTGGAACGGATTCAGGAATTAGGCGATGATGTGTCTGTGATCTGTGCACAGGTTGGAGCTATCGGAATGCCTCAGATGACATCCTTTATCCATGTATGCAGAAAGACAGAGACAGGTATGGAATTAAGAAGCCGTTTCTGGTATGGATGGATTTTTAAAGACGGTGAACCTGTTCGTTCAGAGGTACGCCTGCCGGAGCCTATGATTATTAATCAGTGCAAGTCACAGAACATTCATTTAATTGAAGAATACTACAATCTGTCACGAATTTTACCGTCTATTTATGAAGAAAATAAAGACATCATAGACAGATATGAAGATTGTATTTAGTAACCGCTTTAAACATGATAACAGTTTTATGAAAGGTCTTGAATTTGCGAGGACCGAAGCATAAGCATTGCACTTTAAATATAACAACAGTTTTATGAAAGGACGAAATATGGAACCTATTTGTACAAAAGTTGAACAGATTAGTATTATGGTCAAAGACCTGGATGAGGCTATCCGTGTTTTTACAGATGAATATGGTATCGGACCATGGTTGATCGCAAATTTCGGAACACTTCCGGGAGATGATGCATTCAATAACAATTCTGTGGATTTACAGGATGTGAGACTTCACGGAAGATATGTTGGAAATTATGCTGCCAGAATAGGTGTATGTGATATCGGTGATTTCCAGATCGAATTGCTTCAGCCACTGGATAATAAAAGTTTATTTTCAGAGTATATAGAAGAAAAGGGTATCGGATGTCAGCATATTGCAATTGACAGCACATTGCCTATTGAAAATATGATCGGACGTATGTCAAAAAATGGTTATCCGTTAAGCCAGCAGGCCATGATCGATCATGGTAAGGAGAATTGCTGTTTTGTAGATCACATGGAGCTTCTCGGTGTTCATATTGAGCTTCATGACAGACCGGGCGGATTTGAAAAACCGGGTATCGATCCGGAATTCAGACAGGTCAAAAAAGGTGTAAAGCCATTATTTACAAGAGTTAATCAGCTTGCCTTTGTTGTAAATGATGCAAGAGCAACTGCAAAATATCTGGCTGACCAGTATGGCTTGGGGCCGTTCCTTATGGTGAATTTCGGTGACTGCCATGATGGCAAAGAGTTTATCCCGGTGGAGGACGCTGTCGTGGATGGCACAGAAATCGGAACGTATGGCGTACATATGGCGGCATGCAATATCGGCGGTCTTCAGATTGAACTTCTTGAACCTGTTGGAGAAGATGATGTATTGGCTAAATTTTTAAAAGAGCGGGGCCCCGGACTGCATCATATTTGTGTCGATATGGCAGAGTCTTATGAAACAACGGTTGAACGTATCCATGCAGCAGGTTACACGAAAGGACAGACAGCATTTATTGACAATCAGGAGACATGTACCTATACAGATCATCTGGATCTTCTTGGCATATTTATTGAAATACAGAAGCGCGGAGAGACCTTTGAACTGCCGAAGGTAATTCCTGAATTTTATCCATATGCGCCTGAATTAAACCATTAATTAACCTCCTCCCTAACATATTAAATAAATTAAAATATACAGATTCCAAAAGTGCAGGAGTCTGTATATTTTTTTGCCTTTTTTTGTTATACTATAGTTTACTGAGGAAGTATTTTAAATGATTTTTGTGAGGAGGGACCGGGAATGGAATGTATTGGAAAAAGCATTACTTTTAATCAGCTGTTGACAGATTTGTGCAATGATGAATATGCGTACAAAAAAATTGAACGTCCGTTTCAGGATATTTATTCTGTGAAATTTTATTCTCCGTTAGAGAAAGAATTAGATGAACATACTTTGTATATTTCAGGCCAGTCCTCCTGGTGCAGACCATGTTTATCGGATACATTTATTAATATGATTTATTTTGGGGACAATGATTATCCGTATTCATGGTGTAATAATCTGGTAATTTATAAAGATATTCCGGAAAACAGACTTTGTGTTGAAAATATACAAAATTATTTCAGTGATAAGGATAGCATTTTAGAGCAAAATATGAAGCTGGTATCAGCGATGTTTAAGAATCGCGGAATCAAGTATTTTGTGCAGTCTGCATCTGCCATTTTTGGCAATCCCATTGTAATTATACAAAGTTCCATGAATGTTGCAGCCTATGATTTTAGCCGGATGCTCCAGAAATGGAAAGATGAGGGCATAGAAAAGACAGAAAGACAAAGACGGCAGAACCAAATCCTTCAGGAACTTCAGGAACTGGTAACGGAGCTTGACGATCAAAAGAAAAAAAGCGGCAGATATTATGAACACTGCAGATATAGTGAATCAATCGGATATAATCTGCTTATTCAAAAGGTTCAGATTAATGATTTAAATGTTGCAACGATGATTATTATTGAGGCATTTAATAATCAATTGGATATGGATATTTCCGCGCTGCAGACCTTTGGCGGTCTTGTATCTCAGGAGCTTCAGAAGGTATCTTACTATATTGATAATGTGGGAGATAAAAGGGCTGTATTTCTGGTGGATTTATTAAATGAAATTTATCCAAACAGGTCCATTGTAGACAGAAGACTGGCATCTATTGATTATCAGTTAAAGGATAACTTTTATATCATTGTATTAAGGTATATCAGGGAAGCGGATCATGATATTAATTCACTTTTGTTAAGTATGCGCAGAATCATCATGGGTAATATATTTGCTGTTTATCAAAAACAGATTGTTATTTTGGTTAACATAAATCATGAACTTGAACCGGAGGGTTATTTCATGGACAGTTTAAAGGAAATGGCCAACCAAAGTCAGCTGATCATCGGTGTCAGTCAGAAGTTTCACGATATACTGGAGATACGGAGATATTACGATCAGGCCATCAAAGCATTGTCCTATGGTGAGACAATGCTCAATGCGAACCAAAAGCATCCATTTTATTACTTCCAGGATTACATATTGATTGAAATGCTTGATATATGCAGAAAAAATGAAAATCTCATTGATTTTTGCAATCCAAAGGTGCTCAAACTGCTGAAATTCGATAAACAATACGGAACGGATCACATGACAACCTTATACACGTTTATGGAACAATCTATGAACATACGTAAAACAGCGCAAGCAATGTTCATTCATAAAAATACCCTTATATACCGTATTGAAAAAATCAAAGAAATTCTGAATTATGATTTCGAAAACAGCTGGGAAAACTTTACGATCTACCTCTCATTTCGTATTGTCATGTTTATTGGGGAATTTCAGCCGGAATGGCGAAAACTGGCTGAATCGGAGCATAAAGAGCGGTTCAAAAGCGCAGGGGAAAGAAGAAACAGCGACTTACCGGCAGATAATGGGGAATAAGATGCAGTATCAGAATATGCTGTCACTGTATAAAATATATGGATTATTGGATTAGAGGCCGGAGGTTATGATAGAAACAGTATGATATTGACAGAAGCAAATATAGAAATAAAAAGGTATATACTTTTGAGCTTTTTAGAAGAATAATACTGAGGTGGAAGAAATATATGGAATACAGATTAGGAAAAGCAGAAGATCTTGATTCTATTTGCAGACTTGTAAAGTCGGCAATAGAATCAATGGAAAATCAGGGAATACAGCAGTGGGATGAAGTCTATCCTGCAAGAGAAGATTTTGCCGCAGATATTCAGAAGGAAACATTATATACGGTATTTGAAAATGATGTACTTGCGGCGGTTTATGTTTTAAACAGGGAATGCGATCCGGAATACCATGATTGCAAATGGGAATGCAATGATGAAACTGCTTATATAATCCATCGCCTGTGTGTATCTCCGTCGGTTCAGCATCAAGGGGTGGGTAAAGAAATTCTTAATCATATAGAAAAGCAGCTTATAAGCATGGGAGCTGAATCTGTGCGGTTAGATGTTTTTACACAAAATCCATATGCAATAAGATTGTATGAAAAAGCAGGTTACATAAAACGGGGTTATGCAGACTGGAGAAAAGGTAGATTTTGGTTAATGGAGAAAAAATTATGAGGGCAGACGGGAATGAAATAAATGACACAGAGAGCGCACGCAATGGTATACGAATACTATGTTGAATGCGTTAAACGGTGGGAAATTTAAAGAAGGAATGCCAGGGGGTGAGATAGCGATTGAAAAAGCAAAGAAAAAGAGGAGGGTCGAATTTGAAGATTTTGCTCTTGGCTACGATATCGAACTTATATATGTTAAGAGGGGAGAGTAAGGCATGAACGAAATTGAAATTACAGGATTGTTTGATGATGTGCTTGGGATGATTTATTCAGCAAAACAGAAGGCTGAATATCAGGTCAATTCCACAATTATAGAATTATACTGGACCATTGGTGAGTATGTTTCAAAACAAATTGAAATAAATGGATGGGGAAAATCTACAGTGAAAGCTTTGTCTGAATACATTTTGAGTAGAGAACCGGGTATCAGAGGTTATTCATCGCAGAATATATGGAGGATGAAGCAGTTTTATGAAACTTATAAGGACAGACCAGAGCTCTCAACGCTGTTGAGAGAAAATACATGGTCTAACAACATGCATATCATTTCCAAAACAAAAAGTTATGAAGAAAAAGAATTTTATCTGAAACTGGCTTCCAAGGAGAAATATAAGGCAAAAGAACTGGCAAGGCAGATTGATAGCGGATATTATGAACGTTTGCTCTTATCAAAGGGAAAAGCACCTTCTGCAGTCGAAAACAAAGACATGACCGGTGTGTTGAGAGATATGTACATGCTGGAATTTCTTGATCTTCCGGAGCCATATAAAGAGTATGACTTGAAAAAAGCAATTTTGAAAAATATGAAAAAATTCCTGCTTGAATTTGGAAGAGATTTTCTTTTCATTGATGAAGAGTATCATGTTCAGGTTGGAAATAATGATTATTACGTGGATCTCCTTTTTTATCACAGAGAACTGCAGTGCTTAGTTGCAATTGACTTAAAAATTGATGATTTTAAACCAGAATACATGGGAAAGATGGATTTTTATCTGGAAGCATTAGATAGAGACGTTAAGAAACCGCAGGAGAATCCGAGTGTTGGGTTGATTCTTTGCAAAAATGCTGACACGGATGTTGTGGAATACTCTTTGAGCAGAAGTCTGTCGCAGACAATGATTGCTGAGTATAAGACAAAACTGATTGATAAGAGAATCCTGCAGAGAAAACTGGCTGAATTGTATGATATGGCAGAGGAAGAAGTGCAAAACTCTCAACGGGATTGAGAGTTTTGGAAGATTGCATGTAGCAGGAGTGTGAAATTATTGTAAAATTCATTACGAAAGCATTATAGATTGAAAACTAAATAAATTCCTTCGGGATATAAAAGTTAGAAATGAATGACACAGAGAGCGCACGCAATGGTATACGAATACTATGTGGATGTAGTAATAATATGCAATTATAAGGAATAAGAACATGCGTAAGACAAAAATTAAGCAAATACAATCAGGTTTGGCGACGGCTTTTATAGATGTGGGTATTCAGTCAAATGTGGCCTATAAGCCTCAATTTGTTTTCAATAACTATCATAATGGACAGAAAGTCATAGCATCTATTGAAGATGAGCTGCTTCATTGCAATGAATTTTCTATCAGTGTGGCATTTATTACCCAGGATGGTGTAACCCCTCTTTTGCAGACATTAAAGAAATTGGAAAAGCGTGGTGTGCCCGGCCGAATTATGACAACGGATTATTTATGTTTCAGTGACCCTGTGGCATTGGATAAGCTGGCAAGCCTTTCTAATGTGGAGCTTCGTATGTACCAGACAGACCTTGCTGGCAATGGATTTCATACGAAAGGATATCTTTTCAGGGGTGATGAGGAGTATCGTTTTATTATCGGAAGTTCCAATATGACCCAGAGTGCGCTGAAGAGAAATATGGAGTGGATTACTGAACTGGGAAGCTAATGAAGTGCCGTTAAATATCGGCGGTTACAAATATGACAAAAAGACAAAGACATTTCAGGTGTTTATTAATTATGATAAGGCGGATAATATTTCAGATACAACAAAATACGAGGATCATTTCACAAGCAACAGCAGTTTAATTGCGATTTCGAAATCCGGCCGCAGTGTGCAGTCTGAAGATGTTCAGAATTTACTGAATGCTAAAGAGCTGAGGAATTTGTTATGGCCAATACAAATAAAGCGGCTGTTGAGATTGAATGGATTCTGGATTAACTTGTAAGGGAGGATATTTACGAATATTTCGTAAATGCATAAAAAATGAAGACAATAAGAGTGGTAGCTGCTGTGATTTGTGACAGCATTAAAGAAAGAAAAGAAATATTTGCCACTGCCCGCGGCTATGGAGAATTTAAGGGCGGATGGGAATTCCCCGGGGGAAAGATTGAAGCAGGGGAAACCCCTCAGGAGGCGTTAATCCGGGAAATTAAGGAAGAACTGGATACAGAGATTATGATTGGTGACCTGATTTATACGGTTGAATATGATTATCCAACTTTCCATCTTTCTATGGATTGCTTTTGGTGTGAAGTAAAAAAAGGCCATTTGGAGCTGAAAGAGGCGGAAGCAGCAAAATGGCTGACAAAAGACACTTTGGATTCTGTGGACTGGCTCCCGGCAGATTTAAGCCTGATTGAGGAGATCAGAAAAGGAATGGGAGATAAAGAATAACATTTCCGTATGACAGTAAGCGAGGTGATTTCATGCTCCGTGACAGGGATATCCGGGAACCGTTATTTGATTTTCTGGAGGAGACTTACGGGAAAGTACGGATTATTGAAGAAAAAACAATGGGAAAGTCCCGGGCGGATATTGTCATGGTTGCACCTGATGCCCTCTATGGTATTGAAATTAAAAGTGACGCGGATACATATGCCCGGCTGGCGCGACAAGTTAAAGATTATGATAATTATTATGATTTTAATATTGTCGTTGCAGGGACAAGACATGCGATGCACATTTGTGAACATGTGCCGCAGTACTGGGGGATTATTACGGTGGAACAGGCAGATGATGAGATGGATTTTTATGTTCTGCGAAAACCTGAAAGAAATACAGGAATGAAACTGGAACGAAAATTATCGATTCTTTGGAGACCGGAGCTAGCAAAGCTTCAGGAATGGAATAACATGCCAAAGTATAAGGAAAAGAGTAAGGCGTTTGTCATAGAAAAGATTGTGCAGCGTGTTCCGGGAAAAATTTCTGAGGAGGTCATCAGACAACAGATCAGTGATATTTTATTTGAGCGGGATTATAATGATGTTACAGAAATGCTGTCGGAGTACCGGAAAGGGGAAATTCAGAAGAAACTGGATAAGGAAACCGATTCGGAGAAACAGCTGGAACTTATGATGATGCAGGCTGAAAAACGAAGTCAGTTATTAAAAAAGGGAACTCAAAAGAAATCCCGCAGAAAAGTGTTTTAAGCGATTTGGAGGTGCAATCATGGCGTATAATATTCAGACTGTTTTAGGTGACATTACAAAAGTCAATGACTTGGAGGCCATTGTCAATGCGGCTAATAACAGCCTTCTTGGCGGAGGCGGTGTAGACGGAGCGATTCACCGGGCTGCCGGACCAAAGCTTTTGGAAGAATGCAGGACACTGCATGGATGTGCGACCGGACAGGCAAAGATGACAGGTGCCTATAATCTGCAGTGCAAATATGTCATTCACACAGTTGGACCGGTTTGGCGAGGCGGGAATCATGGGGAGGCAAAGCTGCTTTCTGATGCGTATCGGAATTCGCTGCAGGTGGCAGTGGACCATGGCATTCGCACGGTTGCTTTTCCGTCAATTTCTACGGGAGTGTATAGTTATCCGCTTGATCAGGCGGCTGAGATTGCTGTAAAAACGGTAAAAGAGTTCTGTGAGGCACATGCTGATCAGATTGATACGGTACGTTTTGTATTGTTTGATGAAAAGACGCTTCGCGCTTATGACAATGCTATGATAATTTGATATGCGCCCTTTCGTAAAGACAAGTAAAATCATAAAAATGATTTTTACGAAAGGGCGCATATGATGATTAAGCCTGTTTCATTTTTTTCGCTGATCGGAGGATGATCCCGATAACAAGACCGATAAGGGCAGGAATTAACCAGCCCAGATTAAGGTCAAAGAACGGGAGAATTTTGCGGGCAATGACAACCGCCTGATCCAGATACAGAGCTGCCCGGATATTTTCCGGCAGTGTTTTTATGAAATCAAAAATTGCCGCGATCCATGTAAATGCAGTAACACAGATATAGATTTTCCTGTCGTGGTCAAACAGTTTTCCGCACAGGGCAAGAATAATCAAAGAGATTGCCGGCGGGTAGATCAGCATCAGCACAGGGATCGAATACGTAATAATCGAGGAGAGGCCGATGTTGGAGACGCAGAAGGAAAAAACAGTAAAAATAACAGCCCATGTTCTGTAGGAAAGTCTGTTCGGGAACATTCGTACAAAAGCCTCAGAGCAGCTTGTGACAAGGCCGATTGATGTTTTCAGACAGGCGAATGTAATTGTCACTGCCAGAATCATACTTCCGGCGCTGCCCAGGTAATGACCGGAAATCTGGGCCAGGGCAATACCTCCGTTTTCGGATATTTCAAAAAGACCGCGGGACTGAGTTCCCATCAGTATCGTAAGGACGTAAATCAGTGCCATCAAAAGTCCCGTCAGGAGACCGGAATGAATGACTTCCTTTGCAATGTCTGTATCTTTTTTGACACCCATCTGACGGATAACATCAATGACAATGATGCCGAAAGCCAGACCGGCAATGGCATCCATTGTTCCGTAGCCTTCCACCATTGCTGAAAACAGAGCGCCGCTTTGGTAAGAACTGTCAGGTTCCACCAAAGATACAGCAGCACCGGGATGAACCAGTGCGGAAATCACAAGGATAGCAAGAAAAATAAGGAATATGGGATTAATGATTTTTCCGATCCACAGGGTAATATTGCCGGGGCGCAGTGAAAACAGCAAAACAAGCGCAAAAAATATCAGAGAGAAAATAAAGAGCGCCAGTGTCTCTGATACTTTACCGGCAGTTATTGGGGCAATTCCGGTTGTAAATGATGTGGTGGCACATCTCGGGATCGCAAAGAAAGGACCGATGGTAAGATAGAGAAGACAGGTAAAAAAATAACTGTATTTTTTGCCAACCTTATCTGCCAGCGCCTGTAAACCGTCAGAATGGGTATTGCCGATGGCGGCAACGCCAAGAATAGGAATGCCGACAGCTGTTATAATAAAACCAATCATGGCAGGAAGTACATTTCTGCCGGCCATCTGACCGAGATGAACCGGAAAAATCAGATTACCGGCACCGAAAAACATACCAAACAAAGTGCCGCCTACCAGAATCCGTTGTTTTAGAGAAAGTTTTGTATTTTGCATAATAAAAATTGAACCCCCTTTTTAGTTCTATTGTAGTATCCGGCTTGCGATTTGTGAAACGCTTGCTTATAATAGAAATATGACAAAATGTAATACCCTATGTATGAAAGGATAAATTTCATGGATGCGAAAAAACTGGAAATATTAATGACAGCGATAGATTTGGGGAGTTTTTCCAAAGCTTCCGAGGTGGTCGGCTATACGCAGTCCGGGCTGACCCATCTTGTCAACAGTCTGGAGCGTGAAATCGGTTTTCCTCTGATTAAAAGAAGCCATAACGGCATAGCGCTCACTGAACAGGGAAATATGCTTATGCCGGTTATACGGGAGTTTTTGCAGGCAAATACAAACCTGGAGAACAAAATTCAGGCCATTAACGAAAGACAAACGGAGACGATCCGCGTTGCTGCCTATGCCAGTATTGCCATGCACTGGATGCCGGAAATTTTATACAGATTCAGGAGACGCTGTCCGAATGTTGATGTCGATCTTCGTATGGTGGATAATGCGCTGGAACCTTTTGAGCTTCTTCAGGAAGGAAAAACGGACGTCATTTTTGCAAGCAGGCAAAAATGCAGCCATTGTGACTGGATTCCGTTGTACAATGAACTGATGTATGCCATTCTTCCAAAAAACTATCCGATTAACGGCCGCACGGCATTTCCGCTGGAGGAGCTGGAAGGGAAAGACTTTCTGATGCCTTATGGACGGTTTGATATTGATGTTCATGCGGCACTTGCTCAGGTCGGAGTCAGGGTCAGAGAAAAGACATCTTATGTAGATGATGAAACGGTGATCCGTATGGTGGGAAAAGGTCTCGGTGTTTCAATGATGACGGAGCTGATGATCCGCGGCAGGACAGATGATGTTATATGTGTTCCTGTTGTTCCGAAAACAATTCGCGAGCTTGGCATGGGCTTGCCAAAAAGCGAGAAAATGTCTGAAAGTGTCATGAAACTCAGAGAATGTGTCATTAAGTTTATCAGTGAATTGCGGGAAAAAACACTTGCCACAGCATATGTGCGGGGGTAAAATTATATCAGATGTAAAAGATAGATGACGTCATTTCAATGTTTAGATGCGCTCACGGGATCGGTATCATTAGTGAGCGATTCATTCAATGACTTTTGGGAGGAAAAGTTATGTTTTGCAAATATTGTGGACAGCCGATACCGGAAGGCGGCGTATGCAGCTGCCCGATGGCTAAAAAAATACAACTGCAAAATACGCAGTATCAGACGGGGCCGGTCGGAAATCAGCGTCAAACGGGACAAACCGGAAATCCATATCAGACAGGACGGATGGGAAATCAGCGTCAAACCGGTCCGGCGGGAAATCCGTATCAAAATCCAAATCGTTCAAAGACGGATCATGGAAAGATTTTTTTTGTCATATCCATTGCATTGTCGGTGATTGCAGCGCTTGTGTTTGTGCTGCTTCGTTTTGTAATCGTTGATTTTATGATGGAAAGTGATATCAGTGACGCATATCAGTATCTCATGTATATTGTGCCGGTTGTCATCAGCATTGCGGCATGTCTGTTTGCTGTCTTTTCGCTGCAGGATAAAAAAATACGGATACTGTCCGTGATTGCCCTGGCAGCAGCAGTCATTGTGACGGGGGCGGTTATTGTTTCTATGGCGGTGTTTCCGTATGAGGCGGATGTGACTGTCAGCAGCGATGATGACAGAGAAAATGATGAAGATGATATCGTCGATAAAAATGATGACGATCAAAAGAAAGACAGGGAAGAAAATACAAAAGACAGTGAAAAAGAATCTGAGAGCAGCGGGGAAGATAACGCAGCATCTGATATTTCTCGACTTAAAGCGGATTATGAAGATGGAAAACTGGATTATGTTCAGGTTTGTAAGGAAGTGAAACGGCTGGAAAAGGAGAAACTGACCATTTCAGATGCCAATACTGTTGCCGGGATTCGGGAAAAAGCAGAGAGTGATCTTGAAAAAGAGATAGACAGTCTGGCCGATGAAAACGAATACATAGACGCTTATAAAAAACTGACAAATATTGAGGAACAGCTTCAAGGTGATGCTTTTGCCGCAGGGCTTAAAGAAAAGCATTTATCGGATTTTATGGCTTATCTTGACCGGCAGGGTAAGGCGCTGGCGCAGGAAGGTAAAGCAGAAGAAGCTGTTGTTATGCTTGAAGAGGCGATGAAGTATTTGGCGGACAGTTCGGGGATACAGCGTTTAATTGATGAAGTTGAGGCGATAGCCAGTGGCGCGGATGATTATATTCTGCCGGAGAGCAATTCCAGATATTTGACAAAAGCAGATGTTGAAGGGTTGTCACTGAGGGAAATTAATTATGCTAAGAATGAAATTTATGCCCGTCATGGCCGCAGATTTAATTCTAAAGAACTTCAGGATTATTTTGACAGCAAGTCATGGTATAACGGAACAATAAGCCCTGATAAATTCAATACTTCCGTATTTAACAAATATGAACTTAAAAATGCGGAGTTTTTGCGGGATATTGAGTTTTCCATGGACAGCAGAGGTTATCAGTTAGATGCCAAATGACATTATTAACGACGATATTAAATAGGAGTGAATAAGATGGCTTTTTTAGATGATTTAGGAAAAAAGATTACAGTAACAGGGAAAAATGTAATGACAAAGGCTAAAGGCATGGTGGATATTTCTGATTTGAAAAATCAGATTTCCGGTGAAGAGAGAAAGCTTACAAGCTATTACCAGAATCTTGGCCATATGTACTATGAACTGAAAAAAGATGAACCGCTGCCGGAATTGACGCAGCTTGTGGAAATGATCAATAGTACAAATAAACAGATTGAAGATATTAAGGCACAGATTACGGCCATTGAAACTAAGAGAACATGTCCGGTCTGTGGTAATGTGATTGAAGACGATATGGCATTTTGTGTCGGATGTGGTACAAGGATTGAAAAGCCGGTTATGCCGAATCAGATGCAGGGACAGCCGGGGTGGGGTCAGAACCCGGGCGCGGAGGGACAGCCGAGATTTTGTGTGAAATGCGGATATCAGTTGCTTCCGGGCGCTGTATTTTGTACCCGGTGCGGTACAAAGCAGGGCTGATTTTAAAAATACTCATTCATAACTGCTGATGTATCTTGCAATCGTGGGATATAAAGCAGGACCAATTGAAAAATACTTTGCCATAACTGCTTATTTATCTTGCAATCGTGCGGTATAGAGCATGGCGAATTATGGTACGGTTATTTAATATGAGTTATACAGGAAAGAGAAAGGGCGACATGCAAAAAAAATATTGGATAATTATTTTTGTTTTAATAGCTTTGATTGCTGCCGCGGGAATTGTCGGCTTTTTGAAGTATTCTGCATATAAGAGTGAAAATGCTGAGGCAGACGGGCAGTCTTTGGAAACTCCGGCTGAGACAAAGATACAGGAAAGTGATACAGAAACAGAGGTTGAAACAGAATCTGAAACAGAAACGGAGCCGGAGACAGAGTTTAAAAATGGTAAAAAGGTTGCCATAGATCCGGGGCATCAGGGCTGGAACATTGATATGAGTGAAAAAGAACCGATGGGACCGGGATCATCAGAAATGAAAGCAAAGGCGACCAGCGGGACTTCCGGACGTTTTACAGGAGTGCCGGAGTATGAGCTTGTGCTGAATATCTCAATACAGCTGCGGGCAGAGCTGGAAAGCCGCGGTTATGAGGTTTTGCTGACGAGGGAGGACAATGATACAGCAATCAGCAATAAAGAGCGGGCGCTTCTGGCGGCAGATTCCGGTGCCGATATTTATGTGAGAATCCACGCCAACGGCAGTGAAGACAGCAGTGTGAACGGCGCGATGACGATGATTCCTTCGTCACAAAATCCTTATGTGGGCTATATGCATGAAGAATGTAAAGTCCTTGGTCAGTCTATTATTGACGCTTACTGTGCGGCAACAGGTATGAAAAATAACGGCGTTCAGATATTTGACAACATGACCGGCATCAACTGGAGTAAAATTCCTGTGACGATTATCGAAATGGGATTTATGACCAATGAAAAAGATGATGTGAACATGGAAGATGAGGCATATCAGGAGAAAATGGTACAGGGGATTGCCGATGGGATTGACGGATATTTTGAAATCATGTCAGAAAATGATGAAGAATTGTCAGATGACACAGCATCAAATGACGAAGGTTCGTCAGATGACAAGGCATCAAATGGCAAAGGTTCCTCGGACGGTATTGCATCAAATGGTGCAGGTTCGTCAGATAGCACGACGGCAAATCATAAAGGGTCAGCAAATGGCCTGTCAGCAGATGATGAAAAATCATCGGTTGATGGTTCTGATCCTCAGTCATCAGGAAGTACTTTGTCAGGGGCATCTTCCGACATGAAAGCAGCGATTGAGCAGTATATCCGTTCAAATACGTACAGCGGTGAAACGTGGTCTGTATGTGCGCTGTCAGCAGACGGTGAAAATATGTATATTAATGAACGGCAGATGCAGGCGGCCAGTCTGATTAAGCTCTTTATTATGGGCGCGGTGTATGAAAACTATGACGCGGTGACGAATGTCAACGGTCAGTCAAAAGTTGACGGGCTTTTATATTCAATGATCACAGTCAGTGATAATGACGCGGCAAACAGTCTTACAAAAATGCTTGGCAATGGCGATGCGGCAGCGGGGAGAAATGTGGTCAGCCATTATTGTACGTCTCATGGATATACACAGTCGTCTATGGGGCGGATGCTTCTTGAGTCCAATGCATCAGGTGATAATTATACTTCTGTCGGCGACTGCGCAAAGTTTCTTCAGGATGTATATCAGAAAAATCTGGCTTATTCAGACAGCATGCTCAGCCTTTTAAAACAGCAGCAGCGTACCGGTAAAATACCGGCAGGCGTGCCTTACGGTGTAACGACAGCCAATAAAACCGGAGAATTGAGTCAGGTGGAAAATGATGCAGCGATTATATTCGGAGAAAAAGAAACATATATTTTATGTGTGATGTCTGAAAATCTTTCAAGCACTTCCAACGCCCGAAGCGTTATTAAAGAAGTGTCTGCATCGGTTTACGAATATTTTAACGGGCAATAATAGTGATGTAGAGTGCCGGTCGGGTTAACAAATTTTTCGTCAGCGGGAAAAGCCAAGGTGCGGTAAATGATTTCAGCAGTGGGAGACAGCGATGGATAATAAAAAAAGAAAATTTGAGTCAGATAAAAAATATTTTACAATATGCATATATGCAATCATTACATTTTGCGCATGCCTGTTGATTTATAAGTTTACAAATAACTGGGCGGTTACGAAAGCGCGAATAGCCAGTATTACATCAATGCTTGCGCCATTTTTGATTGCCTTTTTAATTGCGTATTTTGTGACACCGATGGTCAGATACATTGACAGGATTTTGTTCGGGCGTCTTGGTACGGAGCATTTTTCAAAGATACATAAGGCGGTATCTCTTGTTATTTCGTATATCATTATTATCGGATTTATAGCTCTTGTACTGACATTTGTTATTCCTCAGGTGATTTCAAGTATGTCTGAACTTATCGTTCAGTCAACGCATTTTTATGAAAATATTGAAAATAACATGAATAAGCTGATCGCCAGCTTTCCGAATATCAATTTTGATGTGATTCAGCAGTTTATTGATGAGAACCTGCCGGATTTCTTAAAACTTTTTAAGGATTATGTGACAGGGCTTATCCCTAAAATTTATTCGGCCGGCATGTCTATTATCAGCTGGATTATCAATATTGTTCTGGCATTTGTTATTTCATGTTACCTGTTGTGGGGAAAAGACAGATTGCTTGATTCTTTAAAGAGAATTATATATGCCTTATTCAGCAGGGAGAATTCTGTAAAAATCCTGCGGACAACAAAAGAATGTAACCGCATATTCAGCCAGTATATTATCGGCAAAGCCCTCGATTCACTGATTATCGGGATTTTGTGTTTTATACTTATGTGTATTTTGAAGCTTCCTTATGCACTTGTCATCAGCGTATTTGTCGGTATTACAAACATGATTCCGTATTTCGGACCGTTTATCGGCGCGGTTCCGGGCGGGCTGCTTTTATTATTGATCAGTCCGAAGCAGTGTCTTATATTTGTAATTTTGATTTTCCTTCTTCAGCAGTTTGACGGTGCGATCCTCGGTCCGAAAATCCTTGGCAATTCCACGGGCCTGCAGCCGATATGGGTTATTTTTGCCATACTGCTGGGCAGTTATGTGGCCGGTGTACTTGGTATGTTCCTTGGAGTTCCGGTGGTTGCCGTGATTGCCCATCTGCTCAATAAGCTGGTGGACTATCTGCTTTTGAAAAAGCAGATGAACCCGGATCTGACATCGGTTAATGACGACCATATTCTGCACATGTCTGATGAAGCTATTGGATTTGTGTATGATGATTCAGATGTTTAAACAAAAAGCCTGCATCATAGGTTAATTCCAAAAGATGCGGGCTTTTATGTATCATTAAAAACAAATGTATGATGCGGGATTGTATTTGGCGGATACGTCATACCGAAAAAATATAAAGCATTTTGCCGGCTGGCTCTGAGTAGTTATGCCTATATAATATTAAAGTGTTTTAATGCATGATAAATACCGTCTTTTTTAATATCTGTCGTAACATAAGAGCAGTATGGTATAATTTCGGGCATGCTGTTGCCCATGGCAATGCTGTTAGGGACATATTCAAGCATGGACAGGTCATTGGTGCTGTCGCCGACAGCATAGCAGTTTTCAAGCGGAATATTCAGATAATCGCAGAGAAACTGTATACCGGTTGCTTTAGAGTAACCTTTTTGTATGATTTCAGCGATATTGTCGCCACGGTCTATATACTCAAAATGTTCATCCACATATTTTCTGAAAGTGTCATAATCGCTGTCCGGCTGGATTTTTACAAGAATTTTATCAAAGGTGTATTTTTCATCGGAGAAAAAGTCAGGTGTGACAAAACCTCTTGTCCCGAAAAGACGCCGGGCATCTTCAAGAAAATCTGAAACGACCGGAGACTGATCATCGAAAAATATGTAAGAGTTTTCCTCAAAGAAACCTGCGATTTTGCAGTCACGCATCAACCGGATCACCTCAAGGCACTGTTTATGAGGAATTGTCTGACCAAGTAAAAGTTGATCTTTAAAGTAAATATATGTACCGCATCCGCAGACATAGCCGTCAAATCCAAGTGAACGGACAGATTCGTCGATATTAAATGATGTCCTTCCGCTGTTGATAAATATTAAATGGCCGTTTTCTTTGGCCATCCGGAGTGCTTTTACAGTACTTTCGGGAATATCCTTTTCGCCTTCAGGCAGTAAGGTGCCGTCGATATCGAAAAAAATCATCTTAGTGTCCATTAAAAAAACTCCTCTCTTGTCAAATTCGCACTTTATATAGTATGCCTCAAAATTAAAAATAAAGCAAGTAAAAAATGAAATCGTTCTCAGGGAGTGCTCTCAGGAATATTATCTCAGGAATTGCTTTCAAGAATATTGTTCTCAGGAATTGTTCTCAAAAAAGACAAGTCATTCTTGTGAAAAAAGTTGACATAAATCAGTGCTTGCCAGCAGGCATGAGATAAGGAATAGGGTATCGAGGGTTATTGAAATAAGGAAAGATTTGTAATATGATGATGAAGAAAAAAGACAATAGATTGGAGTGTTTGAAATGATTATTCAAAATATATTGGTGTATAACCCGGCATGTCAGTTTGAAAAGGGAAGTATCCGTATGGAAAATGCCAGGATTGTGGATGTTTGCTACGGTGATATGTGGATAACTCCGAAGATAGGAGAGCAGGTTGTGGATGGACAGGGATGTTTTGCAATTCCGGGGTTGACAGATATTCATTTTCACGGATGCTGCGGTGTTGATTTTTGTAATGGAACAGAAAAAGCAATTGAAACAATGGCGCTGTATGAAGCGTCTAAAGGTGTCACTTCCATTTGCCCGGCGACGATGACGGTATCAGAGGAAGAATTGATGCAAGTGTGTCGTTCGGTCAGCCGATTTGTCAAAAGGCAGCAGATGGACATAAAACAAGATGGCGACATGGTATATACAAATATTGATGCAGTGTCAGCAATGGCGATTTTATGCGGAATGAATATGGAAGGCCCTTTTATTTCGGCATCTAAAAAGGGTGCTCAGAATGAAGCATTTATCCGCACGCCGGATGTAGAAATGTTTCACAGACTTCAGAATGAGGCCGGCGGTTACATAAAGCTTGTGGATATTGCGCCGGAAACAGAAAATGCCATGACATTTATAGAAACAGTTAAAGATGAAGTCAGGGTGTCTCTGGCACATACAACGGCCGATTATGATACGGCAGCAGCAGCATTTGATGCGGGAGCGAAACATGTGACGCATTTATATAATGCGATGCCGCCGTTTATTCACAGGAATCCGGGCGTTGTCGGAGCGGCATGTGATCAGGAAAACATGACGGTTGAGCTTATATGTGACGGTCTTCATGTTCACCCGGCGGTTGTCCGTACAACTTTTAAAATGTTTGGTGATGACAGAATTATTCTGATCAGTGACAGTATGGAAGCCACCGGTATGCCTGACGGCAAATACCAGCTGGGCGGACAGGAGGTGTTTGTTGAGGGTAAGCGGGCTGTACTGTCGGACGGGACAATTGCCGGTTCGGCGACAAACCTGATGGATTGTATGAAAACAGCGGTCAAAGAAATGCATATCCCGTTTGAAAGCGCCGTCAAATGCGCAGCCGTAAACTCAGCAAAAGCCATCGGTGTCTATGATCGGTTCGGAAGTATTGAAAAAGGAAAGGCCGCCAATGTCGTGCTGCTGGATAAGGAACTGAATACAAAGGCGGTCTACCTGATGGGAAGGAAAATAAGTCCGGAGCTGTAATAATAAATGAGTGCGATTTCGAATACAAAAAATCGTATATTAGCTGCTTTCTGTCGAAACTTGACGAACGATTAGGGCTGTCAATTAATAAGAAAACGTGGTAATCTCCCTTTATAAAAAGTGAAGGCATTAAAGAATGCCGAATTTTATAAAGGGGGATTTTTATGAACAATAAGCTGAGAGAGTATTTTCCGATGATTCGTACAAGGGAGGAAGTGCTAAAAGATATCAAAAACAACCCTGAGCTTTTGGAAATATTTAAGAGCTGGAAACAGGTGAATCAGGAAGAATTTCTTGACTTTTGTACAGGCGTTAAAGGTGTTAAGATGACATATGATTCATTTTTTAAGGAAATTATGAATCCTGAATATACACCGGAGCGATTGGAAGAACTAATTTCATTAATTATTGACCATCAGGTCAAAATTTTGACAGTATTGCCAAATGACAGCACA
>JALEHN010000078.1 GCA_022770525.1 Clostridiales bacterium
AGCATATTCCGGGCCATTGGAAGGATCCAGCGGATGGCACTGTACGCCCGGTATTGGTATCATATCCACATCAGCCTGAAATCTCGTTGTCATTGCCCACATGACATCTTTAATATCAAAACAATCCACATCTTCATCAACAAGAAATACGTGCTTAAGCTCCGCAAATGCGCTGAATGCCAGAAGCGCTGCCTGGCGCTGCCGCCCTTCATCTGAAGGCACCGACTTTTTAAACTGCATCACCGCAATATATTTTCCGCCGCCGGAAGAAGCACAGTAAACATTAAGAAGTCTGCCCGGCATTGCTTTTTCCACCATAGCAAGAATACTTGCCTCCGTCGGTATTCCCGCCATCGAAACATGTTCCTCACTTGGCCCGATACATGTCTGCATAATTGGATTTTTCCTTGTTGTCACAGCCTTTACTTTAATCACATTAAGGCTTGGATTGGCCGGTCCGCAATATCCCGGAAACTCAGGCATGGCCTTACCTGTATGAGAATTTTGATCTTCCTGTATACGGACATTCGGAAGAATTTCCCCTTCGATGACATATTCGGCATTGGCTATGGCCTTTTCATCAATCGTCAGACATTTTACAAGCTCCACCGGAGATTTCCGGATCGCCCCGGCAATCTGCAGCTCATCATAGCCGAGAGGCGTTGTCGGCGGCTCAAAGCATGAAGCGATTTCAATGGCAGGATCCACACCGATACTGATGGAAATCGGCAGCGGTTTACCTTCGTTTTCTGCAATCTGTCGGAACTGGTCAATATGACGCACACCCGGCATCAGAAATATAGATATCTCATCCTTTGACTGCAGACACATTCTGTGAATTGTCACATCGGATTCTCCGGTTTTCGGATTTGACGCATAACACATGCCAAGGGTAATGTATGGGCCTGCATCTTCCGGTGTATTTGTCGGCGCCGGAACAAGTTTTCTTATATCGAATCCTTCTTCATCGGCATAGTGTACAATTTCCTGACACTTTGCCCTGTCATTTTCAATCACAACCGGTTTGACCGGATTGGCCACACTGTCTTTCAGTAAAAATCCAAGACGTTTCGGATCACAGTCCAGAAGCATACCGACACGTTCACGGCTCGCCAGCACACCGATGGCGACCCTTGCCCCCGGATGCCCTTTAATATGATTAAATATCATAGCCGGCCCTTCTTTTGTCGGACGCTCCACAGTGCCGCCTGCGCCCACATAGCGGTATACGCCTGGCAGTTCTGCCATCGGGTCTGTCAAAACATCGGTCTGCACAAGCTGTCCCGGAATCGTTTCCAGCAATTTAAGCGCGCTTCTTAAATCATTGACCTCATTTTCCATTTTCTGCACTCCTTTACCATCATTTTTCATATAGTTTCACTCGTATTTATTTTATACGGATTCACTGAAGGAATCAATTCAACCTTCGCCCGCTATTCATTCCATATTGGAATAATTCAGATCTTTTACTGTTAATATGCCAACCCAAAAAACATTCTTAATGCAAAATTGTCTGAACATTCTGCCTGTTTATGTCATATATAAACCGGTAGATATTCAGACAATTTCTTTCAGATTAATCAACCTTCTGTTATTCTAATTTTCCCATGATCAATTTCAAGCGTTTTGAAAATCGGTCTTTCTTTATATTTGTCATTTGGGAAATGCAGTGTATATTTTAATGAACCGCCATAATCCCGAAATGCCATGCCATGCCCGCCGTTTTCAGGGAAAACAGGCTCCGGCAGATGAACCCATGGTCCGTCTGCCCTGCCGCTTTTTGATACGGCAGTCCCCACCGCATAGCCACAGTTGCTCCAGCTGGACCAGAGCATATACAAGCAGCCGTCATCACCATCAATCAGACATGGGCCGTCTGTAAAATACACATCGCCGTCCATGCCAAATTCAGCTTTTGCAAAAGGCACCGGCTTTGCCCATGGCGCTGCTGCAGCAGAAAATAGAACAACAGGTGCACTTACTGCATGCTTTAAATCTTTTGACAGTTCAACCATACACATGTCGCCATCCGGTGTATCTTCAAAGGAATGAGAAAATACAAGATAAATCCTGTCATCCTGAAAATACAATGTCCCGTCAATGCTTGTCCAGTCCGCCGGTGTCAGTTCCTCGCTGTACATTTGATACGGTCCTTCCGGCCTTTCTGCTTTAAGCACATAGATGCCTTTTTTTGTTTGATCACTTCCAAACGTCGTGATCAGATAGTAGGCGCCATCATAGGCATAACACTCCGGTGCCCAGAAGAAGCGGTCCGCAAAAAAGTTGTCACCTCTGTGAAAAATTTCCAACGGCCCCTGCCATGTTTTAAGATCATCACTGATATAGCAGTCAAAGCCATCTGCAGGCCCCCAGCATGTTTCACTTCTTGTACCGTATAAATAATACTTTCCTTCGGCACATAAAATAAACGGGTCTCTGATATTGATATCTGCAGTCTTCATATGTTATTTCCTTTCTGGACCATTTTTAAAATCACTGCTTTCCGTATACCTGCATCAGCAGCTCTTTTTTAATAAAAATACTGGCATGTTTGAAGCGCACACGGCAAAGCGTCGGCGCTTTCGCATCCATTTCGATATATTTGTGGTTTAGCTTATCCTCGATCACTGCATCCCCGATAAAAATATGATCGACAAGCTCTATATATTCATCGAGATAGCTTTTGGCAATCGGATAACCGTTGTGATTTGGAAGCAGATAATCGTATTCACTGCCAAGTTCTTTCAGCCTCAGGTTGTTATCCCTGAAATTTTTAAGACGCTCAAGCACATCATAAGGCGCATCAGGATTATTGGAATTGTCAAACAAGATCACCTGCGCAGACTCCATTTCATCACCGCAGAAAAGCATTCTGTGACTTCTGTCCAGGTAAAACAAACTGCTGTTGCAGTGGGCCGGTTTCACATCCAGAACTTCAATCGTACGGTTTCCAAGCTCAATTTTATCCCCTTCGCCCACATAGATTTTCTCATAATCCGGGTGCGGCAGCGCGCCAAGATCAAAAGGATTCGTATTTTTACCATATAACGACGGTGCATCAATTTCTGCACCACGGCTTACATAGACAGCTTCAAATTCACCGTTGCCGGCTGCGTGATCCGGATGGAAATGGGTATTTGCCACAACAATCGGTTTATCTGTCAGCTTCTCCACAAATGCGCGGAGATTTCCGACACCATATCCGGTATCAATTAGCAATGCCTTGTCATCGCCTTCCAGCAAATACATATTTTCGCTGCCATTCATAAAATTAATAAACCATGTGCAGTCATCAAATTTCCACGCCACATAACTTCCAAAAATTTCTTCCAATGTCGGTTCCATAAAAATAACTCCCTTCAAAAAATAATCAGTGCATCACTCTATGCTTCCTTTTTTTAATGCTTCGTCCAGTTCCTTAATCCGATCCGGTGTCAGATCAATAAACGGTGTCGTATTCAGCGTCTCTATCGTCATAAACCACATCCCCTGCGGCACTGCCTGCCACTTCGGTATGAATGTTTCAAGAACCTTTAAAGCCTTTGGACTTTCAACCAGCTCCCCAAAAGGCATCTTTACTGAATAGATCTTAACTATCGGTACTTCCGGCATATAATCATAGCAATAAGTGCCTGCCGTAACTTCAATCGGTGTTCTTTTTGTATTTGGCAGCACAATTTTTGCCGATGCGCCAAACGGCACTGTCACTTCCAGATGGAATTCACCCTGCTTTGCCACGTTCCAGTGAATCTCGTAAGTACCTGCAATAGAGCAGTATTTCATATCGCAGGAAGTCAGCCTGTAGTCCGGCTGAGGGGCTATGGTTACATGGGTAAAGCCCGGATTTTCTTCCTCCACATGAAGTCCTGCCATATTCCTGTACATCCACTCAACCACACTGCCGTAAGCATAGTGATTTAACGAATTCATACCTGTTCCGCTGATTTTTCCATCCGGCAGAATCGAATTCCACCGCTCCCAAATTGTCGTAGCGCCCATGTTGACGGCATACAGCCAGCTCGGGTATTCCTCGTTCAGCAAAAGTTTGTAAGCAAGCTCATTATTATCATAATCAGACAGCACTTTATTCAAAATATAAGTTCCCACAAAGCCTGTCCTTAAATATCCGTTGCTGTTCTTGATTTTTTCTTTCAAAAACTGTGCAATCCGCGCTTTGCTGCCCTCCGGCGCAAAATCCATATACAGCGCCAGCGCGTAAGCCGTCTGTGTCGTCAGCGCCAGCCGCCCGTTTGGTGTAAAATATTCGTTCTGAAGCGCCGTCTTTATCTCATCGGCCAGCTTTCCATAATAAGCTGCAGCATCATCTTTGCCGAGTATTTTTGCCGCCTTTGAAACGATGCCCGCCGAATGATAATAATAAGCAGTGGCAATATAGCCATCTTCGGTGGCGCCTTTCATATCATTGCCGGTTTCACTGTCAAGGGCCAGCCAGTCACCGAAGTTAAAACCGACATCCCATATGCGTCTGCCGCCTGTTGATTCATCAATACCTTTAATGTAATCCACCCACTGACGCATACTTTCAAACTGTTCTTCGAGAATCTGCGTATCGCCATAATATAAATACAGATTCCACGGCACGATCGTTGCCGCATCGCCCCATACTGCACAAGTCGGTCCATTCTCATGAAATGCCGGAACAACGGAAGTGACGTAACCAAATTCCTTCTGTGTCTCATACAAATCATGGCTGAATTTGCGCAGGAAATTGTAGCTGTCCATATTAAAGCATGCCGTTCCCGAAAAGACCTGCGTATCCGCTGTCCAGCCCATACGTTCATCCCGCTGCGGGCAGTCTGTCGGCACATCAACATAATTACTTTTCTGTCCCCAGTAAGCATTTTGTATCAGCTGATTCACCTTCGGATTATTCGTCGACAGCCATCCGGTACGCTCCAGATCACTGTAAAGCACACATCCGGTAAACTTCTCCGGTTTCGGTTCTTTTGTGAAGCCTTCCACCTTTACATAACGAAAACCGTAATATGTAAAATGAGGATGAACATTGCGCGGCGTGCCATCGGAAATATATGTAAATTCTGCTTTTGCGGAACGAAGATTATCTCTGTAAAAGTTTCCTTCCTGGAGTACTTCCCCAAACTGCATGTAAATCTTTGTGCCATCCGGTTCATCCGCATCAAACTTTATAAAACCGGCCATATTCTGTCCCATATCAATCACGGTTTCCCCGGCAGGCGTATGGATAATTCCAACCGGTTTTATTTCTTCTTTGATAACTACAGGCTGACCGTACCTTGCCGTAAGACGCTTCGTCGGCCCGTCACAAAGCACTGCCGGATAAAAGGAAGAACCGCTAAGCCCCGGCGCATAAATCTCTCCGTCATAAATATTACTGAAAAGGACATCCCCATCTGTGACCATCCACGTTTCGTCAGAAACGATCCGTTCGATTTCACCGCTGTCATCTGACATCACCAGTTCCAGCAGCATCATGTTTCTGTCACCATAGTTATTGATGGCTTGATCAAGGCCAAATCTGCCTTTATACCAGCCGTCTGCCAGATGCACTTCCAGCCTGTGCTGTCCGCAGCCAATCTCCACGGCATAGGTCTGATACTGTATCCACTGATTGTAATCTGTACAGCCCGGTGTCAGATATTCATCGCCGACACGCTGTCCATCCAGATACATTTCATATAGTCCAAGTCCCGTCACATAGATACGGCTGTCCGGATAATCTTTTTTTGCCGTAAATTCTTTGATAAACACCGGATTTTTATTCCGAAGCTCATCAGTACCGATCCAATCGGCCGTCCATGGTTCATTCATTTTACCTGTTTCAAACCATGCAGCTTCACTTTCGGCATAGTCTCCGTTATCTCCCCAAACCTGAACCTTCCAGTAATATCTTGTCCTCGGTTTAAGATTGATTTCCAGTTTTGTCCCTATCAGTTTGATATCCGAAGATTTACCTGTATCAAAAATCACCTGATCAAAACTATGATCCAAAGCGGCCACAATACGTGCTGCCGCCGCCGTTTTTGCTTCCGTATCCGTCACCTGAAAGGACACCTTCGGCACACCGATAGCATAGCCCATCGGATTAACAAGATGGTTTGTCCGCAACCCTGTAATCTTCATTGATTTTAAACCTCCTCTAAAACTTTGCACCCCAAATACCGCAAAACGGATCGACCGGATTTACGCCTTTAAAAGCTGACCGTCCCATGATTTTATCAATGACCTGGTCAATCACCGCCTCGCTTGGTGTGTATGCATTGATAAATGTCTTTACCATCGGTGCATCCACCAGATGATATGGATTGGCAACAGAAATAAACATCGCCGGTACATCATTTAAAAACCACGGTGCATCCGCTGCCATCAGATGAACCCAGTCAATCCTGCGCACAGACTGATTACTTGCCGTATCAATGCATGCAACATAAACTGCAAGATCAAATTTACTTTGAATATCCGCCACACCGCCTTCAAACATTTCGTAAAAGTCCGGTTTTCCATAATCAAAAACTGAAACTTCAAAGCCCTCATTTTCCAGCTTTTCTTTGATCCTGCTTATTTCACTGTCACCGTCTTTAAAGCCGCCGCCGATACGGTCCTCCAGAAGATAAAGACGAATTCTTTGATATTTTTCCGGTGAAATCGGAAGTAAATTCTGGGTATCCTTTACCAGTGTAACGCTCTCATCGGCACAGGCTTTCGTCCAGTTTTGATGTTCTTTGCAGGCAATGACCGAAAGTGCCGATACATCAGGCACAAGTGTTCCCGCCGCTTTCTGTGCCGGCAGCCCCATGGCCGCTTTCATTGCCAGAATTCTTGTCACCGCCTCATCCACTCTTTCCATTGTCAGACGGCCGTCTGACAGTGCATCACGAACAAACCGATAATCTTCCCGTATATCCTTATTAAACAAAATCATATCACAACCGGCTGCCAGTGCCGCAGGCAATGCGTCAGACCTCTTCATCGGCGTACAAAAACCTACCATTGGCGTCGCATCTGTGACAATCATGCCGTTAAATCCAAGCTTTCCTCTTAAAAGTCCCTGCAGTATTTCTTTTGAAAGTGTTGCCGGTAAAATCTCATCATCCCTAAGTTCCGGATTCAAATATTTGCTGTATGCAGGCTGGAGAATATGACCAACCATAATGGACAGCGTCCCTGCATCGACAACCTCCTGCCATATGGCACCGTAAGTCTTATCATATTCCTCCACAGACAGGCTGTTTACCGAAGGCACAAGGTGCTGGTCTCTTTCATCGACACCATCTCCCGGGAAATGCTTTACAGCCGCTGCTACACCACTGTCCTTTAATCCTTTAAGCTGTTCTTTGACAAAAGTTATGACTCTTTCCTGATTCGTACCAAAAGTCCGGACATTAGTAATCGGATTTCTGAAATTCATATCCAGATCACAGATCGGGGCAAATGACCAGTTACAGCCCACGGCCTGTGCTTCTGCGCCCGCAATTTTACCGAGACGATAAGCATTGACAGGATTATCAGTAGCCGCAACCCCCATCGGTCTTGAAAAATAGGTGCCATCTGAGCAGATGCCGTTGCCGCCGGATTCCAGATTCGCACCAAAAAGCATCGGAATTTTTGAATGATTCTGAAGAAAGCGATGGGTCTTTTGGACATCTGCCGCCGGCATCGGACGGTAAAGCATTGCCCCCGGTTTAAACTCCTCCAGAAATGCTTTTAAAAAGTCTTCTTCAATATTTGAGCCGATCGGGCAAAACATCTGTCCGATTTTTTCCTCCACGCTCATTGAAGCCAGTGTATCATATACCCATTTTTCGCCTGCATCGTCAAGGAAAAACGGATTTGCTTTTAAATTGATCATTGTTATACCTCCTTGAAAACCACTGTCCCTTTTGTTATACTGGTTTTATATCATATATTAAGATCAGAAATTGTCAAACGGATTGCTTCCACACTTTGTGCGCTCACTTGCAATCCGTAAAGCATTTGAAATCTTCTGATCGTGTTTCTTTTTAAACCCGGCATATTTCACCGGCAGCATTAAAATTTATGTAACAGTCGAGGGTTATTATGGCATACTATATCACTTATGGCGAATTTCAATATCATCTCAGAGAATATTATCAAAGAACCGGCAGCCGGATGCAGTTTCCGGAGATGACAGATTATCTGTTCCGTAAAGGCCTGCTGTCACAGACACAGCCTCAGGAACTGCCGCCAAACATTATGTACAGCGACATGTCCGATGACGATTTTAATAAAATCATTGATTCTTTTACTTTGACGCTGAATCCGAATCTGTCCATTTCACCCGATGTCAATGAATCAGATATTATTCCCGGTATGAGAGATGTATTTATTATCCGCCATCCCCGTTACACCCGTCCGGCCCCCCATACACATAACTATTTTGAAATTAACTTTGTATCCTGCGGTCAGTGTACCCTTGTATTTGAAAATGAAAAACGTACGATGAAAGCCGGTGAGCTGTGCATCATCGCACCCAATTCCCGTCATGACCTGATTATTGATGATGAATCCACAGTCTTTTGTGTGATGCTTCGAAAAAGTACCTTCAACACTACATTTTTCTCTTTAGTGTCACAAAAGAATCTGCTGTCCTATTTTTTCCGGACAATGCTGCAGGCTGATGCACGCACAAACTATTTACTGTTTTACTCTGAAGATATTAAAGGGCTGAATACAATCATCAGAAACGCCATGGCTGAATGCTATAAAAAAGATTCTTTCAGCAATATCAACTGTATCAGCTGGATGAACCTGTTTTTCACACATCTGCTGAGGGATTACAGCAAAACCGTTCAGTTTTACAACTATCAGCTTGGTACCGACTTTTCATTGATTCTGCAGTATATACAGCACAACTACAAAACACTGACCCTTTCTGCGCTGGCTGATTTTTTTCATTACAGCGAGCCTCATTTGAGTACATTGATCAGGCAAAATACCGGCTTAAGCTTCACTGCCCTTGTCAGACAGCTGCGCATGGCAGATGCCGTATCTTATCTTATAAACACGCAGATGAAAATCAGTGAGATTGCCGAATGTATCGGTTATAATTCCGCCGATCATTTTTCCCGGGTATTCCGCACGGCGTATCATATGTCCCCCCAGGAATACCGCAGAAAAAATCAAAGCAAAGAAGATCCATTTACACCGTTTGCCACACTGCCGTCCCAGTAATCAGCCGTCCGGCTTTGACCGGGCCGGCAGTCTTTATTTCAGTCTTTATTTCAGTCTTTTTCATATCTTTTTATGCTGCTGTGCTTTTATACAGTCAATTTCATGCAGTCTTTTCAGAAAAAATATACTTTCCGCATAAAAGTCTTTTTTGACAGCCGTTAAACGTAAACATAGCCTCTGCATTAAATGGTACTTCAATTTCAAAACATACGGATTCTTTATTTTCATATTTCCAGCTGCAGCGATACTGTCCTGCCGCCGTATCCAGCGTACAGTCCGCATAGCCTAATCTTTCATCTACATGAGGCGCGATCACCGCTTTTTTAAATCCCGGTGTCAGTGGCCTTATACCGCACACATCCCCATACATCCATGCTTCTATGCTTCCATAGCTGTAATGATTCAAGCTGTTCATACCTTCAGGATTCATATGACCATCCGGAAGCACTGAATCCCAACGCTCCCATATGGTCGTTGCGCCAAGATTCACACAATAGAGCCATCCCGGAAACGATTCATTAAGCAGGAGATCCACTGCCGTCTCGTGATGTCCGCTCCTTGTCAGCGCCGGACAAAGCATCGTTGTTCCGACAAAACCTGTATTCAGATGTTGATTGTTCGCTTCGATTCTTTCATTCAGCGCACCGCCTTCCAGACTGTACTTATCATCGGATATCAATCCAAACATAATGGCCAGTGCGGCGCCTGTCTGTGTTTTACATGTACATAAACCATTCTCATCAAAATATTTTTCCCGCACTGCTGTAAGAATCTCCTTGGAAAGATGTTCATACTGCCGTGCATCATCTTCATAGCCAAGAATTTTTGCAGCTTCACTGACAATTTTCGTACACCAATAATAATAAGCGCTGGCTATATATAAAGAATCTGTTGCTCCAAACGGTCCCGGCACATCATTATCAAGTGCCAGCCAGTCTGCAAAATGGAATCCGTTCTTCACAAGATGCGGCCCGCCTTCACTTTCTTCCTTTCTGCGTTCATAATCCACCCATGCCTTCATGCCCGGATAAGTTTCTTTAAGCAGTGATTTGCTGCCATAATGAAGATAAACATTCCACGGGATAATAACCCCGGCATCCGCCCACGGACAGCTGCCGCATTCAGAAACCATCCCTTCTTTAATACGCGGTACGACATTTGGCACCGCTCCGCCGGTGATACTTTGTTCCGCCCGCATATCCCATAAATACTTACGGTAAAAAGCCGGCATATACATGTTGTAGCAGGCTGTTTCCGAAAAGACCTGGGCGTCCCCTGTCCAGCCGAGACGTTCATCTCTCTGCGGACAATCTGTCGGTACATCAAGGAAATTGTCTTTCTGCCCCCACAGTGCATTGGAAAATAATTGATTGACCTTTTTATGGCCGGTGACAATGCTTCCGATCTGATTAAAATCGCTGCGAAGATGATATGCTGTAAAATGATATGCAGCGCAGTCCTTTGGCAGTGCCTCCCACTGTCCTTCTGTATCTTTTATTTCTGCCAGCATATAGCGGAATCCGTAAAACGTAAAATGCGGCCGTACATGTGCAGGCTCTCCATCGGATATATAAACATATTCCGTCTTTGCAAGCCTTAGATTATCATGATAAAAACAGCCATCCTGTAAAATCTCACAGGCTGTCAGCCGTATTTGTGTCCCTTTTGGAAGATGACAGTCAAACTCTGTCCAGCCTGTCAGATTCTGTCCGAAATCAAGAATCGTTTCACCTTTTGGCGACACAATCACTTCCTTCGGTTCAAACTTTTCTTTTTTTACAATCGGAAGACTGTACCGGTCTGTCAATTCCCCGCATTTTGCCGGGATTTCCTCAAGGACAGAGTCTGTTCTGTCCGAATTTTTAAGACGTGCATCATAGATTTCACCGTCATAAATGCCGGAAAATATAATCGGTGAAATTTTGCTTTCCCAGTCTTTATCCGTTTTTACGACAAGCTTTTCACCGACATAAAGTTCGCAGATCGCGTGCAGCTTATCTCCGTATAAGTCAGCAATGCCTCCGTCAAATCCCATCCGGCTCTTAAACCATCCGTCACCAAGCCAGATTTCAATTTTATTTTCTCCGTTTTTCAGATAGTCCGTCACATCAAAGACAGCTGTCTGCAAATGGAAATCATAAGAATGATACCCGGGTGCCAGATATTCGTCGCCAACTTTATGTCCGTTAATATAGCATTCGTAAACACCCAATCCGCATATGTACAGCCTGGATTTTTGTTTTTTACCTGCGATGCCCTCCTTTGTGAACCCGCTGTCCGGGTCACAAATTTCAAATGATTTTTGGAGAATGTATCCGGCATTTTTATAGCCATTTCCCGCATTTTCGTCAACAAGTGCCTGATTTGGCGTAATCCACTGACCCTGCCACGGTTCATTCATTTTTCCTGTTTCAAACGTTGACTGTCCCTGCGCCTGCTGCCCGTTATCTGCAGTCACTGTGACCGTCCAGTCATAGAGCGTTCTTGGCTTTAATTCCATATTTACCTGATAATCCAGACTGTCCGCAGACATATCCATACCGCTGTCAAATACGATATTACCTTCCTGCTTTACGATTACCTGTGCATACTTTTGCTTTTTGGCATTACCACATTCTGTCACTTTCCATGAAAGTGATAATGGGCTATAATCATAACCTGCAGGCTTTTCTATGTGGTTTGTGCGCATTTGTATGACTTTCATCATCATATTTATTCCTTTCACTTCTTTTCTTTTACAAACATGATAAAGTGACTTCTTTCTTCCCTTTATCTATATTACAGAACCGTTTTGCCTTCTGTGATAGCTTCACCTGAAACAGTGACTGTCACCGGCTGCTCTTTATCTGTTATTTTTAAAATGGCAAGGGCATGACCTTCACCGGCATTGGTACAGTTATTTTCAAATCCCTGCCGGTGCCGTGCATTGAGACTGCCAAAGCCCATCAGCTTTGCGCCGCCCTCAATTTTAATTTCAAGCGGCATCGACGCATCGGCTGCCAGCCGCCCCTTTGTATCGACAATATCAATGTTGATAAATGCCAGCGTTTCATATTTTTCTGCATGAATTTTGGCGTGCAGCTGTTTATCGTGAGTTCTTAATACGGTCCGTCCGATTTCGGTGCCGTTTTCATAGGCAACAGCCACAAGCTCTCCCGGCTCATAAACTGTATTGTATTTTGTCTCATATTCCGTTGCTTTACCACAAGGCTGTACGCCAAGGGATCTGCCGTTAACAAACAACTCCACACTGTCCCCGCCGCCGTAAACTTCAATCATAACCGGCTTGCCTTCCTGACCGTCATAGTTGTAATTAAACGTACAATCCGTATACCGCCATGGGCCGAAATTACGTGGTATACCGTATCGCGCAGGATCCTGGACCGCAATACACGGCCCTTTTTTAAGCCCGTAAACAATTTCACGGTAGTAAGACACCGGGCGGCGGTTTCCCGCAATCGTAATATCGCCGTAATATGAATTAATCAATTCCGGGAAAGCACCCTCAACCTCGCCGAGATAATCCCAGCCTGTCCACGTAAAATCACCGATGACCGCAGGACAATGCATGATCACATCCCAATTTTGTGCAATCTGCTTCGGATAGGTTTCCGTCCCCACCATCACACGATCTTTGTATGCAGCAGCATCCATTAAATATCTCGGTGTCATATAATTATAACCCAGTATATCCATCGTTGTTTCCAGCTTTTCCAGAATACCGCTGATGATTTTGTGAGAAACAATGCCTGCCATATTGTTTTCCATCGCTGCCATAAAAACATTGACATCTCCTTTTCCGGTATCTGCCTCACCATTTGTAATGTCATCAACAATCTTTGCCAGTCCGTCGCCTGCGGCAAATGCACCGTTGATGCCATTTGTCGTAAAGCGTGTCGGGTCAAGGTCATGGAATTGATCACCAATCTGTCTGCTTGTTTCAAAACCTTTTTCCGTACAGATTTCAAAAATTTCATTGCCGGTGGAATACATGATAACCGAAGGATGGTTATAATCCGCTTCAACCATATGTTCAACGTCTTTTTCCCAGTTTTTTTCAAAACCGGCTGCATAATCATATGCGACCTTATTTTTATTCCATGCATCTGTAAACTCATCCATCACATAGACACCCAGCCTGTCACATGCTCGAAGCAGCGCCTGTGATGCCGGATTGTGCGCCGAGCGCACTGCATTAAAACCAGCTTCTTTTAACCGCTTCACACGGCGGTATTCATAATCATCATAAGCTACCGCGCCAAGAAATCCGTTAACATGATGAATACCTGCACCGCGCAGCTTTACTGTCTTCCCATTGACCCGAAGACCATGACGGCTGTCCACAGTTATTTTCCGTATACCGGAGACGATTTCTGTGATATCAAGAACCCTGCTGTCTGCCTTGTCCTTATGCTTATTGATATTTTCGACCTTACTGTCTTCCCTGCTCAGAATCTTTAATGTCACCGTATAAAGGTTCGGTTCAAACTCATCCCAGAGTTTTGCGTTATCTATGTAAATATTTTTACGAAAATCCAGTGTACTGTGCCCCGGCATTCTCACAGGATAACACTGACTTGCCGCAGAGCAGCCTTCCATATCCCTGATTTCCACAGCCACATCGAAGGTATCCGCCAAAAAGCTGTCATTATGTATTTTAGCCGACACACAGACCAAAGCACCGTCAGAATCAACATCCAGTGTTGTCATACGAAGCCCGTAAGGCTTTACATAAACACTGCCGCCGTAATAAAGATAAACATCCCGGTAAATGCCGGCACCGCTGTACCATCGGCTGTTTTTTGTACCGCATTTGACGGTCACAAGAACTTCATTATCTTCGCCGTATTTTAAATAATCACCGGCATCCACTGTGAAATTCGTATAACCATAATCACTGCCGCCAACCCTTGACTGATTAATAAAGACACCGGCTCCCCGGTAAACACCTTCAAACTGCAGCATTACATGCCCGCCCCGGTAAGACTCCGGCACAAAAAAACGTTTATAATACTTATATTCACCTGCATCAATATAACCCGTATTTCTGCCATTGACAGAATCGGCTGTCTGTGTTTCATGCAGCATTGCGTCGTAAGGCAAATCTACACAAAGGGCATCATCAGGCACCCGGAATACAAGCTCAAACGGATCATTATCCTTCCATACTTTCCATTGATCATTAAATTTAATCTTTTCCATAATTACTTCCTTAACTCAAAGTCCTTTTTCAAGCAATGCTTCAAATGAAGATTTTTCAGGCAGCGGCAATGCAAACCGCTTTTCAAGCCAGCAGCCTGCAAGGTCCGACCACTTGGCCGCATCAGCATAAATCTGGCTTTTTGATTCCGCGGACGCCTGTGTGGCAAGCCCCAGTCCGTGAGGTCCCTCTTCAAAAACGTGCATTTCAAACGGTATTTTTTGATCCGCAAGGGCATGTGCCATACGAATCGAATGCTGAACCGGCACAAGATTATCTGCCGCTGTCGCCCACAAAAAAACCGGCGGTGTATTTTTTGATACGTGCATCGCCGGGCTGACTGCCTCAAGCAATTCTTTGGACGGCTCAGCTTCGCCTAAAAAAGCCGTACTCGAAGCTGCGAAAAATGCCGTATCCATCGGATTGAACCCTTTTACTGCTTCACGCATATAAACGTAATCACTTAACGTATATCCTAAAATCGCTGCCGCGGGACGAAACTTTTCTTTATTCTCGCCAAAATAACTGCTGATGACATCTTCATGCCAGTTGACCGCATACATTGCTGTATTATGCGCACCTGCTGAAAAACCGCATACCGCGACCCTGTCGGTATCCACAAACCACCGGGCAGCATGTTCATGGAGAATCAGCATCGCCTTACCTATATCTCTCATCGGATTTGGGTACTGACAGTGCTCTTTTACAGGAAGCGGCTTTGATAAATCCGGAAATTCATTTTTTCCTTCCCCATACGTCGAATATCTGAGTACAAAAGCATGATATCCCATAGATGCAAATTTCAGGGCAACCGGTTCACCCTCACGGTCCGAACAGCTGAAATATGCGCCGCCCGGGCATATAATGACAGCCGGACGTCTTTTCCCGTTAAGCAGCTCCGGTGAATCCTCCAGTATGTAAGTTGTCAGCGTAACATCATCTCTGTTTTCATATAATTTGATAACTTCCGATTTTATGTCATCCACTCCTGTATCATTTTGATTTTTAACTGTTTAAAGTCAGGCAAAATTCATACTATACTCATGATATGCCGGCCTGTAAGTTTATTTTACCAGTCACAAAAGTGTAAATCCATGTACACATTTTTATAAAATCCGACATTTTTTAATATATAGGAGCGCGTGTCAAAAGTATGATTACAAATTGTTTCGTGCTGCGAACTCCCAAAATACGCATCATTTTAAAATCTGCTTTGAATCGTTACTTTATTCTTATCATGCCATATGGTATACTAACATAAAATACCCGCAGTTCATGCAGCCTGCTCACTTAAAGCGGCAGCAAAAGCAGCGGACGCCATTTTAGAAGGGAATGAAAATCGCAATGAGCCGTAAAAAGCCAAGAAATACAAAAGGTAAAATCATCTCCGCCGCGTGGAAGCTTTTCTACGATCAGGGTTATGATGAAACAACCATTGATGAAATTATCGCAGAATCCGGGACCTCTAAAGGATCCTTTTATCATTATTTTGAAGGCAAAGATGCACTGCTTGGATCGCTGTCTTATCTTTTTGATGAAAAATATGAAGAACTGGCCATTCATCTGGACCAATTCGAACATTGTATGGATAAACTGATTTTTTTAAATCAGGAGCTGTTTTCCATGATTGAAAACAGTATATCCCTTGACCTTTTGGCAAGACTTTTATCCACCCAGTTGATTACCAAGGGTGAAAAGCATCTCCTTGACCGGAACCGTTTTTATTTCAGGCTTCTCAGAAAAATATTCACCGAAGGTCAGGAAACCGGTGAATTTATTCAGGATATGTCTGTCAATGAGCTTGTTAAAATGTATGCTGTGGCCGAGAGGGCACTACTGTATGACTGGTGCATCTGCAATGGCGAATATTCATTAAAAAGCTATGCAGCACACATGATGCCAATGTATCTTTACAGTATAAAAATAAAGCCTTACAGCCCCGAAAAGCAGCCTTCGATGTGTTAATATGCAAGTAACTATTGAAAATAATTTTTAAGTTTATTTTTGTATATAATTTTAGTCTATACTTTCGTCTTTTTGAAAACCATTGATTTTATTACTAATATTATCAATGGTTTTTCTATTATTCTGTACTTTAGTCTATAATTCATTCTGTATTGCAGTCTATTTTTATTCATGTTATACTTTCGTCAATTGATTTTTCATATAGGTATGATTTGTTAAAATCCTGGTAACTGATATGAAATATCTCAAAGAATTCACAGAAGGGAAGAAAAGTTATGACAGGAACAACTGTTGGATTGTTAATCGTCATTATTGCCTATTTAGTCATGATGGTTACAATCGGTATCGTTTATTCAAAGAAAAACAAAAATGTAAGTGATTTTTATCTGGGCGGCAGAAAGCTTGGCCCGATCGTCACCGCCATGAGCGCCGAGGCCTCCGACATGAGCAGCTGGCTGCTGATGGGTCTGCCGGGTCTCGCTTACCTGTGCGGTATCGCCGAAGCCGGCTGGACAGCCATCGGCCTTGCCATCGGTACATACTTAAACTGGCTCATTGTTGCTAAAAGACTCCGCCGTTACTCAGTCAAAGCAGGTAATGCCATCACACTGCCGGAGTTTTTCTCCAACCGTTATCGTGACAAAAGCCACGCACTGCTTGCCATCTCGGCAATTATCATTGTGATCTTCTTCGTACCTTATACAGCATCCGGCTTTGCCGCATGCGGAAAACTGTTTTCCACCTTATTCGGTGTATCCTATCTGCCGGCAATGATTGTCAGCGCCGTTATTATCGTTGCATACACCTCATTGGGCGGATTTCTTGCGGCCAGTACAACAGACCTGATTCAGAGTATTGTAATGACTGCCGCACTTGTTATCGTCGTTATTTTCGGTATCCGGACAGCCGGCGGTATCGGCGCCGTTGCCGAAAACGCCGCATCTCTTGAAGGCTATATCACTATGTTTGCCTCACATAATGCTGCTGACGGCACATCAACACCTTACAGTCTTCTGACGATTGTATCAACACTGGCATGGGGACTCGGATATTTCGGTATGCCGCATATTCTGCTCCGGTTTATGGGTATTGAAAACGAAGAAAAATTAAAAACATCAAGAAGAATTGCTTCTGTCTGGGTTGTTATTTCTATGGCTATTGCTATCCTTATCGGTATTATCGGTTACAGCATGTCCAAGGCCGGTGCCATTGATGTGCTTGAAGGTTCATCACAGGCAGAAACACTGATTATTAAAGTAGCCATGCTTTTAAGCAATCACGGCATTTTAGCAATTGTTATGGCAGGCCTTATCCTTGCAGGTATCCTTGCCTGTACAATGTCAACATCAGACTCTCAGCTTCTGGCAGCCTCCTCAAGTGTTTCACAGAATCTGCTCCATGACTGCTTCCACATTAATCTTTCACAGAAAGCTTCCATGGTCATGGCAAGAGTCACTGTCATCATCATCGCTGTCATCAGTGTGATTTTAGCGCAGGATCCGAACAGCTCTGTATTTAAAATCGTATCCTTTGCGTGGGCAGGTTTCGGTGCCGCTTTCGGTCCTGTGATGCTGTTTGCGCTGTTCTGGAAACGTTCCAACAGAAACGGCGCCCTGGCCGGTATGATTGTCGGCGGTGTCATGGTATTTGTATGGAAATTCTTAGTTGCACCAATGGGCGGCATCTGGGCTATCTATGAACTGCTTCCAGCGTTTATCTGCGCCTCCATATCAATCGTCGTTGTAAGCCTTGTCACAGCACCGCCTTCAAAAGAAATTGTCAAAGAATTTGAAAGTATTTAAAAAGCATTATTTAGATCAAAGAGTCACTTAGTGACTCTTTGCGCGCCCGTGCGGGCACGTAAGTGCATCTTCGTCTCCGCACGGGTCGCATCCTCGCGGAGCGTTTTTATGATAAAGGAAATCGCAATTTCCTTTATCATAAAAAAGAATCCAAATGAATTCGGTTTGTCTGCCTTCATTTGGATTCTTTATTTTATATGCACCTTATTCTTTAAAATCTGAACCGGTTATTTTACCTGTTCAGTACTTCAATCTTACAATAATGCTTCTTCTGCTGCCTGTCGTAACTGATGCCGACTGCAAGTATTCTTCCTGTATATCTCGTTTTTTCACCTAACTTTTCCTTAAATCGCAGAGCATACCTTTTATCTTTAATCTGTTGAATCGCTTCTTCAGGCGTGCGGTCTACCTTCAATTCAAGAATGATACAATCTGCATTTTTATCTTTAATCGGATAAAATATGAAATCCACATATCCGATACCTGCTTTATCCTCCCGTTCCACACGATAATTGTCCCTCGCCGACAGGTAAACCAGATTTACAACTGCTGTCAATTCTGTTTCGTTATTGTAACTTAACAGAGGCACCTCTGTATCATGTGCCAGTTCCAGAATTTCGGTCATTGTATCTGTATCTCCAGCCAACGTAGCACTAAGCATCCTGTCAGATTCTTTTGCCAATCGATAGACATATCCCAAAGAAGGTTCTTTTCTGAGCACATCTGAGAACTTATCCATCAACTCTTTGTTTGGAATCATAACTCGTCCATTTTCATAAGTTAAAAAACCATACACAACCATCGCTGAAAATATTTCATCTCTTGTCTGCAAATTCATAGATGTTGCGGCATATTCCTGAATTTTTGCAGGTACAGCCATACCGGATACCATCAGCACAAGATCGTCTCTTATATCAGCAACATTGTTTTCAATATAATAGAAAATCTCATCATACGGGCCTGAACTTGTCCAATAATTACCTGTATTATTATTTGAAAGTGACAAGACAATGGACCGTGGATTATAAAGTCTCTCACCTGCACATGTATGGTAACCGTCATACCAGACACGCAAATCGTCTCTTGTGAGCCGCTTTTTAGGTATATCACTTTTGAGATAACGTTCAAAAAGCCGATCGACTTCACGCTCTGTAAATCCGAAATATTCGGAAAAACGTTGTTCATTTGTGATTGTAAATTCTGCAAACATATTCAGTTCGGAACCGCTGGAATATTTTGCAATCGGAAGGATTCCCGTCATATAGGCAAGTGAAACATAAGGTCTGTCTTTTAAAAGATTTCTTAAGAATAATAAATATTCAGCCTTATCTTCTTCTGTAACAAAATTCTGATGTAAAATAAAATCCCATTCATCAAGAACAAAAATAAACTTTTGTTCCTGCTTTTCAGCATGAACCTCTAAAAGAATATCCCATATCGCCTCCTGTGTATTGATTAGTAAATCAGGATACTCTTTTTTCAAATCTTTGATAAGAACATCTTCTATACGTCCAATATATGCTTCATAAGAATTACATTTTCTAGGCAAATCATTAAACATAATATGAATAACCGTATACTGATTGATATATTTTTGATAATCTTTATCCTGGTATATCTGCAATTTTCTGAAAATCTCATCTGAATCACGCCCTTTTGAAAAAAAAGATGCAATCATATTTGCCATAACTGTTTTACCAAAACGTCTCGGTCTGGTGATACACAAATAATTACTGCCCTCTTCCACTAGAGGAAATAACTCTTTTAACATCATTGTTTTATCTATAAAATAGGGCTTCGTTGTTTCACTTTTGTATAAGGTATAAGCAGTTATACTATTGATATATATACCCATAAAAAGCTCCTTTCATTAATCGCCAGCTTATTTCTTTCATATATTATATCAAATATCTAATCCCATGCCTATATTTGTTTAACCTGATTTTTAATTTACCCGAAAATTTTATTGGTTTTTCCGAAAAATATCAGTTAAAATGAAACTCTTTTTCAAGACATTCCTTTGAGTTTTTACCGATATATGCCACAAATGCACCTTTTTCAGCCTCAAACTTATCCTGTGCTGTATAAAACTTCAGCATATCCTCTGTAATTTCAAAGGTTACCCGTTTTTCTTCGCCTGCCTGAAGGCTTATTTTCTTAAATCCTTTCAGTTCCTTGACCGGACGTACAACACTGCCCACCTTATCCTGAATATAAAACTGAACAACTTCCTTACCTGTAAGATTCCCTGTATTTTTAACAACACATGAAGCCATCATCGTTTCGCCGGATGTCATTGAATCCGCGGATAATTCAAAATCACTGTACTCAAAGCTCGTATATGACAATCCATAACCAAACGGGAACAGCGGATCATTTGGTATATCCGTATATTTTGAGCCAAATCTTGTCTGATTAAATTCCGGTCTGTACGGGCGCCCTGTATGATAAGCATTATAATACACAGGAACCTGACCGACACAATACGGAAAACTCATGGTCAATTTTGCCGAAGGATTGACTTTGCCAAAAATCAGATCCGCAATGGCATTACCGCCTTCTGTACCGGGGAACCAGCACATCATCAATGCATCGGATTTTTCATTCAGGTCGCGGACATCCATCGGTCTGCCGCCAAAAAGGAGTGTAACGACCGGTTTGCCTGCCTCACAAACGGCTTTAACCAGTTCTCTCTGACAATCCGGAAGCATAATATCCCCGCGGCTTCCGCCCTCACCGCTTTGGAGGAAATGTTCACCGACTGCAAGAATCACAACATCGGCTTCCTTTGCTGCTTCCTTTGCTTCGTTTAAAAGCGCCGCCTCATCAAAGCCGCTCTCATCCTCCATCTCAAAGCTGCTGCCAAAGCACTGGATATTTGATGCATCACGGACAAATTTACTGCCTTTGACTGAAGAAATCTCTGTATCAAGCTTCATCGCTTTGATCATATTTTCAATACCCTGTCTGACCGTAACAGAATCCTTCGCATCTCCATGAACTGCCCATATACCAAGAAGATCATGATTGTCAGCATACGGACCGATCACTGCTATTTTCTTTACATCAGACTGCAGCGGTAAAATACCGTTATTCTTTAAAAGAACACATGAATCTGCAGCAAGTTTTCTTGCGGCGTCACGATGCTCTTTGCACAGGATGATTTCCTTTTCTTTTGCTTCATCAGCGCCGCCATACGGATTTTCAAACAGTCCCAGCTGATTTTTAAGCTTTAAAATCCGCCATACAGCTTCATCAATAAGTTCTTCAGATACCGTGCCTTCCTCCACAAGAGCTCTCAGATTTTTAATGTACGAAGGCGACATCATATCAATATCCACACCGGCTTCAATGGCCTTTCT
>JALEHN010000127.1 GCA_022770525.1 Clostridiales bacterium
TCAGACACTTCCCGCAGAGCCATTTCCGCACCGCCCGGAATTTTTGGTCCGTGCCACGGTATGACAAAACCTATCTTCTTCATTTAAATATCCCCTTTGATGGCATCTATTTTAAATCCCGATTAAATATTCCTTTTGTGACGGCATCTATTTTTAGTCCCGATTTCTTTCTGACTTATGCGCCGCCGGATTTTTGGCAGCACTACTTCTGATTGTCTATAAATGCCTTCATTGCTTTAAGAAACTGTGCTTTAATTCTGTCATGCTCAAAATAGCAAAGTCGCTTTCTCTGTTCTTCAATCATCTGCTCCCGCAGTGACTGATCTGTCATCACCTGATGAATCGCCTCTGCCACAATTTCCGGCTTCTTATCCTGCAGCAAAAATCCGCTGCCGCCCAGTGTTTCCCCGACCGCGCAGCTGTCATAAGCAATCACCGGCACATCAAACATCATAGACTCCACAAGGGGCACACAAAATCCTTCATGTTCACTGAGACACAAAAATACATCCGCCGCCTTATAATAAGCCAGAATATCATTAAACTTCACCTGACCGGTAAATATAACATCCGAGACACCTAACCGTTCCACATATTTGCGCAGTCTTGCGTAATATTCAGGATAAAAATCATTGCGGCCCACAAGGAGCAGTCTTGATTTCGGATTAATATACTTTTTGTAATAATAAAAAGCAGCAATCAAATCTTCATGCTTTTTATTCGGCGCCACTCTGCCTGTAAAAACAATATTGACATAACCGTCATCATATTGTGCCGTTACTTTTTCATTTGGCTTTTTCTTATAATCATCAAACGCGATCAATATCGGCAGCACTTCGATCGGACAGTCATAGCCCATCTCAATTAATTCCTGTTTATTGAACTCTGAGTCCGCAAAACAAAACAATGCCTTTTTTCTGAGATACTTCGCCGCGCGTCTTCCGCTGTTACACACCTCAGTCGATCGCGGGTCGTATCTTTCAAAGAAATATCCCGGTGTGATATTGTGATACATAATCATAATTTTCCCCGGATACTCTGATATTTTATAATTCATATCCGCGCCTGTGGACAGATGGAATAAAATAATATCATCTGCCGAAGGGATATATTTATCGATTGTCTCTGCCGCTTTCCCAAGACGTTCATCGACAAATTCCGCATAAATTGCCGTTTCATATCCGTTATTTCTCAATGTATCATCTAAAGTCAGCGTGTCGTTGCCGATGGCATCTCCAAATGCCAGCACCGGCAGCATTTGTATAATTCTCATTTAATTATCTCCATATTTTAAGTCACATCATTTTCAATAACATCATTTTCGGTCACGTTATGTTCATCCACAATTTGCTCTATAACCTTTTGATTCATGGCATTTTAATCCATAACATTTTGTTCCATAACATACCGGATCAATCCATAAAGTTTTGATATAACGACAGACCACTGATAGTTATCCTCAACATACCGGTGTCCGTTTTCACCCAACTGCATCAGTATCTGCTCATCTGCCAGCATATCATGAAGCATCTGCTCAAATTCTTCCGAACCGCAGTAGTATAAACCGGCATTGCTGTTGACGCAGTGTGCCTTCAAAACCTCGCATTCGCCGTTGACAAGTACCGGCACATTCAATGAAAACGCTTCCAGTACAACGATGGACAGACTCTCAAATCTTGACGGCAGTACAAGCAGCTTTGCCCCTGCGATTCCGTCAAATTTATCCTGCTCACTGACAAAGCCAAGGGATAAGATATCCGGATGCTCTGGTACGGGAACAACTTCTTTCCCCATCAGCACAAGCTTTAAATCCGACGGATGTTTCTCTTTAAAGTCTATAAAATCCCGGAACAACTGCGGACAGTTCTTTCCTTCATCAATTCTTCCGACATAGATGATATACCGGTCAATACCATACTTTTCCTTAAAACGCCTGCTGTCAACATCTGACGGCACATCAACACCCGCGCCGCCGATTTCATATTTAATATAATGATTGTAATACTTTTTATGAACAAGGCGCATTTCATCATAGGTATTAAAAAACAATGCCTTCGGTGTTCTGAAAACGCGCTCAAATATTTTCATTCTCAAAAATGGCTCATCATGAGCATCCGGTACAACAATGGCTTTATCATTGACAACCGGTACACCCATCACCGTCGTATAATACAGATAAGTAAAGAAGACGAACACATCATAATCATCCTTATGTCTGCCTATATAATCTGTCAGCGCAGGCACATAAGGACCCTGCTCATCAATCCAGAGCTGCTGATTTTTCCATGAAAAATGTACACTTTCATTGAAGTGCTGATTGACCCGGTTAAAAGTTTCAACGCACCGCGGATGACTCACGCTAAACCGGCGCACCTTAATCCCTTCGATATCCTCTTCATCATTTTTATATTCATCCTGCCATGTCATATAATCTATGGCTTTTGTTGTCAGAACCTCGATGTCACAATATGGCTTTAAATGCTGTGCAATCTGTCTGCAGTGCAGTTCAGCGCCGCCATTGACCTCAAGGCCGTATCTTTGTACAACAAAACATACTCTTGGCTTCATATATTTTCCCCGTTATTTCACTGATGCCTTCAAATCTTCATATGCTTTTTCCAAAGTCTGAAGTCTCTGAGACAACTTCTCAATATCTTCTTCCTGTTTTTTAAGTCTTTCATTCTGTTCCAGCGTATATGCCTCCAGCTGCATCATTGTCTGTACTGTATAGGCATTGTAACGGTTCTGACCGTCCCGCAGCGGAATGATGATAAAAGAAATAAGTTTCCTGATCGACCTTTTTATAAATGATTTCAGGCCGCCCTTTGGTATCATCTGATAATAGGCAATGTTATGTTCTTCATTTGCACAGGAAAGGTAGTGATGAAGCTCGTTTTCATTATAACGGACACTTCCAAGCACACCGCCCATGCACTCTTTATCAACTGTTGTTTCATCAAAACCAAGCACTTCTTCTGTCTCGCCCCGCTCTTTAATGCGCTGACGAATCTCTTCCATGATTGCTTCAACATCAATGGATTTAATCTGCTGATCCATAATTTTTCCTCTCTATACTTTCTTCATTCACTTTGCGAAAAGCCCTGACTTTTACACAAAGCCCTGCTTTTATATTTTAGCATTAACTGTATAATCCCAATTTTTTATTTTTTAGCAACCATTGCATCATTCTAACTTTTTATTTTTTAGCAATAATCGCATAATCCTGACTGCCGTATAAAACATCATTTAACTCTTTCAATGCTTTATTGAATTCTTCCAGGTTGTCGATACCGCTGCCCGAAAGCATCGGAAGACCGTCTGACAGGCGGCTTGTCTCTGTATAAACGATCTGAATCTCCCGATATCCCGCACGCTCCAGAATATATTTGACCGTCAGCGGATGAATCGGTTTATTGTGTGACGGGTCAATATAAAACGCATGGGTAAATATTGCCAGACAGCTTGGATTTGGTGTTTCCAGAATCAGATAGCAGTCATCTTCAAGCTTCTGATAAGCCAGTCTGCAAAACTCAATCATTTTATCAGTGTCCAGATGCTCAATCAGCTGAGACGCAAAAATGCCGCCGACTTTTTCCTGAGCGCCAAGATAGGCAATACCGTCAGCCAAAACAGTTTTAAGCCCCAGTCCCTGACAATAATCCACAAATTTGTCATACAGATCCACGCCCGTGGCATCTACACCGGCATCGGTGAGCACTTCCAGAAACTCGCCTCTGCCGCATCCGATATCCAGAACATTTTTCTTTCCCTGAAAATACTTTAAGTATCCCTGCTGCCACTGTTTGACAACTTCTCTCGGGCCTCTGAAATAATTCTCAAAATCAAAATAATCAATTTCTGAACATCCTGAAGATTTATTTTTCTGCTCTTCAATATATTTGTTATGACTCCTTAAGTTTTCCTCAACCTGCAGAAGCCTTGCGTCATACCGTCTTTCATCAGCAATTCTCTGAGCCTCTGCCGCAGCAATTTCTTTTGCCTTTGCCTCTATTTCCGCTCCAAAAAGTCTGTTAAAAATTTTTTCTGACAGTTTGTTTTTTCCATTTTCCATCACTTTATTATACCTCCCATCGATGATCGAGACGCACAACGCCCACATCGCCGATACCGGAGAATACTTCGAACTTATAAGCTTCTTTAAAATAATCCACCGGTGTCGCGTCATCAGACTCTATGGCAATATCCAGTGTATACTGCCCCGGCAGAAGATTCAGCTTTTCAATCATCACTTTGACTTCGCCGTCTTTCTTCAGATCAAACTTATCGAACTGCTCGATTCTTGTATTTGTGCCATAGCACTGCAGACCGTCACTTCTGAAGATTCCGATGCCAAATACGGCATCGATCACATCTTTTTTAACCTTATATTTCATGACAATTTCTGCCTGGTCGCCTGTTCCGAATACTTTTTTGTCTTTACCGTCTTTGTCTCTCATCGTCACGGAAAGTATGCGGGCTCTGCCGTTTCCCCAGCGCTTATTCTGTTCGGCTTCTTTTTGTGCCTGCGCAGCTTTGTCATCGCCGTCTGCCGCTTCCCGGTTCTCCGTTTTCTGATTGTCTTTATTTTGTACAGCGTCCTTATTTTTAACAGCTTCCTTAGACTGGTTTTCCTTTTCAGCTATTTCCTGACGCTTCTGACCCATAAAATCCAGATACTGCGGATGCACGTCTCTCGGCTTTCCTTCAGCTTTGATCTTGCCGTCATGAATCCATATGGATCTGTCACAGATCTGCTCAATCTGGCCCATGGAATGAGATACGATGACGATCGTCGTTCCCTGTGCCTTAATCTCTCTCAGTTTATTAAAGCATTTCGCCTGAAAATTCACATCACCCACAGCAAGGATTTCGTCGATGAGCAAAATATCCGCATTGACATTGATCGCCACAGAAAAAGCCAGTCTCATATACATACCTGAAGAGTATGTACGCACCGGATTATCTAAAAACGGCTCCATCTCCGAAAACTCGATAATTTCCGGCAGACGTTCATCAATTTCCTTTTTTGTCAGTCCGAAAATAGCCGCATTTGTATAAATATTTTCACGGCCGCTCATATCCGGATGAAAACCGGCACCAAGCTCAATAAGGCTTGAGACCCGGCCGCTCATTTCTATCGTACCTGAATCCGGATACATGATACGTGTCAGAAGCTTCAGTGTCGTACTTTTGCCGCATCCGTTGTGGCCGATCAGGCCAATGGCCTCACCCTTTTTAACACTGAAGCTGATGCCGTTTAATACCCACCGCTCTTCATAGCGGTTCCTGTTTTTAAACAACAATCTTTCTTTAAGCTGCCCGCCCTTGTCCAGATAAACTTTAAATTTCTTCGTCACATCGCGGACTTCTATGGCATTATTTTTATCTATCATTACAGTTCCTCCGCAAATCCTTTCTGAAGCTTATTAAAAGAGATACTGCCGATAATCAGCACAATGACACCGAGTATCAGCCCCTGAAGAAGCGTCGAAAGGTGTGGTATCTGTTTATAATAAAGAACATCACGATAAGCATTGATGACCGGTGTCATCGGATTCAGATTAAATAAAGGACGCAGCCTTTCCGGCACCATTTCCATGGAATAAACGACCGGTGTAAAATACATCCACGCCATCATGAGAATCCCCAGAATATATTCCAGATCTCTGAAATAGACTGTAAGCGCCGAAGTCAGCATCGCACCGCCCAGCGCCATGACAAATTCAACAGCCATAATGATCGGAAGGCAAAGCAGAGCGACCGGATTCACACCGACGCCGGACACGATGACAACGGCAAATATAACAATAAAGCAAAACAGCATATTGACAAACCCGCTGGCTACATAAGATACAGGCATGACCTCTCTCGGAAAATAGATTTTCTTGACCATATCTTTCTGATTCACAATACATGCCGCGCCGCCGGTCATGGAACCGCTGAAAAACAGCCACGGAATCAGCCCTACAAACAGATACAAATAAAACTTTTCAATATTGTTGGGCATAATGATTGAAAATACAAAAGTATAAACCAAAAGCTGCAGCAGCGGATTGATAAATGTCCACAGAAACCCCAGTACCGAGCCTTTATAGCGGCCCCGCAGTTCTTTTTTGACAAGACTGAAAATCATCTGACGATAATCATAAAGTTCCTTAAAATGCTTAATCATAGATTTCCTCCATACGTTTTTCAATGAGCGTCACGGCCTGCTCCATACTGAGCTTCTGTCTGATGGACGTTTTTGCCGCTTCTGCTTTTTGATGATAAAAATCCGGATCATCATAAAGTTTACGCATATATGCGGCTGCCGTCTCTGTGTTCGGATCAGCCCACACTGCTCCTGCCTTATACGGCGGACAGTCTTTCTCCAGCTTTATAAAATCATAATCTACCATACAGGCAATATCTTCATCCATAAACTCTGTATTGGAAGACCAGTTTGTCGCTATGACCGGCGTGCCGTTAAGCATCGCCTCCGCCATCACAAGGCCAAATCCTTCCGCTCTGTGCAGCGAAACAAACACGTCAGCCGTTTTAATCAGGCTGTTTACCTGGACCTTACTCATCGTTTCCGTGATATAATAAACATTCGGATACCCCTCCATCATCTGATGAAGCAGCTTCATATCCTCTTCCCGCGCATTATTCACTTTTAATACAAGGCCCACCTTTGTGTCTTCCGGTTTAAAAGCATTTTTAAACGCACGAATAACTCCCATCGGATTTTTCCGTTCTCTGGTACTGTTTGAATCATACATCGCCAGAAACAGAAACTGATCTTCCGGAAGTCCAAAATAACTTCTTGAATATTTATCTTTGACAGGTGCTTTGACGCAATATGGAATGGTTCTGACAGGAATGTCTGTCACTTTACGGAGGCTTCTGCTTATAAACTCAGAAGGCGTCCATATCTCGTCAAGCAACGGAAAATATTGTTTCCAGCTTTCCGGGATCTCCTCCAGCTCCCACAGCCAGAATGCAATATTATAACGCTTATCCCATTCTTCGGGATTTAACCTTGTATATAAAAGCTTCATCTCATCCGGATTGATATGGATTAGATTCACATTGTACTTTAATTCCTGTGAAATCTTGCGGTCATAAGAGTGATCCTCCGAACGCAGAAGCTTACTTCCCAACTTAAAGTCATATAATGACAGCGGATATTTTGTATGTTCAATCATGGCCGCCAGTAAACGGCAGCTCTGCCCCAGTCCCATCTCGGCGCGGACAAGACCGATCAGGTTAATACCGTCAGGATAGGCCTTCCGGTCAAAAGGCGCCTTTCCTTTTGTAATCATCGCTTTCAGCTGATGATCCAGCATCTTATTTTTAACACCGCTTAAAATTTTCCGGGGAACAATCTTTTTTAATACAGGCTTTATCTTTTCTGAGCCTGCCAGTACTTTCTGCTGTAAACTCATACCTAAACCTCAGCTCCAAACAAACTGCATAATCTTTCTTATTATACCATATTTCATTACTTTATTCGACAGACAAAACATAATTTTATGAACTTTTAAGGATTTTATGAGTTTTGCATAATTTTCAATGAGTTTTTTATGTGGATTTTCCTGTAATTCAACAGCATATATCCCGCAAAAAGCCCCCGCCTGCCGCATCGTATCGTCCATGCGGTTTCGAAATTGAGTTTTTCCCGCTTTAAAACGGCTATACATATATCTGATCCCCGAAGCATTCATCGCTCCGACAGAATTATCTCCATGCTGCCGGTACTTGATCAGCGGCTGTTTCATAAATACGATTTTTCCGAATACTGATGCAATCAGCGCCGCCCAGTAGTCGTGCATGACCATATCTTTTGTGTCCGACGCTCTTTTTAACATATCCTGAAGTTTTTTATTAATCATCACCGTACATCCGGTCACCGAATTTTGGATTAGCAGCTGATTGACAGCTGTTGTCTTTGGCAGTTTCTGATACCGAAACATGGAATCCGATATGATTTGAAGATTTTCATCAACGACATACAGATCGCCGTGTACCAGAACCGGCACATCTTTTGTACCGGTCTTTTTTTCACAGTGCCGCATGGCTTTCAATGTTTTTTCAATCTTTTCGGGAAGCCATACATCGTCCTGATCACAGAACATCACATATTCGGAAACAGCATCATCCAAAAGACGCATAAAATTGCCTTTTGCGCTTTTTGTCGGCACTTCATTCACATAAATCTCAATCTTTTTTTCCGGATATTTTTTCTGAAAGGCGTGAGCAATCGCCATGCTGTGATCCGATGAACCGTCATCACGGATGACAAGCCGCCAGCTTTGATATGTCTGTGCCGCAATAGATTCCAATTGCTCCTCCAAATACTTTTCGCCGTTATAAACTGCCAATAAAATATCTACCATACACTCTGCACCTGAATCGTCCTTTGTTCTGTATATAAAATGGCTGCCCGGATTCCGGGCAGTATTCTTTAATTACATTGTTATCTTATTTTAAAATGTTTTCCACTTCAATATATATTTAACCATAGAAGTCAGGAAAATCCTGATTCCTTTAAAGCTTTTTGTATTATCCCGCTTCCACTCATGGTAAACATAATAGTCCGGATGATAAACAATTTCTTTGATCCCTGCCATTCGTTTCCCCAAATCCGCATCTTCAAAATACATAAAATACCGCTCATCAAAGCCATGAAGCTGTTTTAATGCCGCCGTATCTGCAACAAAAAAGCTGCCGGATATATTCTCGCATTTCACCGGCGCACATATGTCTTCACCGGCACGGGTATATTCATCTCTGTAATACCTGTATTTTTTAAACTTACTTAAAATGACATACTTAAAATTCGGCTGCCGCTTTGGCAGGTGCTGCTCTGTGCCGTCAGGATTTAATACCTTTGGCATCAATATGCCGATTTCCGGATGTTTGTCCATGTATTCTGCCATCTGTGTGATCACATCTGTATCCAGAAAAATATCCGGATTAATCACTGCGTGATACTGTGACTTCACCCGTTTAATCACCTGATTATGCCCATAACCAAAGCCTTTGTTAGCCTTCCCCTCGATTACCTTCACCTGAGGGAATCCGCTTCTGATTTTTGATACCGTATCGTCTGATGAACAGTTGTCATAAACGTACAGACGGAATCTGCAGCCTTTTGTCTGCTCTAAAATAGAAGCTATACATCTTTCTATCATTTTCCCATTATTGTAGGTTACGATACTGCCTGTCACAATTTGTTCCTGCATAAAGCCCCTCATTTCGCTGACGTATCAGCAGTTACTATATTTCTGTTATTCATTTAAAGCCGGATGTCCATCCTTGACTGATATTTTTCAATATCCTCATCCAGTTTCTTTGCAAAGCCTTCTGTACTGTCTGATTTAAAAAATACAATCAATGTCTGCAAAATCAGCTTAAAGTCTTTAATAATTGAATAGTTTTCGATATACATCAGATCCAGAATCAATTTATATTTCGGTGTCGTATTGTACTTTCCGGCAATCTGCGCATAGCCTGTCAATCCCGCCTTCACTCTTAACCGATATTCAAATTCCGGATATTCTTTTGTATAAATGTAAATATTTCGAAGCATCTCCGGCCTCGGACCCACGATGCTCATTTCGCCTTTGAGAATATTTAGCATCTGAGGAAGTTCGTCAAGTCTGTATTTTCTGAGCACTTTTCCAACCGAAGTAATTCTGTCATCATCATCTGTCGCCGAATAAACGGCGGCATCTTCCTTCATCGTCCTGAACTTATAAACAGCAAATATCCGGCCATCCTTTGTGGCTCTCTGCTGTTTAAAAATAACCTTGCCGCCGTCACATATTTTAATGGCGATGGCACAGGCCAGCAATACCGGTGAAGTGATGACCAGCGCCAGCAGCGATAAAACGATATCCATCGTCCGCTTTATGACCCGCTGCTCAAAAGACAATTCTTTCACCGGTGCGGAAATGAGAGATACGTCATCCAGAATCACATATTTTGAATTGATTTCCACAATATCCGCGATTTCAGGATTAAAATAAATATTGATCAGATTCCGGTAACAAAACTCTACGATTTCTGTCCGCTCACTTGTCGGTACATCGTAGATAAACACAGTATCGCATTTTAACATGACTTTTTTTAAGTCTTTTTCCCGATAATCCCGGACATAGGCTATGTCATACTGCTTTTTAAAATTTCCGACAGCCTTAACAATTTCAAGGAAACTCTTCTTTGATGACGTTACAATGCAGCATTTCTCCGGCTTGTTTATTTTAAAATAAAGCCAGTTGCCGCCATAGACAAAAATGATGATTCCGGTCATCTGCACGATAAAAACAATCACAAGAAGACCGATATTGGCCAGATTAAACTTAAGGCCGTTGGCCACGTTTGTATTCATAATTGACAGCTGCAGCTCTGTAACAATATCCGTAATCGCGGTCGCCAGTGCTAGCGAAGAAATAATCGGCTTGCTTTTTCTTTTTCCGATGTCATATCTGCCGTAAGCGGCAGTCATACCAAGACCGACAACGACGAAAATCAGCAGCGTTGTGGCTGATGTACGGTTTATACGCAGCAGCGGCCAGTTTTCAATACCCATAATCAGAAAAAAGCTTGCCAGTATCCACAGGTACAGCATCATTTTCAACAAAAACACTATAGATCTTTGTAATTTACTAAATATTCTAATCAATCTGTTCTTCTCCCATTCTTTACTGACAAACTTTTTAATAAAATGATACCACTATAATATAATTAAAGCCCGTATTTTGCAAGCAATTCAGTGAATTCTTTAGAATATGTAAAGCCATTGTATACTTCAGCTTTGGATGTTCCATGTTCCAGCTGGTAAACCCACTCCTCCAGACCGATGTCATCAGGTTCTCTGTCCATAATACCTTTATAAAGCATAATGACAAACTGTTCCGCTGTTAAATTCTTTTTCTCCATCTCTTTTGAAAATACAAAGCCATAAGGCACTTTTCGAGCCTGTTCTTTATCCGCAAGAATCTTTCCCGTCCAGGCATTAAGACCCTCTACATCCGGCTCTCTGTCAAGGAATACATTGTAGCATCTTCTGACAAATGATGTCACAGAACTATTCTGATCTCTGTTTTCCGCCAGTTTGATACTGCCGCGGATAATGTCGTAGCTATTGCAGATTTT
>JALEHN010000154.1 GCA_022770525.1 Clostridiales bacterium
ACTTCTCGTAATAGATCCATAGCGAGAGCGGCCGCACATTTTGAACTCTGTGTCAACCCCTTACAGTATTTTTTTTAAATTTGAGTTAGACCCCTATTCAGAGTCTAGCTCGATAGCTTAACTAACTGACATTGGTACACAGACAGGTCATTTTGGTACCGAAATGACCTGTCTGTGTATGTACCCTTTCATTTTCATTCCAACAATCCAAAAGGTTATTTGATGCGGGTTATACCGGCAATCCAACTGCCCAAAATAGAGTCAATTTTATGAACTGTATATTTTTTTAAAAAAATTTAAATTTATTGTTGACAGAACGCAATTCCTGTGATATTATAATACTCGTCAAGCGGGAGTGCTGGAATTGGCAGACAGGCAAGACTAAGGATCTTGTGTCTGTATAGACGTGTGGGTTCAAGTCCCATCTCCCGCACTAGCGTATTTATAAGGGAAATGATGAAAACCTTGTAAATACGCTATTTTTTTATTGTTTTTAGTGCAAAATAATAACGCTGAATTATACTAAATAATATGTGCTTATGCAAGAATTGTCCACGGAAAACGACCATTTTCTTACCTAATTTGTCACGGATTTTGTCACAACCTCTTCTTGTTTATTAAATTTAATTGTTGTTGTATGTCTTATCATAATTTCCCGATTTTTCTTCTATTTTTCTTCTATTTTTCTTCCAATTTTTTTATTTTTAATATAGCTTTTTTATGCACTATGCTATATAATAAGCTTATGAACTCGTAAAAACACTACTTTTAAAGGAATTGTTCGATATGCTGCAGCAAAATATTCTTAGCACTAAAGAAATCCACATTTCCAAAATTATTTCTATCCACTATTTTGAATCTGTTAAAGATTTTATTTACCCCGGAGGAGATAATAATTTTTGGGAATTTCAATATGTTGATAAAGGCGAACTGACAGTAACTGTCAAAGCCTCGCAACATTTGGTAAAAAAAGGGCAAATTGTTTTTTTCAAGCCCAAAGCGTCACGCAGTATACAAACCTGCGGTAAAAAAGACGCCAGTATTATCAGTATTTTATTTGAGTGCCGTTCTCCGGCTATAAAATTTTTCGAAGACAAAATTTTAAACATTTCGGAACAGGAGCGCAATCTTCTTGTGATGATCATTGAGGAAGCAAGAAAGTGCGTTGCAACACCCCTTGATAATCCGAATATACATAAAATGGAAAAACGTACAGACGATTTTTTTGGTTCCAAACAACTTCTACGTATCTATCTTGAAGAGTTTCTTCTGTATATTATCCGCAGACACATCACTCAGCCATATATTTCACCACTATCCAACATCAACAGCGACTCAATTTTATACAATAAAATTTTACGTTACCTCGAATCACACATCCGGGAACCGCTGACCATTGACGAAATATGTACAGATAATCTGATCAGCAGATCACAGCTTCAAAAATTATTTCAAAAAGAAAATCAGTGCGGAATTATTGAATTTTTCTCCCAGATGAAAATAGAGTTTGCTAAACAGCTGATTCGTGAAAATCAATTGAATTTTACGCAAATATCTGACTACCTTGGTTATTCGTCAATCCACTATTTTTCAAGACAGTTTAAGAAAATCGAAGGAATAACACCGTCGGCCTATGCGGCAATTTTCAAAGCTCCGTCAGCTGATCTATAGAACTATGATCTATAGAACTATGATTTATAGAATCATTCAAAAACATCAAACTTTCGCAATAAAAAAAGAACAGTCTCTGTTGTCCTATCACACAAAGACCTGTTCTTTTTTCTGTATTAATTTATTTCCGCTTCTTCCATCACACTCATATATGCGGGTCTGATGATTTTGTCCGTACATGCCAGCTCTTCGATTCGATGCGCACTCCAGCCGACAATTCTTGCCACAGAAAACATCGCTGTATAAAGTTCCTTGGGAATACCAAGCATATCATAGACAAAACCACTGTAAAAATCAACATTCGGACTGACACCCTTTAAAATATGGCGCTTCTTTGCAATAAGCTTCGGTGCTATTTCTTCAATATTCCGGTAAAGCAAAAGATCATGTTCTCTTCCTTTTTCTGCTGCAAGCGCTTCCACATACTGCTTAAACACACGCTCTCTCGGGTCCGACAATGTATATACCGCATGTCCCATACCATAAATCAATTTCTTTCCGTCAAATGCCTCTCCTTCAAGAATTTTTGACAGATATGCCTCCACTTCCTCTTTATCACTATAATCCTTCACATGATTTCGAATATCAGACATCATTTCCATCACTTTGATATTGGCACCGCCATGTTTTGGTCCTTTAAGCGATGACATTGCCGCCGCGATCGTTGAATATGTATCCGAACCGGAAGATGTGACAACACGGGTTGTGAACGTTGAATTGTTGCCGCCGCCGTGTTCCATATGAAGAATCAGTGCCGTATCCAGCGTTTTTGCCTCAACTTTCGTATATTTTTTATCCGGACGCAGCATCATCAGAATATTTTCTGCCGTGGATAATGACGGATCCGGACGATGGATATACATACTTTCCTGATTTTCATAGTGATTATAGGCATGATAAGCATACACGGCAAGAATCGGAAATTCACTGATCAGCTGAATACACTGTCTAAGGCTGTTGGCCACCGAAGTGTCCGCCACATGGTCGTCATAAGAAGCCAACGTCAGAATACTTTTTGTCATTGTATTCATAATATCGGCACTCGGTGCTTTCATAATCACATCTCTCGTGAAGTTCGTCGGCAGGCTCCGGCTTTGCCCGATGACATCAAAAAATGTCTGATACGCCTCTTCCTGCGGCAGTTCACCCATCAGAAGAAGATATGCGATCTTTTCAAATCCCATTTCCTGACTGCCGAGACTTCCAATCAGTTTTTCCACCGGATAGCCCCTGTACCAGAGTTCACCTTCGCATGGCACCGTTTCACCATTGATGATTTTTGATGAAATGATTTTTGAGATTTTTGTCAGGCCGGTAAGGACGCCTTTGCCTTTTTCATCTCTTAATCCGAGATTAACACCGTATTCTTCATAAAGTCTTGGAGAAATAGAATCATTCTTAACGCATATTTCACTCTGTTTTTTTGCATATAAAGCAATGGCATTATTCATAAACAGCGCTCCCTTCTTCATCTTCTCTGATCTCACCGGATGCAATCATCATTTCTTCCAGTTCTCCGCTCATCACTGTCTCAAGCTGTTTCATCAGCTGAAGCAGCTGTATCATATTTTCCTTTCCGAATTTCTCAATCACTTTTCCATAATAACTTTTTAATACAGCTTCCTCTTCTGCCAGTAATTTTTTACCCGATTCTGTAATGGTTACATATGTTCCCTCGCTGCCATCGCCGTCATGTGCCCATGTCAAAAGACCTCTGTCCCGCAACGCAGCGACCATTTTTGAAATCTGACGGATAGGCAGCTGCATTTTTTCAGAAAGTTCCTTAAGATATGTCTTTCCTGAATAAATATCCGCCTTTTCCTCCGTTTCTTTAATAATATGCAATGCTATATATTCAGGTTTTGTCAGTTTCTGAAAGAACTTCCGTACATTATCCCTGTTTGGCATATTGTCCTTGTTTAACAAATACTTCCTGTATGTCAATTCATTTGACAGCATTGTTACTTCACTTGAAGAAATATTCATCTTGTTATTCTTTTCATCCTGCATGATAAGTACCTCCATCCTTATTGTGTTAGCACTCTATTTAATTGAGTGCTAATCTGTGTTTTTAAAAAAAGTTCCGTTTCAATGGAACTTTAATGTTATGCTCATTTGTCCGCCATTAAACTGTTTACTTTTAAACTATTATAACATACAATAACACAATGTCAATAGAATTTATATTTTTTTAACTGTTCAGAACCAAGCAAAATTTCATAAAACAGACGTAAAATACTCGCATTTTTAAGACTGTTTTTAAAATTTTATTTGGCGCTGTAAACTATTGTTCATTGAGCATCTCATTCATGTTTTCAACAATTTTTACCGCAACTTCTCTGAAAACGTAGAGTTTTTCTTCCGGTATATCCGCAATAATCCTGCGGCTCATCTTATTCCATGCCTGCGTCGTTTCCTCACAGACGGCTTTCGCCCGCTCAGTCACTATATAATGGACATATCTCCTGTCAGCCTTATCCGTAGACGCACACAGATAGCCCATTTCAGAAAGATTCTCAACAGCCTGGGAAATATGACCCTTATTCATATTCAGATATCGGCAAATATCTTTTGCCGTATTATGCATACCGCTTTGTGTCAGGAAATACAGGATTTCCATCTCAATTCTTTTTAAACCATACTTTTCTTTGACACCTGAAAGCTGATTTTCCACTAATTTTTTAAATTGACCGCCTCTTAACACCGATTCAATCGGATTATCCAGTTGAGCCGCCATTTTCTTTTCAAATGGACTTGCCGCATCCCTGTTTACAAACTGCCCGTTCTGTCGTTTTTCCATTGTTCTTCCTTTTCCGAATTCTTATATTCATATTTAAATTGTTTGTTTTCAAACCAACGACTAATATACCATAATTTTCCGTCCTTCGCAAGCTTATTTGCTATCTCCGAATCATATAAGCTGTTCAAAAGCTATTGCGCTGCGTTATATGCATATCGATCACAGGCTTTTATTTATCTATTTTTTCGATTTATATTATCGTTTTTATCTATTTTACAAATATTTTATGATGCCATATAATGTAATTATCCGGGTTTTGCCGGCATGGCGTTTCCGCCAAATAAAACTGTGGTAACCTGTGATTCATATTGAAAAACTATATAAAAGAGGGTGTACATTTTATGAAAAAACGTTTACCCATCTGTGTCATCGTCATCGCTGTTATTTTATGTATCGTGCCGGCATCAGTCACTGCCTGCAAAAAAAGTCAGCCTTCATTCACTGTCGGTATTTGCCAGTTTGCGCAGCATGAATCTTTAGAAGAAGCCGCAAATGGATTTAAAGCCGCACTGACGGATCAGTTCGGTGATCAGATCAGCTTCGAAGATCAGAATGCCAACGGTGATTACAGTGTATGCACAACGATTACCAATGAACTGATTTCCAAAAATGTTGACTTGATTCTGGCAGACTCAACAACTGCTCTGCAGATCGCGTCAACTTCCACAACAACGATTCCTGTTCTCGGAACAGCTGTTACCGACTATGGCGCAGCGCTGCAGCTTGATCATTTTGATGGTATGACCGGAAGAAATATTTCCGGCACATCAGATCTTGTTCCTCCCGAAGCCCTTGCCGATCTGATGCATGAATTGTTTCCTGAGGCTCAAAAAATCGGTATTCTTTACTGTTCTTCAGAGACCAATTCACAATATCAATATGACGGACTAAAGGATGAACTTATGTCACTTGGCTATACTTGTGATTCCTACAAATTTGTGGATTCAGGCGACCTTGCTTCCTCTGCTGAAAAGGCAGCCTCCCAATGTGACGTTATTTACATCCCGACAGATAATATGGCCGCTTCAAATGCAGCAATCATTGCCAACATTTGCATACCGGCAAATATTCCTGTCATCACAGGTGATGAAAACACATGCCGTATTTGCGGTACAGCGACATTATCCGTTAATTATTACGACCTTGGTTACGCCACAGGTGAAATGGCCGCACAGGTACTTCGCGGTGAAAAGGATATTTCGGAAATACCGGTTCAATATGCACAAAGCTTCACGAAAAAATATAATGAAGAAATATGCCGAAGCCTTGGTATCTCAATTCCTGATGATTACATACCATTAACAAATCATTAAAATAAAGGTAACTATTCAGAGCCAACCTCCAAAATGCTGCGCATTTCGTCGGTGTGGCGTATCCGCCAAATAAAATTTCAAAAACAGTCTTAAAAATGCAAGCATTTTACGTCTGTTTTATGAAATTTTGCTTGGCTCTGAACAGTTACAAATAAAGTTTCTTAAAAACTCTGCGCCGGATTCTGATTTGTCTGACTGACATCATACATTTCAGAATCCGGCGCTTTTTAAAGGATTTACCTGCCACCTGTAAATCCAATTCAATCAGGACAATGAATTTTCATTTTTGCGGTCACATGTAAACTCTCTTTGTATACAATACTTAATCACTGAATCCATCTGCGGTGATACCCATTTGTCCCTGTGGTACAAAAGCTGCTTCCATACGTCGATTTTAAAATCATCAATCTGTAAATAAACCATATGCCCGGCATTGACTTCTTTTTCAGTGACATAGTCCGGCAAAAAAGAAATCCCGTTTCCCTGAGCCACAAGTTTACAGATTAAATCCGTACTTCCTATTTCAAGAACAGGACAAACTTCCAGAGACTTTTCAGCCAGTTTTTCATCCATCAATCTGCGATAACTCATACCCTTTTCTGTCAAAATAAATGGATGTTTTACAAGTTCAGCCACAGGCATTGTCCTGATCTTCGGACAATTTTTAACATAATCCGATCCCGCCACAAAATGTATGCCGACCTTTTCTTCCTTTGCAATCACATATTCTGTATTGTAGATATGATTATCCAGCGTCAAAATAACATCTGCCTCATTATGATTAAGCAGCCTGAACATCTCTTCCGTACCGGCAGCGATAATCTTTAAAGTTATTTTAGGATACTGTTCGCGGAATTCCCCGAATTTTTCACTTAGAAGTGAATCACATAACGAATCTGCCATAGCCAGACGTATATGTCCCTCTGCGGCCTGCCCGTCCTGCATATTTTCTTTAAGCTCCTGCGTCAGTTTGCTGATCTCATGCGCATATTTAAGTACTTCCCGTCCTTTTTCAGTCAGCACAACTGTATGATTGATCCGTTCAAACAGCTGGGACTGCAGCTCATTTTCAAGCTGCTTAATCTGGAAGGAAACCGTGGACTGAGAAAAACCGAGCTTTTCAGCCGCTTTTGTAAAACTGCTCAACTCCGCAACATGTATAAACGTCATCAGATTTTTAATATCCATACCCTTCTCCTTAAATCTATTTTTTCGATATATTATATCACAACTATCAATTTTACAGATTGTTTTTTTTAAGATATACTGAAATTAAGGTAACTATTTTTGTCTGTCTCTAAATAGTTACAAATTATGACTGAAGTCGTCACAAAAACATATGAAAGGAATTTTTTAAATGTCTGTTATTCATACGATCAGCCGCTTTTTAATGTCCATCATCAATGCCGTATACAATTTGCTGTGGGGAGATCTTATTACAATTCCGCTGCCGGGCGGCAGTTATCTTGGACTGTCACTGCTTGTTCTCATCCTGATTCCTGCCGGTATTTATTTTACGTTTCGGACAAAATTTCTCCCATTCAGACTATTTCCCGAAATGTTAAAAACTGCCGTTGAGAAACGCCATGTTTCACAAAAAGGCGCCATTTCAGGCATTCAGGCACTGATTGTCTCAACCGCAACACGGGTAGGCATGGGCAATCTTGTGGGTGTTGTCGCCGCCATATCCGCCGGCGGTGCCGGTGCTGTTTTCTGGATGTGGGTTATTGCCCTGCTTGGTGCATCTACAGCATTTGTCGAGGCAACACTGGCGCAGCTTTATAAAGAAAAAGATCCGCTTTACGGCGGCTACAGAGGCGGTCCTGCTTATTATATACATCAATTATTTGCCGGAAAGAAGCATGCCCGCAGACATTGTGTGATCGCTGTCTGCTTTGCAGTATCCGCACTGATCTGCTGGTGCGGCATCAGCCAGGTGATCGGCAATTCGGTTTCATCGGCTTTTGAAAATGCCTTTCATATTCCGCCGATATACACAACGATCGTTCTTGTTGTTATTGCCGCATTCATCGTTCTGCGAAAAAATGCCACGGTCAAGGTACTTGATATTATTGTACCTGTCATGGCTGCTGTTTATTTTATAATCACACTGTTTATAATTATAAAAAATGCCGGTCAGCTGCCTGCAGTTTTTGGTCGCATTTTTGAAGAAGCCTTCGGCCTCCGCCAGGTGGCTGCCGGCGGCATCGGTGCCGTTATCATGAATGGTGCAAAACGCGGTTTATTCTCCAATGAGGCAGGCTCAGGTTCCGCACCGTGTGCTGCTGCGGCTGCTGATATCAGCCATCCCGCAAAAGTAGGTTTATTACAGGCATTCGGTGTATTTATCGATACGATTGTGATCTGCAGCTGTACCGCAATGATTATGCTGCTTGTACCGGCCGAAATGACCGCCGGTCTTACAGGCATGGATCTTTTACAGACGGCTATGCAGTACCATCTCGGTCAACCCGGTATCCTGCTTATTGCTGCTATTTTATGGTTTTTCAGTTTTTCAACATTCATCGGCATCCTTTTTTATGCCAGATCCAATGTCGCCTATCTTTTCGGAGATCGCTGGATGCCTCAGACGATTTATAAAATAATAGCTCTGATCATGCTCTTCATCGGCGGTCTGGCCGCCTATACATTTGTATGGGATCTTGGAGATATCGGTATCGGCCTGATGACCATTTTTAATATGATTGCTATTATCCCGCTTGCATCAAAAGCTATAGAATCATTAAAAGATTATGAAAAGCAAAGTAAAAAGCAAAGCGGCATCTAACCTTCTTTGAAATACGTGTGGCAAAAGGTATCAGGTGCTGTGAACTAAAATTTCTAAACTTTAGTTCACAGCACCTGACCTCCAAGTGAACTCGCTCTAACCATAATATCTCTTCTTATATTGTACCGTCAATGAGCCTTTGTGTCATTCAGGTTTTTTAAATATTCCAAAAACTCTTTTGTCTGAGACCAGTATTTGATTCCCCAGTTTTCAAAATTCCATTCTTCCATATAATCGTTGCACTCGTAATCAATATAGTATAACTTACCTTCCTGCACGACAAAATTCGTCGGAAAATAATCAATATTCGTGCCGGCAGCATAAAGGCAGACACACATTGCTTTCATCTGCTCTATAAAATCCTGCTTTACCTCATTTCGCAAAACATAATCAAAAATCGTGTCTCCTTTGATATATTCTTTCAGAATCCTTTCATTTCTAATATCAACCTCAAAAAGCTCCGGCATGCGGATTCCGATTTTTTTCAGACGCCCATAATCATTAATCTCTGATTCTATTTTATTTCCAAACTGATAATAATCACATGGCTCATGGTGAATTTGTTTAAGTACATATTCCTTCATTCCGTCAGTTACAAGATAGGAATACCCACTCCTTAAAAAAATCAAGATTTGAACTACATATAATAGTTAGGATATTATCCACAAAGTCATGGATTCATCGTAACCACCATTTTGATACAATCCAACGGTTGCACCCCCTTTTGCACCCCCTAAATACAGGAAATGCACCCCCTCCATCCGAGTATTAGATTAGGCTACTCTTCATTTTATGGAGGGTTGCAGAGTAGA
>JALEHN010000004.1 GCA_022770525.1 Clostridiales bacterium
AGCATAATAATCGTAATGCTTCCCAGTGCACGTGAAAAATAAGGATAACCGTTATACATGTTGTATGCCAGAAAATAAATGCCTATAAATGCTGTCACAAAAGCTATAAAAACATATCCTGTCATTGAATCAAAATAAGACTTTAATTCGCGCTTATAAATTGCTTTCATCTTTACTTACCTCCTGCACATCTGCATCGTTGACAGACTCGTTGGCAGACTCGTCTGCGATATGCGCATCAGATGCCAAATCATCTTCATACTCTAAAACTCCGGTAGCTTCTTCCTCTGCCGGATCCGGTGTCTTTGCACTGTCCGCTGTCAGTTCAAGGAAGATTTCCTCAAGAGAAACACTGGTAACTTTCATAGATAATATCGGCACTTTTGCGTCAGCAAATGCAAAGAAAAGCTTTTCCCTGATATCCGCAGCATCCGGATTTCCCGATTCAGGCGCATCGCCCGTATTCACAGCTGCAGGCACATCTTTCCGATTTCCTGATTCAGGCACGTCACCTGTATTCACAGCGGTCGGCACATCTTCCGTTTTTTCTGATGCAGGCGCGCTGTACTCCGGTCCGGCTTCCAGAACTTCCACATCACATTTAACAATACCATTGGCCTCCGAGATGACCTTTATTTCAGCACGGCAGACTGTCGCAATGATATCACGTACACTTTCAGCGCTTCCCTTAACTTCCAGCTCAAGGCTGCCCTCCTGCCGCATCATTTTTTCCAAATTCTCCGGTGTATCACTGGCCACAAGCCGTCCATGGGAAATAATCATCACGTGATCACATACAGCACTGACTTCCTGCAGGATATGAGAACTTAAAATCACCGTATGCTTTTTCCCCAATGTTTTAATCAAATCTCTGATTTCTATAATCTGCTTCGGGTCAAGGCCTACTGTCGGCTCATCAAGAATAATCACCGGCGGAAAACCGAGAATTGCCTGGGCAAGTCCCACACGCTGCTTATAACCCTTTGACAGATTCTTAATGAGCCGCGGCATCATATCCACAAGCTTTGTAAGCTCCGCCGCCTTCTCTATCTGCTCTGCCCTCTGTGTTTTCGGTATTTTTTTAAGTTCCGCCGCAAAATTCAAATATTCCTGTACAGTCATATCCATATACAGCGGCGGTATCTCCGGTAAATACCCGATGGATCTTTTTGCGGCTTCAGGCTCTTCCAGAATGTTGTGCCCGTTAATGATCACTTCGCCTTCCGTTGCACCCAGATATCCTGTCATAATATTCATCGTTGTGGATTTTCCGGCACCATTCGGTCCCAGAAAACCGTAAATCTGCCCTTCGCCTACTTTAAAACTTAAATGATCGACCGCCAGATGATTGCCATAGCGTTTGACCAGCTGATTTACCTCGATCATAGTCTACCTCCTTAATTCATATACCTTTTGAAATGGTGTTTCTTGTATCATCTTAGTGGAAATTTGTGAATATAATTCGAACAATCCATGTTTTTTCTGTGACCAATCTGTGATTTTTACCCAGCGGGCTGCGTCGAAACTTTTACTGCCGTTTTCACGCATATTTACTTTTTTTATATATTTGTCTTATTATTTTTATATTATTTATATATTTTCTATACACATTCACTAATTGTCCCTTGTATTATACGTATTAAAATGCGATAATATAACATATAAAAACGTATCACGATATCGGGGAGGGTGATTTTATGAAATTAAAATTTTTAGGAGCTGCCCACGAGGTTACCGGCAGCTGTTCACTGCTGCGGGTCGCCGGTCATAAAATTTTAATTGATTACGGCATGGAACAGGGACCGGATACTTACGAAAACTGTGAATTTCCGTTAAATCCTGCGGATGTGGACTGCGTTCTTCTGACACATGCACATATTGACCACTCCGGCCGGCTTCCGTATCTGACGGCGCAGGGATTTTCCGGACCGATTTATGCTTCAAAAGCCACATGCAGCCTGTGTGAAGTGATGCTTTTAGACTCCGCGCATATTCAGGAATTTGAAGCCCAGTGGCGCAACCGTAAAGGCCGCCGTGCAGGCCGCGAACCGTATGTCCCGCTGTATACAACCACAGATGCTCTAAATGCCGCCAAACTTTTTATTCCATGCGATTACGAAACAACTTACCGTCCGTTTCCGGACGTGTGCATACGCTTTGTCGATGCCGGACATTTACTGGGTTCGGCCAGCATCGAAGTGACCGTGACAGAAAATCATACAACCAAAACCCTTGTATTTTCAGGCGATATCGGCAACAATAACCAGCCGATCATCCGCGATCCGGTCTATCTTCATCATGCCGACTATGTGATTATGGAATCCACCTACGGCGACCGCAGCCACGGTGAGCGTATTGATTACATATCACAGCTTGTACCGATACTTCAGCGCACCTTCGACAGGGGCGGCAATGTTGTTATCCCTTCATTTGCCGTCGGCAGGACGCAGGAGCTTCTATACTTTTTAAGAGAAATCAAAGACCGGGGACTGATTAAAAACCATGACCATTTTCCGGTCTATGTGGACAGTCCTCTTGCCGTGGAAGCGACTCATATTTTTTCATCCAGCATGTATGACTGTTTCGACGAAGAAGCGCTTGCGCTGATTGAACAGGGCGTTAATCCGATTAATTTTACAGATTTGAAAGTTGCCATTACAAGCGATGATTCTATTACCATTAACGAGGATACGACACCAAAGGTTATTATTTCCGCCAGCGGCATGTGCGAAGCCGGACGTATCCGCCATCATCTGAAGCATAATCTGTGGCGGCCGGAATGTACGATCCTGTTTGTCGGATATCAGGCATACGGCACCCTTGGCCGCGCCATCGTGGAAGGCGCAAAGTCCGTCAAGCTTTTTGAAGAAACGATCCGCGTCCGGGCAGAAATCTGTCAGCTGGCCGGAATCAGCGGGCATGCGGACAATCACGGACTGATGACATGGATTGGTCAGTTTCAGAACAAACCTGAAAAAGTTTTTGTCAACCACGGTGAAGATGCCGTCTGTGAGATTTTTGCCGGAAGACTGCGCAGTGAACTTGGTATTCGTGCCGAAGCCCCGTTTAATGGCGCAGAATATGACCTGATCACAGGCGAATGTATTGAAATCGGCAATAGAGTGAAAATAGAAAAACCTGTATCTGACGGAACCAAACGTCCGATGAATCCTGTATACAGGCAGTTACTTAACGCCGGTGACTATCTGGCACAAGTTATCGCCCACAACGAAGGCGGTGCCAATAAAGACCTCAGTGCTTTCACAAAAGAACTGATTGCACTGTGTGAGAAATGGGACAGATAAAATATTGGATATGTGCGCTATCCGGGCGCAACTAAAAAGAGGCTGTCAGAAAATAAATAGTTTTAGAAAGTGGGAGGTGTAATCCGTTCGGTTCATACCTCCCACTGTTTTTCCCTGAAAAAAAGAGAAAAAGCATATCCCGCAGAAGCGTTCGTGCATGAAAGTACGGTTATTTTGGAGATACTACATCACGACTCGTAAAACGGTCATAATAGTTTTCAGCCTTTTCACGGGTCAAATCAAAATGCCGTATAAGTTTATCAATGATGCGTTCGCGGGTTATACCTTCTTCATAATTATCCTGTATAAATATTTGTATACCTTTTTCCATACCTTTTTCCATGCCATCATCAAACAACATTTGTCCTAATCGAGTCATTGCCACAACCTCCTTTATTTCCCTTAATTCCGGATTATCCAAAAATTTATCTGCCAATGTATACAACATAGATATGACTTTTTCTGAAGTGATGCCGGTATATGGCTTTGCGAAAATAATTGCCTTTTTATCATTTGCCGTGAATAGTTACTCCACTTTAATATAACAATCATTCAATCTCATATTCTTCCATTAACTTTTGAAGATAAGCCTCATCTTCAAAAGCTTTCTGCAAGTCTTCTATTCGATTATCCTGAAGCAGTTTTTGAGTTAATCGCTTCATCTCACTGCGTCCTTCCAAACGTCCACGTCCAAGCCCCTCAACAAGCCCATCGGAGTGTCCGCGATTAAGACCTTCTTCCAGTCCCTGACGCTTAGCTGTGTTTAATCTGCACCGTTCATCCATCAGTGCCATTTCTTCCCTTAAGTACAGCCATCTTTCAGTTTCATCCTGTCTGATTTTTTCCAGTTCATCTTTAACCAGTTCCCTGTAAGGATTTCCTTTAGCTTCCATGCAAACATCCTCCCATCTGTCGGCTGCAATCAGTTTTGCCCAGTGATACAACTCTTCCTGTTTTTCCTTATCTTCTGCTTCATCAAGTTTACTTAATTCTATCACATGGAAGATAAATTTGCCACTGTATATTTCATGTGTCCTGTCATCCATAAGAAGTACACGATGATGATACCCTCTGCTTTTCATCTGGGTGAAATTTAGAATTCCAACATGAATACATGGCTCAAGTGCGTTATAGTCCATACCGTGATAGAATTTTCCGGTGAACATCCTGCAGTTATAAAAGACACTGCGCTCTGACCAATAGTCCTGATATCTGTTCTGCATTTCGATATTTATCTTTATATCATTGTTCATATGTACTTTAATATCAAGAATACTTTCTTTTTCGTACATGTCCTCACCTTCCTCAAAAGGATCGGTGACTTCAATATCAACAATATCATTTTCCTCAAGTTCCAGCAGTGCCATCAGAAAACCTTTTAAAATCGTCTTGTTTTTGAAAACTTTTCTAAAAGCATAATTGTTCCTAAGCTTAACGTCAAAAGATGTATTGTTTGAGGCAATCATTTGTAAATAATCATCATTCGTAAGTGTTTTCAAAGTCCGTTTTTTTAAATTAATATCTGCCATGCAGCGCCCTCCCCTTTTTTAATTTGTCATGTTTTTTTGAAAATATAGCCTTGCTTTGTATCGTTGTGAATAGATATAAAATTTGATGAGTAATCCCTTTACCGGCTAGTTATTAGCCATAAATATATTGTAATAGAGATGGAAAATAATTTCAGAAAATTGAAAATTCGTTATCACGAATTGATAATAAAAAAAGAATTTTTGAGATTTTAAAACAAAGAAAAATCCGTCGGTACCGTATGGACAAATGTTTCATCCCAATATGAGTATACCTGAATCCAGAAATATTTTCACTTAATAAATATCGCAAGGTTCGACATATAAATACTTGACCGCAGCAAGACAAATATTCAATCTTCAAAAAGTTTTATATCCTTAAAACTCCACTGAACTTCACCATAACATAGATAAAAAGAATCTTCCATATAAAATCAAGTGTCATAAAGCACAAGATTCTTTGGAAGATTCCTTCTCACATTTATTTTTCAACCTTATCATAATTAAAGGTATTCAAAAATTTTCGCGCCCGTTCTGTCGCCGGATGTTCAAAAAATTCCGAAGGTTTTCCTTCTTCGACGATTTCGCCCTGATCGATAAAAACGAATCTGTCCGCCACAGCCTTTGCAAAGGACATTTCATGGGTGACGATAACCATTGTGCGGCCCTGCTTTGCCAGGGAAAGCAGGACTTCCAGCACTTCTCTGACCATCTCCGGGTCCAGCGCCGCCGTCACTTCGTCAAATAAAAGCACTTCCGGATGCATGGCAAGAGCGCGGACGATAGCCACTCTCTGCTTCTGTCCGCCGGAAAGCTGACGCGGATAACTATCCTTTTTATCCGCAAGCCCGACCGGCTCCAAAAGCGCCATCGCCTCTTTTTCAGCCTTCTTTTTATCCTGTTTCTGAACAATGACCGGCGCAAGGGTAATATTCTGAAGAATCGTTTTATGGGGAAACAGCTCATAACTTTGAAATACCATACCGACTTTCTGCCGTATATCGGTGATGTTTTTTCCTTTCCGGTCAACCTGTTCACCACAAAAGGTAATTGTTCCGCCCTGAATCGGTTCCAGTCCGTTCATACTGATGCTTCGGAATACTGATGAGGGCACCCCGGACAAGATCCGCCATCTCCGCAGTTCCCCAGAATGCAAACACAATAACGGCGGCTTTTGAGGCACCTATATTCCAGCCAAATACACGGGTTGTTCCAAAAAATACAATAAAGAGCAGCACCATCTGCGGCATCACACGGACGACTTCAAGGTATATTCTTGTCAGCCATCGTATCACCGGATTTTTCCCGGTCATCAAAGCACCAATGACAAGACCGAGAACAATACTGACGGCAACCGCAATCAGGCTGATGGCTGAAAACACACTTGTTTCCTTCAAAAGAAAAATGATGTTGGCCACAAATGCCGGCACACTGATCGATACCGCCTGAGGAAGAATCACATGCAAAACCGCCTGCTGCCTGCTCATTCCAAGGCTTAAGACACTTTCCATCTGAACAGGCTCAATGGCTTCCAGCCCGCTTCTAAAAGACTCAGCCATATATGCGCCGCCAAGCAGCGCCAGCCCAAGTACACCACAAAATGCTGCATCAATGGAAAGACCGATCCTCGGGAGTCCGAAATACAGAAAAAACAGCTGTACAAGAAGCGGTGTATTTCTGAAAAGCTCAATATATATACCGATAATTCTTTGTAAAACGGGGATTTTATGATGTCTGACTAATGCGCATATAAGACCGATCAGTATTGCCAGCGCAATACCCATCCAGCCGATTTTTAGTGTTAAAACCATTGCCTTCCGGTAAAGCGGAAGGTATGCTTTCATAATTTCCAGATTCATTCCTTCATCCTCTTCTCCGGTCCAGCTTTTTAGAAACCAGTGTGCCAAGCCACTGAAGAACCTGCATCAATACAACAAGAACCAGAACTGTAACAAGCATAATGCCGGTCTCGTAGCGATAGTAGCCGTAGCGGATGGCAATATCCCCAAGTCCGCCGCCGCCGACAACACCTGCCATCGCCGAATACCCGAGAATCGTTCCAAACGCGATGGTTACACCGACCAGAAGTGACGTCCGAGCCTCAGCAATCAGTACTTTTGTAATAATCGTTATTTTGCGGGCACCCATACTTAAGGCTGCTTCGATGACACCGTGGTCCACTTCTTTTAATGAACCTTCCACCATTCTTGCAATAAACGGCGCTGCAGCCACTGTCAGCGGTACAACTGTTGCTGTTGTGCCGTAGCTTTTTCCTACAATAGCTTTTGTAAAAGTCTGAATCAAAATCAGCAAAATAAGAAACGGGATACTCCGGGTAATGTTGATTATCAGGTCAAGTATTTTATATAATACCGGATGGGGACTGATGCCGTCCGTATCTGTAATGGTCAGAAGTACGCCAAGGGGAAGCCCCAGCACATAACCTGCCAATGTTGAAGCAAAGACCATAAGCAGCGTCTCCTGACTCCCGCTCCATAACATTGAAATAATATCAGATACTTTCATCTTCTGCCTCCCTGCTGATTTCTTCCTCCAGTAACTCACTTTGCCGTGTCAGAATCAATCTTCTTGCCGCCTTTGTTTTCGGGTTGGAAAAGACCTCTGATACACTGCCGATTTCTTCAAGTTTCCCATGGTCAAGCACTGCCACCCGGTGACAGATTTCCTCGATCACCCGCATCTCATGTGTAATGACAACAATTGTAATGCCATAGGCTCTGTTTATTTTTTTCAAAAGTTCCAGAATCGTCCTGGTCGTCTGAGGATCCAGCGCGCTTGTTGCCTCATCGCATAAAATAATTCGGGGATCTGACGCGAGTACACGGGCAATGGCCACTCTCTGCTTTTGCCCTCCGGAAAGCTGTACCGGGTACGCTTTTGCCTTTTCCAAAAGACCGACCGTCTTTAAGTATTCCATCGCTTTTTTTCTCGCGTCTTTCTTTTTAATCCCGGCAATTTCCATCGGAAAACAGACATTATCGATGACATTTCTTTGCATCAGCAGGTTAAAATGCTGAAAAATCATACCGATACGCGTTCGTTCCCGCCGAAGTTCCTCTGCGGACATCTGCAGCAGATTCTTCCCGTCAATAAAAATATTTCCCGATGTCGGCCGCTCCAGAAGATTCAGACACCGCACCAGCGTACTCTTTCCCGCACCGGAAAGACCGATCACACCGAAAATTTCACCTTCATCAATTGAAAGACTGATATCACCCAATGCATGTACCCGATCCGCTTTTCCGTCAAATGTTTTACTTAAATGTTCTACTTTTATAACCTGCATGACAGCTCCTTTATAATGACATCTTCCCGGTATATAAACAGCCGGGAAGATATTATTTTTTATGATTAACGCTTTTTTTGCGTTTTAGTGACTAAAGTCACAAATGCTCTGCATTCAATCATCATCAGTCTTCAAACGGAATCACAGCCCCGTCATATGTGTTATTGATAAAATCTTTAATCGCATCAGACTTCAGAACCTTTACCAGTGCCTGAACACCTTCATTATTCTCATTACCGGCTTTGACAGCGACAATGTTTACATAAGTTTTTGCCGCCTCAGAATCCGAAGTTTCATAAGCAATGGCATCTTTTGAAACAGAAAATCCTGCTTCCAATGCATAATTGCCGTTTAACACAACCAGTGCGACCTCGTCCTTCACACGGGAAACCTGAGCAGCTTCCAGTTCCCGAATCTTAAGGTTCAATGGATTTTCTTCAATATCCAGTACAGTTGCAGTTAACCCCGCGCCGTCTTTTAACTGAATCAGTCCGTTTGCCTGCAAAAGAAGCAGTGCTCTGGCTTCATTGGTCGTATCGTTCGGCACCGCGATCGTATCGCCATCTTCCAGCGCATCAAGAGCTGCTTTTGTTCCCGGGTAAATGCCGAAAGGCTCATAATGGATACCTGCCACAGAGACAAGACTTGTACCGTTTTCCTCATTAAAATTATCAAGATACGGCACATGCTGAAAATAATTTGCATCAAATTCTCCGCTTTCTACAACGAGATTCGGCTGTACATAGTCTTCAAATTCCGTGACCTCCAGTGTCCATCCTTCGCCGGCAAGAATTTTTGCGGCTTCTGCAAGAATTTCCGCATGAGGTGTCGGAGAGGCTGCCACTTTAATTGTTCCCTTAGGTTCGACCCTGGCATCAGCGCTTCCTGCTTCTGCCGCCTTTCCGCTGCAGCGCAATCCTGCCCAAGGAACTTTTTTATCTTCCCAGAAAATTCTAATAACTTTCCGGAAAGATAAAAAAGCCGGAACCACCATGGATTCCGGCAATCATTCATATGGACGAGGCAAGCTGTTACAGCAAAAGACGCGCATGGCCATAAGCCACATCGTCATACCTCCGATGAATCGACCGGAAACCTGACATCCGGCAGCAGCACATACACATGTTCATTTTTACTATATTCGCTGTATTAAACATCTTCGTTATCGCCTCTCTTGAATATGACAGTACTATAAACCATATTTCCTACTTTGTCAATAGGCAATATAGGAAATATTTTTAAAATTTTTTACCGCGGCATTTTTCAGCCGCGGCGGGGCCACGCTTTAAAGCCCCAGTTTTTCTTTCCACTCCGCTTCTTTAAATCCAACCAACACAAAATCATCGCCGACAAGAATCGGTCTTTTGATCAGCATACCGTCTCCCGCAAGCAGTTCATACTGTTCTTCTTCTGTCATCTGAGGCAGTTTTTCCTTCAGATTCAGAGCCTTATACTTCATGCCGCTTGTATTAAAAAACTTTTTAAGGGGCAGGCCGCTTTGTACCGCATACTTTTTTAATTCCTCTGCAGTCGGTGTCTGCTCGACAATATGCCTGTCATCAAAATCGATATGATTCTGCAAAAGCCATTTCTTTGCCTTAATGCAGGTAGAACATTTCGGATACTGAATAAATAAAATACGCATATCATGCAACTCCTTCACTTTTATTGTCTGTTAGCTTCTTCTTCGATGCTCAATATCATTTTCTGAATACCACCGGTGCTTGTCAAGATACATACGTTCATCGGCTTTTTGCAGCAGCTCTGAAGGCGTCAGATCAGGAAATTCCTCAGACAGCGCATAACCCGCCGCAAAATACAGTTCCGGTGTCCGTCCCGATTCATTATACGCATCAGCGGCGTCATGAATTTTTTTCAGATAATACGCCATTTTTTCATGGCTTGCATCTGTGACCAATACGGTAAATTCATCACCGCCCCAACGGCAGATCGTTTCACTGGGCGGAATGGTATTGCGCAGAATATTTACAAAATTAAGAATCAGCTTATCCCCGGCTTCATGCCCCATCGTGTCATTGACATATTTTAACCGGTTCAGGTCAAACATAATAATTCCTATATTTTTATCAACAATCGCCGGATTATCCATCAGACTTTCCCATCGGCTCTTATTAAAAAGACCGGAAAGATAATCCGTGCACGCCCTTCGATTGGCATCCGACAGATTGCCAAAGAACATAAGCACCGTCGCGACAGGGACCGCAAGCAGCGTAAAGTAAAGATTGGCAGAGGTCTTCATCACATAAAATACAATCATATCTGCCAGTGTGCCAAGCACCAGAAGGCCGGCCCATACCCAGTCCCTGCGTTTCAGGATGCGTTTACCCTTCTTTTTCTGTATCACAAGCACCACGGCCAATAATACGGCAATAATGATAATCACCATGTGCGCCATAGGCAGCGTCTGCCTGAAATCGGCAATGCCAAAAATCTGCAGACAAAGTGCCGCCAGAGATACGCCTGATGCAATCAGAGAAACGACCAGCATGAGACCAAAGTCCGATTTATCATCTCGTTCACTTTCTGAGAAGCCTTTACTTAAAAATAATGTCGCAGCAATTCCGCCAAGGAACACTGCCCCGATGGAAAGATAGCTGATCAGTACGACATGTTCTTTAAACAAAATCGAAGAAAAACGTGTATCTGTCAGTTTCCATATACCAAGAAATGCCGTCACATTGCCCACAAAGAAAACCGACCAGTTCTGAGATTTCTCCCGCCAAATCAGCACCAGCTGTGCCGCCATGATCAAAACACCAAGCAGACAGCAAATGACCGACAAAACAAGCTGCGGAAAATCCTTTTCCAGCTGTGTCTTGCACAGACTGAGGGGAGAACCAATCTGGAAAACCACCTGGCGATGACGCACACTTTCATAGACCGGTGTTGTGATTATCCGTATTTCTTTTCCACTGTCATCAGGGTAAAGCGGAACTACGACCCAGTTGCTTCCAACACTTTTTCCGACCGGATTTGTATGATCCGGCATAAGACTGTACATCAGTTCATCGCCGATATATACTTCGGCATAATGATGTACAATGTAGAATACAAGCGCACTGTCACCCTCTCCCGTATCAGACAGTATCCATCGGTACTCCCTGCGTATACCGATAGGTGCGGAGGAATCCTCAATTTCTTTCTCTGTATAATTTTCAACAACCCGACATTCTTCGGACGATCTTGTTTCCTGTTTGGAAGCATGCTCAAACCTGTTGACATACACAAAAAACGCAGTAAACAAAACCGCAACAACCGCATATATCACGCAGGCCTTTTTCCAAAGTCCGGACGCTTTCATCATACGCCTCTTCCTCCTTATCACATCTGCTCTTCCCACAGACAGCAGCTTCCTTTATGCTCCCGCTTCGCATAATACAGCGCCTTGTCTGCCTGCTCGATCAGATAAGCAGACGGCTTTTCTGCTACTGTGCACATAGTAATGCCTCCGGAACAGGACGCGCCGGATCCATCCGGTAAAATAAAGTCATGGATGCCGCGGCAGATTTCCTGTCCCTTTCTCTTAATTGTCTCCACAGAACTGATATGTCGGAGAACGACGATAAACTCATCACCGCCATACCGGCACAAAATGTCCCCGTCACGGGTACACTGCCTGAGCTGTTCCCCAAAAAACCGGAGCATATCGTCACCGGCTTCATGTCCATACAGGTCATTGACCTTTTTCAAATCATCAAGATCGAATATATATATTGCCAGCGGCCAGTCCTCCCGCCGCAGTGCATCAAGAGATGTATAGAGTCCCCGACGGTTTAAAAGTCCGGTCAGGTAGTCCCGATACGCTTCATTCTGCAGTGCCTGCTCCCGTTCATGGCAGGCAGCCATACGCCCAAGATGGCGTACCCGTCTGCGCAGGTCACTCTGTGGATGGCGCTTGCAGAGAAAGTCATCAATATCCAGCTTTATCACAAGATTATCCAGATTTCCGTCCGGAATGATCGTACCAAGCACCGGCGTACGCCACTGCATCAGATCCTGACGCAGTGCTTTCAGAAATACTTCTGCCCCCTGCTCAGGCAGCGTCAGACTGAGAATAATCGCAGAAAAAGATTCCCCGTCATTTTCTACCAGCTGATGAATGGCCTCTGTCACATTGGATGCTTCTAATACCCGGAATTGACCTTCAAATGTTTTACTGACACGCGCCCGGTATCCGGCATCTTCATCCACCACCAGCAGTTTCTGCATGTCTGTCGTACTCCGCATTCTTTCCGCTGCACAGGCTCTGCACTCTGCAGCGGCTGCGCCCTTAGGAAGCTGAATATTCATTAATGTCTCAAACTCTTCCACCGGCATAGGCCTGGAGAAAAGATAGCCCTGTACATAATCGCAGCCAATTTCTCTCAAACGCAGCAGCTGCTCTCTTGTCTCCACACCTTCCGCCACCACACTCAGGTTCATCCACCGGGCCAGTCCGGTAATGAAATGCAAAATACCCTGATCTGAAGCTGTTGCTGCATCATTTTGTATAAACTTCATATCCAGCTTCAAAATATCCATTTTCATCCGGCTGATCATATTCAATGAAGAATAGCCGCTGCCGAAATCATCCATCTCAATGATGAAGCCCAGGCTGCGCAGACTGTCCACAGTATCAATGATCTGTCTCGGATCTTCGGCGTAAGCGCTCTCCGTAATCTCCAGATGCAGATATTTCGGATCTATATCATACTTTCTGATAAGTCCCAGAAAAATTTCCTCAATGTCAGACTGATAAACATCCGCCCTTGACACATTGACCGATATCGGCGAAAGCGGCCGGCCCTGTCTTTTCCATTTTTGAAGTATGGAACAGACCCGTTCCCAGACAAACCGGTCCATCTGGGTGATAAAACCATTTTTTTCAAACAGAGGAATAAACTCTCCCGGAGACATAAAGCCCCATTCCGGGTGAATCCACCGCACCAATGCCTCTGCTCCCGCCAGGCTGTCATCCTGCAGGCTGTATTTAGGCTGAAGATAGATAACAAACTGCTCATCCCGCAGCGCATCCTCCATGCTATCCGTAATGGCTCGCTCCCGCAGCAGCTTTTCGCGCATCGTATCATCATAAACATTAAAACAAACGTTATACTGGCCTTTAATTCGGTCTGCCGCAAGCATTGCCCTGTCACACATATGCTCCACAGGCACCGAACGATTATAAATTTCATAAATGCCCCACTTAATGATAATATTTTTCATATGGGAATGAAAAACGTCCTTAGCCACGTTCTCAAAAAGCCGGCGGTTCTCATGTTCCTTCTCCCGTTCCATCAGAAGCAGAAATCGGTCTCCGCTGAACCGGCCGCAGATTTCTCCGTCAACTGCCATTTTTCTCAGCCTGTCAGCCATATCCTTCAGCAGTCTGTCACCGGCCGCAACGCCGAACACATCATTAAAAAGCTTAAAGTTTTCAATATCGGAGCTTACAATCGTGTACTCCCGATCCGGATTATCTTCCAGCTCCCGGCTCACCTTCCGATAAAAAAACTCCTTACTGTAAACACCCGTCAGCCGGTCATACTGGAACAGGTTCGCTATAGCTGCAGTTTCCCGCAGCTTGATAATACTCTCTACCCGGTGCAGGATAACCTGAGGCCGATACGGCTTCGGCACAAAATCCGTCGCGCCGTGGGACAGAGCAGCCACCTCATCAGCCTCACTGTTGCTTTGGGTCATTACGATCACCGGAATCAGCGCAAGTTCACTGTCCGCTTTCACCCGGTCCAAAAAAGTGAACCCATCCATCACGGGCATCATGACATCCAGAAGAATCAAAGCAATATGATCCTTATGCCGGCTCAAAATATCCAATGCCTCCCGGCCGTTTTCAGCTTCCAGTACAGCATAGTGCTCTGACAGAATTTCTGCCAGTATTTCTCTGTTCAGCGCATTATCTTCTACGACCAGAATTTGTTTCTTCAACGTCATCTTTGTATTCCTCTCTATTGACGGTTACATTAATTTAAATAACTGCGAATCGCGTCAACGGTCATCTCATAATCACGACGGACCGCCGCCATCAGGTCCGCTGCCGCTGCCGGAATTTCGTCAGCCTCCGGACGAAGCTCCTCAGTCAGCTGTGAAGCCGAATTCATCAATTTTGTAAAGCTTAAGTTGGCACACACACCCTTCAATGTATGGGCGGCGCGAAAGGCTTCTGCTCTATTGCCATTTTCCATCTGTATACAAAGCTCTTCAAAACTTTTATCATCAAGAAATTTTCCGACAAACTTTTCAATCAAACGAAGACTTGGCAGGCGTCTGCTCACCTCATCATAATTTCCTTCCATTCTCTGATAACATTCTTCAATCGTCATAATATATCCTCCTGTTCCTTTATTCTAATTTAATTTACAACTGTTCAGAACAATATGAAATACCTCTCATTTACTTCGATTTTCATATATACCCATTTTCTCAAAGTATACCCTACACGCCCATTAACCGCAATGTAAAAAGCACGGTTTTAATCTCGGGCGCAGTGCGATTCGTTACAGTACACACACAATGTCATTTAGATAATAATCTGAATTGGATTCTTACAATAGGGTCTAACTCATTTTTTTAATATTTTCAAAATAACTATTGACACAATAGTTCAAATGTGCGGCCGCTCTCGTTGCTGATTATCTAAAGAGGTAACGAGAGCGGCCCTTGAAATTAAGTATAAATTGATTCTTAATTCCAAGGAGGACGCTATGAACTTTTCTGTATCTGTCAAAAATTCTTTGATATCTGAAATAGATGCTATGTCAAACACACCAGAGTTGTTCTGTAATAATCCTAATAAAGATTTCACACGACTTCGAAAAATCAGTTTTAAAGATATGCTGATGTTTCCCATTGTTATGGAAGGTGGTACACTTCGACATGAACTATACAAATACTTTGATTATGATTCAAAAACACTTTCTAATTCTGCCTACTGCCAACAACGGAATAAAATAAAAGTTGATACCTTTAAAACACTATTTCACAGATTCAATAACCATTATGCACCAAAGCCATATAAAGGAAAGTACCAGTTGATGGCAGCCGATGGTTGCACTTTTTCCTTTACCAGAAATCCCGCCGATACAGATGCTTATTATGGTCCTGATGGGAAATCCACGAAAGGGTTTAATCAAGTTCATACAGTTGCACTTTATGATCTTGAAAGCGAAAGATACGTGGATGCCATTATACAGCCTATTCGTAAAAAGAATGAATTCAGAGCACTTTCTGAACTTATAGATGCTTATGCAATCCGAAACACTTCACCATTAACTCCTATCTTTCTGGCGGACAGAGGATTTTTTGCATACAATGTCTTCGCACATGCTATTGAAAATAATGCTTATTTTCTGATACGGATCAAGGATCAAAATATGAAGCGTCTTACAGGCTGCGAGGTTCTGACAGATCTTTTGGATAACGATATTACCAGGATACTTTCCCGTTCCAAAAATAAGAAAAAACATAAACACCCTGAATCAGAAAACTCTTATAGGTATATCTGTAAAGCTGTACGGTTTGATTATCTGTCTCCGGAAGATATTTATGATGAATATATCGTAAATCTTCGTGTTTTGAGATTCAAAATAACAGAGGATTCTTATGAAAATATTGTTACAAATCTTCCAAGAAATGAATTTTCCAGTGAAGATATAAAACAGCTTTACCATCGCAGATGGGGCATCGAAACATCCTTTTGTAAATTAAAACATGTCATTGGGACTGGAAATTTCCATTCGAAGAAGCGTGAATATATCACACAGGAAATATGGGCCAGGTTGATTTTGTATAATTTCTGTTCCATCATAACACAACACGCTGCAATAAAGAAATGCAAGCGGAAATATGAATATCAGGTCAATTTCACCGTTGCGTTCAATGCCTGCCATTACTATATCAGGCAGCATACTGGAGAAAAGCCACCAAATATAGAAAGCCTGATAGCACAGAATATACTGCCTATCAGGCCTAATCGGAATTATGCCCGCCAGGATAGATTCCAAATTCCAGTCAGCTTCACATACCGTTTTTCATAAAGAAGCGACTAAATACAGTATACCTTATTTTGAGGCAGATGAAAATCTGTCTTTTTGTCGTATTTAATTTTGTCGTGTTCATCTTTTATAAATAAATGATTGTGTTCTTTTGTTCACATCCTTCAAAGTTATCATTGCTAAATCAGCAGTAGCCGTCGTTATCTAAATGACATTGC
>JALEHN010000015.1 GCA_022770525.1 Clostridiales bacterium
GCTACTCACAAGTTCTTGTACACTCCACAGTCGTAAATTCCTGCGATAGCCCGCAGTACATACTTACGTTTGCGTTCATCGTGCAATTTTGTAAGTTAAAGCATCTTTTAGGTTAAGTGCCGCATTGACATCTCTATCCTCAACATAGCCACAATCACAACGATATATTCTATCCGAAAGCTTCAAATCTTTCTTGATAGTACCACAGCAATGACATAGTTTGGACGACGGATACCATCTGTCTACGACTCTTAATTCAATACCATTTTCATCACACTTAGCTTTGAGCTTAGTTCTAAATTCATAGAACTTTTGTGACGCAATGGCTTTTGATAGATGTCTGTTCTTCATCATTCCTGATACATTCAAATCTTCAATAGTTATATAAGATGGTTTGGTTTTCACTATCTCTGCTATTGTCTTATTGATATAATCAGTACGGATATTATCTATTCTATGATGAATTTTCTGTACTTTAAGCTTTTGTTTTTGTATATTCTTTTGAGTAGACTCTCCTTTCTTTAAATTTTCATATTTACGAGAGAGACATCTTTGTTCTCTCTTTAATTGTTTTTCTAGTTTCTTTAATTTAACTGATTTGTTTTTGTTTTTATAAATCTTTCCATTTGATACAATAGCAAAATCTTTTAATCCCAAATCAATTCCTATACCTTCATTAGAATTATTAGCAATTTTTGTATCAGGTATTTCTACAAGAACAGCTACATAATATCTGTTAGCGTTAATTGAAATCGTGCCACTTTTAATAACCCATCCATCTTTAGTTGTAGGAATATATCCTTTTTCTTTAAGTTTTACCCAACCTAAAGATGGAATATTGATACGATGTCTTTCACATCTGCAATCTTTTGGATTATTTTTCACAAAATACATCTTTACATCGGATTTTCCTTTCTTTTTAAATTTAGGAAAACCACTTTGATGTTTAAAAAATCTTGTAAAAGCAGTACAACCATCTTCAATGGATTTCTTAACGGCTTTTGAATAAACTTCTTTAATCCATGCTTTATCAGGATTATTATAGATATACTCATTATTAAGCCAGACACTAAAACTCTTACCGCTCATAAATTTTTCACCATTGTTATGAAGTTCTTTATTATGAGCAAGATAGAAGTTATAGACGTATCTGCAAGTACCAATAGTCTTATTGATTTTGACTTTCTGTTCTTCTGTAGGATTTATTTCCGTCTTGAAGCTCTTTAGCATGGCTCAGCACCTCCTTTATACGTTGTATTTTACTTTCATCGGAAATATCTTCATATATTATTTTCATAATAGTATCTATAGGTTGAACACCTTTAAATTGAAGATATTGGTCATAAGTGTAATAACGCCTGTCCGTCGGAGTACGATTTGCTTTTAGAGTTCCTTCCCTATCCCAACGCTGTAGGGTTTTACCTAAAACGCCTATTAATTCTGAAAAATCTTTAAGTTTGTAATTTGTAATATTTGACGTATTCATAAATACACCTTCATGAGTATATATAAACACGCTTAATCACTTTTATCAATATTTTTGACTGTCTAAAACATTCTCTTTTCCCAAGTCAGTGTGCTGAGTGTCAGCATCGTATGAAAACTTACCTGTCGACCGATTCTAACTTTAGCAAACACGACTTCCGATTGGCTTCCATGATAAAGAATCTTTCCTTTTCCCATTCAAAAATCACCTGCCTTACTAAATTCTCTCCTGATATTGTATATCATATACCTGTTTTCCAGCTTTGTCAATATCTAATTATATTCAATGAGAATAATATCTAACTATATTCATTGATACTTTCTGATATCCAACCTCCAACAACATTATGATTTTCTTATAATTTATACTTTTTCTCGATGATTTTTAAATTTTCCATGCAGTTCGCACCGCATGGAAATCTTTAATTACACCTCTTATTAATACATCTCATGTTTTTATTTATCAATTGATATCTGATTATATTCAAATTCAAATACATCCCATGTTTCTATCTTTTGTACTTTGAGTGTTTATCATTAGAATTCCATAGAATTCCTCCGTTTTTACTCAAATGAATATGGTTACTTAGTTTTTAATGAGCGTTTCAAACTCTTCAATGGATTTTGATGCTGCGGCTTTCTTTAGATAAGAACACAGAATATCAAGATCTTTTTCTTGAAGAATTTTTTCGCGAAGTTTATCCGGTATCATACCAAAATCTGATAACAGATCAAGTATGGCTTCCGCTTTGCCTTCGGCTCTGCCCTCGATTCTTCCTTCAGCTCTTCCTTCGGCTTTCTCTTCATCGAGCATTTCCTTAAACAGCATATAACGTCCCTCCATTTCACGGCTTTTTATAACGTTTTCCACCGCTTTCTGAAGTCGATTTACAAAGTCATCCTGAACACCTACGGCATTGTTGTAGTGTCCTGATTCCACATATTCCAGAAAATTTACCAAACCTTCCGGTACATCTGATTTATTATTCCCCTTAGTGCTGAGAAAAATCGTATGGTTTCCATCGTCAAGACTGATCGATGGATCTTCCTTACATGTCGGTTCAAAAGTATACCGATATTTCTTACTGCCAAACGGGTCAAAATCACAGATGAAAATCACATAAGAATCAGGAAGCTCCTCATAATCCAAACCTGCCAGCAAAAGCTCGACATCGATTTGGCTATGATAATATCGGTTTCTTCTACCGAGACTCCTTTTCGCCTTAACCTGCATTTCAATATTGTAATGTGTCCGATTTTCATCCGCGGCTGTGATATCCAGACGTACGCCTTTATATTCCGGGTGATAAACGATGCTTTTCTCCTTATCTACGGTGACTTTTTCAATAGAAAAACCGAGAATCAGTTCAAGCAGCTCTTTGCAAATATCTTCATTGACCATTACAGCACCGAACATAAAATTATCCTTAATGGTCAACTCCTGCAGTTTTTTTCTTTTTGTCATTAAATTCCTCCTCTACGGAGAAATCCTATAAAATTATTATACGGGATAAAGGAAAGGAATGCAAGGGGACGGGTTTCTTGACTTTTATTTAGTAACACCTCTACTGTTACTGTACACAGGCAATGTCATTTCGGTACCTCCAATTTCCCGTTTGTCATTTACTTCTCCAACGCTCCCGTCCAGTCAAGAATTCCACCGCACTCAATAATATTTGTATATCCCAGCGCCGCGAGTTTTGCTGATGCTTCCTTACTTCTTCTGCCGCTTCTGCAGTACACATAAATTGTCTGGTTTTTATCCGGCAGCTGTGCCGGTTCTTCAGAAAGAATATCCTCATTAGCCACATTGATTGCACCCGGAATATGCCCCTCTGCAAATTCATCAGCTGTTCTGACATCAAGGATGATATAGTCGCCTTCTGCCGCAAAAATTTCTTTTGCTTCATCCATCGTCACTGATGTATATTCAGCTGTCTGTTTTTCTTTCCCTGACACCTTACCTGCTATAAACACAGATGTCGGTCCATCAGCGCCGCCAATAATTGAAACAGACGAGCCCTCCCTATTTACTGATATAAAATGTTTAGCTGTAAGCAGCCCTACAGCAATAACAGCTGCTGCAGCTCCTACAATGATAATTTTAGTATGTTTCTTCATGATCTCTCCACTACATTGATTAAATATTCGTTTTGCATGCTTGGTTTTTACCTGAAAAACCTAAAAGGCAAGACAGCCGCATTGCAAATACATCTATCACTTCTCGCCATATATCAAAATCATATTTTCTAAAATGCGGATTACAGGAATGTAAAGCTGAATTATTCTTATAATCACCCAGTTCAGAAATCGACACAAAACAATTATCCTTATTTCCACATATTCCAGGTCTATAATCTCTTAATGCTTCAACCATTGGATAACTGATATACAACTTACCATTTTCAGTTTCATTATCAAAACTCATTAACATCTGATCAATTACATCCTTATCATCAGATTCGCCTAAATTATTTTGATGTGCATCATAATCAAAGAAAAGATAAACCTCCGAAAAATCATCTCTTGTAAGTCCACATAATTGCTTTCTAATTTCTTCATTACCCTCTCGAAGCACCTCAATGATATCTGTTTCAAAATGATCATCTTTCAACTTTTTCCAAATCATGTAGATATTTTCACCTGCAGGGAGCGTAATAATCTCAACATTTCCATGATGAAAAAATACTTTTGAAATATTTTCAATGATAAGCGGTTCTCTGGCCTCTCCCTCGACTACAAACGCTTTAAAGTCTTTATCAGCCATTAAATGCACCTGCCTTGTACATTTTTTGAAGATTATGTGCTTGACGTAGTTCTTTTTCTGTCAGTTCTGAAATCGCTTTAATCTTATTATCTTTCAATAAAAAATAACAATCCGGTCTAAGCAAATCATTGCTCATAAGATTTGTATTATGGGTTGTTGTAAATATCTGAACTCCTAAAAGCTTCTTCAATCGCTTTTCAACACTTTCAGACAATTCAAAGTGATAGAACGCATCAAACTCATCAATAAATACAAAAGAGGCTTTTTTCATTCTGATATACCAATAATAAAAAAGAGCCAGCGATCGGGTTCCTGTAGACGCGATTTTAAATAAGTCCGCATCCTGATTTTCAAAATGGCAATAAATAGCTTTTCTGCCATCTACTTCACATGCGTATAGATCGTATATAATGTCATTTTCCTTCAAAAATTCCTGGAAATCTTTAACCTTTCCATTATTAACAATACCTTCGGCCACACTCTCACTGCCATTCATAAAACCTTCGTATCCTCTGCTATCCAGAGAATAAAAAAGAAGCATTCGATTTACAAAATCAATAAATCTCTTAAACACCTGATTCTCCGTGTTTTCCGCCAGTATGGTATTGCTGTTTACATATTTTACACGTGATATCGGGCTTTCATTCTTAATTGATGCATTCAGAGTGTCCGAACCTTCTAACAGCGTAAATCCTTCTCGCCTGACAAAGTCATAATATATAACCTCTTTCCCATCGATGGACAGGCTCTCTGCCTGAAGTGTATTTACATCTGATTTCCTATACTTATAAACCACCTCATGCGCATCAAACGCAAAAGCATACTCAAACTCGGCAAACGATTTTCTCCCACTCATATTCAGGTAAAAATCATATCCCTGCAAAAGTTTCTGCTTTTCTGTCAAATGAACAATTATATCAAAAATAGCTAATCCCAAGTTAGATTTACCACAGCTATTAATTCCATATACAATTCCCTTTGTAACGCAGCCATTCTCAATTATTCCGGGATTGAAACTATAATTGCTCGGTGAACCTATATCTAATATAATTTTATCTTTAAAACCTTTAAAATTTTCTACACTGAATTTCTTTAACATGATAATCACTCTCCATTTCTCTTACACCATTATATGATTATCCAAAAAAAATATCAATTATATCCGTATTTTTTTTACGGTCTATATGTATTTTTATCTTCAGTGCTATATCTTTTTGGGCATATCCCATTTTCACACCACTCTAAAGTCATACTCATGATCTTCCAGCGGTATGTTTTTAGCCTTCATATTTTCAATCATCACATAATTGCCCTTATTAATCATGGCAATCATTTTATAAATATCGGTTTTACTGCCCTGAACTTCCATTTCAACAGTGCCATCCCATTCATTCCTGACCCATCCGGTCAGTCCCAGGGAACGTGCCGCATAGACAGACCGATACCGAAAACCTACACCCTGAACATTTCCGTAAAAAATGATATGCTGGCGTACTTTTACGGGATGTTGTGTGTTTTTAAGCTGTACAGAAACTTCTGAAGTTTCTGGATTTTCAGAGATTTCTGAATTATCTGCCATCACTTTCACCTGCCTTACTGCCTTTTTCTCTCCCCTTTAAAATTCAACCTCATCATTCCCCTCAAACAATCCAAACGATTCCTCGTATCCCAATTCATGGCTTTTTATTTTTTCCGCCATATAAAGCAGGTTTTCGGCGCTGAGTACAGCGCCTTTGACCCCTGTGCTTAAAAAGATTTCATCGAGCCGCTCTTTATATTTTCCCTTAAACATTGATGAGATGAATACAAAGTTAAAATGTTTCACCTGCGCATCAAAAGCATTCCACCACTCATTGGCATTCCGCTTCGGATTTCTTTCATTGTTTTCCTGAAGATACCGGACCATCTCATCAGCCTGGGCACGGGGCAGCTGGTAGCCTTTTGAATAGGCTTTGTTGTCGATAATCAGACCGTTTTCGCCATAGTAAACAATGCCGTCAGGCTTTCTTGAATCGCCCAGTCTTCTTCCTTTATACGCCAGTTCATTTGTCAGGAGGTCAATGGTCTGCAGTTCAAACTCTCTGTCCATCTGACCGTCAAAAGCAAGGTCGATTAAGTTCAGATATTTATGCGGCACATGCTGCAGTTTTTCACGGACACGGTCTTTAATTTCGGTAACCTCTGTTTTCGATTCAGGAGGCGCTGCAGGAATGATGAGATTTTCTATTTTATCCTTAAGCTTATATCGGCCTCTGCTTTCGGCAATATCAAGGCCGATGCCCTTTAACCCTTCCAGATCATCATGAATACAGCCAATGGTTTCTTTAAAACCTTTAGCTTCAAGTTCTTTTTGAATTTCTTCCGGCGACCGGTCCTTCACCGAAATATACTTAATCATATGTGCTCTGCGCAGACGGACATACTGTTTATCAAAGGTCTTTGTTGCCAGCATTTCTAAGAATACAATCCTTGGTATGCGCTTTGTGCTGGACATACCGAAGGCCTTTCTCAGACTATTCCTGCCTTCCATCGTGATGACAAAAGCCTGACCGATTGTACAAGTATATGTTGTGCCTCCATAGATTTCCGTTACCGTTTTAGGCTGTCGCTTCACCCAGCCGATTGACGCAAGCCATCCGCAGATCATTCTCGCATATTTATCCGATGAACCTTCTTCGTTGCTGACAATTTTTGTTTTTTTCTGCCCATCTGTTTCCTCGCAGAAAGCCGCAGCCCACATATTCTGGGCAATTGACGTAAACCCGGCCTCACCGACAAACCCGAGCCTGCTTCCCAGTTCAAATTTTGTCTGATGCCCGTACATATCCAAAAGTTTTAAAATACGAACGACCGGCGGATATGTTAAAAAGGCTTCACCGATAATCTTCTTTTCTTCTTCACCTTCAGCTGATACAAAACGCCGCCCGAGATCACTGACCATACAGCAGTCACTCTGCTCGTCCTACTTTAAAAGTCCGATAGAAATCGCCCATCGAAGATAGCCGTCAGCCGTCCAGTCATCCGTATAAGGTTTCTTAATCACCTTTCTGACACCGTACCTGTCCGTCACAGTAATACTTTTTTGTGCGGTAATGACCGCCTGAACAATGCCGCTGCATTTTGCGTTTTTTCGTCCGTCGGCACCGGCCCCTTTGCCTTTTAAAGCTTCGTAGGGAATCTGTATATTTTCATCCTGAAAATAATCGAGAAATCCCCGCATAACACCAGGATTTTCCGCCAGTCCGTATTCAATAATTTCCGGTATTCTTCTTTCTGTCAGCTCTCTGCAAATGTTAGAGTCCTTCACAAAAATACCCGCAACTTTTTTTAACGTCTCAATACTTCCCGGATTCTGCACCCATCCAAAAGTTCTCCTTGCCATCACCGTTCCCCCTTTGTTCGGCCAACACATGCCTGTATTCCTTTGCAATACCCGCTTAATAATTTGTCACCAGTATTTCTTTGGTAATACTGTTTTTGCTGGTCGACTGGTAATTGCTGTTATTATAATTGTAATTGATTTTATGGGTATGATATTTACGCTTCCATGATATTAACGGTTCATTTTTCACGCCCTTATGCTCCGACACATTGGAAAGCGCAAATTTTACACCTCGTTCATCAAGACGATCCAGCATTTCAAACAATGCCGCATCATCGTCTTTTGACCATCCTTCAAAACCTCTTTTTCCGTCATTATACGCACCGCAAGTAATCAGATAAGGCGGGTCTGCATATACAAAATCGCCAGCTCCCAGTCCGTCAATAGGATAATTTTTAAAATTCATACTCTGAAAATTCATATTTTTAATTTTTTCATGGAAACGAATCAGATTTTTCCGCATATTCGGATTAAAAGAACTTCTGTCCCTGCCAAACGGATTATTATACTCATGCCTGCTGTTAAACCTGAACTGATAATTAAAGCTGTAGCACACAAGAATATAAAGATCCAGAGGATTCTTCGTCCGGTTATACTCATCCCGAAACGCAAGATACGCCTCCTTGTTTGTCATGGATAACTGCCGGCTGCTGATCGTACTGTCAATATAATCAAGCAGCTCATCAATGGTATATTTCTGAAATGCCTCATAAATACCGATCACATAATGATTGATATCGTTGCAGTAAATCTCATTTGCCGTTATGTTAATGGCTACGTCAAGTCCGCCGGCAAAAAGGTCTACAAAAGTATGGATTGATTTAGGAAAGAATTTATATAGCTGAGGCAGCATTTTATACTTGCCGCCGATATAATTCAGTGGTGATTTTAAAAAATCTTCTTTCAGTACACTCACTTCTTTCTGATAAAATATAACTGCTCCTTCAAACCGGAAGCATTATTTGGAATTTTATTTTTATATCTTCTGTAATCATATTCGTAAAGACGGAATGTATTTTCAATGCCGTTGGCTTTAACAATGGCTGTCAGCTCTTCTGTGGAAAGAAGCCCCTCATTATTGTAACTGATTAAAATATATTTTGTATTCAGCCTGCCAAGCAGATCATTGAACGCTTCCGCGGCTCTGCCCTTCTGACAGTAGGCCGACTTTTCATCGGCATAATCCCTCATGCCAGTAACACCTTTCAGCGCAGGACGGTCATATCTGGCAATCGTCTCAAGCACATGATAGTTCGGCAGATACTGCCGTTCGTTGTACGGCGGGTCAATGTAAGTCAGGTCTGACTTAATCATACCCGCCAGTTCATTGGCATCCATATGATATGCCATGTGCTTTTTGCGGCTTGCAATAATATCCGGCGCTTTCAGTGTCAGCGTATTGTAAGTCCGGGCATCCCAGTGCTTTAAATAAGCCGCATACACCCCTGTAATATTTGAAACGAAAGGAACTGCACTGACAAGACTTGCCAGCAGATAATAATACTCATCCTCGGTAATTCGCTCTGTATCCTTCCATTGTTCGATGGTCATACGGATGATATCAATTTTGACAGCATTTTCATTCTGAAAATACATTCTTTGGCATGTTTCATTAGGGCTGAAATGGCGGTAAACAAAACAATCCTCCAACGTAAATTCTGCATTTTCAATCGTCAGCTGATTCAAATATTCAATGGGATTTTTAATCCCCAGCTTTTTAAATGCCGGTGCTTTATTAATACAGAGCGTTCCTCTGTTCAGCACATACGAAAAATACAGGGCATCATTGGCTGTCACTTTATAATTTTGGTGCTTAAATGTGGCCGCGACAATGCCGCTGCCGGAAAACAGATCGACAGCTGTCTTAACATTATCCGTATTTTCATCAATAACGCTTAAAATCCGCTCTGTCATCAATGATTTTCCGCCTATATACCGCATTTTCACACCTCCGCTTTCATACTTCAAACATTTCTATTATACGTTGGATGCCGACTTTCGTCAAATCAAAGTCTTATACTTTTGACCACAAAAAGTTCACGATTTATTTATGGCAAAGTCCCGTCGGATTTGCTATAGTATGGTTATGTAAATTTTAATAATATTCTGTTTCCGGTTCTTTTCGTACTTAAACCAAATTTATGAAACTCCGGATTCAGGGCATGATTGGAGGCATTATTTTGACATATATAAATCAGCCGGATCAGACAGAAACAAAGAATCCGACCGTAAGTATTATCCTTCCGATTTACAACGCTGAAAGCGTCATCAGCCGTTGTATTGACAGTATTTTAAAGCAGAATTATAAAGATTTTGAACTGATTCTTGTTGATGACGGCAGCAGGGACCGTTCAGGAGCAATATGCGACGCTTATGCTTCGGGAGACGACAGAATCCACGTGATTCACAAAGAAAATACCGGTGTTTCTGACAGCCGCAATATCGCCATTAGGCAGGCAAAAGGTACTTATCTTCAGTTTGTTGACGGGGATGACTGGATCGCGCCGGAAGCTACAGGACTCCTTGTCGCCGCCGCATCTACCCATGACTGTGACCTTGTCATTTCAGACTTTTACCGTGTCATTGACAACCGTATTGCCCATAAAGGGGATATCCAGGAAGAAGGTCTTTTAAGCAGAGAAGAATTTGCTTCCTATATGCTGGAAAAACCGGCAGATTACTATTACGGTGTACTTTGGAACAAGCTATATAAAAAGTCACTGATCGACAAATACTGCCTTATGATGAATGCCGACATCAGCTGGTGTGAAGATTTCATGTTTAATCTGGAATATATATGCCATACCCGCAATATCTATGTGATGCGCATTCCGATTTATTATTATGTAAAAACAAAAAATTCCCTGTCTTCCCAGGGAACAAGCATAACTAAAGTTATCAAAATGAAGACAACCGTATTTGAGTACTACAGCAAGTTTTTTAAAGAAGTATTCGGTGAAAAAGACTATGAAAAAAGCCGTCTGCAGGTTTACCGTTTCTTCTTTGACGCGGCAAGTGACGGCACGGTACCGCCTTCATTACTGCCCGGCACCATACGGCTTGGTGAGGAACGGACACAGATCAACACAAAGGTTATTGAAGACGGAAGTATTTTTTTAAATATTTATCTTCAGAGAAAATGTATGGAGTCTTGTCTGCAGACTGCCGCCCAGCGGTATGACATGCAGATTGATGAGGCATATCTGCTTTTATTCTTAAGTCAGAATCAGAATATGCACAGCCGTAAAGAACTTTCGGATTTTATCGGAAGACCGAAAAGAAAAATTGATGCTGCCCTGCAAAAACTGAAATCCCGGGGTTACATCACCTGGAAACAGCATTCAGCTTCCAAACAACATTCATCTTCCGAACAACATTCAATTTCCGAACAATATTCAACTTCCGAACAACATTCATCTTCCAAAGCTGAAGGCAATAAAAAAACGAACCGTTTTCTTGAATTCCAGATCCTTCCCGATGCCGCACAGGCAATCAGCGACCTTACAGACGCCCAAAATAATTACTATCAAATCATCTATTCTGATTTCAGTGAAGATGAAATTCCGGCATTTGAAAGCTTCGCGGAAAGAATCAAAAACAATATTACAAATACACTGCTTTAGCTCAAACTTTCCTGCCAAAACTGCATCTGACATTGCGGCAATAGGATAAACAAATGACTTTACACAAATGGGACAGCCTGATCAAACATGCTGATGTGAATCAAATTCCTTGACGGACGTATTGATGATCCACAATCTTATGTTTCATTTCACGCTGTCCCAATGACTGATTATTATTTTGAGGTATCCCGCTAATTAATATGCCGCTTTCTCGGCATCCGCCTTTGTGCAATGAACCGTTCCCCGTGGATGATGCGGCGGTGCATATACGGACGAAACTTTCAACGGAATCCTTCCGTCATTAATCACATTATGCCATGTTCCGGCCGGTACAAATATGACTTCACCACAGCATACAATTCTCTGGAAATCCATCTGATATTTACATTTTCCCATTTTTACAATAGCTCTTCCCTGCTCCACACGAATCATCTGATCTGTATCATCATGCATTTCAATACCAATCTCTGAGCAGACCGGAATACACATCAGAGTCATCTGCAGGTGACATCCCGTCCAGACAGCCGTGCGGAAATTGCGGTTCATGATTGACATTCGCCTGATATCCGCTGTATACGGTGCCGGTCCATAATCCATCTGTCCTGCACAACAGCAATCATTCATAGAGAAACTCCTTTTAAATTTCAATTCGAACGCCTGCAAGCCCCGGCAGCAGATACCTTTGCTTTTTCTTCTCCGGCACCTGACCGCCGCTCTTTATTACAGAATATGTATGGCCTGTAAAAATGTGCAAATTAATAAATCTTTCGGCTATATGCAGTCTGATAGAATATCTCCGCTGTATACAGCTTGATCAAATATTTCCGCTGTATACGAATCAATAAAATATTTCCGCAATCGGAGAATTTTTGTCCAAAACAATTGTGTTATTGCCGTTTGCAAGTGTTGCTTTAATCGCATCAAGCTGTCTGACAAATCCATAGAAATCCGCTTTGCTTTCACTATTATACGCTTTGCTCAGAATCCTCATATATTCCGCTTCACCTTCGGCAATGGTTGTGTCCGCTTCCTTTTTAGCCTGGGCTAAAAGCACAGTCACCTTTTCATTAGTATCATTTTTAATTTCCTGTGCCTGCTGCTCACCCTGTGCTGTATATGAAGCCGCAATATTATTTCTCTCTGAAATCATACGATTATATACAGCATCTTTATTTTCATCAGGCAGATCCAGCATTTTTGTCTCGATTTTTTCTACTTTAATACCATAGGACTCCAGATTGGTGCCAAGCTTTTCTGTCAGAAGATTTGCCAGTTCACCGTCTCGCCCTGATATAACTTCCTCCTGTGTCAGACTGCTGATGACATTCTTTAAAGCGTTATAAACGTTGGAACTGATACGGGATTCCGCATTTTGCTCCGAACCACTCAGCTTCTGGATAAACTTGACCGGATCTTCAATCCGCCATAATACAAAGCAGTCGGAAATCATCGATTTTTTATCGGATGTCATGACATCACTGGCCGGAAGGTCACTGATCTGCATTTTTGAACTGATGACATTTTCCGTCTGAATAAACGGGATTTTCCAGCTGAAGCCATAGGTTGATCCGTCATTTTCCTCTACACGGACAATTTTACCAAACTGTTTGATGACTCTGTATTCTCCCGGTTTTGTAATAACTGCCGCTGAAAAAATTAATATAACAGCCACGATCATACATGGAATAATTAAAATTCTTTTTTTAATCTTCATACCTATTTCCCCTCCTCTGTTTCGGCCGGCTCACTGATATCAATCGTACCGAAAGATTCCAGCGGCAGCATCGTCTGCGTTGTACCGTCTGTAATATAAATCTTCATATTAGGCAGTACTTCTTCAAGTGTTTCATAAAACATACGTTTCTTTGTAATCAACGGGAATTTAATGTACTCCTGATAAAGTGAATCAAATCTTGCCGCCTGTCCTTCGGCTTCTGCAATCAGAGAAGCTTTTTGTGCCTGCGCATCTTTAATAATTTTATCGGCTTCTGCATTGGCTGCAGGTATTCTTGTATTGGCATCCGCATTGGCATTATTGATGGCTGTTTCCATACCCTGTTTTGCATCTTCTACATTTTTAAATGCCTGCGCCACTTCTGCCGTAGGTACTTCCGCATCCTGAATGACCGCATTTGTAATCTGAATACCGATATCTTCCAGTTCCATTCTCTCCTGAAGCTTTGTTTTTATTTCCGACTGTATCGCATACTTTCCGGTTGTCAGAACTTCATCTACACCATGACTTCCAACCGTATCTCTTATGTAACTCTGTGCCAAATTTTTAACAATAACCTCCGGTTCTTCTGAAGCATAGAAATACTTAATCGGATTCGTGATCTGATATTCAAAATAAAAATCTACATTGACAAAGTTATAATCACTTGTAATCATAAATGATTCTTTATCAATGGATTCGTCTGTTTCAAGACTGTAGCCTACTGAAAACTGTTTTGATGCCTTACTTGCTTTGTGAACAGTCTGAATATAAGGGATTTTGAACTTAATTCCCGGAGTTTCCACAACCTGAGCATAACCAAAAGTCTGAATCACCGCATATTCATCCTCCTGCAGCGAATAGAATGACTGCATCGCCGTCAATACAACAACCGCAGCAACTACAATGCCGATCACGGTTTTTTTAATGATTCCTGCATTCGGAACTTTCGGTTTTCCCGGCATCTGCTGATTCAACTGATTTTCAACTGTTCCCTGTGTCGTATCCTGTTTTTGATTTCCAAACATACACTTCTTCCTCTCTTTTTTCATTTTTATTGGCGGCAGTTTATCTGTTATTTATTGTTTTAAAATCTAAATAGCAAGATAAACCGCCTGTTTTACATTAATCATACCATAGTTACCGTTAAGCTGCCACTGTCTCCTCCTTTCCCCAGACCAAGTGCGGCAAATGTCATTACAGTACACACCCTGTGCGTACTGTAACTGATTTTGGCCATGCTTCGCATTTCAAATGGCCAAAATCCGAGACCTAAAGACTTTCATACGGTAATTTCGGTACCGAAATTACCTACCTATGTACAGTAACCAAGTGCCATTTAAACTTCCCTGAGAACTAAAAAAAGACTTTTATCATGACATTTGCCACAATAAAAGTCTTGCTATCTCATTTGTTACGGATGCCTTCCGACATCGGCTGACGGTCACAAACCCAGCTATTTGACTGTTCAGCTACTCCCTTTTATCTGTACACCCATAATATAGCACTTTGTTATTTATTTGTCAATATGTAATTATTCAGAGTCAAACAAAATTTCATAAAGCAGGCGTAAAATCTGTGACCTGAGGCTGAATATTTGACATGTTCCCCTTGTTCCATTGTCAGTGTACTATAGCCGCATGCATGTATTCCTGTCTGATTTCTTCAGGAACAAGGCTTCCTCCGGTTGCCCACACAATATGAACAGCGTTTTTCATTTTATCTGTCAGGTTATTTTTTTCCAGATACTTTTTCATCTCCGGTTTTGTACTTATGCACACAGGACCGTGGAAAGCGGCACAGGCACTGGGTTCAAGAAATATATCTTCTTTTTCGAACAAATCCCGCATGTAATCATATAATCTGTAATCATCCACTGTCATTTCTCCGCTGAGCATCGTTTTCATGATACCGCCGACAAAAGCGGAAGGCCTGCCGACAGCCAGACCATCGGCCAGAGTTTGGCCGCTCAGTCCGATATCCTGAACAGATATCCCATTGTTCAGACCGGTCGCCATCCCCAGCAGCATACATGGCGCCTGCACCGGCTCTGCAAAAAAGCAATGTACATCATCTTTGAAAATCAATTTAAGCCCAAAGGTGATTCCTCCCGGCGCACCTCCGACACCGCACGGAATATAGACAAACAGCGGATGATTCTCATCGGTTTTTATCTTCATTTTTTCCAGCTGCGCCTGCAGTCTTTTTCCCGCCACAGAATACCCCAGGAAAAGATTGCGGGAATTTTCATCATCAACAAAATAACTGCTCGAATCGGCATCGGAAAGTGCTCTGCCGTTTTTTACCGCCTCACCGTAATCTCCCTGATACTCTCTCACGTCGACACCATAGCTTCGAAGCAGGTCTTTTTTCCACTGTTTTGCGTCAGCTGACATATGGACAATGACATGGTATCCCAGAACAGCACTGATAATGCCGATACTTAAGCCAAGATTTCCGGTGGATCCCACCTGGATTTTATAACTGCCCAAAAAACTTTTTATATCCGGATCGCCAAGCCTTTCATAACTTTCGCCTTCTTTAAGCAATCCGTTTTCAAGCACAATATCTTCTGTATGCTTAAGAACCTCATAAATTCCACCTCTCGCTTTAACAGAACCCGCAATAGCAAGGTGACTGTCCTCCTTCAGCAAAAGCCTGCCTTCCAGACAGCTTTCGTATTTTTCATTGATATATTGCTTCATAACATCAATTTCCACCAGAGGAGACTCTATAAGACCATTCTGTGCCTGTGTTTCAGGAAAATATTTCCGAATCAGAGGCGCAAACCGCAATAATCTCTGTTCAGCATCATCAACATCTTTTTCCCCCAGTTCACAGGTTTCCATGCTTTTCTCAAATGAAATTTTTTCTGGATTTTGCCACAAAACCTCTTTTTCCTGTGTCATCATACCCAGAATCGGATTTCCTTCCATTATTTTATTAAAATTTTTCATTTGTTTCCTCCGGAATTTTTCAGTTTTGCAAGTTCCGATATAGAAAGCACATATCTTGCCATTCTTATTTCCTCCCTATCGCATCATTTTATAGGATATGGTATACAACAAACAAGTCATTTCTTATTTTCTGCATCTTCACTCCGGAAATAATATCGGCTATGCAATTGAAACCATTCATTGTAATACACATTAATATGCACCTCCGGTATATCCGTCAATTCTTTTTTGCATAATATCGCATATCACTGTATTTTTCCAATCAATATCTTGTAGAACTTTTGTAAAACTATCAGAGCTTTTAAGGTAATTATTTGCCTTCAACAAATCATCACCCGGAACTATCCTCCTTCCAATCCAAAATAATACCAATACTTCACCTATTTATATATGCTTATTTCCCGTCCCTATGGACATTTTACCACAGTTTTTCTGATTTTACAGTCCTTGAATATGTAGAATCTTAATTTTACGAACTTTGAAATCATCTTATATCCCCAAACTGAATAAGTACTGCCCTGCACGGTGCGCCGTCAGCACCGCCAAGATTAATCGGCGCAGCACTCAAAAAATATACACCTTCACAAACTTCACCCAGCCGGATTCCTTCCAGTAATACAACCTCTGCAGCAAGAAGCTTAAGATGCACCGCCATCGGCGCGTCTTCCGGTCCAACCGTCTGAGATTCATTTCCAAGCAAATATATACCGGCATCTGCAAATACCTCTGCCGCTTCCAGTGAGACAACCGCCTTTCCTTTGATCAGTATCCGCTTCACAGACTCTGCTGAAGCAATTTGAGCTTTTTTAAGTATTTCAGCAGCATCACCGGCTGCAACAATACCTTCATGTTCCGCCACATAAGCTGCTCCGATAAAACGCTCCAAATCTATCTGATCCACTGTTTTACCGTTTTCATAAAAATGATACGGTGCATCCACATGAGTTCCGTTATGGGTGCACATGCTCAATGCGGACAGATTACATACGCTGCCCCGGGAAATTTCGGATAATATCTCTTTTTTTGGCGCAGGATCGCCCGGGAATACACAGCAGCCGAAAACCTCCTGGGAAATATCATAGATTTTCATAAACGTTCACTCTCTTCCGTACAATAATCCGTCTGAAATGCCGCATTAGAACGGATTGCCCACCGCATCTTCGTACTTCTTGCCCGGCCGTTTCTCGCACATTCTTCTGCAGACGGCCGTATCACATCTTTTGACACTTCACTGTATATGCCTGCCTTATGAAGTTCTTTAAATGAACGCTTCACAAGCCGATCTTCCCCGGAATGGAATGTCAGAATTGCAGCCCTTCCGCCGGGCGCAAGCACTTCGGGAAGCTTATCCAGAAATGCATACAATACCTCAAATTCACTGTTCACATCGATACGCAATGCCTGAAATACTCTCTGACAGGATTTTTTTACCATTTCTTTTTGCTCTGACTTCGGAAGTATACGCAGCGCCTCTTCTACAGTCTCTTTCAGCTGCGTTGTCGTTTCAATAGCTATGCCCCGTTTTCTGCGGTTTATAATAACCTTTGCAATCTCCTGGGCGTACGGCTCATCTGAATTTTCAACAAGCATTCCCACGAGTTCTTCATATGAAACTTTTTTTAACCGGTCTGCCGCACTTTCTCCCTTCATCGGGTTCATGCGGAGATCCAGCGGACCCTCCACTTTATATGAAAATCCTCTTTCCGGATTATCAATCTGCATTGAAGATACACCGAGATCCGCCAGAACAAAATCAAATTTTTTCCCTGTCTCTTTTGTCACCAGATCAATATCCGCAAAATTCTGAAGGCGCACTGTCAGAATATCTTCCCCGAATCCCTGTTTTAAAAGACGCTCTTTTGTTTTTGCCGACTCAATCGGATCCACATCGAGGGCATAAATATGACCATGCCCCTGCAGACACTTAAGCATTTCCTTTGTATGACCGCCATAGCCTAAAGTCGCATCAAGCCCTGTCTGCCCCGGCTTAATCTGAAGAAAATCAAGAATTTCCTTCACCATAATAGAAATATGCATCCCCGCCGGTGTGCTTCCTTTACGAATCACCTTTGCAACGGTATCCGCATATTTTTCCGGATCATGCTCTTTATATTTTTCCTTATAACTTTTCGGATGCGTACCGGAATAATGAATACGCCGTTTATGTGTCTTTTCCTGATTTTCCATCATATCCTCCTTTTTCTGTTTTCTGATAATCAGTGCAGTCATCATTTTTAATCCATCGAATCTGCCGTCTTTATCCGCAGACGAAGCATGTAGTTTATGCGCTCTATCTTTTCAATCAGTGCTCATACCGGACAAATGCGCTGATATTTCCTTTTTGTTTTCTCCACACCATTGGGGAACATCCTGCTATTCTGCCAAACATAGCGCAAAAATGCTGACGGCTGTTGAATCCCACGTTAACCGCAATATCAACAATCGGCAGCGTTGAATTTTCCAGAAGCATTTTAGCCTTTTCAATCCGAAGCCTTAAAATCTCTTCTGTCATAGAAAACCCATTTTCCTTTTTATATAATCTCTGCAGATAACCTTCAGATATTCCGACAGCCCTCGCTATTTCAGAGGCCGTAATTTCCCTGTCAAAATTTTCCTCAATAAACATCTGTGCCTTTTTACTGTAAACGCTTCTTCCGCTTTTATTTTCCTTTGCCTGCATTCTCTGCCGTGCAATAAGAAGTACAAACTGTCCAAGGAGCAGCCCAAGCATCGGATTTTTATCGGTTAAAAAGAAATCTTTACTTTGTTTCAATTCCCGAATCAATGCTTTTAATATATTATGCAGGCTTCCGTCATCACTGCCCTTTTGTACTTTAGCCGGATCCGAAAGAAAAGCTTTAAACACTTCCTCTGATCTCAACAAAAACATACATCCTGTATCATCGGTATTTTCCATTCTTCCTTCCAGATTTAAAATCCGGCATGGACAGGCCTTCTCCACAGTAAGGGCATGAGGTATACCGCCCCTGATCAGAATATATCCGCCTTCCCGAAGTCCATAAGTTTTTTCTTCCCCTTCCGTCAGACATGTCACCCTGCATTTTCCTCGTACAACATACATGATCTCCCATTCATCATGGATATGAAGTTTCATTTCATAAAACGGATAGTTGACCGCATAAAAACGGTAAATATTTAACTGCGTACGCTTTAAATTAATTTTTTGCTTTTCCTCATTATCAAAAATCATTGGACCCGCTCTTTTCTCAGAAAGAAAATATCAGAATATCTTACATTTTTAATCATTATACAGAATAGTTTCCTTATGTGCAAGAAAAAACATTTATACTGAACTCATTCAATTTCAGATACATTCTGCCTTTTATCTCTTCAATAAAACCATGCATATCAGGCAGCAAAGCATTAACAAAAATGTTTTTCATGTTTGACTTCATACGCCGGTTTTCAGCTTGCGGGAGCTGCCAGACATGAGCAAAGGAGGTTTTTTATGTCATTTAAACTTGCAGTCATCGGCGCCGGAAGCGTTGGTTTCACCCGCACGCTCTTTACGGATCTTATGACAGTTCCTGAATTTCACAATATTGAAGTTGCTTTCACAGATATTAATCAGCATAATCTTGATATGGTTACAGCTCTGTGTCAGCGGGATCTTGACGAAAACGGCGTTAATATCAAAATCCACGCCACGCTCGACCGCCGGGAGGCTTTAAAAGGCGCCCGCTATATTATCTGCTGTGTCCGCATCGGCATGCTCGAAGCCTTTGAAAAAGATATTACCATTCCTCTGAAATATGGTATTGACCAGTGTGTCGGCGACACACTATGCACAGGCGGCATTTTTTACGGACAGCGCGGTATTGCCGCTATACTGGACTTTTGTAAAGATATCCGAGAGGTTTGTGAACCTGACGCATTAATGCTCAATTATGCAAACCCGAATGCAATGCTTACATGGGCAGCCAATAAGTACGGTAAAGTCCGTACGATAGGCCTCTGCCACGGTGTTCAGGGCGGCCATAAACAGATTGCCGAAGCACTTGGTTATGAACAAAAAGATGTTGATATTATCTGCGCAGGCATCAATCACCAGACATGGTATATTTCCGTCAAACATAACGGCAGGGATCTTCTTGATCAGATTCTTCCTGCATATGAAACCAATGAAGAACTTTCCAAAACTGAAAAAGTGCGTATTGACGTATTGAAAAACTTTGGATATTATTCCACAGAATCCAACGGACATCTTTCTGAATATGTTTCATGGTACAGAAAACGTCCGGAGGAAGTAGAAAAATGGATTGATCTTGGCACATGGATCAACGGCGAAACGGGCGGTTATCTCCGCGTATGCCGAGAAGGACGCAACTGGTTTGAAGAAGATTTTCCAAACTGGATGAAAGAACCGGCAAAACAATATATTCCTGAAAGCCGCAGCCAGGAACACGGCTCCTATATCATCGAAGGTTTGGAACTGAATCATATTTACCGCGGTCATTTCAATGTAATGAACAACGGATGCATTACCAACCTTCCTGACGAATGTATCGTCGAAGTTCCCGGCTACATCGATGCCAACGGTATTAACATTCCGAAAGTCGGCGATCTGCCGCTGGGATGCGCCGCCGTATGTTCCCAGAGTATCTGGGTGCAGCGCCTTGCTGTTGAAGCTGCAGTTAACGCAGATATCCAGCTTCTCAGGCAGGCACTTCTCATGGATCCGCTGACCGGCGCCGTATGTACGCCGCCGGAAATTCTCCAGATGGCCGATGAAATGCTGATTGAAGAAGCAAAATGGCTGCCTCAGTACGCCGAAGAAATTGAAAAAGCAAAAATGCGAATGACCAGACGCCATGAAGGCGGAACCTTTATCCCGCCAAAAGACTATAAAGGTATCCGTTTACCGGAAAAAACAATTGAAGAGATGCGCAGCAACAAAGAAGAGGCGCGAAAAAACGCTGCCGAAACCGACAAAGCAAAAGAACGTCCCGCACAAAACGGTGCTGTGTGAATTTAGGAAAGAAAACTCAACTCCGCTTCAGCGGAATTGAGTTTTCTTATACATGTCATAATTCTGTCACTGACATTATTCAATAAATTTTGTATCAAATTTAATACCTTTCATCACTGCAAGAACCTTGTACATTATTTTCTCCTGCAAATAAACGGGATTTAACTGCCTTTTAGCATATTTTAAATAACTGCCCTGTGTAAGTTGAATCAACTGTTCAGTAAAATACCGTTCCCAACTAAAATATTCTCTGCTTTCAATCAGTCTCTCTGGATGCGATATGATATCCATAACACTATTGTCCTCAATCAAACCGGAACTAAGAATAAGCCATTCAAATGATTCCGGTAAATAAAGCTTTATCTTCTTGTTCTCCTGAACCAGCCGCACCATCTTTTCCATCTCAGAACCAAATGCAGCACCATCAGCAATAATCAGAACATCTTCATTAATATATTTATTTGCCAATGCAAAAATATTTGATTTGCCCTGCGCACTAATACATATCATCTGTTCAGTCTTTTTGCATACACCATCAAAAAACTGAAAACCCGAGTTAGAATCCTCCGTAATTACTTTATTCGGACAGACTGGTTGAATATAATCAGACATCTGATATAAATGGTAAAACTCATTATATATTCGTTTTAATGTCCCATATTTTCCGGAATTACGGATACCATAGATTTCACCAACACTGTAGGGTAAAGAAGGAATTCCCTCTCTTGTCACAATCACATAATAGTTATCGGTATTTTGAATAGCTGTGGCAAATTCATCACTCATCACAAATTCATTACCTTCATCAATAAAAACGATGCTATCTTTCATCATCGAAAGTTGTCCCGTCCATGTTCTCCCTTCCAAAACAGTGCATTCTTTATCACATTGCAAATCCACTGCACTTGCAGTTCCGTTTTCATAATATTCACGAATCATATCCACCAAAACGGTTTTCCCTGTGGCACTGTTTCCACGTATTACTGTAATATTTCTTTTAATTTCAAAATCATACCTTATACGCTTATTCTGCACAATAATTCTATGTTTCCCTTTCATATACGGCACCTCTTACACATAAAGTCCTGCTATAGGAACAAGCTCCTTCATACTGTGAACAATCTGATTCGTGTTGAGAATACAAATATCAAATGCCTTATTACCAAAATTCATCAGATGCCGGAGATTAATCGTAAGGTCCTCATCTTCTGCCAATTTCAAAATCCATTTTGCACAGTTATCTCCACAGGTAGAAGCATTGAATACCTTTTCCCTCTCATTTCTCATAAGAATCAACGTCTTTACCCCACCAGAGAGCGAAGTCGGCGCAATTTTCCCCAGCACAGGACTGTCAATTACAGCACTTCCCAAAACTGTTGACTTATCTATATCAAGAATCATCTCCTTCGCCACTGGGTCTGTGATCCATGAATCCTCATATGCATTTTTAAAATATACCGAAGTATTAAATATAGCTCCAGGCATATTCCCATAATATACACGCAGCATACCCCTGCACCTCCTTATAAATTCTATCCAAACATTATATCATACTTTCTGTCATTAAAAAACGTTGTAATCCAATATCGTATTTTCGATTTCATTCTATTGTGCATTTAAAACCTTATCCGCTTCGATCTGCGGCAGTGCATGATAGTATTTCCAGCCCTGGATAAAATCACATCCGGCTTCTTTCACTTTTGCATCATGTTCTTCTTCCACACCTTCACATATAACAAGTATGCCCATTCTGTGCGCGATTTCAATAATTCCGCCAAGCAGCACCATGCCCCGCTCCTGTACGATTGATTTCACCATAATTTCCCGGTCAATTTTAATATAATCTGTCGGATATTCACACAGATTCATAAATGAAGAATATCCGCTTCCCAGATCATCAATCGCAATTTTAAATCCCATTTCCCGGCATCCGTTAATATTTCTCAACGAATTTTCCTTATTTTCTTCCAGTTCGTTTTCCGTAATTTCAATGACCAGCCTGGCGTGATCGAAGTCATACTTGCCAGCAATCTCCCGGATTCGTTCCAGAAAATTTTTCTCCGAAAGTGTCGTGCGGGTCGCATTCCATGTCAGAAACAGCTCCGTCTTTCCTTTTTCCCGCCATCTTTGCAAGCACTGACATGCCTTTTCAAACATATAATAGTCCAACTGAATAATGCTTCCGTTACGGCTCATAATATCCACAAAGCGTGCCGGCATCAGCAGCCCTTCCGTGGGATGCTGCCAGCGGGCAAGCATCTCACCGCCGCATATTTTTTTCCCGCTTCTGTCGACCATAAACTGAATATACGGCATAAACTCGCCTTTTTCAATAGCTTCCGATGTCTGCATTTTGATAAGTTTCTCTTCTTTTCTGCGGCTGCGCAGTTTCACGTTGCTGAAACAGCAGGCTGTCTGCGTTTCTGCCGCACTCTGATAAGCCTGTCTTGCATTAAATACAGCCGTTTCACATGTCCAGTCTTCCTCGGCCAAATCATATACGCCGGCATTAAAAACAACTTTATCCTTTTTGTTATACAGCTCCTGATAGCAATTTAATTTTTCCACAATCTGGACAATTCTGTTTTTAGCATCCTCCGCATTTTTGCTCTGAAATACGGTCACAAAATTACCCTCATCAAGTCTTACGGCAAAATCCGTATCACTGATATTCTGAGTTAAAATATTGGCCGCATATACCAGTATATTCTCCGTTTCTTTTTCGCCCATATACTCCTCGGCATGGTTAAAATCGAATGCAATATATGCCACGTAATATAAACTTCTTGTATTTTCAGATATATTCAGTACGTACTTCTGCTCCAGATACTTCTTATTTCCGATGCCTGTCACCGAATCCGTAAAGAAATCCGCTTTGTCCTTACGGGATTTTCGCCGCAGGACAATGACCTGAATAAGAATCACCACCATTAACACAGCCAGCAATATGATAAGAATCATCATATATTGATCCTTTTCTTTGCCGTTTCCTGTATCCATGGCATAACGCACCGCAATATCTGTCAATTGATGCTCCGGAATTTCATGAAGCGCGGCTTTAACCGAAATGATCAGCTGTTTTGAGGCAATTTCAGTAAATGCAAGCCGGATTTCAACAGACCTGCCGTCTATTGTCACAGTCATTACGGTGACTTTATCTGAAAGTGCTTTGTCCGCCTGAAGTGTATCTGTATAGGCTGTGAGCATTTCCACCTGTTTATTTTTGGCAAGCTGAACCCGTCTGTTTTCAGACCCTGCCGATACATAAGTAAAGTTAATCCCCGTCTTTTCTGAAATAATTTTCAGCACCTCGGGTACAATACCTTCATATTCTCCCTTTTCATCATTATAGGATTCAATCGGAAAAAGATCCGGATTTCCGGCAACATAAATCGTATCTGCTTCTCCTGTAGGTTCTTCTGTGTATGAAACCTGTGCTGATGCCTTTGCCGGAAACATCAGCACACACAACAGGTAAATCACAAAAAATCCTGCCATCCATTTTCTACTTTTCATCTGCTTCGGCCTCCAATAAATACTGTTCGATCGAGGTCTGGGTCATTCTCGGCAGACGCCTGAGGACCGCTGATTCCGGCGTACATCCGGCACCATAAACAATATGATTTAACATCGTTTTGCTTACATCATCATCATTTCCTGCCAGCGACTGATAATTTCCACATAACCTGACGCAGACATTTCACTGATCTGACTCCATGTACAAAACGGCGCCTCCATCATCTCTTTTGTCTGAACACCTGCATCGGCTTTATCAATTTCCTCGCCGATGACCGACAGTGATGCCGTCATATGATACTTTTTCAGTAAAGGATACATATTGCGGTACACGCCAAGCTTCCCGTCATCAATGGTCAGAAGGACAGGCTTCTTTGGCAGTTCTCCTTTGCCTTCCATAAAATCAATCAGCTGTTTTGCCGTAATTGTCGTGTATCCATGATCACGCAGATAAATGAGATCTTCTTCAAATTCTTTATACCAGACCGCATATTCATCAAATAAAATGCCCTCATCCAGATCCTTTTGGGTAACACAATCATGATACATCATGACCGGGACGTCACATACCTTCTGTACACTGTCACCGACAGATTCCGTTTCTTCCTGTATGACCGCCGTCGTGACCGGTTCGGTCTCCACCCCGGCTGAAATTCCATTTTCTCCCACTGAACAGATTTTATATTTATAATTTGTTCCCTGCTCAAGCTTTGTGTCCTCATAATCACATTTCTTAACATCTTCAAGGAATTTGTAATCATCGTCTCCGATTTTTTTCCTGTAAACACGATAATACTCTGCATCTTCGGCATTACCCCAGTTCAGTGTGACGGTAACTCCGTCATACGCAACCGTTATCCCGGACGGATCCATCTGTTTTGTCCGGTCAGCTTTGATTCTCAGAAAAACCACTGTTCCTGCCACAGCCATGATGATCAGCATACACACAATGATTATTCGCTTCCGCTTCATTATATCTGCTGCCTCCTTATGCCATGTCAGATTCCTGCAAATATTCTGTCTGAAGCTCCTCTAAACTTTTATCCGCTGCCGCCAACTCGGCATCAAATGCAATAAGAACCTTCCGTATCTCATCTCTCAGACTGCCGATTTTCTCACGGTACATTTTGATGCGCTGTTCTTCCGCTGCCGCCTTTGCCTCATTCTGACGGCACAGCGCCTGATTTTCAGCCTCTGCCTTTACCCGAAGCTCAGCTGCAAAATCCGCGGCGTCCTTCATCACATCCGCGATATCAAACTGCTGTTTTTTATAATTTTCATTTTCCTGTTCAAGCTGCTGTATACGTTCTCTTAATTCCCGCTGTACTCTTTCCTGCTCAGCCAGCGCATCAACCAGCTTCTGAGAGAACTCTTCACTGAGCCCCGCAATGTACGCACACACACTTTCCTTTGAATATCCAAACATCGCTGTTTTAAATAGCTTATGATCCATTTCGTATCCTCCTTACTTTAAGTCGATCTTCTTCCTCTCAATGCTTCCCCATGAATGTTTTTTCTTTTTATATCCGATAAACGCCGTCAGTCGTACAAATGCCAGCACAAACCGTAAACAGGTGATTTCAAATACACACAGTAAAAGTGCTTTGGCCACGTCACTTCCGGATAATTTCAAATCAATGGTATGAATTCTCGCAAAGAATGCCGTCATCGACAAAACCGAGCCAAATACTGCATAAATGGCAAAAAACAGCAGCATAAACGGCACATTCAGAAGATCCACAGCAAATGCGAGTATCATTGTAAATACACCAAACACCTCTATGAACGGAGATAGCAGCTCATAGAGAAGAAAATACATATATGAAATAAAACTGACTGCACCATATTTCGGATTTGACAAAATCTTCCGGTGCTTCCACATACTTTGAAAAAGTCCGAGATGCCATCGTCTTCGCTGCTTTTTCAAATCTCCCAGCTTCTCCGGCGCCTGCGTCCAGCAGATGGCATCTGTCGCATATCTGATTCTATACGGCATGCCTGTTGATACACAGTACTCATGAAGCTTCACGACCAGCTCCATATCCTCTCCCATCGTTGAAGCATCATAACCGCCCGCATCAATGACCACACTCTTTTTAAACAATCCAAATGCACCTGAAATAATCAGGGAACCATTAAACTTATCAAAAAGAATGCGGGATGCCAGAAAGGACCGGTCATACTCCAGCACCTGCATACAGGCCAGAATATTGTCAGGCAGTCTGTATTTTTTCACTCTGCCGTTTTCAATCTCCACGTTATTTGAAAGACGCACAGCGCCTCCCACAGCAACAATATTCGGTTCCTCCAGAATCGGACGGGCAATCTTCTGAAGAGAATCATACTGCAGGACCGAATCCGCATCCATACATATAAAATACGGATAAACAGACGCATTAATGCCCGTATTCAGTGCATCCGCTTTCCCGCCGTTCTTTTTCCGTATCAGGCTTAAAGGCACCTTCTGCTCTGCAGTTTCATAGACAAATTCTATTTCGCTGCACGGAATCTGACGATGAACCGGTCTCAATGTATGTTTCATATTAAAGGCTTCAATCAGTTTTTTCGAAGTGTTGTCCTTCGATCCGTCATCAACAACAATAATCTCATATACTTTGTAGTCAAGCTGAAGCAGGGACTTCACAGTTTCAACAACCGTAACCTCCTCGTTGTAGGCAGGCACGACAATGCTGATCGGTATGTAATAATTATTCTGAAACACGTTTTTCAGCATATCCTGTCTGTGTCTGCGGTACAGTTCCGAAGAACCTACAACCACCGACAAAAACAAAAATGTCGAATATCCGAGAAGATACAAAACGAAGAAAACATTCACACCATCAAGAAATATCTTTATGGCATCCATCATTCCGTCACTCATACCAATGCCTCCCCGTTTTGATTATTGCGCTGATCCAGTCTGTATTGAAGCATTTCTCTGGCATAGCGGTCGCTTCCCTCCATAATATCTATCATCGCCTGGTAAGTAAAACCCAGCTTTTCAAGGCTCTGAGAAGAATTAAAACGAATATACCAGTTTTTGTGATGGAGATTATTTTTAAGAACCTCCATCGTTTTTTCCGACGGATAGCTGCCAAGGGCCGTCGACGCTATGGCCGCATACTCAAAACCATCACCGATATCACCTCCCGCCATTTCAAGAAGCAGCGCATATGCAGGCTCATAGGGATACTTTGCAAAATAACGGACACAGGCAAAATGAATCTCTCGGTTCTGTGTCTCATCCTCTAATAGCTTCAGCATTCTTTCCGGCTCTTTAAAGCCCCCAAACCTGAAATAATTTAAAATCGTAACTTTCATAGGCACAGAAAAGCTATCCAGTTCTCTCCAGAGCCTGTCCTGAAGATATTTTGCATTTCCGGCAAAATTCAGCATGCCATCCGTCAGAAGCTTTGCGTTATGATCGATATGATTTTCATCAATATATTTAACAGCTCTGACGATACAGTCCGCATCGCCCGTACTGTAGAGTGCCTGCAGTGCATTCTCCCTGCAGTAGACACTGGGACTCTTAACTAAATTAAACATCATCTCGATGACCGGTCCCAGTGATACCCCCTGCAGGATTTTATATTTAGAAATAATATAAGGAAAAAAAGTCACTACGGTATTATCCCGTTTTTTGCTGTAAACCAGCGTAAGATATAAAATTACCTGTGAAATCGCATTCAGATATTGTCTGACCTGCACCGGCGATTCTTTAGAAAATGCTTCCAGTGTTTCATCAAAAGCCACCAGATTCCCGATTCTTTTTAATTTACGTCTCAGATAACGGCAATGTTCTTCCTCGATATCCTCACCGTTTTTCAGCCGTTTGATCTGTTCGCGAACTTCTTCGGAAAAATGAGCCGCGTGTTTTTTTACATTCTTTTCACGTCTTTTAAACACGATGATGCAGGCACAGTTAAATCCGATCATACTCAGGCAAACAATCAGATAAATGTAAACAAGTACTTCAACATGCATCTTTGACATTCCTGCCTTTCTGTGTTACCGGCGCCATACTTTCTGCAAGGCATAGTAGGATTCTTTAAGACGTTCATGATACGTCACCTTGTTTCCCCAGCCTTCCAGCTTCATCGCAGACATCCGGATTCTCTCATCTTCAGATACACCTGTACCGATATACATTTTATCGATATTGATATATTTCACGCCATAATTGCCATCGTAATAATCATCATGGATCTCCATCCGGGATGGATCCGCGAAATTCAAAATCTGCCACGGAAGCTTTATTTCAATATAGTCTCCCTCAGAACAAAAGTCCGCAAGAGAATTAAAATCGTCACTTTCCGGATTGGCATTGCCATACTTAAGTTTTCCGGTCTCAAAGGTCATCGAACTGACAGAGGAATCTGACACAAACATTCTTGTTTCTATTTTCAATATCAGCTCAATATTCGAAAAATACGGTGAATCGCTGTCAGGGATATTGCCTTTCTCATAGCTGTTAAATCCCCGGACATATTCTGAATAGGTGGAACGCAGCGCTTCATATCGTTCCTGTACCTGTATCCGGCTATTGTCCGCACCATTAAGTATGATTAAAAAGTCTGCCGCACGGTCAAACTTGACGCCGTATTCTTCACAATAGCTGCTTCCTGACTTTTGTGTCGTATCAACAGGAATATAAATTGTATCATTTTCAAAATCAAGATTTTTCTTCTTTACAAGAAAATACACAAATTTCTCATCATATTTCGCCGAAAGCTCTATATCTTCATTTTCAGATATCACATCTTCTTTGGACCATTCCGAAACATCTCCGTCCACATAGCAGACAGATTCTTCCTCTCCCGGATCAAAGGATAAAAGGCCGAAATACTGTTCGTTTGTCTGGTAATCCGACCAGTAAGGTGTACGGCGCATGTCAATGGCGTACATCGTATTCCATGTTCTTTTAAACCATTCATCCTGCCACGAGAACACGCATGCGCCTGCACATCCGGATTTTTGAATATCCTGATAGCATTCGATAATCGCCTCTCCCTGCTCCTGCTCCGACATATGTCCCTGATTGCGTCCGGTGTTCGCGTCAAGCTGAGCAAGCCCCCGACCGGTAGATACACCAAATTCGGTAATGACCACCGGCAATGTATGATACCTGTTCAGCGCGTTCAAATAAGCAAGATAGGTATTATACCTTCCCTGGTCATCAATATAGTCCTCACCGGTAATATAATCAAGAATTTCCGGGGCATCAAGCGTTTTAAGCCGTTGTTCCACATTGCGATAGGTGACCGAGTCAATCATTTCCTGCCATTCATCAACCGTCATATTCCGTGCACGGTCAAGGGATTCCAGATAATCGGGATAGTACGAATATACATGGTAAGAAGCAAACTGTCCTGAAAGGAATTCCTCTGTTGTCCGAATATGTTCCACATTGACACATCCGAATTTACTCCAGAATAACGAAACTTCTGCAGGATACTTAAAAGGATCCGTTGTCGGCCAGTTGGAAAATGCCAGCAGCCGCTGCTGCTTATACCGTTTGGACTCATAGGAAATCACTTCATCTCCGACCCTGGCCAGCATAACCTCAAACGGCGTTGCATCTTCTGTCGTATAAACATACCTTCCTTCGTACTTTTCGCGGTCTTCATTCATCTGATTTGTATAAATGACTGTTTCAGATTCCCACTCGACGCCCAGCAGATAACCGATAACCCAGCGGGATATGTCATGATTATAAGTCCCCGATCCCGCACTGGCGACACGCCCCAGCGAAATCTTCTTTTTCCCATGCACAACATCGACCAGCGTTTTACTGTCGGAAATCAAAGTATCCATGAACTCAGGAGAATACGCATCCAGATGTGAGAACTGCACATAATCGTTTACCCACACACCATGAAGAAGCCATAACGGCTCTTTGCCCTGGTTTTCGCGATCCGTGTTATACTTGTAGTAGGCATTATAAAAGTCATCCGACTGAATGGTGTAAACACGCAGGGTATTGGCACCCATTTCCTGCATCTGCCCGAACCATCGGATATAAGTCTCTTCATCGATATCAAAATCTGTCGACCACTCCCCCGGTTCACCTGACCCAAGGTTAACACCCCTGATTTCAAAAGGTTCAAAACCATTGCCTTTATCTATATATATCTCTTTGCCCTCTGTCTTTGTATAAGTAGTCACCGTCTCACCGGGATTAAAGTCAATATAAAATCCCAGACGATAATAGGCGGCGTCCAGAGCAAGAACCGCCAAAACAACAGCAACTACCGCAATAATAAATTTTTTCACAGACTGCCGCCCCTCCTTCCTTTATTGCTTTAACTCAGTTTCTCACTGTTTTTCATTCGATTGCTCACCATTTTAATTCAGTTTCCCGCCGCTTTAATTCGGCTCCTCATTATATTTCTTATTTTTTGAATCCGCGCAATATTGATAAAGCGAATTAATATTATTATCCAACCACTGTCCGCGGTCTCTCAGCCAATCCGCAAGCTTTTCCACAACTTCTTTCTGACTGTGGACATTTCTTTCTGCCGGCTGGAGCTGATCTGACACAATATAGTCCATCCATCGCTCACTGTTTCTGTCAATGGCAGGTCCCAGATAATCCACTGTGTCCTGAATATATTTTGCAAGATAATCATCACTTAAATATGTCGTTCTCAGTTCTTCATAACGGTCGATGACCGCATCCACAAAATCCTTATCGCGCATCAGCATCACAAAGAATACTTTGACATGCATCGAAAATCCGGTGATGCCGTCTATATCTTTGATTCCTGTCGTATTAATATCATTAGTCACATAATTATTGCATGCATTATTAAAATCCCACACACAAAGCTTATATTTTTCACCCGGCTGCAAATAGATATATGTCGAATACTTTCCGGCATCCAGATTTTTTGTAAATTCATTGATAATGTAGTAATCCACAAAGCTGTCCACATCGATATAGCTGCGATAACCGTATTTTTTCGAATCATAATCATACGAATACATCGCCTTTTCGTACCGGGCAAAATCTTTTTCAATCGCGTCCGCAATTTCTTTCGTCAGCTTGTCTTTTCCGGGATAACGGATACTGACATCATTGGCCAGTATGTTCGTTCTCTCGGTAAACGAATAGATATTCCGCAAAGTATCAAGATCCTCCTCCATCGGACGATCAAGTCTTAAAAGATATCCGGTAAGTGTCTGCCCTTTTTCCGTAACGCTCAGATTCAGCCTGCAGTCATCCCCGTTATCAATACTCTCCACCAGCAGGTAAATGCCGCGGTAATCGCCGTTAACGACCAGCTCACAGAACCGCACATTGGGCGCATAATCCATAATTTCGCCTGAAATATTGTACCACATGTAATTACGAACCAATGATTTGTCGAGATACGGTCCGTGCAGCACCCATTCGTGATGCGCATCCATGCCAAGGATCGGAAGATCCAGATCCGTACCGTCATCATTGACAAATTTCAACAGATACGGTGCTTTTTCAAAAGTACGTGAAGAATATCCACGGACGCGGATTTTCGATGATATCGACATCGTCGGTGTATCCGTCAGATGATTATTGCCGCTTTCTGAATCATACACAGACACCGACGCACGGATCATGTCCTCACCATCCTCAGTCGTTGTATAAGTGTCCTCATTAAAAATATCCTGCGCTCCGGACGGCTTTCCGGGTATCTCCTCATCCCCGGTATCTATTTCAATCAAAGGCAAATGCGTACAAAACGTCTCCTCCCCGTGATCTGTACATGCCGTATAACCCCGGCGTTCCATATGCTGATGATAACGCGGCGCTTTTTCTTCATCAAGCAGCGACGAAAATCCCAATACCGTCACAGCCGTCACGCCCACCAGACATACAGCTGCAATTAACTTGTATTTCAAATGGTCCGCCTCCTTCGCAGCTAATTTGAAATCTCGTCATTCTGCATCACAAGATTAACATATTCAATCTCACCAAGCTCATAAAACGCATCAGACACACTGCTTTTATCCTTTTTTGCTTTCTTCAGCGTTTTCTCCGTCAGTTCATAAATCAATTCCACCGTAGATTCTGTCGTATTCTGCACACGCATCGTCGTTTTATTCCCGAAAAGCCTGAATACTGTCGCATGAATCGCACTTTCTTTATTGCGTGCAGCCCGAATAATCAAAAGCATTCTGTTATCATTTTTGATACATCCGAGCACAAGAAAAACAATAAATACAATACCGCTGCCGATACAGGCCACAAGATAATCACCCACACCACAGCAAATACCGACGATGATGGTCCAAAATATGTAAATCGTATCCCTCGTATCCTTAATTGCCGTTCTGAAACGAACAATGGACAGCGCACCGACCATACCAAGCGACAGCGCAATATTATTTCCGATGACCGTCATCACCGTGCCTGTAAGTGTCGTAAGGACAACCAGTGAAGCATTAAACTTTTTGCTGTAAATGGTTCCCCTGTGAGTAATGTAATACGATAGGAAAATGACAAATCCTATCAATGCCGCCGCAATAATATTTGCCATAATCTCCTGCCATGTCAGGCTGTTCTGACGCTGGAAAAGCGCATAAATCTGTTCTTTCATAAACTTTGCCTCCTCTTTGATTTCATATGATAACTGTGCTGCCTCACAAGCCGTACTTTCAAATTCATCCACCTATTCGGTCATATCTTTTATTCCATAGGATAACTCTGCTGTCTGGCAAGGGCATACTTACTGACAGACAGCTCACTTTTGTCCACCGAATGAAGCATTTGTTTAATGTATTCCAAAAGAAATCCGTTAAACTTGACTTCCAGAACCACTTTTGATTTATCCAGCACCGGATACATATTCAGATCCGGATCAAACAAATCAAAGCTGCTCTCTGTTGATACGATCTGATTGTCAAACGTCACCCGTATCTTATTTTCCTTTGCAATAAATGCTTTACGGTTGTACTGAACGATTGTTTTAGGGCGATAGCACTTCATCATCATGAATGCGTACATCTCCGCCGCAAAATCCTCCGGATATGTAAGCAACGGTGTATAATCACCTGCAATCATCCGCATGGCATCCTCCCGGGATACCCGCAGTGAACGCTTTAACTGGCTGCTGCCCTTCTTCTGCTTCATCTCCAGCATCGCATAATCACTGTCCGGGTCATAACATCGCAGACGTACTTTGCGCCGCGTTTCGATTCCCGCCAGCTTTTCAAAATAGTCGCTGTCATACATCGTATCAAAATATAGCGAACGTATCAGGTAGCCATGGGTTCCGTTATGCTCATCCTGCGCCATGACCTGTTCAAGCTGATGGCTTTTTCTTAAAAATTCGTCAATATTGATTAAAAATTTCTTTTCTTCCCGATATACCTGATTCACTGATTTCCTCCAAAAAAATATAGACCGGCACAACAAAATGCTGCAGCCGGTCTATCATACGCCTTACGTTTAGACACCTTAGCTTTGCGTCCCTGCCTTTCAGCAGGTTTGCTAATTTTCTTATAATATACCATATTGGCCTTCATACTGTCAAACGGATTTTAAACGCTTCCGGAACACATAACTTTCTGAATCATTTTTAAATATACCATTGAAAAAAACATTTTTTTACCGTACACTATGATTAATATGATTTTTCAACACATACTAAGGATATAAAGGAGATTTTATTATGGAACACCTTGATAACGTAACTTATCTTACACATCCTCTGATTCAGCACAAAATATCTATTTTAAGAAATAAAGAAACAGGTACCAATGAGTTTCGTCAGCTTGTGGAAGAAATTGCCATGCTGGAGGGTTTTGAGGCGTTAAAAGATCTGCCGCTGGAAAATGTCGAAGTAGAAACACCAATTGAAAAATGTGTGACACCGATGATTTCCGGGCGCAAACTGGCCATCGTTCCGATTCTTCGGGCCGGTCTTGGCATGGTAGAAGGTATTCTCGCTCTCGTACCGTCTGCCAAAGTCGGTCACATCGGCATGTACCGCGATGAAGTCACCTTTGAACCCCATGAGTATTACTGCAAGCTGCCAAGCCCGATTGAAGAACGTACCATTGTTGTCTGCGACCCGATGCTTGCCACCGGCGGTTCTGCCGCAGATGCCATCACCCAGATCAAAAAACGCGGCGGTAAAAACATCAAATTTATGTGTATTATTGCGGCACCCGAAGGTGTGGAGCGTCTGCATAAAGCCCATCCGGATATTCAAATCTATATCGGCCATCTTGACCGCTGCCTTAATGACCATGCTTACATCTGTCCGGGCCTTGGTGATGCCGGCGACAGAATCTTCGGCACAAAATAAAAACTTTTCGTTACAGATCATTTGTATGGATTATTTTTAAATTATGCGCAGAACACTCATCGCCGGATTCACAGGTGTTCTGCGTCAGCTCATTAAAAATGCCTTTCTCAGACGAAACATGCTTGCGTTCTGAAAAAGGCATTCTTTGAATGACATGGCCTGTCATTTTGATTTCTTTATTTTTTGATTTCTTTATTTCTTGATTCTCTTTGATTTATTTTTGAATCGACTGCCACAGTTCTCTACGCATCCCTGTCATTCGTCAGTTTCAATTTATCCAGTACGCAAAATACAAGTCCCATCAGCATACCGACAACACAGGCCAGTACCATACCTGTCAGCTGCACACTGCCAAACTGTACCGAAATACCGGACAGTCCGGTGACAAATACAATGGCTGTCATCGCCTGGTTTCTTGATTTACTGTAATCCACCTGAGCCTCCACCAATATGCGGATACCCGACGCTCCGATCATACCGTAGAGCAGAAAAGAAATGCCGCCGATGACCGGTCCCGGAATCGTACTGATCAGCGTCGTCATTTTGCCGATAAAGGAACAGATAATGGAAATGACAGCCGCTCCGCCGATGACATAGACACTGTACACCTTTGTCATTGCCATAACACCGATATTTTCGCCGTAGGTTGTCGTCGGCACAGAGCCGATCAGACCGGAAATCATTGTTGAGAAATTATCTGCAAACAACGACCGGTGCAGCCCCGGGTCTTTCAGCAGATCCTTACCTACGATTTTACTTGTAACGATCTGATGCCCGATATGCTCTGACGCAATAACAAGCAATACCGGAAGAATAATAACGATTGCTTCCCATTTAAACTTCGGCAGGGAGAAATTTGGCACGGAAAACAGCGGCGCCGAAGCCACCTCCGAAAAATTCACGATGCCGCAGGCCAGTGATGCGATATACCCGGCAATAATGGCAATCAAAATCGGAATAACCGAAAGGAAACCCCGAAATAATACAGAACCAAGAACCGCTGTCAGCAAAGTCACAAGAAACACGATCATGTTTTCAGGCGCAACCGCCGCATCCTTCAGACCTGCGGTGGAAGCTGCCGTTCCGGCCAGTTCAAGACCGATCAGCGCAACAACCGGTCCCATAGCCGCCGGCGGAAGCACCGCATCAATCCATGAAGAACCGAATTTGTAAATAATCAGCGCCAGAACACATCCGCATAAACCGACAACAACGAACCCGCCCAGGGCATAGCTGTATCCCCATTTACTGATGACGATTCCCGCCGGTGCAAGAAACGCAAAGCTCGATCCCAGATATGCCGGTGCCTTTCCCTTTGTAATAAGGATAAACAACAGCGTACCAAGACCGTTCATGAACAAAACAATCGCCGGATTGATTCCAAAAATAAACGGCACCATCACCGAAGCGCCAAACATGGCAAACATATGCTGAATACTTAATGGAATCAGCAATTTTACAGGTACTTTTTCTTCAACCTGAATAATTCTCTGGTTTTTCATAACCCTCTCTCCTCTTCTAGCGTATATTCTGCACTGTTCCTTATATAGTGTCAGGAACAAAAAGTCATGGTATTCATGCCTGTTTGAAAAAGTATGACCTTTCGCCTCCAATATGCCATCTATAATTATATGAACACACTGCAGTTACGTTTATTTTATATATACCATATCTATTATAACGTCATTTTTATTGTTTTCAATACATTCTCTTCGAAAATAAAAAGATGCCTGACCGGATTACCCGCTCCTGCCCTATTGACAAGAAAGAATGTGTTTTATATAATATTCCTTAAAATTGGCGGAAAACAACGACATCGAATAATATAAAAATACGCTTTCATGCTCCGCTTTTTTAATTATCCAGAGGAGGAAAAAGAAATGAAAAAACCTTTAGCAGCATTATTATGCGCAATTATGGTTGCAGGTGCTCTTACCGGCTGCGGCTCAAAAACAACTGAAACAAAAGCGCCGGAGACAACCGCAGAAACAAACGCATCGGAAACAACCGGTGAAACAAAAACAGCTGAAGCAACAGGCGACAAAGTATGGGTAATCGCTACAGATACTGTTTTCAGACCTTTCGAGTATACGAATGAAAACAATGAATTTGTAGGTATTGACGTGGATATTCTTGCCGCAATCGCTGAAGATCAGGGATTTAAGTACGAACTTCAGAGCCTTGGCTGGGATGCAGCTGTTGCAGCTGTACAGGCCGGTCAGGCTGATGGCCTTATTGCAGGCGCTACAATCAAACAGGAACGTATCGACAGCGGCTGGATTTTCTCTGAAGGCTATTACAATGCAACTCAGACCTTTGTTGTCCCGGCAGAAAGCGATATTGCAAGCTTTGAAGATTTAGCAGGCAAAAACGTCGCTGTTAAAAACGGTACCGCAGGTGCTGATTTTGCAAACAGCCTGAAAGATCAATACGGATTTACAGTGACAGTATTTGAAGATTCACCAACAATGTATCAGGATGTTCTTCTTGGAAACAGTGCAGCTTGTGTCGAAGATACACCAATTATGGCTGACAATATTAAAACCGGTAACCTTGCACTGAAAATACCTGAAGGCATGGAGAGTGAGGGTGCCCCTTATGGCTTTGCAATCATGGATCAGAACAATCAGGAATTATTAGATATGTTCAATGCCGGTCTTGCAAACATTAAAGAAAGCGGAAAATATGACGAGATTATTGCTAAATATCTCGGAGAATAATTGAGTACCCTATCATGCATGGAGGTCTCTGATTTTAACAGGAACGTGGAAATTTTGCAAGATTTTTCCACGTTCTTGTTTTTGTCAGAATAGTATGATAAAATTAAAACATTATAATGTTAAAAATCTATACAGAAGGAGAAGATAAGATGATTGCGCTTTTTAAGACTTACGCCCCCATGCTGCTGGAATCCCTCGGGAACACGCTGTTGCTGACGATTCTTGCGCTGATATTTGCCATGATCATTGGTATGATATTTGCACTTATGAACGTAGGCAAGAACCGTTTCTTTAACTTTATTGGTACTGTATATGTAGATGCCGTCAGAGGTGTACCGCTTATTGTACTTGCATATTTTATTTATTTTGGCGTCCCTCAGGGAATTAAAATGATGGGTTTTGTCAATTTTAAACTGCCTGCACTTCAGGCCGGTACGATTGCGCTTGCCATGAACTGCGGTGCTTATATGGCAGAGATCATCCGCGCCGGTATCGAAAGCGTTGACAAAGGCCAGATGGAAGCTGCGCGAAGTCTCGGTCTTCCATACGGCAAAAGTATGCGCAAGATTGTCCTGCCTCAGGCTATCCGGACGATGATTCCATCCATTATCAATCAGTTTATTATTACATTAAAAGACACATCTATTTTGTCCGTTATCGGATTTCCGGAACTTACCAATGCAGGTAAAACAATGGCAGGCAACACATTTAAGAGTTTGCAGACATGGGCTATCGTCGGTATTATGTACATGATTGTTATTGTGACACTGAGCCGTCTGGCCAAATATCTGGAGAGGAGGTTAAAACGTGGAAGAGAGCAATATTAAAGTACACGTAGAAAACTTAAAAAAACATTTCGGCAAGCTGGAAGTTTTAAAAGATATCAGCATAGATATTGATGAAGGTGAAGTTGTTGTCCTCCTTGGACCTTCCGGAAGCGGTAAATCCACTTTCCTCCGGTGTCTGAACCAATTGGAAACAGCAACCAGCGGTACGATTATTGTGGACGGATTTAATATTACAGATAAGCATACCGACATCAACAAAGTACGTGAAAATATCGGTATGGTATTCCAGCATTTTAATCTGTTCCCTCATAAAACAGTTATTGAAAATATTATGCTGGCTCCTGTGGAACTAAAAAAAATGTCAAAAGATGAAGCTCACGAAAAAGGCATGCAGCTTTTGCAGCGTGTCGGTATGCAGGAAAAAGCAAATGTATACCCGCCTCAGCTGTCCGGCGGACAAAAACAGCGTGTAGCTATCGCCCGCTCGCTGGCTATGAATCCGGACATTATGCTTTTCGACGAACCGACATCAGCACTGGATCCTGAGATGGTCGGAGAAGTTTTGAGCGTTATGAAAGAACTGGCTCTTGGCGGCATGACGATGGTTGTCGTTACCCATGAAATCGGATTTGCAAGAGAAGTGGCTGACAGAATTGTATTTATGGACGGCGGCTATATCGTCGAACAGGGAACGCCGGAACAGGTGCTTAAACATCCGAAAGAAGCAAGAACGATCGACTTCCTGAACAAGGTTTTATAAATTGGCAGGTCCAACCGGCTGCACCGAAAAATACGGTTATTACAGGCTTTCATATTGCCGGTAATAACCGTTTTATTTAGCGTTATAGTTTCGGACATTAAATATCCTCATTGACTGTTATACAAATGAAACGATACATCTCTTAATAACTGCGATTTCCATGTCCGTGTCCCCTTTTTTCTCCGCCGTGCTCATTATGAAAATCCGTTGGAAGTTCCGTGTCATTTTTTTCAAGCTCATCGTCTGTAACCGCAGACTCCAATGCGTTATTAACCGCATTCAAAATACCGACAGACGAATAAGTCGCCCCGCTCACTGCATCGACTTTCAAAGATTGTTCATCAATGATATGCTCAACAATTTCTTTAGCACGTTCAAAATATTGAGGTGTGTCATTTTCCTCTAAAATGCTGATATCTGTCACTGCCCCATAAACCGTCAGAATGCGATGAATCCGCATCCATTTTTTCTTTAATACCGCGCGAAGCATATAAGAAAGTGCCAGTAAAACAGAGACAATAAAACATGCGGTTCCCCAATTCAATGTGAAAAACACAGTTCCTATACGCATATCAGATAATGCCGTATCTGCAAAATTACCCGCTGCCAGGCCATGAAGCAATCCGGTGACAATCAGAATAAAACCTGCCGGAATATGAATTTTATGAAATAAGCCATTGAGCTTTGCCGATTGACTGACTCGGGCAATATATTTAAATGCGGCAGCAATTACAAATAATACAGTGAGCCATGCCAAAATCAAACTTAATATCATACAATACCTCCATATAAACATACGGTTTCTTTATGAACCGTCTCAATCTGCTGTGTAACGAAGATAATGATATCATATAAATTTGTTTTTTCTGTGTCAATCTGCATCTAAAATACAAGAACGGTCACTTCCGTGACCGTTCTGCCTCTGAATAAATCACAGTACGCGCCTTTCCGTTCTGTTTTGCTTCGTAAAGTGCAAAATCCGCCAATTCAAAAACCCGGCGCTCATCATCTTGTTCTTGCTTGCGATACACACCCGCGCAGGTTTGCAGCGTATATACCCCTGCCTTCTCCTTTAACCTGAGATTGACAAGGGCGAATTTTTCCGCCACGCACTGCGCATTCTCAAAGGAAATCACCGCAAATTCGTCACCGCCATACCTGAACACATTCCGTCCGAATATCTCCGTAAGAATACTGGCGATACGCACCAAAGAAAGATCTCCCTCCAAGTGTCCGAAGGTATCATTGATGGATTTGAAATTATCTACATCTAACAGTGAAAAGGTAAATCCGGTGCCTTCCTTTATAAGCTGCGCCATGTATTTGTCAAGCGAATGGCGGTTGGCAATCTGCGTCAGGCTGTCCACCTCCGCCAATTCCTCCAGACGCTTGTGCAACAGATACTGTTTGCGTAAAGAATGATAATTTCTGATCTCAACCGCAATAATGACTACCAGAAAAATCCAATGATTGAGATAAAACGGCACCCGCAGTCTTGATTCCCCCATATACAGCACAAGGGCAACCATACTCGCTGAGGACAAAATTCCCATACATCCAAACATCAAAGGAGGCAGTGTCATGATGCTTCCCACCCCCGCCATAATGGTCATATATGTAACAGGATAACCGCCGCTGTGAATATCCAGCGCAGAAATAATAGCAGACCAGAAAATCAGTACCCCGGTATAAACGTAAGCATTCCAGACCAGCAGTTTATCATGCTTCCCGCTTTTCATGCACACCCGATTGATCATAAAAGCAGCCACCGTACAAATAAACAGCAGCATATAACAGGCAAAATACAGCTTTCGCTTTAATTCCGTAAAATCAAAATGTAAATGCCCGTAAACCATCATCATGCCTTCCAGCACAGCAATCAGAATCAAAAAGGCCTCATATCCACGCCAGCTTCTCTTAAGATTCAGTTTCATCATTTCCTTGCTGCTCATAAGTTCCCCTTCCCAATCCTGTTGCCTTCAATACCTCAAACTGCATTTTTAAAACTGTTTTGAACTTTAATTTGGCGGATACGCCACACCGACGAAATGCGAATCATTTTGGAGGTTGGATCTGGATATTTACCCTTCGTCATTGGGTATTTGCTCTGGGCATTTACCCTTCATCATTGGATGTTTGCTCTGGACATTTACCTTTCATCATTGTATATTTTCCGAAATTTTTCCCTTAAAAGTGAAAGGCATTGATAACGATATCAATCCGTTAACACAAACAATAATTCTAAGTTTTTCTTGCCAAATTTAAGCATTTTTACCAAATATTGCTTTCTATTTTACTCCAAATCAATCGTATTATCAATACTTTTTTCATTATTTGCATCCGATACTTTTTCAGTATGTACTTATCAAAGTCAGACATAAATAATCATTTGAAGATTATAATGCTTCGTATCACGAGTAACCTGACATGAACCTTCGGTTTGAACTATTCGGAAATTCCGAATAGTTGCATCTTCGTCTAATTCACTGTCTGCATAAAATTTTTTAATATGCTCATTTATCGTCGGCGAACCAACGTCATATAATGTCGCAATCATCTTCTGTGTCAGCCATATATTCTCATCCGCATAGCGCATCTCAATGCTATCCTGCTGATCGCCGACAGAAGCAACATAGGTTAAATATTCCGCCGCGCTGGCACGGATGGTTATTTCATCTTTTTTCTTTTTCAATAGGATTCCTCCTTCAACGTCTCCATTGCCCCAACGACCCAAACCGGTAATATCCTTGCAGATACCATAAGGAATACTTCTGTGCTGTTTTCTCTTCCACCTGTTATGGTGCAAGTTCTGCAGCTGTTAATGATGGATATGGCCAGTATATAAATACTTCTTCTGAACCTCCTGCCACTCAGCACCAAGATCAGCCCGCCACTCAATTGAAAGATTTTTATTCTGCAGCATGATATGCTCAATGGTATAATTTTCTATAATAATCGGAGCCTTATTTTCAGGTAATCATCTGATGTTATTAGTCATTCAGTACAATCATGATGAATTTTCAATAAGAATGGATAAGATAATTCTCTGATTTTTCTTATTTCCCAGTCTGTTAAATTTCCCTTTTTTTCAACGGTCGTATCTCCATTACTCATTACAAAAAATTTAGCAGATCCAGCTTCTGTTAATTTTCTGTCACTAGCATGTACATGCATCGCTTCAATAATTTTATCATCATAGATAACCGCTGAGTGATTCAGACAATTAAGATTCAATACACGAACCAACTTTTGATCTTTTGTAAATGCATAACCATTAATAATCATATCAGCCTTATCCGCAATCTCTTTTATATTAAGCTGCATATTCAATCTTCACCTCCTTAATGAGATTTAAAAAAGCATCTGTATCATAATATAAATTTTGGAGTATTGGAATTAAATCAATATATTCTTCAACTTCGTCCATATCCTTATATTTTGCCATCACTACTAAATATCCATGATCCCACTCCAGAACTTTCGTATAACGTTCTAATTTTGAAGATGTGACAAAACAAATGACTTGATTATTAAATTCAAAAATTGTAAATTTTTCATTATTACTCAAGACAGCATAATTTTTCATTATATTCTCACGTCCCTTCATATTCATACAATACTACACAATGTTAATTTTATTCCCAAAAGTACCATTTCAAACAATAATTTAGAGCAGCAAGCACAAACATTCGTGCCATAATTGTATCTCCATTACGAAACTTCGTACCACCAGAAAAACTTACAGGAATCTGCGTTGTATAGATTTTCGACATTTATTTATCTTTCCTTGACAGCAAACATACAGACTCACAATGGCTCGTCTGGATATGCAGAATGTCTTTGCTATTTTCCCGTTTAAGGGAACAAGTCCACAGCCTTTTTAGTGTTTGAGCCGTTTACGGGAATATATCAATAAAACTGGAAGTTTCACTTCTCATTATCAAGTTCTAATAACAATTTTACACCTAATACAGTAGCTGGGACTCTATAATTCGGGGCGAGATTTGAAAGCACAACAACAGCTGTACCTGTTTCGGGATTAAAACCAAGATAGCTATTATAA
>JALEHN010000052.1 GCA_022770525.1 Clostridiales bacterium
AACCATCCTTGGTATCCTTCACATCTGTGGTCATCAGACCAGAGGTGTTATAATCCAATCCCTTAAACGGATCCTCAAAGAAATCATTAAAATAAGTATTTGTAAAAATGCTAGGCATCAACATAAGTCATATCTCCTTTCGGGTTCGGGATCTAAGTTCTTTCTTGTATCCCTCTTCCTTTGTTCTATCCGTACTATAACACCTATTATTAGCACTGTCAAGAGCAGAGTGCTAATTTCACAGAATATTCACATTCTCCCTGAAATTCCTTGTAAAATCAATACTTTTGGCATTCCCTTGCCTGGTGCCCTGTTTCTTTACTGCTGAAAATTCACATAAAACATATAATCCAGCAACGTTGCTCCCGTAGTAAAATGGTCATACGGAAAAATCGACAGCACCAGCCATTGTTTACCTTCTTTGAATATGGAAGTCTCTGGGAATTTCAAAGTTACCTCTGCATTGTTTCCGTCTATCTTATAAGATTCCACAGTAGCTGGTCCTTCCCATCGTCTTTCAAAGTAATTTTTTCCATCAATGTTATAAGAACCTATTTCTTCCCATCTTCCACCATTTAAATAAGCATAGTATAATATATACTTCTTTTGATTCAATTCAATTTTCTGATTCAAATGGATGGCGGCAGTAAACGCCCTGCCAATCAGCTTTGAAAACAATCCATTGATACATTTCCGCAATATACATATATTTATCTGAGAGGAGAGCATTCTGCTGAGCACCAAGATACGCAATAGTTTTGTCCACCGTAAGCATCTGTCCCCTGGCCTATGCCTTGAGTCAAAAAAAACAGACTAACTATAAAAGCTATCAGTCTTGCAGCAACACCATATCCCCTTTTTCTTCTTTCATTTTTCTTTTTCACACCTGCGCCTCCCCTTTCCATCAGATTGAAAGGGGGCTGTTTATGTTCCAACAGCCCCTTCTTCAAACCAGTTTCGTATTCTTGATCACATTGCCATGATCTTTACCCGGTATTGCGACTTACGTCTACTCCACCGTTACACTCTTTGCCATTAGGAAATTAATATATGCGTCCTGCACTGCCTGATTCGCTGCGTCATCACACTCAACAACCTAACACCTTGTCACGTTCCTGGCACCTCTCGCATACCACTTTACAGCGCTTCCTGCTGAAAGCGATACCGTAGATCAGCACATCTGTCCTGCCATCATTGCGAAGTCTTTCGTCATATCGCTTTTCTCGAATCTGCCTCAGCGCTTCCTCGCAGGCTTTCTCAAGCCCTGCAACGCTGGACGCATATTTTACTTCAATAACAATTCCAGCATCCGGGTCTTCCGGTTCAATCAGTATATCACTGAAGCCATCCCCGGATTCTGCATTGGATAAAATCAACCAATTGACTTCACTCCGTAGTAACCCCAACAGCAGACCGTGGTAAAAATTCTCTTTTTTGTCATCCGGCGCCTTCGCATCCAAAACGCTGATCATTCGGTTCAGGATGATGTTCAGTCGTTTTTGTATCCCCTCCGGATCTCCTTTTAAGAATGCCCGACAGAACTCACGCATTGGCTTTTCATCATCGGCCATACGTTCCCAGAACCATTCCTGTATCTGTAAAATAAAAACTTCCCGCACCTCCCGGTTTGGGATCACCAGCTTATAGACACCGTTTATTGCCCTGCCCGTCTGTGTCAGATAACCGGTGGTAAAGAGTACGCTCCACAGATTGTCAATACTTGAATCCGGTTCATTATAAGTCAAATCCAGACGGACCTTCTTCTCGATTGCCTCTCCTGCAATCAGGCGTTCAATCTCATTCTGGGTCGTTTTATCCGCCTTATCGATAAACCGCTTCACAAGATCATTCCCGCTGGTGTTGATCCAAAAGGCTTCCGGCTCTGCGTGAGGGTCTGCCAGCAGTTTTTTTGTATACCTGATCACATCCCACGGGCAGTATATATCCGCATTTCCAAAGTGATATCCGTCATACCATTCTTTTACAATACCTGTCTTTTCTTCCATGTCATAATCTTCCATAAGCTTCAAAACTTCCGCTTCAGTAAAACCAAAATGCTCATCATGCTCTACATCAACGATCGAATTGACATCAAAGTTATTCAGCCCTGTAAAAATGCTCTCCTTTGACACACGCAGACACCCTGTCAGGACAGCAAACTGCAAAAACTCGTTGGTCTTCAGTGCCTGTCCGAACAGCCCGCGGAGCAGCGATACCATTTCTTCGTAATAGCCATGCTGAAATGCCTTATCCAATGGTACATCGTATTCATCAATCAGCAGGATGACTTTCTCACTAAAATATTGATTCAACAGCGAAGAGAGCATTCGCAGGCTATCCCGGACATCGTCAAACGTATCTTTCTCCTGCAGAATTCTGAGGAACAACTGTTTATCTTCATCAGCAATCTTTTCACTGCTAAGCAACATTCTAAAACGGGAGGCCTCTGCCCTGATAATTCTCCGCAGTGCTCCACAGGCTTCCTCAAAATTCAATCCATCCACACCTTTTAGTGAGATGAAAATAACCGGGTATTTCCCCATGTATTTTTCACACAGTGCCGTCTCCCTAGAGATCGTCAAACCATTAAACAGCGTTTTATCCGCACCAATCTCGAAGAAGTTTTTCAGCATACTCATGTTCAGCGTCTTTCCGAAACGACGAGGACGGGTGAACAGATTGACCTTTCCCCAATTATTCAACAAGTCACGGATGAGACCTGTCTTATCTATATAATAGAAGTCTTCTTTACAGATTTCTTCAAAATCCTCTATTCCAACAGGTAGTTTTTTTCTCTGCATTCGGCTCATCCTCCTTTCCCTGCGGCACAGTATTTCTTATGCCATCTTTACCGAAATCCACTGCTTAATAACATCAAGAGAAACCATTGATTATCTTTGCAATCAGACTGTCTTCCATTCCCATTGCATGACGATTTATTACGATTTCCTTTGCTTTCTTCATCTTATCATATTTCGTTTTTTACTTCAATACTCCTGAAAAAACGCATAAATGCTTTCTGCATCGCCTCTTAGTTTAATAACATATTTATATTTTATATTTTTATTCCATAATAAATACGTTTATACGTATTTTAAGCCATCAACTTTATTTTGGCTCATTTAATGACTCCAGATATCCCAACCAAAAGCCCCTGTGACGCGATATCACGAGAGCAATAGGGATAATTCCCACCTACTCCAGCGATATCATCGCACAGAGGCATCTTTTTCTTCGGGTTCAATTATCTGCTTTCAAAGCACCATCTTTTCGATTACACAGGTGTGATTCTTATCACCGTCATAGTTAATACCAACAAGCAGAAGATTTCCCTTGTAGTCTTCAAGAGCTTTTACATAGTTTTTCTGCTTAATCTGAGCAATAGCACCTTCCGCATTTTTGTTCTTCTTCAGTTCGATTACTGCAGCAGGCTTATCCATATGCATCGGACGCGGAATAAAAACAATGTCGGCATAGCCCTTTCCTGTGGGCATTTCACGAACGATATTGTAGTATTCCCTTGCAAAATAGAACGCAAGGTGTATCGTACAGCTCAAAGAATTTTCATCGTTATATTGAAGTATAGAGATTTCCTCGTGAGCGCGGTCGATACCTGCCGCAACCGTATCGGAATCCATATCCCACATAGCCTCTAAGAGCTTCCGGGAGGATTCCACAGCCCTGGCAACTTCGCTCCAATCCATCGTGCTGATCGCGTTGACATATTCCTGCCGTACCTCTTTGTTGGGGATAGATACTGTGGATTTTTCAGAATCGTATGTCAAATACCCGAGGTGGACAAGCAATGTCAATACGTCATCCTTGCTCTTAAAGGTGGTCATATCGTTCTGGAATGTTCCCGTATTAATTTCCACACTCTCGTCTGCAAGCATCTTAACCACAGCATCCTTCAAGCCATCCATGTTCATCTGAATATAGACCTTCAATGCCTCATACGTTTCTGTTTGATTCCAGTAGGTGCCAAACTTATAACGAAGCATAGATTCCACTACAGACTTCGGACTGTACATGGAATAATGCGTGTCGCCATCTTTGCTGTGTGTCACCAAGTCGTACCCATCATACCAAGCACGGGCTTCTTCATAATCCATATCGTATTTATCGCAGAGAACGCGCACTTCCTCTTCTGTGAAACCAAAGAATTCTGCCAAATCGGCAGGATCGGTCATCAAATATTCCATAAACATATTCAGTGCCGAATGTTCTCCGTATTTCTTTATTGGAAGGATACCTGTCATATACGCCAGCGCGATATAATCCTGATCCTTTAACCAGGCACGCAGAAAATCCAGATATTTCTTTTGAGAGTCCGTATCATGTACATATTCGCGGAACAGGCAGTCCCATTCATCAATAAGAATGATAAATGTGTGCTTGGTGTTCTTATGGATGTCCTTCATGGCCCATATCAGCGAATCTTCATCAACATACTCAGGATATGTTTGCTTCAAATCCTTCAATATACGTCTCTGCATGGCGTTTAGCATCTCATTCATGTTGTGGGTGGCACTCAGAAACTCCTGCATATTGATTTGGATGACATCATATTTGTTCAGATGCTCTTTATAGGAATCCGCCGATGAAATTTTCAGATGATCAAACAATGCAGAGGAGTCTTCCTCACAACCATAGTACGCAGATAACATATCCGCTGCCATGGATTTGCCAAACCTTCGCGGACGGCTGACACAGATGAATCTCTGCGCAGTCTTGATTCTTCGATTTACTTTCGCAATCAACATTGATTTATCTACATATATTTCGGAACGTAGACCGAATTGAAAACGTCCGCTTCCCGGATTAAGATATACCCCCATCTGTTGACACCTCCCAAGCATGATATTTTCGTTTAGGTACACTCAACCTATTTTATAATCATACCATCTTTTCTCCGTAAAATCCAGTACCACTCTGCTATGCTCAGGGTTGTCAATATTTGCAAATACGGATTTGTTTGTTTATAATAATTTAATTGTGTCTGACACCTTTTATTCTTATCTAGCAAAAGAAATTTCTCTGTAAAGAAAAAAAGCCCACCGGGCCACTCGTTATCAGTAACCTGGCAGGCCTCTTGTTTAAGCAGATCTCTTATCCGCCAATTCCTTTACCTTCTCAAGAGAAAGACCTGAGTATTCTGCGACTTTTTCCAATGGCAGATTATCAGCAATCATTCTTAAAGCATTTTCAATCGCTCTTTTTAATTCTCCTTCGTTAAGAATCTTCTTAGCTTCATGTTCTAATACTCTTCCACCCATAACAGACTTCACTCCATCCCTAACCTTCTCGAATTTTTCAGCAATTTTTTCGACAACCTTATTTGACATATCCACAATTGTTTTTCTTGTGAACGCAGAAATTATTCCACTCTCTGACGCAGCATCAAGGCGATCTAAAATCATACTGTACTCTTTCTTGAGTTCGTGTAATCTTTCATCGTTCTCTTCAATTTCTTTAAACCTGGATTCATAGGTATCCTTGTTGCTTCCATTCTCGCAATGATGCTATATTCTTTGATCTCCATTCTGAATCACTCCGATTCTGATAAAAACCGGATACAAATAGCTTGTCCCAAAACAGTGCATCTTCTTACTGAACTGGTATATAATCCGTTCGAAAAACGGACCGACAATAGCGAAGAAATGGAAAAGCTAATACATGAGCTAATTGGAGAACGACTGTTAGTTTCCGGATTACATATTGCACACAGCGTAAAGCGGAATATTGGTCATCCAGTCTTCCTGATGATAGTCTTTCATCGAAATCCGAACTGCATAAGCCGGATGATATTTATCGCAATACGCTTTGAGACTCTTCGATTGCAGGCTCACTTCCGCCTTAACCTCAATGGGTACGATGTTTTTCCCTATTTGAATCGTAAAATCATTCTCGAAAGTTGCGCGATCAGTTCCATAATAGAAAGGTCTGTAAGGCGTATCCGATACAATCTGCTGAAGCACATATTGCTCTGTCAGCGCACCTTTGAATTCACGGAAAATATCATTTCCTTCAAGAATGGATACTGCATCCAAGTCGCTCATCGCACCTAAAAGCCCTATGTCAACTGTGAACAACTTGAAGGCACTAAAGTCAATATAAGAGGTCAGCGGAACAGATGGGCTTGTTACTTTAAACACCTTCGTTATCAGTCCGCAATCCATAAGCCATTGAATAGCTGCTTCAAAGTCCTTCATCCGAGCGCCCTGTTTCACCTGACCAAAGAAAAACTTCTTATTTTCTTTCGCAAGTTGCATGGGGATAGAATTCCAGACCATTCTTAGTCTTGCAAGCTCAAGGCCGCTTGCATATTTTCCGAAATCTGCCTCATACTGCCTGATGATTTCCTTCTGAAGTCTCCGCACCTCCACATAATCCTTGTGTTCTGAAAAATAAGAGACTACTTCCGGCATTCCACCAACGTAGTAATAGTTTTTCAACCAGAAGATATACTTATTGCTGAAATCACTAATCAGTGTATAGTCTTTTCGATTCAATAGTGCCACAAGCTGTGTTTCTCCCATTGCCTCAAGGAATTCTCTGTAACTCATGGGATGCAAATCGATCGTATCCACCTTACCCACAGGGTATGATATTCCCTTGTGTATTGCAACGCCAAGCAAAGACCCCGCCGCCACAATTGCATACTGAGGTGCATTCTCACAGAAATATTTGAGCGATTCCATTGCCTTTGGCGCTTCCTGGATTTCATCAAAGATTATCAATGTATCTCCCGGTGTCACTTCCGTCTTTGTCTCAATGTTGATGTTCATAATGATACGATCGATATCGTAGTCATCATCAAATACACGAGCCATTCGTTTGTTATTATAAAAAGTCACATAAGCGACTTTCTTAAAGTGCTGGCGGCCAAATTCTCTCATCAACCACGTTTTCCCGACCTGCCGTGCACCCTTAATGATTAAAGGCTTTCTGTTAGGACGGTTCTTCCACTCCAATAATTGCTGCATTGCATATCGAATCATGCCAATCACCTCCATCTGCTCATAGTATAGCTCAAACGGAGAAGAATATCAACAATTATTCTACCGTATTTAAAGATTGATTCAACATTTTTCAAGACCACTTTATTCGTTTCAAAAACATTTTTTCTCCCTATATTACTGTAATACAATCCACTAATTCAAAGGTTGTGTTCAGAATCAGTACTTCAAGCACTGCCAGAGTCTTTAAATGGCATTATCTTACCGTTCCCGACACCTTACATAGATTTTTTTATTGACCTGATTTCCATAAGTATGCTTTTCCCATTGGTAACGAGTCTGTCGATGATCCGCCAGATCCAAAAGGCCGGCAGCAGCCATGGGTGTTTGTAAACAAGCGGGTAGCACTGCCTGCACCAGCTTCGTCCGGGAAATAGCCTTTGAAGACAATATTTTAACTTTGTTAAGCTGCTGATTGGCTTTTCGCCGCCCTGCATTGCATGCAATTGATTATTAACGCGATTGCCCACGTTGCCATATGTACTTGCCCCGAGATGGTACAATAACATTTGCTGTTCAGCTTCTGTCAATACAATTTCCGTAACCGGCCAGGCAGAGCCAAACAGCTTTTTGGCAAGCACACGGCTGCGTTTTTCATAATCAAGTATGCCGAGTGATTCCAGTTCGTTTTCCACATAGCTCCAATCAAGTGATTTTCCGATTTTCTGATTCATAACATAGATATCGACCAGTGTGCGGATTCCGGTGCCGCCGTGACTGTAGTGCTTATATGCGTGTGCCATTACAAAAACATAGAAATCTTCCGGTGTAAAATGAAAGCGATGTTCTTTTTCCTCGTCGCGCAGAAGTTTATCTTTCACCCCGGCATATTTTTTTGCCAGATCTTGATACGCATACTCACTAAAAAGGCTGGTATGCATTTCAAAATTATAGACAGGCTGTTTTTTATATACATCATGGTTGCCTTTGTTATAATTCTCCGCGAAATAGCCGTGGTCCAGGAATATTTTCTTTACCTGCGCCCGTTTTGAACCATCAAAGAGAATGTCATTATCAGACATTTCACGCATGCCGTACTGCGGATACCAGTCCTTAAGGGTACTGCCCTTTAGGGGCATGTGCCAGATTCCTTCCGCTTCCATTTCATTCATAAGTATTTCGCGGTCAGTATCAAACAACAGATTTTTTCTAATGGCCTTGTTCTTTGACTCAAGCCATTTCTTTTTTATTTCCTGATCTGCTTTTTGAAAAATCTCTGCTGTTTCCAATGCCATGCACACCATAGCAGCTACAGAATGACTCAGCGCAAGCACGTATAACCCATTAAAGTCAATATCATTCAGAACTTCTTTTTTCCCAACGGTCCCGTGCAGTGCACATGAAATCAGGTATATCAATTGTTCACTGTTTTTTGTCAATCCATTCATCATCTTCACCCTTAGTACTGATCCCAACGGCTGTAAATCTCATTAATCTTTTCTTCTAATTCTTCAATTCTTTTCTTCTGTTTAATTTCGTACTGTTCATATTCCGCACTGAGCCTGTCTGCCCTGCCGGAATCATCAGCAACCATTTGGAATAGTTCACACATGTTGACGTATTGAACCTCACCCGAAGTCGTTTTCTCATCAGCTGTTTGAAGTAATTCAGCAACATCCCGTAACGATATCAATCTATTTTCAATGTCTGAAAAATCAATTGCGATGACTGTATATGAGACGGCAGCTATGATCTGACTGAAAGTTCCCGATATCGCACTTTGTCCCCTGACAAAGCCGTATGTGATATAAGAACTTCCGCTGTCTGTGATTCCGGATTTAAGCGCATCGCTGTATCTTACAAAACTATGGTAGCCCTTATCCTCCAGCATTTTTCGATTTTCTTCTGAATCATGAACCTTTCTGATAAAGAACGAAGGGGCGCCTTCATATCCATACTCCGGCAAAAATGTTTGAATCTGCACAGCATTCTTCACGCTCTGCTTCAATGTCAGACTGTGAAGCAGAAATCACAATCTCCGGTACAGCCGTTTCAAAAGCATAATCACGGCACATATCGTGCACTTCGCTATGAAGAGAAATAACTTTTAATGTATGCCCTGCAATTTTGTATATTCCTTCCAAAACAGCATCTCCTCCTAAATCGGATGGGTTAAGACGGCCATAGGTTAAAGCCAGTACAAAACGCTCCCTTTAACCTTTTAAGGAGCAGCCTCCTATAATTTGAAAAAAGGCAGGCATAACCGCCTGCTCTATAAAAAACTATATTAATATTTTCTTTAGGCATCATATACTTGAGTATTGCCAATCGAAGCCATTGGTCCAGGCTCTGCAGGTGCAACAGGTGCATCACCAGTACCACTGGTAGTAATAATATCCTCAGCTTCAAATTCAATAATTTCCATTTCTGCCGGCTGGTATTTTTCTTAAACCATCTTCATATCCTCCTAATATCAATCTCTGTATAATAAACAGTATCTAAAACTCATCACGTCACATATAAACTATTATATATGATATATTGTTGAAGTCAAGGGGTTATTTGTGATATCACAACTTGTTCTTAAATACAATGTTACAGCACACACCCTGTGCCTACTGTAACCGATTTTGGCCATGCTTCGCATTTAAAATGCCCAAAAGCCGAAGCCGAAAGACTTTCATACGGTAATTTCGGTACCGAAATTACCTACCCGTGTACATTAACAATGAAATCTATAGCCGCTCATACCATTTCCCCAAATGTATCCGGCCGCTCAGGATTGAATATTTCGTTGCATGTCATGACGGTCACAAGGTTTTCTGTTTCGCTTAAGTTTATGATATTATGTGTCCATCCGGGAATCATGTGAACAGCTTCGATCTTTTCGCCGCTTACTTCGAATTCCACCATCTCACCGGTATTGATGTTTCTTTCCTGAATCAATCCATGACCGGCTACGACGATAAAAAGCTCCCATTTGGAGTTATGCCAGTGCTGTCCTTTTGTAATGCCCGGTCTGGAAATATTGATGGATACCTGACCGCAATCCTCAGTATGAACAAGCTCCGTAAATGAACCTCGGTTATCCACGTTCATCTTTAAAGCATATTTAAACTTTTCTGTCGGAAGATATGTCAGGTAGAGGGAATAAAGTTTCTTAGCAAATGAGCCTTCCGGCATTTTAGGCATCGTCAGCGTCACCGGCTGTTCTTTAAACTGCAAAAGCAGATCAACAATTTCTCCAAGCGTTACTTTATGGGTTACCGGGACATAGCATCGGTCTTGAGTGTCCCATCAGATTCGGGAACCGATATACTGCCACCTTTGCACTGGTTTCCCTGGCATAATCAAAGAACAGTTTTTCTCCTTCTTTTTTTGAACGACCGTACTCCGAATTTCCAAAACGTCCTGCCATTGTGATTCTCCTTGCGTGATGTGATAATGCGGTTTAGTATAGTGCAGCCGCAATATGGTATTACCGCAGAGGATAAATGAAATCTCTGCACATAGCAAGAGAAATTTCAAAATAAGTTATAGTACTCTCATGAGGCCACAAAAAAGCCCGCCGGGTCACTTATTCGTAGCAACCTAGCAGGCTGTGTGTTTACGCAGATTTCTTGTTTACGCAGATCTCTTCTCCGCCAGTTCCTTTACCTTCTCAAGGGAAAGACCTGTATCCTCTGCAATCTCCTCCAGAGTCATTTTGCCTCTAGCAATCATTTTTAAAGCGGTCTCAATTCTGGCTTCCACCGCTCTACTTTCCGCAATTCTATCCATTAATTCACACATTTTATCCACTCCTTTCGGATCTTCCTTATAATACTGAACCATATTAGCAAGTGTCTTG
>JALEHN010000068.1 GCA_022770525.1 Clostridiales bacterium
TATATTGCGTCTTTAATGAGTACATGGGTATTTTTTGCAGGTCCCGGGGCTTATTACCGGGGCGGTATCGGCTACTGGGCCTCGGAATTAAGCTACATCTGTCTGTTTCCGGTCATTGTCCATTTTGTCATGAATAAAGTCTGGGTCACAAACAGTATACGCAAATATACAACGCCTGCTGATTTTTATGACGACCGTTTTAAAAGTCCGCTGCTTCGTATCATTCTTGCGCTGATTTTTTTAAGCGCATCTTTTCCCTATGTTGCCAGCGTACTGATTGCCATCTCCAAGGCCGCGGAAATCGCGACCGGCGGTGCAGTCTCCTACAAAAGTGTTGTTGTCATTGTCGGCGTTGTTATTGTCATTTATGTCATGATCGGCGGTTTAAAATCCATCGCACTGACAGACACGATACAGGGACTGTTGTATATCAGTATTCTCTGGCTCATTGTCGTCGTATGCCTGTTAACAGCCTTTAACGGCTCACTGCCAAAGGCTTTAAATTCAATATGGGAAAATACAAACAGCTGGTTTTCATATCCCGGTCCTGACGGTTGGGTGCCATACAGCGCCAGATTCGGTTATCCGTTCAGCTGTGCCATCGGATGGACAGTGATGCTTCCCCATGTATTTGTGCGCTCCGGTTATTCAGGCTCCGACCTTCATACACAGCGCAGGCTGATGTTCCTTACGCCTGTTCTGCAGGCATTTGTATGGACAGGCACAATGCTGATCGGCCTTGTAAGTATCGCACTTTTGCCGGGACTTGGCACTGAGGAAACGGAATATATTATTCCTTACCTGATACAAAATGTTATACAGCAGATTCACCCGAACCTTGCCGTGATATTAATGATCGGATTTTTCATAGGCGCTGTCGCTGTAGGTATTTCCACAGCAGACTCCTTTTTGCTCGTCACCGGCTCTATTATATCCGAAGACATTCTTCGTCATACACTGAAGCTGAAAATGAGCGAAAAAGGACAGTTAATATCCGTCCGCATCGTCATCGCTGTTGTGGGCGCTGTCAGCATTTTATTTGCAATTCATCCGCCGGAACTGATTTTTACGCTGATTATGTTTGCCATCGCCATCGTCATGCCGCTGTTTCCGATTCTTGTACTTGGTATCTATTGGAAACGTGCAACGAAGCAGGCGGCCGTCACTGCAGCCATCGTAGGAACAATCCTCGTCCTTATGACTTATTTTGTATGGAACAAGGGTGACTGCTGGTACGGCGCATTTGGTTTCCTTGGCTCTCTGATTTGTATGATTGTCGTCAGTCTGTTTACAAAGCAGGATCCAAAAGATTCAAAAGACTTCTATGAAGCCCTTGAAAATGGCGAAAGAAAATATTACGAAGTTCATTAATCTTTCGTGCAGGACAAACTACAAAAGATTTTACAATTTGTTATACAAAAACCACAGAAAAAACAGTATTTTTACCAATAAAAGCGATACTGTTCTCTGTGGTTTTTATCTTTTTATGTCATTTTATCACAAATTACCTTTAATACCCCTAAATTTGCCACTTGCGACAATATTTGTATTGTGCTATATTAAACTTGTGTAAAATTTATGTAATTATTGTAAATTTTGTAAAAATTCATAAGGTATGTAAGGTGGAAAAATGACTATTTTAGACTTATTTTCATTACTGGGCGGTGTTGGACTGTTCCTTTACGGTATGACACTGATGTCATCAGGACTTCGCAACGCCGCAGGCGACAAGCTTCGTGTCATTCTTGAAAAAGCAACGAGCAACCGCTTTATGGCTGTAGCCGTCGGTGTACTGGTTACTTTAATGATCCAAAGCTCTTCTGCTACAGACGTCATGGTCATCGGTTTTGTTAATTCGGGACTTCTTAATCTCACACAGGCCATCGGCGTCATTATGGGTGCCAATATCGGTACGACGATCACCGCACAGCTGACCGCTTTTAATTTAAGCGCATACGCACCGCTGATTTTGTTTGCAGGCGCTATTTTGTATCTGTTTTTCAAAAAGCACCTTGTCAGGGATATCGGTTCCATCATTTTAGGTTTCGGTATGCTTTTCGTCGGTATTTCCATTATGAAAAGCGCTATCGCACCGCTGTCACAGACGGAACTTTTTATTAATCTTTTATCCGGTCTTGACAATCCGATCCTTGCGATTATTTTTGGTGTTGCATTTACCGCACTGCTGCAGAGCTCATCTTCCTCGATCGTTATTTTCCAGGCATTTGCCGTACAGGGGATTTTAAGCTATCAGACAGCGGTTTATCTTGTCATCGGTGCAGCTATCGGCTCAGTTACGCCGAATATCCTTGCTTCACTGACAGCCAACAGAAACGGTAAGCGTACAGCAATCTTAAACCTTGTATTCAACCTGATCCGTGCATTGATCCTTGGCACACTGGTCACTGTATTCCCGATTATACTGACCGGAATTCAGGCTTTGTCACCGGGAGATATCGGACGTCAGATTGCCAATACACATACAATCTTTGCCATTGCAGCCGTTCTTATTGAACTTCCTCTGGCAAATAAAATCGTTGCGCTGTCACAGAAACTGATTCCTGTCCGCCCTGAAGAAACGAAAAAGGCCGAAGACCAGCGTCTTGTATATATGAATTATACAAAGAACATTCCGGCAGCTATGGCTTTAAGCAATGCAAAACTGGAAATTATAAGAATGAGCAATTTTTCGCTGACAAACCTTAAAACCGCCATCGAGTGTTTCTTTGAAGGCGATTTCAATAAGGTTGAACAGGTGCTTGACGGTGAAGATACCGTAGACTATCTGGATCATCATATCACTTCCGCATTGAGTGACCTTCGTACACATCGCCTTTACGGCCGTGACCGTTTAAAGCTTGGCAAACTGCTGCTTGACGTCGCTGCCCTTGAACGAATCAGTGATCATGCGGTAAACATCACAGAATATATGGTCAAGCTCCACGACAATAAAGGAACAATTACAGGTGACGGTCTTGAAGACCTCCATCGTGTCGCTTCTGCCGCATTAAAAAGTGTGGAATACAGTCTTGAAGTCTTTGCCACTGATAGTTATAAAAACCTCTCACAGGCCGAAGTTTACGAAGAAGAAATGGATGACATGTCCGATGAATGCATTACCCGACACGTTGAGCGTCTGATCAACGGTCAGTGTGAGCCTTACGGCGGTGTCATCTACTCAGATATCATCACCGACCTTGAGCGCTGTGCCGATCATGCCATCGACATCGCCTTCTCCTTAAGCGGTATTGAAGAAGATGATTTAAGAGCCGAACAAATGTAATCATAAAAAAGGCAGTATCACCGGTTATACACCGGCGATACTGCCTGATTTTTTTGATATAGATAATAACAAAACTATCCATTGATATTTTTTAATGACAACATGCTTTATTGTATCGATACATAAAATGAATTCTGACCATCTGCAAGATAAAATCTTTCTCCGTTTTGTAATGCCAAAGGCTGTCCCGGCAAAATCCGGTTATGATTACCGCCGTATGTACCATAACTTGAATTCAGATCATGAAGTATAACCATACCTGACTGGGCATTAAATTCTGCCTTGCAATGACGCCGGCTGATACCCGGTGTTCCCATCGGGAAAACAATATTACATATTGTACTGTCTGTGTCAAAAATCAGTCCTGCTTCGGAAAGAGGAAAATTCTTTCCCGCATATCTTCCCGATACTCCGACGATCTGGACATTTCTGCCCACACGTCCCGGTGCTGCCGGTGACTGAACAGGCTGATTTACCGGTGTTCTTACAGGCTGATTGACCGGAACAGCCTTGACCACTCTCGTCCTTGCAATTCGATCATGCAGCGATTTACCTTCATCATCAAAAAGTCCGATCCAGTAACCGATGCTTAATACAAGGCCGGATAACAGACGGCAGAGCGCTCTGATAAAAGATGTACCATAGTCAAGATAATTGCCGTTTTCATCAACAACACATATGCCTATGATTTTTTTGCCCAAAGTGGCATGCATTTTGCTTCCTTCAAAAAACCCATAATACAGAATCATACCGCACAGACCAAAAACCATACCTAAATAAATAGATATACTTAAAAATATTCCTGCAAGAACATCAATGATTAAACTGTCTACGATAAATGCACCTACACGAGATCCTTTTGATGCTATCTGCATTCTTTTACACTCCCTCAAACTGTACTATAAAATATGTATCACCGATTAAGATGACGTCTCCGCTTCGCAAACGGTTGGCATGATAGATTCTCATGCCTCCTAAAATCGTACCAAACGGAGAATTCATATCCTCTATAAAAACCTGACCATTCCTATAGAAGATTTTAGTATTAAAGCCCGCTATTTTTTCATCATCAAGAACTAAATCACAGGTACTGTCACAACCAATGACTAATTCATCACCTAACGTGAGGATTTCCTTTCTTCCGGTATCCGGACCTGACAGAACTTCAATCATCAGCCGAAGCCCCGGATAACCTGAATATCCTGACTGACCTGCATTATTCATAAGCCTGCCTGTGTCAGAATTGATACCTACGCTGTTTACAGGTTTTTTAACCTCAGAATTGATACCTGCATTTTTGCGACTATGATTTGATTTTTTATTTTTTAAGACAATGACAATCACAAGTGCAATGATAACCAATGCTACAGCCGCAGCTATAATGATGACCGGAATCAGAAGCCCTGCTTTTTCTTTGATTCCATCTTTGACTTCTGTTGTTTCTTCAATAGTTTCTTCTATCGTTTTTTCTGTCGTTTCCTCTGTTTCAGGTTCATTTTCGTCCGGGACATCTTCTTTACCCGGCTCACCTGCATCAGGCAGTTTATCCTTAATACCTTCGATAATATCACCGACGCCTCCTGAAGGGTCTTCCGGCTTGTCTGTATCTTCACCATGATCCGGACTAACATCAACCGGCGGTACAGACCATCCTGTAATACTATTTTTAACCATCACTTTAGTAGTTGCGCTAATTGCACTGATTGAAAATGCTTATACACCAATTGCTATTTTTAATGTACTTTATGTCCAATATAAATTGGATAAGGCGTCCTATGAAAGATTTGAAGAGTTTTTGGGTGTAAAAGATGATGAGCAATTAATAAAAGGTAACCCCATAAATAGTGATGTTGGAGAAATAGCAATTAAAAACTTATCATTCCAATACGAGGATCGAATGATTATTGATAATTTGAGCTTATCCATTAAAAAGGGCGAAAAAATAGCTTTTGTAGGAGAAAGTGGTTCTGGAAAATCCACCTTGGTTAAGATATTATTGGGATTGCTTAAATACAACAAAGGAGAAGTTTGTTTAGGAAACACGGAGTTAAGTGATATTTGTCTAAATCATTTGTATGATAAAGTTAGTTACATATCACAGGAACTTGTTATTTTGGATGAAGCAACATCTGCAATGGATAATTTAACAGAAGAAAATGTAATGAAAGCAGTTATGCAAAAACTGAAAGAGAAAACAGTCATTGCAATTGCACACAGATTAAATACCATTGCCGGTTTTGATAAAATTATTCTCTTTAGAGATGGGAAGATTATTGGGCAAGGAACTTTTGAAGAACTCATGCGTACAGATGCTTATTTTATGGAATTATATAATGCGAATGTACAATAATACCAGGTTCGAACTTGCATAAAAATTTAAGGGGCAATCTCGGAGAACGTTTCAAATTTTGTGTAAACTAAAGAACTGAACATAAGATATTTATAAAGGAGTGATTGTAAGGTGAAGATGCTTTTGTGTCTTCACCTTTATATGTATTATACCGCTAAGTCGGTATCTGTCAATGACCTTCCTCGGATTGAGCAAATAAAAGTACACCATAAGAAGACCAGCTGCCAATGACAAGGACGCTGTCAGTGCTGCGCACTTCATTGACAGCTGATTCCTTATGGTGGATAAGGTAATCAAGCCAATCCAAGGATCATTCTCAGCTGTTTAGCTGGATCTTAAAAATTGAGTCCTTCCAGACGCTCTTCACAATACGTCCCTCGCTCCTCACATGATAGTGAATAGCATCCATAAAAACAACGGCATATACTTCTTTCAGAGGACGTTCCTGCCATTCACGGACGATAGGAAGTATCTTGTCGGTAATACGGCTGATTTTGTTTCCGACGGATTTGCATCCTCTCATATTTTGCCTGCGCCAGGTTTTTCAACTCATATTATCACTACCTTTACTTTAATTCAAATACAACTGTTTTCTGATTTTCAATCTGAAAAATGGAAGCTGTAACCGGTATTGGTAATCTTTGTTTCAACTCCTCGGCATCTTCATGAGACACATTTCTTAAAATTCCATTTATTTCAGCACCTTCTTTCATTTTGAAACATCCCATAACAAATGGTTTAAATACATCTGTACTTGGGCCTGTCATTCGAGAAGGAATTGTAATATCTGTCAAAACAGCATCTCCGCTCATTTCAACCCATTCCTGGTCAAAATGACCGCAAGTTGTGCATGCAATCCTTGGCGGAAATTGAACAGCACCACAAGCAGGACATTTTCGTCCCATGATCTTTCCATTTTCAAGTTCATCATAATATCGTTTTACGATATGCTCCATTTTTATAGCCATCTCAGTTCCTCCCTTATTCCACTGTTCTTAAAATCTCAACACAGATATTCTGACCACCACCAAAACCTCTCAGCATTGTGGTTTTTGGAATTTTCTTAATCTGATTTGCACCAGCCTGTCCACGCATCTGTTTCACTGCTTCGTAAATATCTGCAAGACCGGATGCTGCATGGGCATGACCGAACTGACATCTTCCACCATTTGTATTAATCGGTTTATCTCCTGTGATTGCAGTTCTGCCTTCCAAAATATATTTCCATGCCTCACCTTTAGGAATATATCCACTCTCCTCTGCACCTAACAGTACCGAAGAAAGGAAAAAGTCCTGAACAAGTAATAAATCTATTTCATCCGGCGTTATCTCCGCAAAATCATAGGCCTGTTTGATTGCTCTTCTTGTTGCCTGTGCTTCCATATGTGGATGAAGTGCATCTAAAACACAGTTTCCAATGCCAATGACTTCAATTGGAGTTTGTTTGAACTGATGAGCAATTTCTGTCGGACATACAACGCAAGCGGCAGCGGCATCCGCACGTGCTTCCATCATCTCTTTTCTTAAATATTCAGAAATATATGGATTATGTTCCGGTGATTTCATATAATCCATAACATCTGTATATCCTGCCTCCTTAGCCAATTCTTCAAAGAGAACTTTACGGTAACCATGAGGATTGTTTACTGCATTGTGACGGAACTGAATGGTCAACGTATTCAATACGTCATCGATCTGTGCTTTTGTAAGATTGTTTTCTTTGATGTAGGTTGCCACAACATCATCAAATTGCATAAAAGGGCCGCCTCCCAATGGTCTGGTATAAGCTCTGTCATACACAGTTGAAACTCGGTCAGCAAACTCTTGTGTTGTAAAAATTTTCCTCTTATATGCAGGTTCTCCGGGAATAAAATTGTCAATTCCCATCTCAACACATCCGGTTAAAACATAATCATATTTTCCTGATGCCACAGCCTGTGTTGCAAGATCTAAAGCAACATATCCGGTACTGCATGCTTCTGAATGCGCATAGCTTCCCAATCCGCTTGTTCCAAACCATTCATTTACCTGTACATTTGCGGAAGAATAATCAGATGATGCAATTGCATTACCCTGACCGTGAAAATATGCCTGAATCTTCTGCGGACTGATTCCTGCATCTTTCATAGCTTCAATCGCTGCATATCCAAATAATTCTCCTTCAATAAGACCGTTTGTCTCTGGATTTCTTAAAGTGTTGGTGAATGGTGTACAACCAACGCCAATAATCGAAACACTTCTGCTAAATTTACTCATATAAACTCCTTCCTACTACAAATCATTTTTGTATGTTATTATATATTTTATATTTCTTACAATGAGTGTACCGCAGAAAAAACCACTTTGTAAAATGACCAATCCCACTCAACATATGCCTGGAAGGAATACCTTAACCCGAATACTACTCTGCTTCTTTTACCCTTTTTGAAAGAAACATACTCGCCATCTGAAGTCTGGCAGTAAATACGATCTTTTCCATATCTTCTGAAGATAAATGTTTTTTTAAATCAGAGACTCCTACCATTCCTGAATAATCAAGTCTTGCAACTTCCCTGTCAATCTCTTCGATCGATGGCTGCAGATTTTCCTTTTCGGCAATCTGATATAAAATACAACTTCCGGATAAAATATTTTTTGCATCTCTCAAAGCACGTTCCTCGTAGTCTGCAATCGTCATAGATGCATGCTCCAAATACTGCTCAAATGTGCAATTTGCTTCTTTTAATTGCACTGCAAAGGAATCCTTCAATTCTTTTGCTTTCTCCGAAATAAAATGGGATTCTAATTCAACAACTGAATGATGAAGCATATATGCAAGCGCCTTGTTCTGTTTCACAGGAAGTTTCGCACTCTCCTTTTTCTTCAGAATTTCTGCTTTTATATATTCTTTGAACTCAGCGATTGTCGTGCACGGTGAAACTTTTGCCACAAATGCATCATCTAGCGGCGGCAATTCATACGCAAAAATCTTTTTCACCTTTACAGTAACTTCCAATAGATTTGTTCCACACTCCGCAGGCAGCATTCCTCCCGGCATATCAATGATACATTGCAGGATATCTCCGATTTTTGTTCCAATGAGTTTATTCTCTATCCCTTCATAAAATCCCCGTGTTCCAATAACAACAGGATAATCCTGTACAGGTGTTGCCGGAAATGAGATTTGCCCCGCCTTTCCGGATAAATCAATCCATACTTCATCATATTTGTTTGCAGGTCCCGCTTTTTCTATTTTTACGATTGCCTGCTCACGAGCCTTATTGATTGAAGCCTGTATTTCTTCTTCCGTAACCTCTGTATGCACAGGCGGTATTACGATCTCGGAATAGTCGGCCAGCTTAACACTTGTTTTTTGAATGTCTTTGATTGTCATCATAACAGTTCCTCCATAGTGATCATATTCTTCTTATCTAAACACTATCATTACCTCTGCGCTTCGTAAAATGGCGAATATACACTTGGATATGACTCTGTGGAATATCTTTCGGCTATATGGTCATTTTACGATAAAATGTCTGATTGATATAATGATTTCAGAAACAAAAAAGCAAACGCCCAGAAGCGTTGCTATATAAAACAAACAAGATTGCAATCTATTTATTTGTTTCAACCCCTGGCAAGCAAAATAATCAATTTAAACAAACCATTAGGAGGTATTATTTTATGGAACATCCATCTCTCAAATACTTACGTAAAGAACACGACAAATTTGAAATCGTTGGAAGACCGGCACTTTTGCTGAACCACATGCAGAAAGGTCTTGCAGGCGGCGGCACATTTATTCCTAACTGGGGTCCTCACGCAGCAGAAGGCATTAAAGCCTGCGGTATGGTAGATAACTGCCGTAGATTAGTAGAAGCTTTCCATGAAGCAAACTTACCAGTTATTTTCTGTAACGCAATCCCTAAACCATTGCCTTACATGCCTGCATATGGTGATCTTCCAAAAGAGCAGAATGCAGCATTCCCACCGGCAGCTCAGCACGACCCGGTAAAATCCGAGTTCGTTAGAAAAGGCTGTGAAGTTATGGACGGCGTTTCCTACGATCCAGAAAAAGACTATGTCATCTACAACTGGCATGTACATCCATTTACATGTTCTGGTCTTGATCAGCTTTGCCGTATCCTTGGCATCAACACATTAGTAATCTGCGGTTTCGCTCAGAACTCCGTATGCTACTCCACATGTGTAGTTGCACAGGATTACTGGATTAACCCAATCATGGCGGTAGATGCATCTTATATCTGTGTACAGCTTCAGAAAGAAGGTTACTATGAAGGTATTGATGAAGTCGTAACAGAAGCAGTTATCCGCGTTATGATCAACGATTTAGCCCGCGCTACTTCTACAGATGCAATCATCGAGAAGATTAAAAAAGGCACATTCCCAGCTGAGCCGGATCACTCTACATATTACATGTAAGAAATCATTTCAATGATTTGAACCAATACCTAATACCTAAAAAAAACTAACCAAAAAACAGACTGGAATTTCCAGTCTGTTTTTTGATAAGTACTAATTTCTCACGAATTCATGCGCAGTTTCTTCACCGCGAAGTACACGTAATCCACCAAGTGCCAGGGATTCCATTTCGTTTTCACCTGGGTAAATCACCACCGGAGCAATCCATTTCACACGTTTTGCTACCATTTCAGTGAACATTTCAGAATATGCAATGCCGCCGGTTAATATAATCCCTTCAATATCTCCGGCTGCAACACAAGCTTCTTCACCGATACATCTGGCTGTCTGAATTGCCATTGCTTCATAAACCGCTTTTGCGTGTTCATCACCATCAGCAATCATTTTTTCTACTTCACGAGTGTCATTCACACCAAGATGTGCTACGATACCCCCTCTGGATTTTAATTTCTTCAACATTTCTTTTGTGCTCATACCAGAGTTTCCCATAAGTTTCGCAAAAGATTGAACCGGCAATTTACCGGCACGTTCCGGTGAAAATGGACCATCTTCATCATTAATGATGTCAGCGATTTTTCCATCATACTGTAATGTGATGGAGATACCGCCGCCAAGATGAGCAACGATTAATTTGCAATCTTTGTAAGCTTTTCCATTTTCACGCGCATAACGCATTGCAGCTGCACGCGTATTTAAGTTATGGCCGATACCGCGTCTTGAAAGCTCCGTAAGACCAGTGATCCTCAGCTCATCCCACATTTCATCAACAGTAACACCATCATAGATAAAAGCCGGAATACCAAGCGGACCTGCTATTGCATCTGCAATAACTGCCCCAAGATTGGAAGCGTGTTCCATCGCCGGTTTATTCTTTAACTGCCATACCATATCTTCATTTACACGGTATGCACCGGCTTTCACAGGCGGCAAAAGGCCTCCACGAGCCACGATACCGGTCAGAGAATCAAGTTCAATGCCCTTTTCTGCTAAAACTTCCAAAATCATATCCTTGCGGAATTCAAACTGGTCAATAATCATGTCATACCTGGCGATCACCTCCGCAGAATGAGAAATACTTTCTACAAAAAGCTGTTTTTCATCATCGTAAACAGCGATTTTTGTGGATGTTGAACCCGGATTTAATATTAGTAATCTTTCCATCTTTTTCCTCCTAGTTCCTGTTTCCCGCACTTACTGCTGCTGCTAAAACCAGAGATAAATATTTTTCTCTTGCTGATGAACTTCTGGATGTAAAGATAATCGGTACTTTGGCACCAACGACAAATCCGGCCATATTTCCTTTGGCAATGACGGTAATAGATTTACCTAAAACGTTACCCACCTGAATGTTTGGAACTAAAATCACATCGGCATCACCAGCCACCGGGCTGTCGAACCCTTTTATATCAGCCGCTTCTTTGTCTAAGGCGATATCTAATGAGATTGGGCCTTCTACGATACAGTCTTTGATTTCACCCCGAAGATTCATCTGTTTTAATTCATTTGCTTCCACAGTTTCCGGCATCTTCGGATTCACTTTTTCAATCGCTGCCACACAGGCAATCTTTGGACATTCATAGCCAAGAGCCTTTAATGTTTCAACCGTATTATTGATAATATCTTTTTTCTGTTCTAATGTTGGATATGTCATCATACCACCATCTGTTGTCACCAATAATTTATGGTAATATGGAAGTTCGTCAAATACAAAATGAGACATAACCCGACCAGTCCCCAAGCCAGTTTCTTTATTGACTACCGGTCTTAATACCTGTGCGGTTTCCATTTTGCCCTTCATGATAAAGTCGCCCTTTCCTTCATGAATCAGTTCCACGGCTTTTTTTGCAGCTTCATCAACATCCGGCACATCATAAATACAATCTTGTGTCACATTCAGATTATATTTTACAAGATATTCGTCAATTTTTGCTTTGTCTCCAACCAATACCGGGATTACAATTCCATCATCCACAGCTTCTTTCAGTGCTTCGATTGTGTGCTCATCCCCAGCTGCGGCAACTACAACACGTTTTGGTTCAGGGAAACTTTTTACCTTTGCTACTAACTCTTCAAAATTTTTTAAAACCATGCTCTTTTTCCTTTCTTACATTATTATTAGGATTTTTTTTGGATTTTGTAGGCTCTTCCTACTATAACCATCTTAACAAACCTGTATTTCGCCGTAAAATGACCATAAAACCAATGGATATTCCTAATGGCTATATCCTGATTCTAATATAAAAAAGATGCCAGACGGACTATTTGGATCCATCTGACATCTTTTTTATCTGAAAACAATGATAAACACTATTCTGTTGTTACCACATTAGAGGAATGTGTGGTTTTTGTTCTCATCGCCAGGAAGAATGCTGCAATCGCAAAACCACACATGATAAAATAGGCAGGTGTATATGTCCCGCTGATCTTCAATCCAAATCCTAAAATAAGGAAATTCAGGCAGCGAATCATGGATGCAATCGGAGATATGACACCATTGGCAATGGCAAAATCATCACGCCCATAGACTGTACTTATGTAAGACGGTAAAAGGTTACAAATTGCACCTGTGCCCGTTCCGCCCACAACACAAACAAACACGGTTGCCGGAACTGAAGATGATAATGCCAAAACCAAAAGTACCAAAACGTAACACCATGTATATATCATGGTTGTCTTTCTCGTTCCAATCTTTGTGTCCAGCCAGCCAAAGAAATATGAACCGAAAAGGCCACATCCGGAGCTAAGCATTAAGAATCGAGTTGCCGCTTCCTGTGTATATCCCCCGGACATCAGTCGCGGGATCAGCTGGCTTACAATTCCAATGGTACTTAACCACAGCAAACCCATCATAATTGCAATAGACCACATATTTGGATCTTTTAATAATTTTTTTATGGTAAGACTTGATTTGTAATTTTTTCTGTGTTCAATAATTTTTTCAAGTTCTTCTTTCCCTGCCGGATCATTATCCGGTGAAGCACCCACTTCTTCCGGGTAGTTATGTACAACAAAGAACATCAGAACACCGATCATAATCTGTACAATACCTATAATTAAAAAACACTTACCATATCCAACCGCTCCAATCAATGTAACCAGAATCGGAACTGCTAAAATGGTGCATACCGGATATCCCATAGTTGACCAGCCTAAGGCCAGGCCCTTTTTACGTGGGAACCAGTTAGCAGTAAGGGTAAATGGTACCATCTGACCATATCCGTCTGAAAATACCCATAAAACAACCAGGCACAAGAAAAATGCAGCCAAACTGTCCAGCAGACCAAACCATATGATAGCAAATCCCCCTGCAATCAGATAAGCAATACCAATCTTTTTAGCACCAAATTTAATAATTAACCGGCCTGTAAGAAAGGAACTAAGCACTCCAATGATTCCCGCCACGGTATTCATAGTAAGCATAGTGGAGGTCTCCCAACCATGCATATTGTTTAACATACCTAATAGGATATTTACACCATTTGTATGAATAATTCCGTTAATAAACATCATCAATGCGGAAAATCCAATAATCCTCCAGCCATATTTTCCAAAATTGCTTTTTGTATCGTTATTCCTGCTGCTCATACAATATTCTCCTAAATATTAACCATAAAATCCCTTTCCGTATTTTTCACACTCATCAATTACAATATGAAGATTTCCCCCCGGCATACGTGCTTCTTTCAAATGTACACTTAATGATGCTCCATAAATCATGTACCCGCCATTCGGAGCATAGGTATCAATACATCTGCGAACTTCTTTACGAATATCATCTTCAGTCACACCGATATTCATACAGTCCACGACTGTCTGTACATCAAGACCACCGCAGATTCCAGCCTTTCCCAATGTTTTCTTTTTCATTGCCACAATATCATTTATTGGCTGTACAGGATCGAATGCAGTAATGCCTAATTCCAAAAAATCGTCTAAGAGACTTTCCATTTTACCGCAACAGTGCTGCTTATATATCATACCATGCGCATGAACAGCATCTATCACACGTTTTAAATGTGGCTTGAAGATTTTCCTGAAAATATCGATTGAGAAAAACAATCCATCTTTGTGTGAAAAATCGTCCATCATTGTAAAATAATCTACATTATAATATTTCGCAACGTACTCAATAAAACGAATTTTATGATCTGCAATTGCGCCAACAATGTCATATACCGTTTCCGGTTCCATCACCAGTGCACACAAGGCATCTTCAAACCCCATTAACAAATGCAGCCGTTCAAAAAGTCCTTTGGCACAAAACATATCCTGCACATAAAGATCCGGTTGCTGATGAATTCTTGCTGCGTCTGCCTGTGCAGCATTTTTCCAATCCTCATCCGAAAATCCATCGTAATTCGGAAACTTAACGATATCTTTCCAATCATCAATATCATCTAAAGATAATATTTCCATACCTGCAGTAGGCGTAAACATTCCGCCGGCACTTTCTGTCGGTGTCTGATGTACTCCAAATCCATCAAATCCGGGACCCTTACCCATTGGAGGAGCTTCCATCATAAGAGAACACGGAACGACCTGAACAGAATCAAAATGACAAGGAACAAACTCTGGTTTTTCGCCCCTTAAAGCCATAAGGGCATTTTCTCGTTTATTCATAATTTCTCTCACTTTCTTCAATATCGCATTCGAACGCGAATTTTTTAGTTAAGACTATTCTATCAATTTTTTTCTTTTTCGTAAAATGATTAATCGCACTATTAGTATGACTGCAGCGAATATAGAATAGATAAAAAAGGAGAGGCAAACATCGCCTCCCCTTAACCCAAAACACAAAAACTGTTTTTACATAATACCAGGCAGCCATGTCGCAATCTGCGGGAAAACGCACAGGATTACTACAACAACGACTTCAGCAATAACAAATGGTATTACACCACGGAAAATCATGCCTACCGGTTTCTTTGCAATTCCTGCCAAAGCAAACACGATCATACCAACCGGCGGAGTCATCATTCCGATGGACATAACAACGATAATCAATACACCGAACCATATTGGATCGAATCCAAGTGCTGTAACAATTGGATACAGAATTGGCACCGTCAGCATAATCATTGGGAACTCCGGCAAGAAACATCCAAGAACCAGATACAGGATAATAATCGCAACGATAACAACTCCCTGCGGTAATCCCATATTTACTACCATTCTTCCTAATGCTGCCGGCAGTCCGGAATAGGTAAGTGCTGTACTTAAGATATATGTACCTAACATCTGAAGCATAATCATACCCATCAGATTGGTTGTTTCTTTCAGACTTCTTAAGAATCTTTCCTTATTCATCTGTTTTGTTACTATTGTAATAATCAGAGCACCAAACGCACCAAATGCACCTGCTTCTGTCGCAGTTACCCATCCAAGATAAATGCCAACCATAACAAGTATGAATAAAATAATGATTGGAAGAACATTCTTCAGGGCTTTTACTTTTTCCGCAAAAGGTGCCTTTGTTTCAGAAGCAGGACCTAATTCAGGATTCTTTTTACAAATTATCCAGATTGTAACAAAAAAGCAGATAATCGTAATCGCTCCGGGCACAAGCCCTGAAATAAACAGTTTACCAATGGACTGTTCTGTCAATAATCCATACAGAATAAATGCTGTACTTGGCGGAATCAGAATTCCCAGAGGAGACGCCGCCGCGATGCAGCCACAGGAAAGCGTATCTTTATAATTCTGCTTCTCCATCTCCGGCAGCGCAATTTTACTCATAACAATTGCACCTGTAAGCTGTGAGCCGGTAATCGCTCCCAAAAGACCGGTTGCCAATACTGTAGCGTAGGACAGACCACCTCTTCGATGCCCTAACCATTTGTGCATCGTTCCATACAGATCTCCGCCAATATTGGTCTCTGATATGATACATCCCATCAACACAAACATTGGCATAACCGACAGGGAATAATCACAAATATTATTAAAACTTGTTGTAAACAGCGCTGCAAAAGCCTGATCGAATCCTCGAATCATCACAAGGCCAATAAAACCCGCAAGTGCCATTGCAAGGCCAACCCACATACGGGAAAAAAGGAGAATAAACAGTATAACCAAAACGATTACACCTATCATAACATTACTCATGGTCTGCCTCCTCTTCATTATCCTTCAACAAATGAATATACTTCACGATCAATGCAACTGCCGCCAGACAAAGTACTGTTAACGATACTGCGTACATTCCAAAGAACGGCCATTTCACCAATCCTAAGGATGTATATGTCTGATGTTCTGTAAATGATCTTGCTGTATCCTGAAAAGAACGTGCTGCCATTAAACCGGATATGATTGCAGAAAAAATGCAAGTAATGACTGCAACAAAATTCTGAACACGTGAATTACAACGACTCATCAGGATATCTACCTTAATATGTCCGTCGCTCATAGCCGTAGCTCCAGTAGCAAGCATAATGATTGCCATAAGCATCTGTGAGTATTCTGTGACTCCCACAATTGCTATATTGACGGTATGTCTTAATACAACGTCTGTAACAGTGAGGAGCATAATAACCACGACTGCCACCATGACGATTGTCTGAGTTATTGATGCCACTTTTTGCGTGATTCGAATCAATCCCCGCATTACGCCCCCTCCTTTGTATGATTATTCATCAGCCCGAAGCAATTCCTGGGCTCTGTCATAAATTGCCTGTGCATTTACGCCTTTCCCTTCCAGTTCGTTGATTACTGCTTTATGCTGACCTTCTGCTAATTCTTTTAATGGAGCAATATCTTCATCTGATAATGTTGTATATGCAGCGCCATTATCTTTTAAAAGCTGTGTATAACTTTTCACGTTTTCAATTTCTTCTTTCTGACTCATTTCAACAATTCTGTCAAAACCATCTACCAGGATTTTCTGGAGATCTTCCGGCAAAGAATCATATTTACTTTTGTTCATAATCAGCATGGAAAACGCACGTGTCACACCGGTATCACTAAATTCTACGACATTTTTAATAATATCTGCACAACCGGTAACCTGGAAGAACAACGGATGCTGCATAATGCCATCAACAACACCATTATCTAAACTTGTATAAGCATCTGCACTTGTGATGTAAACACCCGTCGCTCCGCTGTCATTTAACAGTTCTGTCTGCATAGCATCAGAACTACCGATCTTCATTCCTTTAATATCATCTAAAGAATCAATGCCTTTGTCTTCTTTCATATAAAGATGAGATCCTGAATTGAAATATGCACCAAGATTGACAATTCCAAATTCTTCAGCCTCAGCATCAATTTCAGGGAACTCTTCGCGAAGCTGCTTATAAATATCATACGCCTGCTGCTGACTAGTAAAACCAAACATTGGCATTGCTAATAATCTGGAATTTACAGGGAAATAATCATAAGCAATATTGTTTGGCATAAATGCAATATCCGCGATTCCATCCTGTACGCCTTTGAATGAATCCGGAATCTTTAATAATGTACCGGAATCATAAATTGTGAATTTTAACTGGCCATTAGATTCTTCTTCAATCTTTGCACATTCTTCTTTCATCACCTTAACACCCCATGATTCTGCCGGTTGTGTTAGACTGACTACGATCTCATAAGTTTCACCGCTATTTGATACCTTCTCTGCGCCTGCGGATGAACTGTTCTTATTTTCCGCATCACCACCGCATGCTGTCAATGAAACAAACAATGCAGCAACGATTGCTGTTGCAGCCACCTTTTTCATAATGCTTTTAAACTTTTTCATTTCTGAATCCCTCCTGTGAGTTTTTGTAATTGACTTTTTGTTTCTACCCCGATTGCAATCTATTAAGTAACATCTCTGTTACTTTCATGTAAATACATAATAACAGGTGTTCCTTACTTCGTAAAATGACCTTCAAGCCAAAAGATATTCCTTTTCGTAATACCCCGATTCCCGTATTCGTTTAAATAAACATGACCGTATTCGACTAAAAACATGACTTGACAAATATTCTTTTCCCTTTTAGTATAAAAATATGATTATTATCTTTGGTACAGGGGAGGGTACTATGCAATCAATACTATCAGATATTAATATTCAGCAAATTATCAATTTTGTCACTATCGTGGAATTACATGGCTTTCAGGCTGCCAGTGATCATTTACACATGACTCAATCCGCAGTCAGTAAAAGTATAGGCCGTTTAGAAGAAACCCTTGGTTTCCCTTTATTTGTAAAAGAACACAAAGGAAGCCGTGTATTCAGAGACTCCATGTTAACAGAACAGGGCCAATATTTATACAAATACTGGGCACCCGCCTTAAATGAAATTGAAAACGCCTACCGGCATATTATTACTGTATCAGAAAATGCAAACCGAACCATTAATATTGCCTATGCTTCAGCCTCCAATCCAGATACTTATCTATGGCCTTTGCTGGAAAAAATTCAGGAGGATCATAAGGATTTTTGTTATAATTTGGAAAGTGCCTATCGGTCTGAATTGATTCGCGGTCTATTAGACGAATCCTATGACATCATTTTTGTACCGGATATCGAGTATTACTCAATCAACCACACTACTATGAATTATCGATATCTTGCCATCGATAATGTACAGGTTATCGTCCCTCGTAACAGCCATCTTTTTGACCGTGACTCTCTTACGATTGAAGATATAAGAAATGAGCATTTCTTAATCTTTGAGGACGGAAGATCCGAATCTCCCAAATTAACCTTCCAACGGTTCTGCAAATCTGTAGATATGAATCCTCCAACAACACCTCTGCAAAAAGACGGATTCAATATCGCTAATGCATACCGTACTTCTAGTGGACTGGCCTTCATAGACAGTTATTTTCGTTTAGAAGATACCAAGAATTTTAAGACAATTCCTTTAGAAGGGTATTACAACGGTGTCCTCTGTGTTTGGAGAAAAAATATCCATAAAAAGAAATTAATCAATCAATTTCTGAAATATTTTCCTGATTTGTCAGATAAGACAGAAGGTAAAAAACCTCTTTTACAGAAATAGTCGATTACATATCCTACGGTAATGAATATCAGCAAAAAAAGTCTTTGAGTGGAACTGTTCGCTTCGAACTGTCACATCAAAGACTTTTTTATATGACTGTATGGAATAACCCAATGAGAAACAGTCATTTTATCATTTTTCTGTTTTCTGTTAGATTATTGGAAAGATAACATATCTGATACCCCATCATTTTTTCATGGTAAGGAGATAACACACATGAACCATAAAATAAATTTATCGGAAGGTCCTGTTTTTGGAAATCTGATCCGATTTTCTTTTCCATTAATCTTCACAAATGTACTGCAGGCTATTTATAATGTTGCCGATATGTCCATCACAGGGCATTTTACTAATCCTGAAAGTATGACAGCTGTCAATACCAGCGGGCAGATTACTATGATAGTCTTAATGATTATTGTCGGATTTTCCAACGGAACTAATATCGTAACCGGTCAGCTGGTAGGTGTCGAAAAAACAAATGACATAAAGGATGTTGTGCAAACTACGCTCCCCCTGTTCGGATTATTAGCGGTAATCATATCCATTCTTCTCGGAATATTGAGCACACCTTTACTTCATCTGCTGAATATGCCTTTAGATGCCTTCCTATACGCAAAAAAATATCTTCTAATCTGTCTGATTGGTACGATATTTGTATACATATACAACACGCTTGCTGCCATTTTACGAGGCCTGGGCGACTCATTACGTCCGATGATCTTTATGGTTATCTCTACCGTTACCAACATTGTTTTGGACTTTGTTTTTATGGGCATATTTGGTCTGGGAGTAACAGGGGCCGCCATTGCTACCGTCATCGCACAATGTCTGAGCATGGTGCTAATTATTATTTATTTTATTAAGACAACAAATTATCTGTCGTTTAAAGTTACCGAATGGAAAAATCATTCTCAGATCATAAAGATGGTTTTAAAGATTGGCCTCCCTCAAGCCTGCCAGTTTTCAGCAACACAGCTTAGTTTGCTCCTTATTGCCGCCATGGTGAATAATTATGGTGTGGTCGCAGCAGCTGCTGTTGGAGCATGCAACAAAGCGGGAAGCTTTGCGCAGCTTCCCGGACAGGCACTAAATTGCGGTGTATTAACCGCAACAGCACAAAATTTACCAAAACGTAATTACAGGCGAATTATTCAAAGTATGTTCTGTGCAATGGGACTGGGCATAGCAATCTCATCCGGATTTTGCTTTATAGCATTTCTTTCTCCAGCCACAATATTAAACCTATTCACAACAAATACCGATGTCATATCCGCAGGTACTTTTTATCTTACGCTGATGTCAATAGGATTTATCTTTGAAAATATTATTTACGCCACTACAGGTATTGTATCCGGAGCGGGATATACACCAATCACCATGATTGCCGCAATGTTATCTGCTATAGGGCGGGTAATATTTGCAGTTATACTTCAAGAGACAACGGATCTGGGACTATATGCAATTAGTATTGCATCAATAGTTGCGCCCATGATCCCTGTGATCATTATGATAATTGTGCTGACGTCCGGAAAATGGAAAATCAGCAGAATACAAGCAGAAATACATTCATTAAATAAGTAAGCATCTCTTTCCCCTCTTGATAAAATCTTCTCATCCGTGTTTAGAACTGTCTCTTTTCCGACAGTTCTAAACACGGCGATGTACAATTCATACAAACCGTAAATAGCCCTGCTTACCTATATTAATCAAACTTCCAAGTTCAATATTCTGAAGCAGAATATCGGCAAAATTTACTGCCTGCGCAGCCGCTGGTTCCTCATTTTCCAGAATCCTTCAATGCATTTCTCTATGCATTGAAATACATGTCATAAACGATATAACCATGTATGCCCTCCAATGAGCCTTCATAAGTCTCCTGACACATCATGCATCGCGGTTCTTCCATTGGCCATCCGCTTGTTGGAAAAATGTTATACTCTGATGATGTTTTAAATCCAACTTTATTATAAAAGTTAAAATTTCCTTCAACGGTTATTCCTTTATAGCCCATTTCCTTTACCTTCTCAATGCCCATTTTAAGCATAGTGCTTCCTATTCCCTGATGGAAATAATCAGCATGTACTGATACAGGTGCTAACATAACAATTTCAGAGGTTGTTTTTTCATCATGACCTCCTTCTCTTGTAGGTGATAACGGAAAATGTGAAAATAAAAAGTGTCCTACCACCTCGTTATCTAATTCTGCAACAAAGGATAGCTCCGGAATATAATATTTCGAATCTCTGATTTCCTCTACTAATGCAATAATATCGCTTCCATCAGAATAGTCTGTTCCTTCCCGAAACGAACGCAAGATCAGCGAAATAATACGCTTATAATCTTTATGTTCTTCCGGACGAATTGTAATATTCTTATTTATCATAGTCCCCTCCTCTTTCTACACTTCTTGTGGTTTTTGACATTGACAATTTTCTTTCATATTCAGATAACTGCTCTAAATCATTTTACCACAAATCTAAAATATTTGACCCGGTAGTTTCAATTTTTCTTTAACCGGAAACGCCTGATCGAATATTTCCACCTCTGCTTCATCCACAAAATACCCCTGTGGCGTTGCATACTCACCTGTAATCCCATCCAAATATCCCGGAATCAATTCCTTGCATAAAAAGAAGGAGGCGTCTTCCCCTTCCGGCAAACCATGATATCGAATGCCGAAGGTGCTTGCCGGAGCAAATCCACTCTTCCCATAAAAATCAATGTTTCCTTCAAAACAAACCGCACCGCAGCCAAGTTCCTTTGCCTTTTCCAGGGAGTAGTCCAATAAAATTTTTCCGTATCCTTTTCTTTTAAGTTCAGGTGTAATGCAGATTGGCCCCATCGTCATGATGGGGATTGTCCTGCCATCATCCGCTTTGATATTTGCTCTCATAAACATGTTCTGACCAATCAGCTTTTCCTCCTGCTCCACGGCATTATCCGCCAAAGAATTCTCCTGCATCTTCAGGCACATAACAAAATCAAGTTCCGGAACAAACGCCGGATCCTCCCGCAGCTGATTTAAAACATAATGCTCAAGACATCCGGGACGATATACATTCCAAAAGCTTTCTCTTACTAAATTTTCCACTTCCCGATATTCTTCTTTTTTCTCTAAACGTATGATAATATTATTCGCATTGATCATTTTATCCTTACCCCTTCCGATTTCTTATATTGAATTTTGCATGATTTTTGCAATTTTAAATTTTTGCCTTTCCTCAGACTGATAACCTTATGTATCTTCTGCATACCGACGCTCATTCATCAATTTCCGATAAGAACAGAATCGTTTACCGAATCGCTCCATGACTCAGCATAAAGTGTTTCGTATGGTTACAAAGAATTGCGGCATAATCCTCATCTTCTCCGCTTTTGTCGAACATATTAATAAGAAGAAAAAGCGGGGCATAATATTCTACAGCAAGTTGTCTGGGATTTTCCTCTTTCAAAACGCCATTTTGAATCAGTTCACGGAATATATCTTCCATATATGCAACGGGTCCTGCGACAATACACTGACTGTAAAGCTCTGCCATTTCTGTATTGCGATATTGCTCCAAAGTCAGCATCTTACGAAAATCAGACGCAAAATCGTCTTTTGTCCAAAAGAAAAACTGGGCAATCGTAAAATCTATCATTTTTTCTACAGATTGATTTTTATATGCTTCCGGCTGGATTTCATATTTAACCCCGGGTACTTCATATTGCTTTGCTCTCTCAGCATCAATTTGATAAATTCTCTCAACAATGCTGTCGAAAATATCACGTTTGTTTTTATAATGCTTATATAGTGCTCCTTTGGTCATTCCCAATGCTCCTGCGATTGTACTTACCGAGACAGCCTCATAACCATCTCTTGCAAACAAGTGGAGTGCAGTCATTAATATTTTTTCCCTTGTATCAGACATCCTTATCACCTCCGCTCAGTAAACGAACGTTTACTGTTATTATAGTAAACGGTCGTTTACTTGTCAAGAGATTTTGATAGCATCCATAATTTTTCTCCTCATCTTTACAGTACACTTTATTTTATTTTCATCTCAGTTTCCTGTTTTGGCAGGAACGGGGACGGATCTCCTGTATAAAAAAGTGTCAGTTTATGCATAGCTCTTGTACAGGCAATATAGAGCAGATTACTGTCATAATCCGAACCATAATTTCTGTTATCTGCATCAGGCACAATGACCTCATCAAATTCCAGACCTTTCGCCATCCGAATTGACGTAATGGATACACCATTTGTGAACCTGGTACTGTCCTGTGAAATTAAATGAACCTGATGTTCTCCGGAAAGAAGGTCATAAATTCTCTTTGCATCTGTATCCGTCTTTACTACAATGCCCAATGATGCATTTCCTCCCTCTTCGAATTTTTTTATCAAAGCAGCCATAGAAGCAATCTCACGATCAACATCTTCACAATATACGGATTTCGGCTGTTCCCCATGGCGTTCCACCATTTCAAGTGATGGCTGATTACAGATTTTTTTTGCAAATCAAAGAGCGCAGCTGCTCTCGAATATCCAAAGCCACTAAAGCCAGACGTTTTTTAACAGGTATTTTTTTATAAGTTTTAAATCTCCCGTTAATCCACGCTGCCGAAACAACATGTCCCTGACAGGTATAATCCTTCGCCGAAAAAACCCTTTCTGATATATTGTCTATATATTGATCCAATAACATGACAAATGCCAGATTGGATTTAAATTTTGCCCGCTTCGCCCATGCCTCATCTTCGTTTTCCAATGGATTTTTTTCCGATTCAAAAGCAATGATTCCTTTTAACGCGTAACTTGCAACATCATACAGACGCATTTCACAAATCGGTTCTTCGCCCAACTCCGGTATGACACCGGAAATATAATCCGCAAACACCTTATTCGGTGATAAAATCGTTACACCCTCTGCGGTAATCTGCTTTTTGAACCGATACAGCAAAAATGCAATACGATGCAGTGCAATGGAAGTTTTACCGGAACCTGCAACCCCCTGTATCATCAGTGTATTGGCTTTCTCGTTACGGATAATCGCATTCTGCTCCCGCTGAATCGTAGAAATAATAGATTTCATCTTTTCATCCGAAGTATGGGCCAGCTCTTTTTGCAGAACCTCATCCTGCACATTTGCCGAACTCTCAATGGCATATTCCATAACTCCATTTTGTATCTTAAACTGCCGCTTGCGTGTAAGCTCTCCTTCAATCCAACCAACCGGTGCCTCAAATCCTGCACGGCCTAAACCAAAGTCATAAAACATTCCCGAAACCGGTGCCCGCCAGTCAAAAATCAAATTTTCATTATCATGCATAAACCCAAATCGTCCTATGTAAAATGTATCTGCTTCTTCCTCTCCATCGGAAACAAAATCAATTCTTGCAAAATAGGGTGATTCTTTGAGCTTTTCCATCTTATTACGCACTTCTGCGGCAAACACACCTGTTCGATCTGTCTGATCCAACAACCGCTCATTTTGAAGTTTCTCATGGCTATCCATCTCATGACGATATTCTGCCATATATCTTTTTGCTTCTCTATATTCCCGATCTAACCGCAAGACATCTTCCCCAGCCGCCTCCAATGCTTTGTCAATGATTTTCAGAGTATGCTTAAGATGCTCCAATTCGTCTGGAAATGGTATCGTATCTTGATTGATCATAAATATTCCTCTCTTTCCACCATACTTTTTTACGCTTATCTAAAAAAGAATACCACCAACCAAAAGGTTGGTGGTAAATTGGAGGGTTTATAAACTCTGTAAATCAAAGACTTACTTATTATTTTACATCTATAATATATTTAGAAATTACATACGGCACATCACTCAACACATCTTCCCACACCAAATCTGCCACAAAGTAATTTTTCTTGATGTTCGACTGTATCCTTCCCACTACTAGGGTGGATTGGGGACTTTCACCCGTTAGAAACGTGCGCCGCAAGACGCATAATAAAAAGGTATATGAATTCAATTTCTCTTTTTCCATACACCTTTATGGTTAATATTAATTTGGTTTTAGAGTAGCCTTAAAAGCTGCACAAGCTCATGCTTTTTTTCCGATTCTGTTGCGGTCTGCCGGGTATCAAATGTCTGAAAACGGTTTGCCTGATAGAATGATAACAACCTCTCACAGTTATCTGCCTCCAGAAATGTTACCATACCACCACCCATATACTGCATCTTCTCAACAATTTAAAAAACGTTCAACATCCGGGTTCTTAGGACAAGAAAAACCGGAGAGAACTTGAAGAAGCCTACTCTCTCCGAGTTTTGGGTTATCACTGTTAAGATACCGCCTCATGTTGATAACAGAAAATTTACTTGTTTCCAACATTTGTCTTCTCCCATTTTTCCATAAATTCTATCAATTCCGCTTCTTCCGTTATTTCCCTTGCGGATACCGGAACACGTACAGGACGGTTTTTGGCAGATGCTTCAATCGCATCAGCAAACATCTCCACCTGTTTCTGACCGGATATGATAAAATTCTTAGTGATACTTGAAGTTGCCATAAAAACACCTCCTTTATTAGTGTGACTTATCTTCTCCTATTCATGCTTCCTCGACTATATTTTATGATGTTATCCCGGCTTTTGCAACAAAACTTCTGTGAATTTTTTGTAGTGTGCTTTTCGGTCATATAGTCACCTCTTTTCCTTTTTCCATCAGTTTGTCCGTTTGAAAAAACTAGGGAAAGCAAAATGCTTTCCCTAGCAGAACTATATATATTGTTGCCTAATTCCTCTTTTCCGCAATAGCAGCCTGTGCTGCTGCAAGTCTTGCGATTGGTACACGGAATGGAGAACATGATACATAATCAAGTCCAATCTTGTGACAGAACTCAACTGAAGTCGGGTCGCCGCCGTGCTCACCGCAAATACCAACGTGAAGGTTAGGGTTAACCGGCTTTCCAAGTTCGATTGCCATTTCCATGAGCTTTCCTACACCTGTCTGGTCAAGCTTAGCAAATGGATCGTTCTCGAAAATCTTAGTATTGTAGTAAGCTTCAAGGAAC
>JALEHN010000100.1 GCA_022770525.1 Clostridiales bacterium
ATGGTGTATTTGCGGAATTGGAGGTAAAAAATAATGTTTGGGGATAATTTGATGGAGTTAAGAAAATATCATGCCATGTCTCAGGAGGAACTGGCCGAGAGGATCGGGGTTTCCAGACAGACTCTCTCCAAATATGAGACAGGTGAATCCCTGCCGGATATTGAAAAATGCAAGGCGTTGGCTGATGTATTTGGTATTACGGTTGATGATCTGATCAGCTATGAAAAATCAAGCGGAATGGGACTGGGGATACCGCCCAAGGGCAAACACATCTTTGGAATGGTTAAAGTAGGGGACAAAGGGCAGGTAGTGATCCCGGCCAAGGCAAGAAAAATATTCCGGATCAAGCCGGGAGATAATCTGGTGGTTTTAGGGGATGAAGACCAGGGGATTGCTATGATAAAAGAAGAAAACCTAATGAAGCTGCTTCATATTGCAGGGAGTGAAAGATGAGAGTTCGCGTTAACCGGTACATGGACAGAAATTGTCTGTGTGCCGTTTTTTTCGCTGAAATTGTATATAAACAAAATATCTTTATGAATTCTTTATTTTTCCCTGTTATTCTCTTTCTATAAAAACAGAGAAAGAAGGTATTAGTATGGAAATGATGCTTCAAACGACGGATCTTTGCAAGTCATTTAAGAATCAGAAGGCGGTAAATAAAGTCTCGCTTCATATTGAAAAGGGGAAGGTTTACGGGCTTCTTGGACCCAACGGCGCCGGGAAATCGACTACCTTGAAAATGATTGCCGGTATATTAAAACCGACGGCAGGTGAGATTTATTTCAATGGAAAGCCATGGAGTAGGGAGTCTCTGTCTGAGATTGGGGCGCTGATTGAGAATCCGCCGATCTATGAGAATTTGTCCGCAAGGGATAATCTGAAAGTCCGATCCTTACTCCTTGGTATGGATGAGAAAAGGATTAGTGAGGTACTGCAGATTGTTTCCCTTGCCAATACAGGAAGAAAGAAGGCGGGGCAGTTTTCTCTGGGAATGAAGCAGAGACTTGGCATTGCTCTGGCATTGTTGGGTGAGCCCAAGCTTTTAATATTAGATGAGCCCACCAATGGACTGGATCCGATTGGAATCGAAGAACTTCGTGAGCTGATACGCTCCTTCCCGGCTCAGGGAATTACGGTCATACTTTCCAGCCATATTCTCTCGGAAGTACAATTATTGGCAGATGATGTGGGGATTATTTCAGATGGTATCCTGGGATATGAAGGTCCAATGGAACCGGGGACGAATCTGGAGGAACTCTTTATGAATGTGGTGAGAGAAAACAGAAAGGCTGGTGAAGGTTGTGTTTAGTATCGTGCGAGCAGAAGCTCTGAAAACAAGAAAGACGATGGGGCGGGTGCTGATCTGGCTATTTCCGGTGATGGTATTTGCTTTGGCCTTTGTACTTACGGCAGGGATAACAAATGCATATGCGGAGAGTGTGTGGAACTGGTGGTATACGCTGCTGTTGCCCGGAATGCTTGCCATCACCTGTTATCTTTCCGTGTCCAGGGAGAAGAAAACAAGATATTATCATGTCATGACGCTTTCTACCGGTAAAAGAAAATTGATGCTGGGTAAAATCATCTATATAGGATGCGTGATTTTGGTGTCTGATATGATTGTATTTGTGGGTGCCTCTTTCGGAGGATATCTATTGACAACCTGTGTTCCGCTCGGAGGTGCTTTCGCTGCAGTCCTGGTGCTTACGATTGCGCAGCTGTGGGAGATACCGTTGTTTTTATTCTTGAGTGAACGATTCGGAATGATTGTGGAATTCCTGGTTTGCCTGTTTCTCACGGTTGGAGGGATCATCCTTGCACCGACAGGAAAATGGTATTTGTTTGCTTCCGCAATTCCGATGCGGATTCTTTGCCCGCTTCTTCACATATTGCCAAATGGAATCAGAGCAGAGGCAGGCAATCCGCTTTTAGATCGGAGTTGTGTGCTCCCCGGCATGGGCATATCCCTGCTCTGGTTTATTGTTGCGACTATTATGTTCTTAAATTGGTTTGATAAGAGAGAGGGGAGATAAGAATGCTTCGAAGGAATCTCCATGCGGATTTGCTGAAAATGAAAGGGCTTCCCATCACATTTGCCCATATAATAATTCCGGTTATCACAAGCGGGCTGTTTCTGGCATATTATTCATTTTCCCCTTGGAATGCGAGTACAAAAATCATGGCTTTCTATCAGGCAATGGGAGCCGGATTCCCTGTTCTGATTGGCATATTTACTGCAAGCATCATGGAACAGGAGCAAACGGCGAAACCATAACGATTTCTGTCGAAGAGCAGGGGGGAGAGTTAACATTTACTGTGGAAGATACCGGCTGTGGTTTTACAAAAGAAGCACTGCTGCACGGAACAGAACAGTTTTTTATGGATGATGCAAGCAGAAGCGGCGGTGTGCATTATGGCATTGGACTATTTTCTGCAAAATCAATAGCCCAAACTCATGGTGGAAGAATATTACTCACAAATTCGAAAAAAAACGGTGGAGCAAAAGTAGAGATTTGTTTTCCTCTTTACTGTCCAAAATAAGAAGTAAAAAATGATATCTGAAGAATTGACACATATGGATGGAATAATTACCTATACACAATTAAAATATTTTTGTAAAATATGGTATAGCAGAGAAGGAGGTATTCTGGAGACAGTAGCAGAATATGCTTATTCAAGAGGTTATCATCGTGTTGGGCTTCTGGGGACAATCTTTACAATGGAGAAATATTTTTTAAGAAATGCCTTCGTTCAAAAAGGAATTGAGGTTGTTGTGCCTGACTATGACACACGTGTGTTGGTAAATGAACGAATTTCCAAAGAACTGGAGTACGGAATTGTAAAGGATTCTACTATAGAAGAATTAAATCGTGTAATTTTTAGTCTGAAACACGTACATGGAATAGAAGCAGTTGGGAAAGATAAAAGCAATCGGTGCAACGACAGGACAGTTGAGAAGAATCGTTTTGCTGGAAGGATTTCTTGTTGCCGCAATTGCAGTGCCTCTTGGCCTTATAACAGGTACTTTGTCAGCAAAATATGTTTTTTTGGGAATTTTCAAGTTATATCGGAACGAGAATATAATGATGTCTACGATTCGGGAGCTGATTCAAAGAGGAGAAGTACAGCTGATCGTTCCGTGGATTTACGTGCTGGCCATCGGTGTTGCAATGCTTACGGTATTTCTGTCATTGCTTCGCCCTATGAAAATAGCTGCCAGGGTTTCCGAAATAGAAGCTATGCGATACAGAGGCGCGCAGACTGCGAAAAAGAGAAGAAAAGGTTATTCCGATATTACAATCGGAAGACTTACAATGATACATCTTGCAGGCAGCAAGAAAAAGAGTATGATGACAATTTGCTCTATGGCGATCACAGGCTTATTCTTTATGGTGATTGCGACGGTATTGTCGTGTGCCGATCCGGGCGAAGCTGCGGACAATTCCATCATGGGAGAGTATCAGATTTTTCCAATCATAGAATTTGACAATAAAGAGCATCCGGAACTGGAGTGGTGCCAGGTACAGAAAAATAATCCGCTCACGGAAGAATTAAAGGAACAGATTTTACAGATCGACGGCGTAAATTCCGTGGAATGTTATCCTGGAAATTATGTGGAAGCGGATGCATTTAATGGCGATCGGGAGGGCATCATCGGGGTTCCCGAAAGCGGCAAAGAATTGCTGGAAAACGGCATCATAGAAGGAACTGTAACTTATGAGGAATTAAAGCGTGGAGATAAAGTCATCATAGATAAGAATTTGCTTCACTGGTATCCTGATCTGAAAATAGGAGATGTCATCGATGCGGTTATCCGGGACGGCGATGAAAAATGTCGGAAACAATTGGAGATTGCAGCGATTGGTGATTATGATTTAGGGTTTACAAGTTATCATTATTTGTTGATGGCTGAAGAGGGACTTCGTTCTTTCAGCAAATATAATCTGAATATGTATGACCGTATATTTGCCGATAAAAAATATGACGCAGACGTAGAAGCCGGGATTAAAGCAATTATTGAAGAAAATGGCAGGATTGAGATGAAAACCTGGAAAGACTTTTATGATGACTGGAATTCGGGTATGACTCTGACAAGAGGTGCATGCTATGCGTTCCTTGGCATATTGGGTGCAATCTGTATTATGAATATGATCAATACTATGATTCATAGTGTTCATGTCAGAAAAAAGGAAATCGGCATGCTGCAGGCGGTTGGCATGTCGGATCTGCAGCTTCAGATCATGCTGCAGTTAGAAGGACTGTTTTATACAGCGGGAACATTGATCATCGCGGTAGGCGGCGGAAGTCTGGCAGGATATCCTGTTTTCTTATGGGCGAAAAATAATGGAATGTTCGGTATCAGAAATTATCATTACCCTCTGGCAGCAACCCTTATGATGATTGCCGTGCTTGTATTGGTTCAGGTAATGATGATGTTTGCCATTGGGAAATCTGTTAAAAAGGATTCTCTGATTGACAGGATACGATTTGATAGTTGACAACATACTTTGATGTACATAAAATAGTATATGATATATATGACCAATATATATCATATACTATTTTTTTTGAAAGGAGTCATCAAATGACTCCGGAAGATAAATATACGAGAGAAGAAAATCAGATAGAGATTACAAAAAGTATGGGGGTAATGATGGAGGCTATTCAATGGTGTAAGATGCAGATTATGTGTCTGCTTATTCTTGTGTATATAGGATGCACATATATAAAAGATGGAAATTACCTAAAGCGTACGACAAAAAAATCATACTGTAATGTTTTTTTCGATGCAAATTTTATAGTTGCGGAAATTGCGGTACTGTTTGATGGGATAACCGCATGTACTGTGAATTATTTAGATCAGATACCGAGACCAATAAATCTATTGCTTCACCTGGGTATGTTTGTATCCTATGAAATTTATATTGCGCTTTTGTTCTGGTATTGGGTATCTGCCACAGTGGGGATACCGAAAAAGAGATGGATCAAGGCCGTTGGCATACTGGCCAATGTCATTATCGTCGGCCTGACCGTATTTTTCCTTCCGGATATCGAATTTATACAGGGAAAATACACGAATTATTCAATGGGTGCAGCAGTATATGTTTGCTTTATAAGTGTTGTCATTCATATCGTTTTTTCAGTGGTATTCATTGCGTATAACAGAAGACATATACCAAAGCGAAAAATGATCGGATTGGCCACAACACTGGTGTTTGTATCCCTGATTCTTACAATACAGTTTGTTTTTCCGGAAGCTCTGGTATCGTGTATAGCCGTTGCATTGATTCTTGTCAGTGTTTATTTGAATATGGAAAACCCTGCTATCCATGGTTTGGAATATTATCATAATGAAATGGTCATGGGTTTTGCTACGTTGATCGAAAATAAAGATGACAATACCGGCGGACATATCCGGCGAACTTCGGCCTATGCGCTTTTGATTGCGGAAAATATGAGAAAGAACAAGAAGTATAAGAATTTGATTAATCAGGATTACCTGAACAATTTAAGCAAGGCTGCGCCAATGCACGACGTTGGTAAGATCGGTGTTCCGGATGCTATTTTGCAGAAACCGGGAAGACTGACTAAAGATGAATTTGAGGTCATTAAGAAACATACGGTCATTGGGGGCAAAATCATCAAAGACACCTTCGGTCATTTATTTGATGATGGATATGAGACAATGGCCTATGATGTTGCCATGTATCATCATGAAAAATGGAACGGCAAAGGGTATCCGGAGGGACTTGGCGGAACGGATATTCCTCTTTACGCGCGTATGATGGCGGTGGCTGATGTATTTGATGCGGTATCGGCGAAACGTTGTTATAGAGACGCAATGCCGCTTGAAGAATGTTACAGGATTATCGAGAATGGACGCGGTGAAGATTTTGACCCTGAAATTGTGGATGCGTTTCTGATGGATAAAAGCAAAGTGGAAGAAATATATGATCAGTCTGTTTCTGATGATCATTTAAAAAATGTATCCGGCTTTTAGATGACGGCAAGCCCATACTATGCCATCATATAGCAGATACTTAAGCGCATCTGCAGTTATTAGAAACGACAAAAGAGGATGGCGCATTGGCAATGGAATCATACGAAGTCAACCCTGTATCTTCCCTCATTGTATGATAAAATTTTCAGAAAAGCGAGGTAGTTTTATGAAATTCAAAATGTATCATGAGAATTATAATGTATCAAATCTGGAAAAGTCTTTAGCTTTTTATGAAAAAGCATTGGGGCTTCGTGAAAAGCGCCGTATCAATGGTGACGGTTTTATCATTGTTTATGTGGGCAATGAAGAGAGTGATTTTGAACTTGAGCTGACGTGGCTTGAAGAGCATCCACAGCCTTATAATCTTGGAGAATGTGAGTTCCATCTTGCGTTCCGCACTGATGATTACGAAGCAGCACATAAGCTTCATGAAGAGATGGGATGTATTTGTTTTGAAAATCCGTCGATGGGTATTTACTTCATTACAGATCCGGACGGCTACTGGCTGGAAATCGTGCCGGAGAAAAAATAAATATTTTGCATATTTGGTCAGCTCTTTGTGGTTGTATCGGATAACGTCTTCGACGTCATAAATAATATGTGTCTTTGGATAAGAGAGGAAAGGGAAAAAGATGATTCTATATATTAACAGCTGTCCAAGAGCCGGTTCAAGAACAGACAGACTCGCCAGAAAACTGCTTGATAAGCTGGGAGATTATGAAGAGATCAATTTAGAAAAAGAACATTTGATGCCGATGACTAAAGAAAGATTGGCGTATCGTACCAAATTAATTGCCCGGAAGGATTATTCGGATCCAGTGTTTGATTACGCGAAACAGTTTTCTGAAGCTGATATCATTGTGATTGCCGCACCATTCTGGGATTTATCATTTCCGGCCGAACTTAAAGTGTATATTGAAAATATTTATGTAACAGGCATTGTTTCAAAATATGGTGATGACGGAACACCGGAGGGACTGTGTAAAGCGAAAATGCTGTATTATGTGACAACTGCCGGCGGTCCTTACGATGGACGATATAGTTATGATTATATTAAAGACCTTGCTGAGCATTATTTTGGAATTGGAAAGACAATGCTGATTAAAGCGGAGATGCTTGATGTTGTGGGATATGATCCTGAAAAAATATTAATGGATTGCATAGATTTTTATGGCCTTTGACAGGCATCTTATCTCCCTGTTTTTCTATGATATGGGAAATTGCGATTTCCTGTATCATAACATTTTTCGTGGATTGCCGCTTTGTATATTACGAAGGTTGATCTATTTGATGATAGTATAAAAAATAGAAAAAATGATATTTTATTCTTTTTTTAAAACATCTTTTTTGAAATTTTTATTGATTTTTATGGTAGAACTGCATATAATGTAAGTGAGCAAAGAGATTTGCTTGATTTAAGTGCGTTGCTACTTTGAGTGCAAACCTTTAATTTAAGTGCTTCACTACTTTGAATGTGAACCTTTAATTTAAGCACTTCGCAGCTTAAAATGCGAATCGTTAATTTCAGGGAGATAAGCATCTTATCTCCCTGATTTGTTATATTATGGAGGACATAAATGGATTTTTATCGCATAAATGAGGAGTATAATAAATTTCTTCAAAGATATGAAAAGGAAAAAAGAGGAGTCACGAAAGTGCCAAACATTCGGTATACAGATCGCAACAAGTTTGCATTTGGGGCTGTTATGCAAGTAAATGGGTTGAATTATTATGTATCGGTATCATCTTTTGATAAGAAGCAAGAAGCCAATATGTTGATTCGTGTACCGGGAGATGAAAAAGAAGTGAAAGGCTCTTTGCGATTTAATTATATGGTTCCGGTCCCGGATGAATGTATTGAAAAGTTGATAATCAAAGATGTTGAGGACGAGAAATACCGACTATTGCTGAATAAAGAATATCAGTTTTGTATGAAAAATGCAGAGCGAATTCAGAAGAAAGCTAATAAAATATATGAGATGGTTATAAATAATCGTAAACAGATTTTATCGGACAATAGTTGCGCGTTTCGTGTCCTGGAGGATGGGTGCAGGGAGTACATAGAGAAATATTTGAGCACATAATCCGCGACATATAGAACAGAACGGTAATTTGTACAGGGTGAATTAA
>JALEHN010000121.1 GCA_022770525.1 Clostridiales bacterium
CCTTTGCAGCGGACTTTCTATAGTGTCATTTCACTCATCATTTTTGTTTTATTATGCATATAAATACATATTTAACACCTTTTATAAATACTATTATGAATATTTAACGATTTTAAATGTATATATATGTATATTTATTCATTTCATATACATTACCACATTCATTTTCATCCGTCAACCCATAATGATAAAGTTTTGCCCTGTTCTTAACAATCGCGATGATTAAATCCGGTTTTTATGACTGCAGTTTTTTTCACCGCAAGTTTTTATGACTGCAAGTTTTTATGGCTGCAGTTTTATTTCACCGCTCATCCTCTGTCTTCTTGCTTCATACATCAGTATTGTCGCAGCCATCGCTGCATTCAATGACTCAACCTGACCTGCCATCGGTATTTTAATATATGTATCTGCCATCGCCGACAGCTCATCTGAAAGCCCTGCGGCTTCATTGCCGATCATCACTGCGGCTGAAGATCTGAAGTCCTCCTGAAAGTAATAGTTTTCCCCTTTAAGATGGGCTGCATATAAATGTATACCGGCACTCTGAAGCTGCTTCGCTGCCTCCGTCATATCATCAACATAAACAAACGGTACTCTGAATACAGACCCCATTGTGGAACGAACGACCTTAGGATTATAGATATCCACTGTTGACCGGTTCATAATAATGCCTGTTGCGCCGGCACCTTCCGCCATACGAAGCATTGTTCCGAGATTTCCCGGATCCTGAATGGATTCCAGCATTAAAAACAATGGATTTTTATCCATGCGCATCATTTTCTCCAATGTATAATGTTCCTGCCGGACCACGGCCATGATGCCCTGCGGTGTTTTTGTATCACTGATTTCTTTAAATACCTTATCCGATACACATTCCGCAGCCGAAACCATCTCCGTATGTTCTTTTAGAAAACTTTCTGATGCATACACTCTCAAAAGCTGCGCCTTAGGAATTTCCCGCACCATGCGTATGCCTTCAACGATATAGGCATCTGCATCGTTTCTTGCCTTTGCTTTTTTTAACATTGCCGCAGCCTGTTTCATCTGCGGATTTGAACTGCTTGTAATCATATCAACTGCTCCCTCTATTCCGCCTTCATATACTAATGCCGTATTTCCAGCTTTCTCAGAGCTTTATTTTCGCCAATAACAACAAGGCACTGCTCCCGTTTAAGCGGCGCATTAGGGTCAGGGCTGACATTAATATCATTGCCCTTTTTCACCGCAATAATATTGATATTGTGTTTTTCACGGAAACCGATTTCCCGGATGCTGCGGCCTTCCCATTCGCGCTGTACCGGAACTTCAGTAATGCTGAAATCCGATGAAAGTTCAACAATATCCACAAAATTTGTCGCCATAAGATTTTTAGCTGTGCGCGCGCCCATTTCCTTTTCCGGAAATACAACGGAGTCCGCGCCAACCTTTAAGGCAATTTTTTTATGGATTTCACTGGAAGCCTTCACAATCACCTGCGGCACGCCGAGATCCTTTACAATGATCGTCGCCATAATACTGGATTCCATATCATTTGTAATCGCTATAACCGCGGCATCCATGTTGTTAACACCGAGATTTTCAAGCACTTCCTCGTCAGTGGCATCAGCTGTCACCGCATAAGTGACCTCATCGGCAATTTCCTGTATCTTTTCTTCATTCATATCAACGGCAACAACTTCACAGCCCATACCTGACAGCGTTCTTGCCACACTGAGTCCGTACTGCCCCAATCCGATTACTAAAAACTGTTTTTTTGTCATCAAATTTTCTCCTTCTTTATCTGATCCGAGATCATTAACTTCTGTATAACCACAATTTTCTGCCGATCATCAGCATTTCGCCTTTAAAATGTTCTTCCGGACATTTATCCGACCATGATTTTTTCTTCCGGCAGCTGACGTCCGGCCTTTTTACTTTTTGACTTTGCGTTAAATGCCAGAGCCATTGTGATCGGACCTACTCTTCCGAGATACATGGTACATATGATAATCACTTTACCTGCAAATGAAAGCAGCGGCGTAAAACTCCGGCTGAGTCCCACTGTAGCAATGGCGGATACGGATTCATAAATAACGTCCATAATTTTTGCCCCCGGCATTGCCAGTGAAAGGGCAATGATGCTCACTGCCATCACTAAAAAGCTGACTGTAATGACCGTTACGCCTTTACGCACCATACTGTCGGATATTCTCCGGTGGAAGCATTCTGTATCCTTATCGCCCTTTAAATTGGCCCAGACACTCAAAATAACCATAGCCACTGTGACCGTCTTGACACCACCGGCAGTACCGCCCGGTGAACCGCCGATAAACATCAGAAACATTGATAAAATCTGAGTGGCTCCTGTGAAGTTTTCCTGAGGAATCGTCTGAAATCCCGCAGTTCTAAGTGTCACCGACTGAAACAGTGCGCCAAGCACCTTCTCATGAACCGGCAGGTTCCCAAGGCTCTCCGGATTTGACCAGTCCGCCGCAAGGATAAATACAGCGCCTGCCGCAATAAGAATCCCCGTCACCGTAAATACAAGCTTTGACTGCAGTGAAAGCTTTTTAAAGATTCCGGCTTTGGACTTCTCCTTTTTCTTCGCCCCGATCACACCGATGACATCCCACCATACAAAAAATCCGAGACCGCCCAGAACAATTAAAAGAATGGTTGTGAGATTGACAATCACATCCCCTCTATACGGAGCGAGACTGTCCGCACCGAGAATATCAATCCCCGCATTGCAAAAGGCACTGACTGAGGTAAATACAGACCGCCATATTCCCGACGCCGGACCGTATTCAGGAATAAAACGAATCATATACAGCAGCGCACCGACGCCTTCCACGCAAAAAGTACCGATAACAATCCTCTTCGTCAGCCGCACAAGTCCTTTTAATGTATCAAGATTGTAAGCGTCCTGTATGACCATCCGCTGTTTTAACGAAATCCTCTGGCCGATAAAAATTAAAAACAGCGTCGTAAATGTGACAACACCAAGCCCCCCGAACTGTATCAGTATCAGTATCACAATATGCCCAAACAGACTCCAGTGGGTCAGCGTATTCACCGTCACAAGTCCGGTCACACAGGAGGCTGTCGTTGCCGTAAACAACGCATCGATCACCGGCGTAAAAGTTCCGTCAGCCGATGAAAACGGCATCGTAAGCAGCAGCGTCCCCACTGCAATCATGACAATAAAACCTATGGCAATAATCTGCGTTGTCGAAAATCGCTCTTTTCTTTTCATAAACCTGACCTTTCTGTAAAATTCCAAATTATGTAAACTTTACCACAAGAACTTTACTATAAGATGATAAAAAAGGATTTGTTTAAAACAAATCCTTTTTTATTATACCCTTATTTGATACACATCGCAACCTGTATCTTTAATACACATAAAAACGTTATATTTACTTCATTAAACCGAAAGAATCTTTAATATGCCAACTCAAAAGGAGCTTTGATGCGTTATACTGAAAGAATCTTTGACACACTGTACTGGAACGGATCAATATCCTTTGTCATTGCCAGTGCTTCTTCAATATCATAATCCACATATTCGCCATGTCTGTAAGCAACAACACGGTTTGTCTTACCCGCAACAAGCGCGTCAACGGCATATGCACCCATAATTGAAGCATAAACACGGTCTTTTGCTGTCGGATTGCCGCCTCTTTGCAGATGTCCGAGAATGGTCGCGCGGGTCTCGATACCTGTCGCTGCTTCAATTCTCTTTGCCATACTTGTTGAATGGCCAACACCCTCGGCATTCACAATGATATGATGTCTTTTTCCGCGTTTTCTGTTTTTAATAATATTGTCAATGATGGCTGATTCATCATAATTGTAAATCTCAGGGAGCAGAATATCTTCCGCACCGTTGGCAATACCGCACCACAACGCGATATATCCGGCACTTCGGCCCATAACCTCAATAATACTGCATCTCTCATGGGATGTCGAAGTATCACGAACCTTATCAATAGCTTCCATCGCTGTATTGACAGCTGTATCAAAACCGATCGTATATTCTGTACAGGCAATATCAAGGTCAATCGTTCCCGGTACACCGATCGTATTGATGCCAAGTGCCGCCAGCTTTCTCGCACCCTGGAAAGAGCCGTCGCCGCCGATGACGATCACACCGTCAATACCGTGCTTCCGGCAGATTTCAGCACCTTTTTTCTGTCCTTCAGGTGTTCTGAACTCAGCACATCTGGCTGTATACAAAAATGTACCGCCACGGCTGAGAATATCTGACACGCTGCCTGCATCCAGATCAATAATTTCCTCATCAAGCAGTCCTGCGTACCCCTTCTGGATACCTTTAACTTTGAGTCCATAAGCTACTCCTGTACGTACAACTGCTCTGATAGCAGCATTCATACCAGGCGCATCTCCGCCGCTCGTTAAAACGCCTATGGTTTTTATTTTGTTCTCACTCATGGTTTTTCCCTCCATATCCTGTATGTCAACCGCAAAAAAGCCGTTTATTATTCCTCCCTGGCTTTATATGCGCATCCATCTCATGACTAAAACTGCGGGACAAATGCGTCAAATCATTAACAATTTCAGTCGAATTTTTACACATATCCATATTTATTCTAATATAAGTTGATTATTTTTTCAAGATAGATTGTACGACCTTTACATTTTCATCGCCGAAATTTTTCCCCAGTCTCTTTAAAATATCGTCATTAATGCGAATATTGTTGATTTTCGGGAGTTTTTTTATCGCTTTTTCTGCCCGGCAATAGATAACGATTTCATCATCACCGTCATCATTCACAATAATTTCAAACAATTTTTGTTCATTTGTCAGAAAATCTTGTTTTGAAGGGAACTGAATCCATAACTCCTTTGTTGTCTGGTGTAATGGATTAATTTTTTCACAAATAAGCTTGGCAGGCTGTCCCTCACTGACTGACACACGTCCCTTAATTAAAACCTTTGCGTCATTTTCCAAAAGCTGCTTATTTCTTTCGTAATCCTTCGGGAACACAAGAACCTCCACAGCGCCGACCCAGTCCTCCAGCGTTACGAACGCCATCATCTGATTCTTCTTTGTAACCTTTAACGTTTTCCCCGAAATCATGCCGCCCACAGTAACGACCTGCCCGTCTGTAAGCCGCGCCTCGCCTGTATCTTCGTCAATGGCAAAATCACTGGTCACTGCCGTTGCCTTCTGGCGTATTTCCGCCTCGTATTCTTTCAGAGGATGACCGCTGACATAAATACCGAGCACTTCTTTTTCATAGGCAAGCATATCTTCTGTATCATACTCGCCGACCTTTGGATACTGAACCTCGAAAGCCAGCCGTTCCTCCTCACCGACAAAATCAAAAAGGCTCATCTGACCGGTCATTGCTTTTTTCTTATCCGCGGCAACCTGATCCATAATCTGCGCATAAACCATCATTTGCTGACGTCTCGTATAACCGAGGCTGTCAAAAGCGCCTGCTTTGATAAAATTCTCAACAGCCCGCTTGTTCAGTTCTTTTCCATACATTCTCTGACAGAAATCCTTCATTGATGTATATGGTCCGCCATACTTTCGTTCCTCAACGAGAGCCTCGATCACAGAACGGCCCACCGACTTGATCGCTGAAAGGGCATATCTGATCTTGCCGCCTGAAACAGAGAAATCACGCTCGCCGTCATTGATATCCGGCGGCAGTATTTCAATCTCCATCTGCCGGCAGACCATAATATATTCCGCAACCTTTGTGGATTTATCCATCACCGATGTCATCAGCGCAGCCATAAATTCCACCGGATAGTAGCATTTCATCCATGCTGTCTGATAGGCAACAATGGCATAGGCCGCCGCATGAGACTTATTAAAAGCATACTTGGCGAAGTCTGTCATCTCGTCAAATATTTTATTGGCCGTCGCCTCATCAATACCATTGGCAATACATCCCGGAACCCCCAGTTCTTTATTGCCATATACAAAATATTCCCGTTCCTTCGCCATGACATCTGCTTTCTTTTTGGACATGGCACGGCGCACAAGGTCACTTCGGCCAAGATCATAGCCCGCCAGCTTCATTACAATCTGCATGACCTGTTCCTGATACACAATACAACCGTAAGTCGGTGCCAGAATTTCCTCCAGCTGCGGGCATTCATAATGAATCGAAGACGGGTCATTCTTTCCCCGGATATACCGCGGAATAAAGTCCATCGGCCCCGGACGGTAAAGGGATATCCCCGCAATAATATCTTCAAGATTTCCGGGCTTTAATTCCTTCATGAAGCTTTTCATTCCCGCACTTTCAAGCTGGAATACACCTTCATCTCTGCCGCTGCCGATCATATCAAAAACATTTTTATCATCGTAATCAATCTGATCAAGGGTTATATGGACATCGGGACGCCGGTTGGCCATCCGGACCGCATTCTGAATCACGGTGAGTGTTCGAAGGCCAAGGAAATCCATCTTTAAAAGACCAAGCTCCTCGATGGTTGTCATATTGAACTGAGTCGTAATCGTATCTTCAGCGCCCCTTGACAGCGGTACATATTCATCCACCGGCTTCGGGCTGATCACAACACCTGCCGCATGCATGGACGCATGCCTTGGCAGACCTTCAAGACGTTTGGACATATCGATCAGATATTTGATCTGTTCGTCATTTTCATAAGCCGCTTTAAGCTCCGGATTTTGCTGCAGCGCCTTGTCAATGGTAATACCCAGTTCCGTCGGAATCATTTTTGCCACAGAATCCACAAAATTATACGGCAGATCAAGGACGCGGCCCACATCACGGATCACCGCCCGGGCAGCCATCGTACCGAAGGTGACAATCTGAACAACATGGTCTTTGCCGTATTTTTCCGTTACATAGTCGATCACTTCCTGGCGCCGCTCATAACAAAAGTCAATATCAATATCCGGCATCGTCACACGGTTCGGATTTAAGAAACGCTCAAAAAGCAGCTGATATTTAAGAGGATCAAGATCCGTGATCTCCAGGCAGTAGGAAACAATGCTGCCCGCCGCCGAACCTCTTCCCGGACCGACCATAATCTGATGGTTCTTGGCGTACCTGATAAAATCAGATACAATCAGGAAATAATCCACAAAACCCATGGATCTGATTGTCGAAAGCTCATATTCCAGCCGGTCAATTTTTTCCTGATCGGCGTCACCGTAACGTTTTTTCAGGCCGTCATAAGCCAGCTTTCTTAAGTAAGACCATGCATCATAACCTTCCGGCACCGGAAACTTCGGCAGCTTATACTTGCCGAATTCAATATCCACATGACAGCGCATGGCAATGTCATGGGTGTTTTCCAGAGCTTCTTTCGCATATGGAAACAGCTGCTCCATCTGCTGTGGTGATTTTACAAAATACTGACCGCCCTCATAACGCATCCGAACTTCATCGCTGACTTTTTTTCCTGTCTGGATACAAAGCAGTATATCATGGGGCTCGGCATCTTCGGCGAATGTATAATGCACATCATTGGTAGCCACAAGCTTGATGCCTGTTTCCCGGCTCATTCGAAGCAGCGCCTGGTTGACAGTTTTTTGCTGAGGAATGCCATGATCCTGCATCTCAAGGAAAAAATTGTCTTTTCCAAAAATATCCTGAAATTCAAGCGCCGCAGCCTTCGCCTTTTCGTACTGCCCCCGGACAATGGCATCGGAAATTTCACCGGCCAGACATGCGCTGAGGGCAATAATTCCCTCATGATACTGTTTCAGCAGTTCTTTGTCAACACGCGGCTTATAGTAGAACCCTTCCGTAAAACCTCTGGATACGATTTTCATCAGATTATGGTAGCCGGTATCATTTTCCGCCAGCAGAACAAGATGGTGATATCTGTTTGCCGCCTGCGCATCCTTTTCAAACCGTGAATACGGCGCCACATAAACTTCGCAGCCAAGAACCGGATGAATGCCATTTTTCTTTGCTTCCCTGTAAAAGTCAATAACACCGTACATCACACCATGGTCTGTAATGGCGACACTGTCCATCCCCAGTTCTTTCACACGGGCAATTAATTCTTTGATTTTATTTGAGCCATCCAGAAGACTGTATTCTGTATGGACATGTAAGTGGGTAAAATTCATATACGCCCCTCCAATCTGCGCCTATCGGATGCTGTCTCTCATTTCACTTTTCTCATATTTATTTCGTTTTTCGCACATTTGCTTTTTACATGTGTCATTATTTCAATTTTTCCTCAAGGGATTTTGGAATATCGCCCATTTTATAAAATTCGATTGTAAACTCTGCAATTTCCTGCTTCAGATCATCTGTCACAACGACTTTATAGACAACAATTTTCCGTCCGTTACGCAGAGGAATGGCATCCGCATAAAGCACATGAGACTTGTGAAGCATTGCCGCCCTTAAAAAAACGGTATGGGCTGACAGCGTCGTACAGCTTGCGCCGGTTGAAAACGTCGCCGCGCCGGCCACTGTATCAGCCAGTGAAAAAACACAGCCGCCGTGAACGGAACCGATCGGATTAAAATGTCTCTGGTCCAGCACCATCTTTGCCCGTGCATATCCGTCATGGGCGTCTGTTACTTCAATGCCTATATAATTTCCAAAATAATCTTCCTCATTAACCACATGCAGAAACTTCTGCAGATCTGTTTCATTATTGCTCATTCGTTATACTCCTTATGTTTATTCATATGATGTCGGAATCATCAACCTTATGTCTGCTCCGGTGTTATGACGAGCATCAGCCTTATGTCTGCTCCGGTCATATGGCAGTCATCAGCCTTCGCATATCGAAAACAGGCTGCTATATTTCGCAATGGAAATATAACAGCCTACATTCAATCGATTCCGCAGTTTAATTTTTACTTGTCAGATATTTTTCTATATTTGCAACAGCTTCTTCTTCATCTGCGCCTTCGGCTGAAATCATTACGCTTTCCCCTTCAGCAATACCGAGACTCATCATTCCCATAATACTTTTAGCATTTACCTTTTTCCCTACAGTCTCAACATAAATCTTGCTGTCATACTGGCTTGCCACCTGCACCAATAATGCAACCGGTCTTGCCTCTAATCCTGTTGGAATTTTAATGGTTATACTTTTTGAAATCATGTTAGTACCTCGCCTTTCTTTACCTAACGCTAATTACTTACGCTCTCTAAGTTCGTCTGCTATCTGACTTAACTTCCGCAGCCGGTGGTTAACCCCTGACTTGCCTACCGGACTGCTGAGCATCCTCCCCAATTCCACAAGTGATGCTTCCGGGTACTCAATACGAATCTGGGCCATTTCCCTGAGCCCTTCTGTCAATTCGCCAAAGCCCACTGTGTTTTTAATATATAAAATATCTTCAACCTGCTTTTTTGCCGCCAAAACCGTTTTATTAATGTTGGCCATCTCACAGTTGACCTGGCGGTTCACACTGTTTCGGATTTCCTTTGCAATACGGATATTTTCCAGTGCCATCAGCGCATTATGCGCCTCCATCACATTGAGCATATCCACGATTTGCGAACCATCCTTGACATACACAACATAATACTTCTTTCTCAGAACAACCTTTGCATCAACTTCAAAATAGATCATCATCTGCTGCAGCTGTTCGGCTTTTTCAGCATTTGTACAGGTTATTTCAAAATGATATGTTTTTTGGGGATCGCTGATAGAACCTGCTGCAAGAAAAGATCCCCGAAGATAAGCCCGCCGGCAGCACGGATTTTGAATGATCAGGTTATCTGTCAGAGAATAGTTTTCTTCAATCTCACCTGAAAAATTCATCAGTCTCGCCGCCAGTAATATTTTCCTTGACATGGCGTCATCTGCCACAGTCACAGTATAAATACAGCTTTTCTTTAAATATATATTTCTTTTAACACTGACATCGCCTATTATATTAAATGATTTTTTCAATAATGTAAAGTACTTTCTTGCAACGGCAACGTTTTCAGTGTGAATTTTTATATAAATTTTTCCTTTTTCGGTGTAAATCACACGTCCGCACAATTCAAAAATCGCCGACAGTTCCGCGATACAGCAGTGCCTTGCCTCCGGCACATGTCTGGAAAGCTCTTCCTTTACCTCTGCTGAAAATGACATTTTATTCACCCTTCACTATCTTTTTGATATATCACGATGCGAAACCTTGATGCCATAATCCAACCCCTGCATCCGCTGATATAAAGCATTGGCCAGTGTCACCGAACGATGCTTGCCGCCTGTGCAGCCGATGCCGATCACAAGCTGATTTTTTCCTTCCGCTATATAATTCGGAATCAGAAACTTAATGAGATCCTCGATTTTATCAAGAAAAATATGGGCTTCCTCTGCCTTCATCACATAATCAAAGACCTCTTTATCATTGCCCGTCTTCGGCTTTAATTCATCCACATAAAACGGATTCGGAAGGAAACGCACATCAAAAACAAGATCTGCATCCGAAGGAATACCGAACTTAAATCCAAAAGAAAGAATCGTAACAAAGAAATTTTTAAAGTTCTGATTGTCAACAAATATTTTAAATACTTCCTGCTTCAGTTCACGAGTCAAAAGCTGGCTCGTATCGATAATATAAGTTGCCATCGATTTTAAAGGCCGCATTTTTTTGCGCTCCTTCTCAATCCCAAGCTCCAGTCTGTCATCAACAGACAGCGGATGGCTGCGTCGTGTCTCCTTGTATCTTTTCACAAGAACCGCATCACTGCATTCAAGAAACAAAATTTCATAATCAATGCATAATGTCTTTAATCCCTGTAACACTTCCTTGATTTTTGCAATGCCCTCGCCGCTGCGGATATCAATACCGAGGGCAATTTTCTTCATCTGTACGGAATCTTCCGTCGTAGCCAGTTCCGCAAACTTTCCAACAAGAGGAATCGGAAGATTATCAACACAAAAATAGCCTGCATCCTCCAGCATTTTTAAAACCGAGCTTTTTCCTGCCCCTGACATACCCGTAACAATGACAAACCGCATAAAACATCCTCCTCTTGTCTTTTCTGTCATTAAATCCAGCCTTTTTACAGACATGACGCCGACAGACCCTAAAATTCACCGATAATCCGTACTTCCGGCTCCAGTCGGACACCGAACTTTTCCATCACCATATCCTGCACATCATGAATCAGCTGCAGGATATCTGCTGCCGATGCGCCTTTATCATTAATCACAAAGCCGCTGTGCTTTTTTGAAACACAGGCGCCGCCGACACGGTACCCCTTAAGGCCCGCATCCTGAATGAGCTTACCGGCAAAATAACCTTCCGGCCGTTTAAATGTGCTTCCTGCACTTGGATATTCAAGTGGCTGTTTTTCCTTCCGTCTGACTGCCAGCTCATCCATGTAACTGTAAATGGCTGTCTGATTGCCTTTCTTAAGACAAAGTGATGCTTCAAGGACAATATAGCCGCACCGCTGAATCACGCTGGTGCGATATCCCATTTCCAGCTGGTCAAAATTCAGATGCAATACATGTCCTTCTGTATCCAGCGCTTTAACCGATATCACACACCGCTTCATCTCGCCGCCATAAGCACCGGCATTCATCGTCACCGCGCCGCCGAAAGTGCCCGGTATACCGGAAGCAAACTCAAGTCCCTCAAGTCCTTCGGAAGCCGCCATCTTTGCAAGCCTTGAAAGCATAATGCCGGCACCGGCATGTACGATCACACGACCATCTTCCTGTGGTTCAAATGACACATGATCCATCGTTCGAAACAGCTTAAATACAACGCCCCGTATACCTTTATCACCCACAAGCAGATTACTGCCGTTGCCAATAATCATATATGGCATGCCGGCTGACTTACAAAGAGCCACTGCTTCAATAAACTGTGCCTCATCTGCCGGTGTGACCAATACATCCGCCGGACCTCCCACTCTGAAGGTCGTATGCTCTGACATGGGTTCATCAAACTTCACACATGTCTCCCCGGCGATTTTCAAAATCTCCTTTTTAAAATCTATATCCATAAAAAACTCCTGACGCACTTTTTTATTATCATACATGATAAAAGCCATAAATTCAAGAATGATTTTTTCATTCACCTGATGTGCCGGCTTTGCCGTGCAAAATTTTTAAAAGTTCTGGATAATCCGCTGTAATAACCGAAAAACAGGGGCAGATGCAATCCGCATGGATTACACCTGCCCCTGTGCAGAGCTATCTATTTTCCGACAACTCCTTTTAAAGGTTTTATTCCGATTACTGAAGCACGAGTCTTGCAGCACCAACCATACCTGCTGAGTTTCCAAGTATTGCCAGTGCAAACTCTGTATCTTTGACGGCATGGAAACATTTTGATCTGAAAGCTTCCTGTACCAGGTCGATCAAGTACTGACCTGCTTTAGATACGCCGCCGCCGATAACAAAAATCTCCGGATTAACGACAACAGCGATTGTTGCCATAGCTTCGCTGAGATAATAAACCATCTTGTCCACAACTTCTTT
>JALEHN010000137.1 GCA_022770525.1 Clostridiales bacterium
TTCAACATTATCACAGCTGTACCATGATGGTCTTATGGAAGCTGTTTCCGTTGAACAGACATCTGTATTCCAGGCAGCTGAGGAGTTTGCGAGAATTGAAGGTATCCTTCCGGCACCGGAAAGCAGCCATGCAATCCGTGTGGCAATCGATGAAGCATTAAAATGCAAGGAAACAGGCGAAGAAAAAACAATCGTATTTGGTCTGACAGGTACAGGCTACTTCGATATGGTTGCCTATGAGAAGTTCCACAACGGCCAAATGAGCGACTATATTCCGACAGATGCTGATCTTCAGGTTGGCTTCGATGGAATTCCTAAATTCCCTGGAAATGAATTTTAATGAAACTATTTAGGATAAAAACGGGAATCCTCGATAATTCAATTGTCGGGATGAAAGCGTAAAAATGCCAAAGTGTATCGCGTTTTGGAGGTACGGTCATTAAGATGTCATAAAGTGATATAAATAAAAACAGCAGAGCAGGAAATGGCAGGCATGTCATTTCCTGCTCTGTTGTTTTTACCCGAACAGGTTGCTGATTACCGATAATCGTATTTTTCTATAGCCTCTGCGGTCTGTTGGGGCGTGTTTTCAATATAACTGATGTATTCGCTTGGACTTGTGCCCGTATATTTTTTAAATACTTTACTGAAGTGGTAAGGATCTTTAAAGCCGGCACAGGCAGCAATCTGTTTGACTGTAAGTACTTTTGAATATTGCTGAAACTGCCGTTTGGCATATTCAATGCGCAGATGATTAAAATACTGAACCGGCGCTTCCCACGTATTTTCTTTAAATATACGGCGGAAATAACCCTTGCAAAAGCCTGTACGGTCAATTGCGTCCGACAGATTAAAATCGCTGTTGCCGACATTTTGAATCAGTGTTTTCTTAAAATCATCGATCAGGGAATCATTGCCGTTTTGAACATCATGCCAGCTGACAAGCAGTTCATAGATGCTGTCACCGATGGCATTGGCCAGCGGTCTGGCGTTTGGACTGTTCTTTTGAATAGTTTCCAGTGCAAAATCAAACAGATAGGTGAAGTGACGATCCTGATCATCCTGAAATTCTACGACTTTGTTGCCATTAAGCGGCGGAAAATCATCGTACATAATACATGCATCGGAAAAACCGCCGTCGGAATGGGAACTGTGGATGGTGTGGGGCGGGATACAGATAATTTTTCCGGGGCTGAAAGGATATTTTTTTCCACCGACCATCTGATAGCCGGTTCCGGCGGTCGTTAGAAGAATTTCCCAGTAGGGATGTTCATGCTCGGGAAAGTGATGAAAAGTCTGTACGGCTCTGTTAATGAATAATATCTGCATAAAAGATAGCCTTTCTCGTTATGATGTACATTTAAAAATATTTTTTATGTAAACTTTGAAATGTTATGCAAATTTAACCGGCGGCAGTAAAGTTTATGAAGCTGACGCCTGATTATTAATTATTATAATGCGAAAAGTGCGTTTTGTACATGATGAAATTTGTATATTCATTTTATTTGTAAGGCAGAAAATGTATATTAAAAGTACGAAATAAACATTGATGTAAAGTAAAATGATAAATTTGTGTGGGTTGATAAAGATGAAAGAGAAAAGGATAATCGGAAAATCAGCAGCGGAGACCGATCTTACAGTCGGGGCTCCGCTTAAAGTCATTATTAAATTTTGGGTGCCGATGCTGCTGACCTGTGTGCTGCAGCAGCTTTACAGTGCAGTGGATACAATGATTGTAGGGCAGTTTCTGGGGAAACAGGCGCTGGCGGCAGTGGGCGCTACCGGCTCAGTCAGTTTTGTAATCGTTGGCTTTTGGCAGATATCTTTTTAATACCGGCATATTTTTATGTTATGAGAAAAATTAAGAAAATGCGGGCAGACTCAGGTAAAATTTACATTGGCGCATAAATATATTTTAATGATGCCGCAGACATTTGTTTTTTATATGCATTTTAATTAAATATATGTAAAGTTTTACAAAAGATGGTATAATGGAAGCATATTCCGGCAGGAGGTGATTTAAAATGGAGCGTTTGATGCTGGCCGAAGGTCAGATTATGGATTTTGATATATTGACACAGAAGATGATATCTGACTATTTTGATACAAATCTGATTATTTATTTTGTTTTGGACGGAGAAGTGAAAATCAGCGTGAATGGTGA
>JALEHN010000016.1 GCA_022770525.1 Clostridiales bacterium
GAGGGATTTTTATGTGTTGGTCAAGTACGACCACCACGCTGCTTATCAAAAGCAGCAGCTATTTACATAGTGTCACGCAGAAGTGGGGATAAGTATTACCCGTTTCTTGTTTTGCACAGTGGGTGGGGTGTTCCTTGACAATCATATACCCATTCATCGGATACTTTCCTATTGCTTTTGTGATGAGCATAAGCCGCGTTAGAAATTGCGCCATGATGTATCAGGCAAACGACAGTGGGAATGCCCACAGAGATTCGGGGTGTCGGGGACAAATGGAATCTCTCTACATAGGTGGTACATATCGCCTGAATCATTCAGAGAGGTCACAGAAAGATGAAAAGAACATATCAGCGCGGCGAAATGTATTACGCGTTTATAGGCGGAGAAAAATCCGATGCTTATGAAGAATACGCTTTGTATGGTGGTATACCTCTTGTTTTAACAAGGCGGCATAAGCCGTTTCAACCCACCTTGTTCCGGGTGGACGCTGGGATGTAAAATGAACACATATGCATACAAAAAATACCTATATGCAGCCGGGATTCTTTTGTAGAATATAGGGTGTAAGCTGTTGTATGAAGGAGTGAAAAAATATGGAAACAGTATTTGATTTTCTTCGGGCGGCGTTGCCGTGGATCGCGGTGGGTCTGCTTCTTGCGGTACTTTGTGCAAGAGAAGCCGGTAAGAAAAAGAAGGAAGAACAAACAGGCGATTACGGGACAGAGGGTATGTGCCTGGGTATGTGCTTTGGAACCGCAATCGGAACTTCCCTTGGTAACAATACCGGCATCGGCATCTCGCTGGGGATGCTGATCGGTCTGGCCATCGGCACCTGTATTAAAAAGGAGCGGCAGGACAATGACCAAAAAGAATAAAGCAATTATTTTCTCAGATTTTTGCAAAAAAGCGCCCGATAACAGGCGCGGGAGCTTTTAAGGCCTGGCGGTGTTGTATTGCTCCTTATGGGTATTTACTATAAAAAGAAAACAAAATAAAACAAAAGCGGCACGGAAAATTCCGTGCCGTTTTTTGTGATACGCCTTGCGGCGCACATTTCTAAAAATATTATTCAAATCGATTCAGTGCGGTAATCAGCTCTGTACGATTTGCACATCCGGTTTTTTTTAAGATGTTACGGACATGAAACTTAACCGTGTTTTCAGAAATAAAAAGTCTGGCAGATATTTCACCGTTCGTAGCCCCTTCTCTGATTAGATTAAAAACTTCAGTTTCCCGTAAAGAAAGTTCATACTTTTGAATAAATGCATTCAGACGTTCTTCCTGACTTGGCAATGGTTCGGGGACAGGCATATAAAGCCTGTTGTAAAGCAGGAAGAAAACAATAAAAGTTGCAACGAAGCAGATGCTGGATACGGTGACAAGCGGTATGAGTTTGTCCTTGAGTATAATACCGGTCAGATTACCTGCCGCATCGCCGATTCTTCCAAACATCAATCCGAATCCTGCGACATACAAGAAATTTTCTTTTGTTCGGGCAATATCTGAAAATAATATCACACGAAAAACAGCAAGAAATCCAAAGAAAAGGTATCCGAGAATCCAGAAAACAATACTGATACCAATTTCGGAAGATAAAGCAATCATTGCGAATGGAAAAAACAAAGCTGCGATACAGCTGACTGTGCCGTATTTTCTGCTTCGGTCTCCGATGATTCCGGCAATGATTAAGCCTATAGCATAGAAAGCTCTTGAAAATTCAAGACTGATACCTGAGGAAATATCTGCCATTGGAAAATAAAAACCAATGCCGCGGGTCAGGCTGATCAGGACGATAGTCACTCCGGCCAGAGCAATTGTGCCGGCGGAGATGTTTTCCTCCGTAAATGTCATATTTTCAAGGGAACCAAATTCATTTTTAGTGAGAATCAGTCCGATTGTACTGCAGATTAATATGCCATACGCGATGAGGGCATATTTGGAGTGAAGAAAATTCGACTGATTTAATATAGAAATCAGCCAGGAGGCTATGCTTGATGCAGCGTATGCGCCGCCAAAGACAATACATCGGTATTTCTTCTCCACCTGCATTGCAAGGAAGGTGAGGTAAAATCCCGCAATGATTCCGTGAACAAAGTTCATGAGATAGCCCCAGATCAGTATGTATACTAAATGATTGGATAAAGTGGCCAGGATAATGCAGATGAAATCAATGCCTATACAAGTAATGAAAATCGATTTATTTGATAAAAGGTTCCTTTTTCGTTTTATGAAAATACTGAACATGAAGATTCCAAATGCCTGAAAGAAATATCCGATGACCTCTGTGAGACAATCCACAGAGGAGGATTTGGCAAAATCCAGTAACTGATACATCCAGGACAGATAGCCGGTTGATGTCCAAAAGAAACATAAAGCAATCAACAGGCTACACTGCAGGTTAGCTTTCAGGGTAGTCTGCAGTTTGGACATAACATTCGGTTCTTTTATGATTTTCATGTTGTTCAACTCCTCTTTTTCTGATTTTATGGTTTAAAGCTATTTTATAGCATTTTTTTAAGTTTTTCAATTGGATTAAAAGGGGTGCAGGACTGCCTATCCTAAAACTACCCCTCCGATTTTACTGTTGTTTACACGACCATCCTTAAGGTCAATGGAAAAAGGTGGAATATTAGGCTAAAATTAAGAAGCACACAGCGACGCAGAACCTGTATAAAATTATATGGTTAAGTATCGATACCAGGGAGGTGTGGTAAAAATAGTATCAGGTACAGGTTTATCCGCCTGGAGAGTGCGGGCAAGTTTAGAGTTATGGAAAAGATAAAAGAGGAGTGCAGGATATGTATGATGGCTTTATTGTCAGCGGATGTGTACTTGCCATACTCATCGGATTATTCTTCGGGAGGATAGGTTATGTACATTTATTATGGATATATGAACAACATATTTTTATGAAATATTTTGAAAAACAGGAGGAAAGGAACGATGATCAGGAAAAAACTATTATCAATGATTTTGGTGATATGCATGGTGATGTCGCTGACACCGGCCATCGCTTTTGCCGACGGCGATACGCCGCCGGTTCAGATTGAAGTGAAAAACGCTCAGAGTGGGTCTACCCAGTACAAGTTAAACGGCGGAGAATGGATGGATCTGAATGAAAGCAGGGTGTATGACATCAACGATATCACTGCGGATGATCAAATCAGTATCCGCGCCGTTCCAAATCAAGATCAGGCGCTTGATATGACCGGTACCGGGTTTTATGTGAACGGACATCAGGAACAAATGGATTTTGACGCTTTGCAGACAGAGACAGGATGGAGTTTTACATACACAGAAGGCAGCGTGTATCAGGTTTGTGTTGAATACCGCAGCGGCGGCGATAATCCAGGACCGGAGCCGGGGGATGAGCCTGCTCACGGCGGCTATGAGGGCGAAGAGAAAACAGCGTCCATTACCGTTACCGGTAAGGCGGATTTCTACATTAACGATTCACGGATGGTCAACGGCAATGACGGTGACAGCTTTGACGATGTCAAATATCATTATGACGGCAGAGGTAATGTTGACTTCTATTTCTATTGCTTTATTGGCGAACGCCTGACCGGATTGAAAGTTAACAATGTGGACTATTTTGATCAGATTCCAACACCGGATACACCGGAAGGCAGGGAGGCGCTTCTGGCAGCCTGAAAGGGACAGCTTTATGAATTTAAAATCACCGTTCCGTACAGTGAGAACGGTTATGCGATTGAATCGAACGTAAAGTGGCTGGGCGATGACGATAAGGATTATATGGTCGTGGGCAATTTCCTTTGGACATACACAGACAAGAACCAGGGTGACGATTACATTGACCACGGAAGAATGGAACTGCTGGGTGTAAATTATAACGGTGTGGACTATTCGCCGGATGACTTAAACAATCCGGGAACGGCCTTTGAATGGGGGCAGGACGAGAACGGCGGCAGCGCGACCTTGCCGGTAGGCGCTGTGGTTACCGTAAAACTGGTTCCGGACTATGGTTACCAGCTGACCTCTTTTGGTATTAACGGCGGTACTTTCGGCACCGGTGACGAGCAGTCCACCTTTACCTTTGAAATCAGACCGGGCAATGCTCATCTTGGGGCACATTTTACCCCGGTGGAAGACAAGGTGACAAGTGATGCGGATATCGTTTCGGAAGGTAACATCCGGTTAGGTGAAAATGAGATTGACACAGGTTCGGTTGTGCTTTCTGTCGGCAATGCCCCGGAAACTGTGGACGAACGTGCTTTTCAGGCAGCAGTTGAAGCGAATGAAGGAACAGAGCACTATGAAATTGCATCGGTTCTGGATATCAACTTAAATCAGGTCATTTACAAGGGCACAGAGGATGATGTATGGTCGAATGAAATGACGGAGCTTCAAAGTCCTGCTGAAATATCTCTGCAATTAAACGAAAATTACGACGATGCGGTTGTTGTTCATGAAAAACATGATGGAAGCTATGAAGTCATTGACACAACATACAATGCCGAAGACGGTACGGTTACCTTTGAAACCGACAGCTTCTCCAATTATGCTGTAGCAGCAGCACCCGGCGCTTTACTTGAAAAGAGTTTTACGGTTGGATTTGATCCTTGCGGTATTGACGAGGAGACAGAAGGAAAGGTAGAAGTGAAGATTGGTGATGGGGAAGCGGAGTTTGTCCAACCATGGGTTGAGTACGCTTATGATCATAGTCAGACACCGATCACATTCACGGTGACACCGCCTCAGGAAGCAGACGGTCGCGTACCGTTAGTATATGTGGTGGATGCTACATTTACAAATTATGCTGCGTCACCGGTGCTTTCTCAGGAGAGTGACGGTAAGTACAGCTTTAGGATCACACCGGGCGCACTTTGGGAAGATGATCTTGAACCGAACTTTGTCGTTTTTGTATGCTGGTCTGATTTTGATACATTTGGGCCGGGTGAAGGTCAGTTCATGGTAGAGACCCATGTTCCCGGCGGCGATGCGAATGGAACGATTCTGATTCAGCCGGGATCAGGCAATCACAAGTCTTTTGGCAGCAAAGATAAATATATCTATAATCGAAGTGACGATGAAAACAAATTGTATGTGACTTTTATTCCGGAACCCGGAATGGAATTGGTTTCATTCCAGATTGGCGACGATATGTACGGTTATGTGAGTTTTGGCAGTCCTTCCGAAAGAGAACATCCGCTTCCTGAACGGACAGTCGACGGTCAATGCAGGATGACCATTTCTATTCCGGCATTGTCTGACACGAATGCTGAAGATTGGATTTATGTTGAAGCGATGTTTGAAGCGGCAGACCCGGTTGCAGTCCCTGACGGTCTTACATGGGATGGAAAAATCGCCAAATGGAATGCGGTAGAGGGCGCAGACCACTATCGTGTTACCCTGATGAAAGGTTACTCTAACGGTAACGAAATAGGTTGGGCCGGTATGGTCAACAGTGGAATCATTACAGACACATGTGAATACGATTTTTCAAACAGGATTGACTCGGATGATGATTCGGTCAAGTATCGCTTCTACGTTTGTGCCATCAAAAACAAAGTGTGCTCCGATGAGGCAAAATCCAACCTGTATGGCAGCACAGATGTGCACACCTACATGATCATCGAAGGCGCAAACGGTTCCTGGATGCAGAACAGCGACGGAACGCTTACTGTCCGTGCAAACGGTGAGTTTGGTAAATTCACCGGTGTCAAGGTTGACAATGTGCTGATTGATGCTAAAAATTATACGGCGATTTCAGGTTCTACGATTGTTACACTGAAAAATGATTATCTCAAAACGCTATCCGCAGGAAAGCATAAACTGACTGTTCTTTATACAGACGGTGAATGCAGTACGGATTTTGAGATTAAGAAGACAGCTACAGAGCAGACAAAGCCTGATGAAAGTGATAAAAACAATACGACAACACCGGAAACAGGCGGAAACAAAACCGATACCACAGGCACGCAAACAGGCGGAAATAAAACCAATACGACAACGCCGCAAACAGGAGACAACAGAAATCTTACACTTTGGTTTACAATATTGGTTGTCAGCGGTGCCGGTGTATTTATGACAACAGTTTATAACAAAAGAAAAAGAAAGCTGAGAAAATCGGCGAAATAGAACCTTAAACAGTAGCGGTGACGGGACATACCCGTCGCCGCTTTTTGACTTGCACCTTAAAAAACGACACATATGGATATAAAAACCACCTATATACATTCGAAATACTCGTGTATAATATAGAATATATCGCTATAATGATAACAAAGGAGTAAACGGTATGCTGAGAATGGAGATTGCGCTTTTCATGGTTCTGGCCTTTGTGGCCTGTGTATATTTTTCAGCAGGGCGAAAAAGCACGCCGCTGCACAAGACGTTTTCTGTCTTGCTGGTCGTTGCTTTGATCCATCTGGTGCTGGATGGCATCACTGTCTACACGGTGCATCATTTGGAGGACGTACCAAGGTTTTTGAACGATGCTGTTCACAGGCTGTTCCTGGGCAGCATGGTGTTGGTGATCTATCTGTTTTATCAGTATATCGCCATTCTGGTGGAAGAGGAGACCGGTAAGCCACGGCGGCTGGATTGGGCTGCCAAAATCTTTCTGACCGTGGCGGAGCTGGGCAATTTCCTGCTGCCGATCTCCTACACGGTGACTCCGGATGGAAATTATTCCTCCGGTCTATACATGCTGGTACCTTATTGGGGTGTCGCCTTTTATCTGCTGCTGTGCGCCGGACTTTTGGCCGTAAACTGGAGGCAAATTGATCAGAAAAAAAAGAACGCCATCGGTTCAGCGTTGCTCATTGAGGTTACTGTCTGCGCCATGCAGTGGTTGAATCACACTTGGCTCATCAGCGGCATGGGTATTACATTGATGACACTGTCGTTCTATCTGACTTTGGAAAATCCCGATATTCTTCGGGCAGAACTGACAGAGCAGAAGATGTCAATGCTGTACTTAAAAAGTCAGGTGAATCCTCATTTCCTTTACAACACGCTCGACACCATCCGCATCCAGGCACAGCTTGACGGAGACAAAAAGGTAGCGGATCTTTTGATGCGCCTGGTGGATTTTTTCCGGCTCAGCGTGAAGGTGGACAGGCCTATGGTATCTTTGGATGACGAGCTGGAACTGCTGGAGGCCTATATGGAGTTGATGTGCTATCGCTATCCCGAACTGCAGTGCGAATATGACATCGACCCTGAGTTGGGCGGAATGGAAGTACCAAATTTTATTCTGCAGCCCATTGTTGAAAACAGTCTCCTCCACGGTCTGAAAAACAAGGGATACCGGGGCGAGGTGCGCATCTCTGCCCGGAAAACGCCGGAGAGCAAGATGGAGATTCTGGTCAGCGATACAGGCGGCGGTTTTTCGGAAGGTAAGAAAAACGCTATCGACCAGATGCTTTTGACTTATTCCAAACATCCGGCTAAACTGGAAGGCAACAGTATCGGTATTCTGAATGTGCAGAAGCGGATTAAGCTGCTTTGCGGACGGGAATACGGCCTTTCCTACACGGAAAATCCAAAAGGCGGTGTAACGGCACATTTGTTGCTGCCTATGAAGGAGAATGTACAATAACTGCCGCCAGCGGCAGTATAGCCATTTTAAATTTAAGCACTTTTCCACAGTATCACCAAGAGCGTAATGAGGGCAGATATGCTGGAAAGGGTTATCGCCAGTTGCTGATTGATAACTATATCGCTATTTTTCGCATTGATGAAGTTGATAAAATAGTTTATGTAGTTACGATACAATATCAAGGACGAAAATTATAAAGTAAGTAACAAATGACGTAGCATAATCATTTGTTACTTACTTTAATCTATGTGTTTATTACTATACCTGTATGCTGCAGAAAAGTTGTAAACCTCACAATGGATTTGTACTCAAACTTGTCAATATTGATGTGCTGATACGCACCTTGGCAGATATTTTAAAAAAGTAACAATGAGATAAGGAGAACGAGAACGAGTATGAAAATGAAAAAATTTCTTTGCCTTATGGCGGCGTTTGCCATGACAGCAGCGGTGCTGACCGGATGCGGTGCGCAGACTGCGGGCAGTGAAGAAAAAGAAAATGAAAAAGAAATTGGGGAAAAAAATGGGGAAGAAAATGGAAAGGAAAAGTAACCGTTGCCCTGTGGGGGACACAGCTTCTGGAGAATTATGCCCAGTATCTGTGTGATGCTTTTCCGGATGTGGAGTTTGAATTTACTCTGGCTACCAATACCACAGATTATTACCGTTATCGGAATGACCACGACGATCTGCCGGATATTCTGACTGTACGCCGCTTTTCATTGAAGGATGCAGTTCTTATAAAGGATCTTTTGTATGACCTTTGTGATACGGAACTGGCATCTACATTTTATGGAACCTATCTGGAAAACTACACCTACGATGACGGCACGATCAACTGGCTGCCGGCATGTGCGGATGTAGACAGTATTATTATTAATGAGACGCTGTTCAAAGAAAATAACATCGACATTCCTACGGATTATGACTCTTTTATTGCAGCCTGCGAGGCCTTTGAGCAATTGGGAATCCAGGGTTTTGCTTCCGATTTCGGTTCGGACTATACTTGTATGGAAGTACTGCAGGGCTTTTCTATTTCACAGCTTGTGTCCATGGAAGGCCGGGAGTGGCGTCAGAAGTATGAAAGCGGTATCACAAATCAGCTTTCTGAAGAAGTGTGGATGCCTGTTTTTGAGAAGTTTTTTGACATGAAGGAGAAGACCGGCATAGGTAAAGCCGAAATAGAGATGGTCAATTTAAATCCGAAGGAATTGTACACTGTCGGAAAACTGGCGATGTATCGCGGTACAGGTACGGATGTCATTGCTTTTCCGGGCAGGGAGGGTGATAAGTCCATCCTGATGCCATATTTCGGAAGCACCGAGAAAGATAACTGGTACCTGACTTATCCGTCCTTCCATGTGGCAGCCAGCAAGAAAGCAATGGAAGATCCCGAACGGGAAAAACTCCTTCTGGAGATTATGGCAGCGATGCTGAACCAGGAAGGGCAGAGCTGCATCACTTACGGTAAGAACATGATACCTTATAACAAGAATGTGAATCTGGAACTGCTGCCGGAGCTGGACAACATAAAGTCCTACATCGATCAGAACAAGATGTATATCCGTCTTGCTTCCAGTGAAATGTTCAGCATCTCCCAAAATGTGGTTCAGCGTATCCTGACCGATGAGCTGAAAACACCAAAAGAGGCATTTGATGCGTTCAATACCCTGATGGCTGAAAGCGCGCCGGAGGATACTGTGGCAGCTCATATTGATACTGCTTATTCCAATAAGTTTACGGCAGAGCATGGCAATCCGGCGGCATCTGCTGTTTATAATACTGTTCTGGCAGAAGCAGGTGTTGACATGGTGTTTGGTCAGTCGTGCTATGTCAGCAGCGATGTTTATGCGGGCGATTATACAATGAAGGATTTAGGCTATCTGATCAACAACGATGTTGGTAAGCCGGTGATTGCTCACCTGACCGGTGAACAGCTTTTTAATCTCGTGTCATATACGCTTTCTTTGAAGGGTAACAGAGGCGCTGTTTCCAACGACAGTACGCTGTATGTATCCAGCGGTTTTGAGATGGATATCTCAAAGAGTGATGACGGTTATACGTTAAACGCCCTGACGGTGGACAAAAAAGCGCTGGATCCAAATGCAAAGTATTCCGTACTCGTCTGCAGTGACTACGACTGGTATGCAATTGATGCCATGAAGGCAGCCGGCTGTGAGGATTATGAGAGTGATGATGTTCATTTTGAAGCCTATGTTATGAAAAGACTTGCAGAGGATGGCGGTCAGTTGGAGGAACCTACGGATTACATTACCCTGAGGTGACACTGAATCCAATGACAAACAGACGGTGTACAAAACAAATTTGAGGTGAATGCAAAGATGCATAAAAAAAGAAATATAACTAAATATCTTGTACCTGTGCTGTTTGCGCTTGTGGTGGCTGCCGCCCTTTTGGTGGGCGTTCTGTATATCCGTTCTTATATGATGAAGCAGACAGTCCAGGAGCGTTCTTCCCAGCTGGAGGAAATGATCTCCCAAATCCGGGCCAATATGGATTCCGGTCTGGAAACGCATTGGAATCTTGTTGCCGGAATCAAAGCAACAATTGAGGGAAAGCATTACAATGATGAGCAGGAGTTGACCGAAGATATCGGTATGTTGGAAAAGAATTTTTGCACAGACCTTTATGGATGCCGGGTGATGCTTCTGGATTCTATGGGAACAGCCCACCTGGTTGACGGAGATGCAGGCATCTGGGATGATATCAGCCGCCTTGCGGACGGTGAGGAACAGCATACCTTTGTTTCTGATACAAGTAATGTGGATGGGACATTTCTTGCGTTTACCCAAAAGCTGGATCAGCCGATTACTGTTGGAGCGGACGAAAACAGATTTACCCATCTTGTGCTTCTGAAGGATATTGAGACTCTGAAAAAATACTATACGACGGAGAGTTACGGCGGAAACGCGGCAACCTATATTATTAAGAAAAACGGTATTCTCGCCTACTATGATGCACAGGACGATATCATTGGGGCGCGTAATATCTTCAAGGCTTTGGAAAAGGCAGAGTATGTACAAAATCGGTCCTTTAGTGAAATTAAAGAACATTTGAATACCGAGGGAATCGTCGCCGCAAATATTCTTCTTGGCCGGATCGAGTATTATTACTGCCTGACATCCCTTGAGAATTATGAAATGACACTGATGCTGCTGATTCCGGCTGAATATGTGGCCGCCAGTACTATGAACATGATGAACTCCACGATGAGGGTGCAGATTACCGTTATGTCAGTCATGGCCGTTTTGATGGTGCTTGCTGTGATCAGCTTTATCATGCTTCAGCGCAGCAGTCAGATGGTGAAAATAGAGCAGCAGAACAACCAGGAACTGAACAGGCTGCGCCTGGCTGCGGAAGACGCAATGGTTGCTACAGAGTCAGCCAATAAAGCCAAAAGCACTTTCTTAAGCAATATGTCCCACGATATCCGTACACCTATGAACGCGGTGATCGGCTTTGCCACACTGGCGTTGGCCAATGTTGACAACACGGAAAAGATTAAGGACTATCTGGCCAAGATTCTATCTTCCAGCAATCATCTGTTGAGCCTTATCAACGATATTCTGGATATGAGCCGTATCGAGAGCGGCAAAATCCAGCTGGAGGAGCAGAAAGCCAATTTGTCTGATATGCTTCATGACATCAAGACCATTATCAGTGGCCAGATTCACGCAAAGCAGCTGGAACTGTATATGGATGTTTTGGATGTGACAGATGAGGATGTGTACTGCGACAAGACCCGGCTGAATCAGGTACTGTTGAATCTGCTGTCTAATGCGATTAAATTTACGCATCCCGGCGGTACGGTGTCCATCCGGGTGGCTCAGCTGCCAAATGCACCCGAGGGAAAGGGTTTATATGAGATTCGGGTGAAGGATACCGGCATCGGTATGAGCCGGGAGTTTTCCGAGAGAATATTCGAGCCTTTCGAGCGAGAGCGCACTTCCACTGTCAGTAAGATACAGGGTACGGGCCTTGGTATGGCAATCTCCAAGAACATTGTGGATATGATGGGCGGCTCCATTGAGGTACATACTGAGCAGGGTAAAGGTACAGAATTTATTATCCGCCTGGCGCTGCGCCTGCAGTCGGAGCGCCGCAGTGTGGAAAGAATCAAGGAACTGGAAGGGCTGAAGGCTCTGGTGGTTGATGACGATTTTAATACCTGCGACAGTGTCACCAAGATGCTTGTGCAGGTGGGGATGCGCTCTGAGTGGACAATGTTTGGTAAGGAGGCAGTTCTTCGGGCCAGACAGTCCATGGAGTTGAATGATCCTTTCCACGCCTACATTATTGACTGGAGGCTGCCGGACGTGAACGGTATCTAGGTCACCCGTCAAATTCGCAGTTTGGGTGATGATACACCAATTATTATCCTTACAGCTTACGACTGGTCGGATATTGAAGATGAGGCGAGAGCCGCCGGCGTCACTGCGTTCTGCTCAAAACCGATGTTTATGTCCGATTTACGGGACTCTCTGTTGACTGCGCTGGGACAGCAGAAAGAAAAAAACGAATCTGTACTGCCTAAAGCGCACAAAGCAGCCGATTTCAAAGGAAAGCATTTGCTGCTGGCGGAAGATAATGAGCTGAACAGAGAGATTGTGCTGGAAATTCTGGGAGAATATGGATTTAAAATCGACACGGCTGAAAACGGTGCAGAAGCGCTGAAAAAAATCCAAACCGCAAGACCGGGCAATTATGATTTGATTCTCATGGATATTCAGATGCCGATCATGGACGGTTATGAAGCTACCCGACGTATCAGGGCATTAGAGAATAAGGCACTGGCAAAAATTCCAATTCTTGCAATGACCGCCAATGCTTTTGACGAAGACCGAAGAACTGCGGCAGAGTGCGGAATGAACGGCTTTCTGTCAAAACCTATTGATATTGCAGAGGTCATTCAGACACTGCAAAGTGTGTTTGGAGAGGGTTAAGCGTTTTATAAATATAAAATCATAACCCCGGCGATGACAAGCAGTATAAGAAACACGACATTATACAATGTAAATGTTTGCATATATTTCCCTTTTTTTGCGTTTTCTATATTGGCATAATAGCGGTAGGAAATAAGACTTGCCAGAGAAGCAATGAGTGTTCCGAGACCTCCGATATTGACGCCATATAAAAGGGGAACGGCTTTTGTTGTAAATCCTGACAGAAGCATCGCAGCAGGCACATTGCTGATACACTGGCTTAATAAAATGCCAAGAAATAATTCCCTGCCTGCAATCAGGCGATGTAGGGAATCAGCGATTGCAGGAATCTGTTCCATATTGCCGATAAAGATAAAAAAGCATACAAAAGTCAGGAGCAGGCTGTAATCTACATTTTTAAAAAGTGCGCGGTCGGTCAAAATAACGACGGCAGCAGCAATAACGAGCATCCACTGGAAAGAAATGATGTGGACAACACATAAAAGGCAGACAAGAAACAGAGAAAAGTAAATCATGCATTTGCTTTTTGAAGTGATGGCTGCTTTTTTTGTTTTTTCTATTGTTAATGCCTGATTAGGAAGAAGTATGACTGCAAGGATCATAAGCAGCAGTGACAGCGATGTCAGCGGGAACATTACCTTTAAAAAGTCAGTCATTGAAATAGAAAACGCCGTATATAGATAAAGATTCTGCGGATTTCCGACAGGGGTAAACATGCTGCCAAGATTAGCGGCAATGGTCTGAAGAACAATGACAGGAATATAAAGCTTTTCCAGATGGGCTATGTCAAGCACCATAATGCCGAATGGAACAAAAGTAATCAGAGATACATCATTGGTGATCAGCATGCTTGAAAAGAAGCAGAGTCCTGTTAAGAGAAAAACCAGCTGACGCGTATTTTTAACACCGGTTAAAAGTGAGGCTGCAAGTGTCTGGAAAACACCGATATTTTGAAGACCGCTGACAACAAGCATCAGACAAAAAAGCAGAGCCAGTACACGAAAATCAATATAGCTGACATAAGCTAAAGACGGACGCACAAAAAATGCAGATGCAAAAGCAAGAAGCGCTGCGATACATAAAACAGTTTCTTTTTTGAAAAATGCAGTCAGACGATGGATTAGACGATTCATAATTAACACTCCCGTATATTTATATTAACAGGCATTCTCTGATGCCCTTTGTTTTACCTGCATTATCATAGCATGATTCATTTGAGTGTTCAATAGAAAACGCACAGTATTAAAATAAGGGTCTCATTAAGGTTTGGGATTGATTGCCGGGAATGGAATGAGTGACTTCATATTGACAAAATGATATAAATGGATATAATAAACTCATGATTCACCAACTCGTAAGTTTGTTATTTGCATCAAAAGGAGTAAGCTATGTTTTATTGTCGAGAAGAAGAACTTAATATAATGAATCGGCGTTATGAAAAGGGACGGTTTGAGTGTGTTGTTATATATGGGAGGCGACGTGTTGGTAAAACTGCTTTGATTAACGAGTTCTGCAAAGGGAAGCCGACGGTTTATTTTTCTGCGTTAAATGCGTCTTCAACGGAAAATCTGGAAGCACTTTCAAAAGCTATTTACATCTGTAAAAATCCGGAAAGCTCCAGTTTTCCCACTTATCGAAGTTATGAGGATGCCCTGGATGAAATTACAGTCATGTCTACTAATAAGCGAATGGTCTTTGTCATTGATGAGTACCCATATCTGGCAAAGGCAGAGAAATCAATTTCATCGCGGCTTCAGCACATTATAGACCATCAATGGCAGAACGGACAGCTTTATCTGATTCTGTGCGGGTCTTCCATGAGTTTTATGGAATATCAGGTGTTAGGCTATGAGAGTCCTCTTTATGGACGACGCACGGCACAGTTTAAAATAGAGGCACTGACTTACCGTGAGATTACAGCGTTTCATCCGGAGCTGTCGGCATCGGATCAGGCGCTGTTATATGGGATAACCGGAGGTATTCCGCACTATATCAATAAGCTTGATGTTGAAAAAGATTTAGACGAAGCGCTTCTGGAAAATTTGTTTGATACTTCCAGTTACCTTTTTGAAGAACCGGAAAATTTGTTGAAACAGGAGCTGCGGGAGCCTGCGATCTATAATTCAGTCATAGCGGCTATTGCGGGCGGAGCCAGTCATTCCAATGAAATATCTACAAAAGTAGGACTTGAATCCGGCGCGTGTGCAAAATACCTTAAGGTGCTGTTGGATTTGGGGATTTTAAAGAAGGAAACACCGATTACTGAGAAACCCGGAAAGAAAACAGTTTATGCTATTGGTGATAATTTTTTTCGCTTCTGGTACCGTTTTGTTCCACGAAATATGTCTCTGATTAGTGCCGGACGCATGCGTCAGGTTTATGATCGGGCAGTAAAACGGTATTATCCGGAATACATGGGGCTGGTCTTTGAAAAAATTTGTAAGGAATACCTGCTTCGTTATGCGGCCAATCTTCCTGTTTTGTTAAGTGATGTTGGGCAGTGGTGGGGAACAGATGCAAAAACCAGAAAAGAAATACAGATCGATATTGTTGGAACACCGATAGAAGGAAACGAGTATCTGATCGGTTCCTGTAAATACCGGAACGAGAAGATTGGAATAGATGAGTTGGAACTGATTCGCAGATATGCTTCGGCGTTTCGTAAAAACGGAAATTTCCATTACTATATTTTCTCCAAGGCAGGATTTACACCGGAACTTATGGCGGCGGCTGACAGGGGTGAGGTTACGCTGTTGGTGCTGGAAGATCTTTATAAGTAACTATAGGAGCTGTGTATTTGATTTTCGGCATTAAAATCAGGAGCCCCATTAAGGTTTGGGATTGATTGACGGATAAGTCGGTCATTCCTGAAACATGACGGAATTTGCATAAACAATTCAAAAAAGATTATAGAGCATTTATTATTTTTGCATTTATAAATATTGATTTATTTGAATTAATGGTATATAGTTGTAATATCAGTTATTTCAGAAAAAGTTCTGGAATGTACGATACAATTGAAGGAGGAATTAACCATGGGAAGATTGGAAGGCAAAGTTGCCATTGTTACAGGTTCAACAAGCGGTATTGGTGTTGGCATTGCAAGATTATTTGTAGCTGAAGGTGCAAAAGTTATTATTTGCGGACGTAGAGAAGCAAAAGGACAGGCTGTCGTTGATGATATTACGAAGGACGGCGGAGAAGCATCTTATCATTTTATGGATATTACCCAGATTGAAAGTATTGATAAACTGATCGAAGATACAGCAGAAAAATACGGCAAGATTGATATTCTTGTAAACAATGCTGCAAACGTAGGTCTTAAAGACGGACGTGTTGATGAAGTTACACTTGAAATGTGGGACGGCATTTTTGACAGCGATGTCCGCGGTACATTCTATGCAACAAAGTGTGTACTTCCTTATATGATGAAAAATGAAAACGGCGGTTCAATCATCAATATCGGTTCTATGGCATCATGCAACGGTGACCTTGGTTCAACAGCATATGCATGTGCAAAAGCCGGTGTAGATATGCTGACAAAATATACAGCACTTCAGTACGGCAAAAACAAGATCCGCTGCAACTGTGTACGTCCGGGTCTTATTGTTACACCGGAAAATGAAGCAAAAGTGCCTCAGATGCTGAAAGACATTTTCTTAAGCAATATCATGGTAGATCGTTATGGCTGCCCTGAAGATATCGGACATATGTGCGTATACTTCGCTTCAGAGGAAAGCTCCTATGTGACAGGACAGATCATCAACGTTGACGGTGGTATGAATTCACATGCACCGACAGTTGCTCAGTTCAAAGCTTTAAATTCACGTACATGGTAATAGGGGTGAAAGGGCAGGTAGCCGTTTCATATTTAAGTTGTTCTATATAGTTTATCCGAATCAGGATGCAGATGGATATTTGCATCCTGGTTTTTTGCGTTGTAATATAACAGGACAGAATTAGAAAATCACGAAAAATATATTTAAAATGTCAAATAATACAAATAAACAGATAACTTCAGAAAAATAAATAAATAATCTGAAATTTAAAAGAGAACTTTTACAATTATTCATTTTACTATGTTTTTCCTTGATTTTAAGGTTAAAAATCCCTTGCATTCTCAAGCGAAATGTAATATAATTTTTAAGAGAAAAAAAGAGCAAAGGATGGACTTGTCTTTGCTTTTATTTTTTATACTCGAAATTTCATTCCGAGCATAAAAAAAGCGGTCGCCAAAGGCGACCGCTTATAAGGTAATAAAAACATTGTCTAAGGGCAAACGGTGATTGTCAGGTATTGATGTTTTTATTAACAAACGAAAAAAGAGAGAAAAAGGAGCAGGAAGTATGGGTAAGTATATTGTAAAACGTGTACTGCTTGCTGCGGTTACGATTTTTGCCGTAGCAACGTTAACTTTTTTTCTGATGAACTTGGTACCTGGTGGTCCTTTCTTATCGGAAAAAGCAGTAAGTCCTAAAGCAATGGCTGCATTGGAGGCAAAGTATGGTCTTGATAAACCACTGTCTCAACAGTATCTGACATATATTGGAGATGCTTTGCACGGGGATTTCGGGGAGAGCCTTAAGCAGAGAGGCCGTACAGTTATGTCTATTATTACGACAAAGTTTCCGGTATCCGCAAGACTTGGCGGTATCTCAGTTCTTGTGGCACTCTGTATCGGTATTCCGCTGGGCTGTTTTGCGGCACTTCACAGAGGTAAATTCCTTGATAATCTGATCAGTGTCATATCGACGTGCGGTATTGCGGTACCGAGTTTCGTTATATGTACACTGCTGATGTATTTTCTTGGTGTTCATTTACAGCTGCTGCCGACATTCGGTCTTACATCATGGAAACACTATATCATGCCGGTCATTTCTCTGGCATTTTATCCGACAGCATATATTATGCGTCTGATGCGTTCATCTATGCTTGATGTCCTCGGTCAGGATTATATGCGTACAGCACGGGCAAAAGGTGTAGGTCAGTCAAAACGTTTATTTAAACATGCGCTTCGTAATGCGATTCTCCCTGTTATTACTTATGTAGGCCCTATGCTGGCATACACACTGACAGGAAGCTTTGTCGTAGAAAAAATCTTTACGATTCCGGGACTCGGCAGTGAGTTCATCGGTTCTATTACAAATCGTGATTACACTGTTATTATGGGAACAACAATTTTCCTTGCAACGTTGCTTGTTGTAATGAACGTGGTTGTAGATATTTTGTACAAGATTGTTGACCCGAGAATTAAACTGAAGTAACAGGAGGAAAAAACGCATGAGTAAGAATCCATTGAGTTTTCAATTGAAAATACAGCCGGAAGATTTCATGCCTGCCAGCGATGAGGAAAAACAGAGCCTTGTGGTGATGCGTGAAAGTGTCAGCTTCTGGAAAGACGGTCTGAGACGTCTTTTGAAAAATAAAGTGGC
>JALEHN010000021.1 GCA_022770525.1 Clostridiales bacterium
TTATCCGAAAGCATCTGGTTATAGATGAACCTGCAGCACCCAAATGTCTTCGCAAACAATACTTTCTGTTCTGCAGTTGGATAAATCCGGAATTGGAAAGCTTTATAACTCTTTCTCATGTTTCTCACCTTGCGTTTCAATTTATTTCCTTATCACTCCGATCAGTGCTCCACCGGCTGTTATCAGGCAGAAACTCTGACTCCAGAATGTCTTCTCACACAACTTTTTCCGGATCGCAGGGAATTCTTTCTTCAGGAGTCTGCTGCCGGCACTCTTGTAAGCACTGATAAACTTACTGAGTTCACTTTTGGGCTGAGTCCGGAACATCACATGGATATGAGCACCGTCATGATTCCACTCATCCACCTCAATGCCATACCCGGATGCAATATAAGAAAAGATTACCTTAGCACGGTCAGCAACCGTATCATCATCATATTCCAGCTGATTCAGAATATTTTTTAACTCCTCCACACTTACATATCTGTATACTGTCATTTGTATATTCAAAAGACTTTTCCATGCATCAAAATCAAAAAATATACTGTCATGCAAAATCAGGTAAATACGTTTATATTCTCGTTTTGCTTTGTCAAGGCTGAATAAGATATCCGCCACCGATACTTCAATTTTAATGACCGGCACACTTTTGATATCTCTTTTCAAATCAGCATATGTGCCGCCCCGGGCAACAATCGCGCCGATACCGCTGTCCACCAGCGCCCTGCCGGTCTGCTCAATATTATTCACATCGGCTTTTACAACAACCGCATCACCGGACTGCACCTGTTCATGCATAATCATTTCCACATGTTTTTTCAGCACATCGTTGGCCACAATAAACGCTACGGCATCATTTTTTAAATTCATACAGTTCCTCCCGGGTTTTCCATCATCATTAAACACTTTCAGCTGCTGTATTATTTTAGGTATGCAACGATAAAGCCGCCATCTTTTGAACCATTTTTTCAAACTCATTCTCATCATCTAAGAATGTATATGGAGCGTACTCTCCATATGCTGTAGGACGACTTATCGTCACTAATTGAATTCCTTTTGCTGCCACTTGCTGATTCATTCTTCTTTTCATTTCTACTAAATGCCTGCCATGTCTGGTTTTCAGTGCATAACAGCCATGTGTATTTTTATTTTTTGCAACCAGATAACACATTTTTTAACGCCCCCTCAAACTCTTTTTCATTTCGGAGAATTCTTCTTATCCGATCACACTTGCTCCAAATGGCATAAGAGACAGCCTCGCCATTTTAAAAAACTGTTTTCCAAACGGAATCCCGATAATCGTCACACACCACAGACAACCTACAATAAGATTTCCAAGTGCCATCTCCCAACCAAAGAATACAAGCCAGATTAAATTGACCAAAAACGAAAACATACCGTTTCCATATGCAATATCTTTTCCAAACGGCCAGAATGCCAAAGCGGCAAATTTAAAGCATTGCAGTCCCACCGGAATTCCCACAATTGTAATACACCAGATACAACCTGCAAAAATCCACGTCAATCCACCGAACAATCCTCCGAAAAAAAACCATAGAATATTTCCCAATAATCTCATTTTTGCCTCCAGTTCCACATACTGTATACACTCAAAATCATTTCTGATTTTCTTCTCTTTTTAAGTAATCTGTTTTCCACTCAGCGATATCTCTCTTATAGCATAGACTTTTACACTTTCAGCTGCTGTACCGTATCATAACAAGCTCCACAGCGATTCTGTCTTCCATTCTTCCGGTTTTTACAGCTTCTTCCAGATCGGCGCACTCATTGACCGCCTGTTTCAACTCATCAAAGCTGAAACTTTGAATCAATCTCATGTTCTTCTTCACGATAAAATCCCGCATACCTGTCCGCTCCGCTATAATCTGTACCGAATATCCTTTGACCGACAGTTCTTTAATCTGTAAAAGAACATTAAACTGACGGACAATTAAGTATAAAATACGCATCGGAGGTTCTTTTAATGCCAGTAAATCTTCATACAGCCTAAGTGCCTCTTTCTGTTTTTTCATGGCTATGGCTGTGATCATATCAAATATTTTATTTTCCACATGGACACAGCAGATGGCATCGACATCCTCATCAGAAATAAAATCTCTGTCCGCGGCATAGCAGATCAGCTTTTCCAGCTCCTGCTTTATATTTTCCATATCATTGTCCACAGTATTCAGAAAATGCATCACTGTCCGCTCCGATATACTTTTTCCGGCATTTTTAAGTGCACTGCCGATCCAAAGCTTCAGAGACTTTTCATCAGGGCTTGCCATATTGGCCACATAACCTTTCTGACTGACCGCCTTGAACAATTTATTCCTCTTATCTGCCGATTCTTCGACAAAAATCAGACATGTTGTTTCCGGAATATTGGGAATATAAGCCGCAAGTTCTTCCTGAGATGACAAAAAAAACTGACTATTCTCCACAACAACGACACGATAATCCGCAAAAAAAGGCATCGTTTCACAAAGGCCGATAATTTCTTTCACATCGATACCTTTGCCCTCAAAATAATTATAATTCATCGTATCATCGCTGCCGATTACGGCACCTGCAAGCTTATCTCTGTATTGCTTACGCAGATAAACTTCCGGGCCGTAAATCAGATATACATTTTTAAACTGTTTCTTTTTAATATGTTCATTCAGCGTTCTCATAATATTTCAATATTGCCTGTGTACCAAGATCACCGGCACCTTCATTTTCTAATTTACGATACATTGCAAGCACTTTTTCAAGAACTTCCAGGCGGATATTTCTGTCTTCGGCTTCTTCATCGGCAAGCTTCATATCTTTAATAAAATGTTTTACAAAAAATCCCGGTGCATAATCACCCGAAACCGCTCTTGAAATAACATTGCTCATCTGCGCGCTGCCTGCCGCTCCTGTGGAAATTGCAGCCAGCACCTCTTTTTCATCAAGTCCCACTGTTTTTGCATAAGCTACTGCTTCGGCTGCGCCGGCAACCGCGCCGGCAATGGCAATCTGATTGGCCATTTTCGTATGCTGCCCGTTACCTGCCTTGCCAAAGTAATGGATTTTTTTGCCCATTGCTTCAAACAACGGCATACACGCCTTAAAATCCTCTTCTTTACCGCCCACAAGGATTGTCAGTGTTCCTGCTTTGGCCCCGCTGTCTCCGCCGGTCACAGGCGCATCAAGTGCATGAATCCCCTTTTTTGATGCTTCGGCATCAATGCGCTTAGCAAGCTTCGGACTTGTCGTTGTCATATCAATGACATAGCTGCCGCTTTGAGCATGGTTTAATATACCATCATCACCAAAGTAAACCTCTTCCACATCTTTTGGATAACCGACGATTGTAATCACCGCATCTTTATCCGCAGCACATTCAGCCACAGAATTTTTCCATACCGCACCGGCTTCAAGCACCTCCCGGGTTTTTTCCTTTGTTCTCGAATATACATCAACTTCAAATCCTGCCTTAAGCAGATTAAGCACCATTGACTTTCCCATAATACCAATTCCTATAAAACCTACTTTTTTCATACAAACACCTCATCTTCCAAACTTTACATTTTCAGTCTCACCAAAGCGCTGATCTGCGCTTTAGTTTTGTTCATATATTTTCCAGCCTTTACATTTTCACCCCACTGCATCATGCAGGCATTTTGGCGAATGACTCTGGATCATTACTATGATTTTTATTATAAACAATATATCAAAAAACTACAATAATTAACCCGAAAGATTCTCTCTGATGCTATTCTTTGCGCGATGATCACTCTTGATGTAAATCTAATGCTCCGCAAAGAAAAACAGCGCCCCCGCTCCGGTAAAGTAAGACACTACCTATATGTCCTTATCCATACACGGTTTCCGTCACTTTTTGCCAACACTGCGCCTGAGTACGCAGTGACCGTCGTCAGGCATCCGATGTTTTCAAGTCTTTCAAGCAACTCTCTGTGCGGATGCCCGTACATATTATTCTTTTTGCATGAAATCACTGCGTATTCAGGCATTAAAGCCTCTAAAAAGTTTTCCGAAGTACTGTTTTTAGAACCATGGTGCGCCACCTTAAGTACAGTGACGGTCTTTTTTGTTCCCGTATTTTCACGAGTCTCCTGCTCAGCCATATATTCTGTCAAACCTTCCCCGGTTCCCTGACCAGCCAAATGTTTTGTCATCTTTTCCTCAGTTTTTTGCTCAGCCAGATAAGCCGTCACTCTTTCTTCACCTTCCCCTTCCACATCACCTGTAAATAAAAATCTGCAGTTACCATACGAAAGTTCAAATACCGCTGATGCCGCATTATCGGATTCTGTCACAAAATCTCCGGACGGATGAAGACACGAAACGCGGACATTGCCCATGTTCAATGCATCACCGGCGCCGACGATGCGCACTGGAATGTTTTTTTCAGAAGCACTTTTTATAAACATTTCCCGCATTTGTGCATCGCAGATAACTTTTGGCAGTACAAGGCTTCCGACCTGCCATCCGTTTTCAATAAGCCACTGTGCACCATTGACATGATCCGAATCCATATGGCTTAAAATCATATAGTCCACCCTGCCCATACCATAATACTTTAACACTTTCTCAATGGTATATTTCCCGATTTCTTTTTCCGAAGAACTTCCGCCGTCGATCATCACCACCGTACCATCCGGTGCCCGGATAATACTGCAGTCTCCCTGTCCAACGCCAACATAAATGATTTTCAGCTGCTTTGGCTCAAACCGCATAAAAAGCAAAATAAACGCTGTCATGATGAGCAGATATGCAAAACATGTCATCACCGATTTGCGGACAGTTATTTTATTTTCACGCATCTTCACCGAAATCACAAAAAACAGCAGCAAGCAAATATAGATCACAATGCACTGCCACAGCGACGGCCGTCCCACAATGAGCACGGACAACGGCAGTTTTTCAGTTATTCTGCACAGATACTCATACAGCGTTAAAATAACACCGGCACCCCGGCACAGGACTTTTCCCGAAACCGGCCATAAACCGCCCACAAGACTTCCAATGAGTCCCATCGGATACAGTATCCCCATCATAGGCACGACGGCCATATTCAGTAATACACTATACAGCGGTATTTCATATTGAAACCAGGCTAAAATCGGCAGAGTCACTGCAGAAATATAAAAACCTGCCAACTTCCCGTGCATCCCGGTCATGATGATCATGCTGATCATACACCCGAAAGACATTAAAAAACTGAATGAAAACAGTGCCATCGGTGTCCTTATGAGAATGACCAGCCCTGCAGCCGAAAGGGACGTTGCACGGTCCGTTTTTCTTCCGATCAGATCACCGCCCATCGCTGCCGCAAACATCACAACTGCCCGCATGGCAGATATTGAAAAGCCGCACATGCATATATACAGCACTGCCGCTGTCAGTGCAACGATCTGCCGCAAAGGCACCGGCACATACAAGCGCTTTAACAGACTTAAAATCCCCATACCTGCCATTGTCACATGCAGACCTGAAATCGCCATAATATGCGCGATGCCCTGGCTCTGATACAGACTGTTCATTTCTTCAGGCACAAGCGCTTTTTCTCCGGTCACCATCGCGGAAAGTACAGCAGCCCTGTCATCACTTAAACTATCAAAAATGACCTGCTTCATCGAATCGCGAAGCCGCGCCAGCAAAGACATAAGCTTCGGCCCTTTTTTGATCTTTTCTGTGATGCGGCAGTCTTGCATCAGATAAAAAATGCCTTCCTGACGGTATGTTTCATATGCATCATAACACCCCGGATTTGCCGCTTTCTCAAAAAGCTCTGTATACCCCGAAACTTTGATGCGATCATAAAGGCTTATGTATTGTACTTTTTCATCTTCTAAAGGCAGCTGACAGCAGACTGTAAATTCTCTTTCTTTTAAACCTTCAGAATCAACACTGCATCTTAAATACAGCATTTTCACACTTTTTTTCACCTTGATGTCAATGACTTTCCCTTCAAAATCATCCGGCAGCATCTGAATCTGAGCCACAAGCTGCTGCTCCCGCTGCGCCTCATGACTGATCATCAGACAGCCCCATAAACAAAAAACAGGCAGAACAAAAAGACATATTCTTTCTAAAATATGTTTCTTTTTTCTGCCTGACCATACACATAACACACTGCCGGTTAGTATGACCGGCAGCCAAAGCTTCCATGAAATGAAACCAAGTATCTCTCCAAATACATATGCCAGTGCAAACCATACAACCGGCCGTTTCATGTTAACCTCCATTCAGCTTTATACAAATTTTGTTCTTTGACTCTGTTTTTTCAGTCTCGAAATGTGTTTACAATGACCATATCTTTTCATGATCTTATTGTAACTCTTCATCATTTTGCTCTGTTTCTTCAGTCTCCGCATGCTCAAGAGCCGGCGGTGTATCTGCGGATTTGACGACGATATCCATATTCGGTGTCAGCGGACGTCCAAGACTGATATCCTCTTCCGAATAGTCCGAAATCTGCCCGTCAATAAGAATCTGTACCTTATCCACAGACTCAAGCTCACACAGTGAGTTGACGACGGAATAAATCTTCACTTTAAAATTCTGACCTTCCATCTGCTCCAGAAACCGCTGATTCAAGTCAACATAACATGTATCTCCGGATACATTTGTTTTGTTAATCTTTGTATCCTCGGGAAAAGTTCTGTTGAGATTGTCCGAGAGCGGTCCCGAAAGAAGGCTCTCCATGACGACCCGCTCCACAGGCGACGTGTTATAATAATGGACATAAATATCTTCCTGAGCCAGCTGCTGCCCGTCTGTACTGGCAAAATAAAGCTTTAAGGTGCTTTCGTTCAAATCTTTAAGATCTGCGCTTGTACTGTCCACAAAGTCTGAACGCATCATCACCATATATTTCCCGTCTGTTTCCCGCAAAGCCTGATTGTTCACGAAAAACTGAACATAGTCGATAATCGAATCAAACTGGGTCAGTGTCTTTACAACCGCAGCGCGGCATAAAAGCTCCTGATCTCTGTCCATATCATTGTAAGCCGTATTAAAGAAAACATTCACCTGCTTTGTGTTCTCATCATAATCATACTTAAGAACCTCCACAGGCGCCTCAATAGGCTGACTGTACTTCTTTTCCTCCGGAACAGAAGACAAAACCTCAAGACATTCTCCTACCAGTTCATCATTTGTCTTGGACTGAAACTCCCATTTCACTCCGTCAATCGTAAACGCATCTTTGTTAATATAATAAACCTTGTATGTTGTATCGACGGTTGAAGCATCTTCGATGACTTTCTGACCGTCCTTCCCCGCGCGGCATGCCGTAATCACAATCAGCAGCATCAGCATGGCCGCCAAAACAGCTATCCTTTTAAGACGTCTCAAATCATACCTCCTGATTATCTTCAACCAGAGGAATACGCACAGTAAAAGTGCTTCCTTCCTCTTCTTTGCTCTTTACTTTAATATTGCCGTTATGCATCAGTATAATATTTTTCGTAATGGCAAGGCCAAGCCCGGTACCGCCGGTCTCTCTGGATCTTGCCTTGTCCACCCGGTAAAATCGGTCAAAAATTTTATCCTGATATTCCTGGGGGATACCGATACCTGAATCAGAAACCTGAACATAAAAATAAGTATGATCCATATCCAGCGAAACCTGTACCCATCCGCCGGCAACATTATACTTAATAGCATTCTCTATCAGGTTTGTAAATGCCTGAGTGATCTTTACTTCATCAACATTTGCAATCACTGTCCTGAAGCTTTCAAAAGCAAGCTCAATATTTCGTTTCCCTGCAATCGGGCGAAGCCGTTTTAAAATCAGCTCCATCAACTCATTAATATTCACTGATGAAATATTTAACACGTCACTTTTCTTATCCATCTTCACAAGAGACAGCAAATCTGTAATAATCTGATTTTCCCTGTCAATTTCCTCAACGATGTCATGCATAAACTCCTGGTACAGCTCTTTGGGCGCATCAGGCTGCATGTTCAGAGAATCCGCCAGCACCTTGATCGACGTAATCGGTGTCTTTAACTCATGGGAGACATTGGACACAAACTCCTGACGGCTGTCCTCAAGAGTCTTCAGTCTTCCGAGCATTTTATTAAAGGCATTGGATATCTGGACGATTTCTGTATATCCCTTCAGGTGAACCTTTTCATCGAAATGTCCCTCGGCAATATAATTGATTGTCTTGGCAAGCTCCCTGAAAGGCTTTGAGTGCTCTCTGGAAAAAAAGAATGCAATGCCGATCAGTACAATAGAAATACCCCCGACAATCCAAGTGCTGATCCGCTTGATGTGAAGATAAGCGGCTGTTCTTGTCGCTGTGGAGGAACTGATCAGCATCACACCGAGAACCACACCGCCGTCATCAATCACCGGCTGTGCCATCTCGACCATATCCGTCTGTCCGTTATACCTCCATATTTCCTCGCCCTGCATACTTTGAAAAGCTTCCTTTGAAATGACTGTTTTCCCGAAAATCCGGAAATAGGAATCTCTCAGTACTTTGTAGCTGCTGTCTATGACAACAATTCTTCCGTCATAGATATTGGCCAGCTGGCTGATCTGATTATGGATAACATCTTTATTTTCACCCTGAAAATAATTCTTATCAATCATCTGCGCCACCAGCGCATTGCTGTGCTGGCGGATATTATCCACACGTTCACTATATAATTTGTCCTTTACACTTGCAAGAAGGATTCCCCTCATAATGAATAACGGAACGATGGCGATGACCATAAACATCACGACCGATCTGAAAAACATACTGTTCAGGAATCCTTTGCATCTTTTACTTCTGGAAGAAATAACCAACACCCCATTTTGTATGTATATATTTTGGCTCGCTCGGGTTGCTCTCAATCTTTTCACGGAGGCGGCGGACATGAACATCAACGGTACGGACATCGCCCGGATAATCATAGCCCCACACCAGATTCAGAAGTTTTTCTCTATTGTACACTTTGTTAGGGTTTGTAATCAAAAGCTCCAGCAAATCAAACTCTTTTGCTGTCAGATTGACTTCTTTGTTATTTATAAAAACTCTGCGGCTGTCAAGGTCAATACGCATATCACCGGAAACAATCTGCTTTGAATCATCTCTGACCGGCTGTTTCCCCTTCATACGGCGCATAATCGCCTTAATCCTTGCTTTAACCTCCAGAATATTGAAAGGTTTCGTAATATAATCATCTGCGCCATACTCCAGACCGAGGATTTTATCCATGTCATCCCCCTTGGCTGTCAGCATGATAATCGGGACATCCGAAAACTCCCTGATCATCTGGCAGACCTCGAAGCCATTGAGCCCCGGAAGCATCACATCCAGCAAAATCACATCATAGTTGTTGGCTGTCGCCTTTTCCAGCGCATCATTGCCGTCATAGGCCACATCAACTTCCATGCTGTCCTGCTCAAGACTGTACTTTATTCCTTTAACAATCAACTTTTCATCATCAACAATCAAAACTTTTCTATCCATGCCCTGTTCTTATCCTCCATATATGCCAAGCCTTCATACCGTTATGAATTCTTTTAATGCATCATAAGTTCCCGACTTGATTCCCGGAACATTTTTTAATGCTTCAATATCAGAAAACCTTCCATGGGTTTCCCTGTATTCAATAATCCGCTGCGCCTTTGTCTCTCCAATCCCCGGCAGCGTCATCAACTCTTCTTTTGCAGCTGTATTAATGTTTACAAGTCCGTTATTCACGCCCGCCCCTAAAGGCTGTCCGTCATTTGACCATGTATCGGCTTCCTCCTTCGTCGGCACATAAATCCTCTCCCCGTCACTGACCAGTGCCGCAAGGTTTAATCCATCGGCACATGCCTCCGGAAGCATACCTCCTGCTGCCTCAATCGCGACAATCTGCCTGGCGCCGTCTTCGACCGTATAAACACCCGGATTCTTCACAGCACCGCATACATAAACATAAATCCCGCGGATATCTGTATATTCCGAATCTTCAGATGTATCATCCTTCGCGGACATACGCTCTTTTGAAGATGACTCTTCCGCAGGAATGCCAAAAGCCTGCCCGTCAAATCCCTCGTCCGCATCTTTGCACGAACATAAGCCGACTGCACAAAATACAGCAAAAACCATACATTTAACCAATAATGTGACTTTATATGACATCTTATTCCCCCTTTTTGCAAAGAAGAAATCGTTGTCCTGCTAAAACTACACACATTTATATTACAGAAGTTTAAACATTTTTACAAGCCGTTTTTTACAGAAATTTAAACTTTCTTTATTTCCATTTAAATATGACGATTCCTGCCACCGCAACAACAAGCCCGGCCAGTTTTACCCATGAAAAATCCACCTTTTCTACGCCAAACATGCCGAAAAGTTCAATGACATAAGCCACTGCCAGCTGAGCGACAACAATCAGCAGCGCCGCTTTTGCAGGCCCCAGTGTATTGATACTGAGAATGACCGTTAATGTTATAAAAGCGCCGATGACACCGCCCAGCAATAAATATTTATGATCCACCTGTAATAATTTTGTAAAACTTTGCCCGTCTTTAATCAGCCATCCTGCAAGGCAGACAAGCAGCGCCGAAAACTGCACCCAGCTGTTTGATACCCACAGACTTGTCTGTTTTGTCACTTCTGTATTGAATACACCCTGAATACTCATCAAGGCTCCCGAAATTAAAGCAACAATAATCCCTAACATTATAGACCTCCTGACAACAATATTTTTTAATATTGTAACCAGAAGGTCTCAAAAAATGTATCACAAATATATTTAGAATGTATCAAGGACCGAATATAATTTCACAAGCATTTCATCGACATGTTCTTTTTCAATAATCAGCGGCGGAAGGAAACGAAGCACGTCCGTACCGGCCGTAAAGACAACAAGTCCTTTCTCCAGAAGCTTTTTCACGGCTTCCCCCGGTGCAATGCCTTTAAACACAAGGCCCTGCATCAGCCCCATGCCTCTGTGACCGGTAATAAAGCTGTATTTCTCTACAACTTCATCAAACTTTTCTTCCAGATAGGCGCTGATTTCCCTGACATGGTCTGTCAGATGTCTTTCTTCAAAAATATCAAATACAGCAGATACCGCTGTTCCTGCCAGCGGATTGCCGCCATAGGTCGTTCCGTGATCACCGGCTGTCAAAGAAGCCGCTGCCGTCTTTTCATTAAGAACAAAAGCGCCTACCGGAACGCCGCATCCAAGTGCCTTGGCACATGTCAGAATATCCGGCATAACCCCGAACTTCTGATAGGCAAACATGTAACCGGTACGACCCATACCGCACTGAATCTCATCAAGAATCAGCAGTATATCATTCTCATCACAGATTTTGCGGACACCTTTTAAAAATTCCGCATCAACAGGATATACACCGCCTTCACCCTGAACAGTTTCCATGATCACCGCGCATGTTTTTTCATTGACAAGGGCTTTAACACTTTCAAGATCATTATATTTTGCAAAACGGATATTTCCGATCATCGGTTTAAAAGCTTCCTGATACTTTGCATTGCCGGTCACTGACAGAGCGCCGAAAGTTCTGCCGTGGAAAGAATGCTCCATGGCAATGATCTCATGGTCATTGGAACCGTCCTTTAACCATGCATATTTTCTTGCGGCTTTAAGGGCGCCCTCCACAGCTTCAGCACCGCTGTTTGTAAAGAAAACACGGTCAAGCCCTGAAGCTTTCACAAGCTTTTTAGCCGCCTCAATGGCAGGCACATTATAATAATAGTTGGACGTATGGACAAGCTTATCCACCTGACCCTTCACTGCGTCATTATAGGCTTTACAATTGTAGCCCAGGGCAAAAACACCGATGCCGGATCCGAAATCAAGATATTTTTTCCCGTCAGTGTCATAAAGATAAACGCCGTCACCCTGATCGAACACGACCGGATATCTGTTATATGTATGCAGGAGTACGCTTTCCGCCGCCTCGATATAATTATTCATTGTAGTACCTTCTTTCATCTCTTGATAAAATTGCCGTACCGATACCTTTGTTTGTAAAGATTTCCAAAAGCAGGCAGTGGAGAATGCGTCCGTCAAGTATATGTACCCTTGAAACGCCGTTTTCGATGGCATCAATACAGTTACCAAGCTTCGGAAGCATGCCGCCGCCGATAAAACCGCTGTCGATCAATGCTTTCGCATCATCAACAAAGAGCTCGGAAATCAGACTGTCTTTATCATTGTAATCTTTATATACGCCTTCGATATCTGTTAAAAACGCCAGCTTTTCAGCCTTCATCGCTTTGGCAATGGCACAGGCGGCATCATCGGCATTGATGTTATAAGTGTTAAAATCTTTATCCATACCGATCGGGCATACAATCGGAAGAAAATCTTTTTCCAGCAGGTCATAAAGCACTTTCGGGTTAACCTCCGTGATTTCTCCGACAAAGCCGATATCCTCACCGTTGGAATACTTTTTCTCAACCTTTAACAGGCCGCCGTCTTTACCGCTGATACCAACCGACAAGACGCCAAGCTCCTGAACCATCTGAACAAGAGACTTATTGACACGGTTTAATACCATCTCTGCAATTTCCATCGTCGGTTCATCAGTCACGCGAAGGCCGTTAATAAACTTCGGCTCCATGCCTGACTTTGCTACCCAGCGGCTGATTTCCTTGCCGCCGCCGTGGACGATGATCGGCTTAAAACCAACAAGCTTCAAAAGCGTCACATCTTTAATGACATTCTTCTTCAATTCTTCATCAATCATGGCGCTTCCGCCATATTTCACAACAATAATCTTTCTGTTAAAACGCTGAATATACGGCAGTGCCTCAATAAGCACCTCTGCCTTGTGCAAAGACTCATTCACCTTTGCTTCCAACTTCTCTTCCATAACAACTTTTCTCCTTTTTAACTTCTGTAGTCGGCGTTGATTTTAACGTAGTCATAGGTCAGGTCGCAGCCCCAGGCTGTTGCCGCAGCATCGCCCATTTTAATGTCTGCGATGGCTGTGACTTCATTTTCAGACAATATTTTTGTAGCTTCATCTTCGCTGTAACCTGTGGCAACGCCATCTTCGATGATTTTAATTTTCCCTGCGGCACTTTCAAAATACAGATCAACTTTTTCAGGGTCAAATTCGGCACCGGAATAACCCATGGCGCATAATATACGTCCCCAGTTGGCATCATGTCCGAAAATAGCTGCTTTTGTCAGGCTGGAAGTCACAACAGATTTAGCCAGTGTCACAGCCTGCTGTTTGTCTGCGGCACCAACGATTTTAACTTCAAATAATGCGGTTGCGCCTTCACCGTCACCGGCGATTTTACGGCACAGATATGTATTGACCTGATGCAGCGCGGCTTTAAATAATTCATAATTTTCATCTTTTTGATCAATGACCGGATTTTTTGCAAGTCCGTTGGCCAGCAAAAGCACTGTATCGTTTGTGGAAGTATCGCCATCAACAGAAACCATATTAAATGTATCTTCGATATCCTCACTTAACGCCTGCTGTAAAAGCTCTTTTGTAATGGCAGCATCGGTTGTAATAAAGCAGAGCATCGTGCACATATTCGGATGAATCATCCCCGAACCTTTGCACATACCGCCGATTGTCACCGGCACACCGCCGATTTCAACAGTCACAGCAATATGCTTTGGTATCGTATCTGTCGTCATAATGGCTTTTGCGGCGTTAAGACCGGCTTCTTCACTGCCGCAAAGCTGTCCTGCCATCACCTTTGTTCCCGCTTCAATGCGGTCGATCGGCAGCTGCATGCCTATAACACCGGTGGAAGCAACAAGCACTGCATTTTCTTCAATATTTAATGCTTTTGCTGCCGCACTTGCTGTCATTTTGCAATTTTTCAGTCCCTCAGCACCGGTGCATGCATTGGCAATACCGGCATTGATCACAACGGCAGATGCAGACGGTGACTCATAAACAACATCTTGGTCCCATTTGACAGGTGCCGCCTTTACAATATTTTTTGTAAATGTTCCGGCTGCAGTACATGGTGCTTCAGAAAAAATCATCGCCATATCCGTGCGGTCTTTATACTTAATTCCTGCTGCGCAGCTGGCAGCCATAAATCCTTTGGCAGAAGTCACACTGCCTTCAAATATTTTCATATCTTTCATCATTTCAAATCCCTCTTTCTCAAGATTCGGCATTAAACGCTGTTATATTTTCTTTATTCAAAACAAATTCGTAAACATTCATATCTTCCCGGCACTTCCATCCGACACCCCGCCAGAAAGCATTTCCGACGCCGTTGGTCCGAAAGGCAAACAAAGTGATTTTATTAATTTTTTCTGCCTGCAGTGCCTCCATTGCCCTGACGACCATCGCTTTTCCGATGCCGTGCATACGATAATCTTTATGGACACATACATGATAGAAAGCACCCTGTCTTCCGTCATGGCCGCACAAAATAGCACCGACAATTTTCCCGTCCATCTCGGCTACAATATTTGTCGTAGGATTCCGCTTTAAAAACCGCTCAATCCCTTCCTTTGAATCATCAATACTCCGGATACCAAAGCCTTCAATGCTTCGCCACAACGCATATACTTTTTCATAATCATCCAGTGTCATTACACGGATCATCAGATTTCCTTCTTTCTCTTAAGTATTTTTCGGTCTCACCGTCAAAATCTTTTTTTGGAATTTACCGTATCAACATCAAAATCTTTTTACGGGAACATCGGTACAAGATCAAGCCCCGTACACTCCTCAAGACCAAAAAGAATATTCATATTCTGAACGGCCTGACCTGCCGCGCCTTTCACAAGATTGTCAATGGCCCCCATCATAATCACCCTGTTTGTCCGGGTATCAATTTTAAAGTTAATATCCACATAATTGCTGCCTTTGACCCATCGTGTTTCAGGACACGAACCTTCATCAAGCAGGCGGATAAACTTCTCGGAACCATAATACTTTTCATAAATTTTTTTCATTTCTTCATATGAAATATCTTTTTTAAGGGAAGCGTATTCTGTCACAAGGATGCCTCTGTGCATCGGGACAAGATGCGGTGTAAAGCTAAGCACCAGAGGACGTCCTGCAGCGTAACCGAGCTGTTCTTCAATTTCCGGTGTATGACGATGTGATGCCACACCATAGGCTTTAATACTTTCATTCACTTCGCAATAAAGATTGGCTGTCTTTGCGCCGCGGCCCGCGCCGGAAGTACCCGACTTTGCATCAATAATCAAGGTATCCGGATCAATCACACCTTCTTTAACAAGCGGATACGCCGTTAAAATCGAACATGTTGTATAACACCCCGGATTTGCAATAAGCCTTGCCCCTGCAATGTCTTTTCTGTTAATCTCACATAATCCGTAAACAGCCTCATCAATATACTGAGGCGCTTTATGCTCTATACCGTACCATTTTTCATATACAGAGACATCTTTAATTCTGAAATCCGCACTTAAATCAATGATTTTTGCATTCTGTAAAATCTCTTCACTGATTGCTGAAGCAAGGAAACCCTGCGGTGTCGCCGTAAAAATCACATCGGCTTCTTTGGAAAGCTCTGTCATATGATCATCGAGACACTTTTCATCAACAATTTTAAACATATTTCCGAATACTTTACTGTATCTTTCATCTACATAGCTTCTGGAGCCATACCACACAATTTCCGCTTCCGGATGCTGCTTAAGCAGTCTTACAAGCTCTGCGCCCGCATACCCTGTCGCTCCGATAATACCGACTTTAATCATCTTTTCATTCCTCTTTTCTAATGCAATCCTATGGTTCATATACCACTTTAATCTAATTCACCCAAAAGATTTATTATACACTATAATACACATTTTGCAACATGTCCAATATAATTTCTTCTTAAATATAGAGCCTTTCATCATCGCATTTTAATCATTTGTAACCGTTCACAGACAAGCAAAATTTCATAAAACATACGTAAAATGCTCGCATTTTTAAGAATGTTTTTGAAATTTTATTTGGCGGATATGCCGCACCGACGAAATGCGAAGCATTTTGGAGGTTGGCTCTGAACAATTACGATTTTTATGCAAAAATGTATTTTTATGCAACTTTTTATGCATTTGCACTTTTTATTTTTAAGTATATTATCACATAATCTTATGTTTTTAAAGGCTTTTCGAACTTTTCATCATTATACACAAGTTTTTATGTTTATGCAATATTAATTTATAAAAATTCATGTTTTTTCAAAAAACCTCTTGCATTTTCATTTTGGATAGTGTATATTAACAAAAGATATTTACGGCGGCATCATTTTTTGAAACGATGACCGATTTTACATGATACTCAACCAATGATCATATGAGGAGGATACAAAATGAAAGAAAAAGTTGTTTTAGCATACTCAGGCGGCCTTGACACAACGGCTATTATTCCATGGTTAAAAGAAACATTTGATTATGACGTTATCTGCTGCTGCATTAACTGCGGCCAGGGCGAAGAACTGGACGGCCTTGATGAAAGAGCCAAATTATCCGGTGCTTCAAAATTATATATCGAAGATATTACCGATGATTTCTGCGAAAATTATATTATGCCTTGCGTACAGGCCGGTGCTGTTTATGAGCACAAATACCTGCTTGGCACATCAATGGCCCGCCCGGGTATTGCTGCCAAGCTTGTTGAAATCGCAAGAAAAGAAGGCGCTGTTGCCATCTGCCACGGTGCCACAGGCAAAGGTAATGACCAGATCCGTTTCGAGCTGAGTATCAAAGCACTGGCTCCGGACATCAAGATCATCGCTCCATGGCGTATGACCGATTTATGGCAGATGGAATCCCGTGAAGATGAAATCGCATTCTGCCAGAAACACGGCATCAATCTTCCTTTTGACGCAAGCCACAGCTACAGCCGTGACCGTAACTTATGGCACATCAGCCATGAAGGTCTTGAGCTTGAAAATCCTGAAAATGAACCAAACTATGATGACCTTCTTGTTCTCAGTGTCACACCTGAGAAAGCACCGGATGAACCGGAATACATAACGATGACTTTTGAAGCCGGCGTTCCTAAGAGCATCAACGGCGTAGAAATGAAAGTTGCAGACATTATCCGCAAGCTCAATGAACTGGGTGGCAAACATGGTATCGGTATTATCGATATCGTCGAAAACCGTGTTGTTGGCATGAAATCCCGCGGCGTTTATGAAACACCGGGCGGAACAATCCTCATGGAAGCACATCAGCAGCTGGAAGAACTTGTACTTGACCGCGCGACGATGGAAACAAAAAAAGACATGGGCAATAAGTTTGCTCAGATCGTTTACGAAGGCAAATGGTTCACACCGCTTCGTGAAGCTATCCAGGCATTTGTTGAATCTACACAGAAATACGTCACAGGTGAAGTTAAATTCAAACTTTACAAAGGTAATATCATCAAAGCCGGTACAACTTCACCGTACTCACTGTACAGTGAATCACTGGCAAGCTTTACAACAGGTGACCTTTATGATCATAATGACGCTTCAGGCTTCATTACACTGTTTGGCCTTCCGTTAAAAGTCCGTGCCATGAAAATGGCTGAACTTGAAGCTGTCAAAGGAAACAGCACTTCAAAATAATCAACATCACAGTACACACCTTGTGCATACTGTGCATCATGAACCATGACGGCATTTTAAGCCTCCGGTATTTTTGATACCGGAGGTTTTTTAATACCGGAATATCTTTTAGTACCAGAGGTATTAATACCGGAGGTTTTAATACCGGAGATATTTTTAACGCCGGAGGTTTTTTGTATCCCTCAAAAAATCTTGCGCTTGCCCATTAAATCATATATAATAATTAAGGGGTTTATTCATCGGATATCGGACATCAAAAATCCTGATATCCATGTATTTTATGTAAGGGGTTTATTCATGGAAAAACAATTAAACAACACTCAAAAACGGTCGAGAAACCGCCGGTTCCTTGTGCTCACGCTTTTCCCGGCCTATTTCCTGTTCTGCGGTCTTGTACTGGAACCTTTTGATGATATCGTTAAAGGAATGATCATCATTTTTCAGGAACCGGACTTTCTGATCACAGACTACATTGCCCTTGGTGGTGTGGGGGCCGCCTTTGTCAATGCCGCTTTAGTCACGCTGATGTCCATAGCTATCATTTATTTTCTGAACATGGATATCAACGGAAGCACGATCGCATCTATCTTTCTGATGATGGGATTCTCACTCTTCGGAAAAAACATTGTAAATATCTGGGCCATATTATTCGGTGTCGGCTTATATGCCCGCTACCACAGACAACATATGTCCCAATATATACATGTCGCCTTTTACGGTACCAGCCTTTCTCCCATTATTACCCAGCTGGTCACTCTGAGCCACCTGCATTCCATCTACGCATTCACACTTGGCATATTAATCGGTCTTATGATGGGATTTGTTCTGCCGCCGCTGGCCAACAACCTGATTCACGCACACAGAGGCTACTGTTTATACAATGCCGGTTTTGCCGGCGGTCTCATTGCCACGATTGTTGTGTCCGTCATGAAATCTTTTGGTATACAGATCGATTCCCGCGATATCTGGTATACCGGCAGCAATGTGATGTTTATGCAGATTCTCATCAGCTTCTTTCTCATATTAATTATTCTCGGCATGATCAGCGAACCTCGCTTTTTCTGGAAATATCTGGATATTTTAAAACATGCCGGCAGAGGCGGCACCGATTACTGCACAGAGGAAGGGCTTGGCGCCACGCTGTTTAACATGGGCATCAACGGCATTGCTGCTACCGTTTTTGTTGTTGCCGTCGGCAGCGACTTAAACGGACCTACAATGGGCGGCATTTTTACCATCGTCGGCTTTTCCGCCACAGGAAAGCACATTCGAAATGTTGTTCCGGTCATATTCGGTGTCTGGCTCGCAAGTCTTGTGTCTATCTGGAATATTACGGATCACAAGGCGATTCTTGCCGCACTGTTTTCGGCAACACTGGCACCGATTGCAGGTCAGTTCGGTGTGATCTGGGGTATCGTTGCAGGATTTCTGCATGCATCGCTGTCCCTTAATGTGGGACTTATTAACAGCGGTATGAATCTCTATAATAACGGTTTTGCCGGCGGCCTCGTGGCAACATCCCTCGTTCCGGTGATCATCTCCATTAAAAGCCGTCCGATCAACCCGAAAGATCTGTTGGATAATATATTAAGCATGACAAAAGAACCAAAAAAGAAGGAAGGGAAAAAACATTGAAAAAAGCATTTATTTTTGAAGATGACTGTGTATACTGCGGCAACTGCAGCCGCCGCTGTCCTCAAAGCGCCATCTACCGCGCACCGGACAAATCCTATAAAGTCGATCCTGAAAAATGTGTCGGCTGCGGTCTATGTACAAAAAGCTGCAGCAGCGAGACCATCAGACTCGTTGAAATCTAAAAAGATGACGCACAAATCGTCAGCGTTCAGACGATTTGTGCGTCAGTTTTTTTGCATTATAAAAGCCGCAAACTATGCGTACCTGAAGTTTGCGGCTTTTTATGGAATGGAATTCCACGGAAGGCTTATTTATTCATATTTTTTTCACACCGCCGAAAAGGCAGTGATTATCGCATGCTAAATGATAAAATTTCCATTTTATCATTTAAAAAGTCAGACGCATCTGATACCAGACAACGTTACCATGAACGGAGGCTGAAACACCCTCATTGACAAAACCAAGCTTGCCATAGTAATGCAGCAGCTTATCCTTGCATGTCAGGACAAGTCCTTTTCTGCCCTGAACCCTTGCATCATCAATCACACGGCGAAGCACTTTTTCTGCACATCCCTGCCGTCTGTATTCAGGAATTGTATTCACTCCGAATATCATCTGCCATGCACCGTTTTCATTATGCATCTTCGCATTTTCATACATTTCATCCGTAAGATCCGGCTCGTCAGTAACCATACCGTTGACAAAACCCACCATCTTATCCTCATCGAACAGTAACCAAAAATGATCCGGATAAACTTCTAAACGTGCTTTAAAATCTTTTTCTTTGGCAGCTTCCGCTTCAGGGAAGCACTTTGCTTCGACAGCTGTCACCGCCGCAAGGTCTTCCATCGTTGCTTTTCTGATTTCCATATAAATTCTCCTGATCAGGCTTCAACTTCACCGGCTGCAATTTTTTTCTTAAGCCAGTCTTTACCTTCTGTCAGTCTTGTTACCATCATAGAAGCAACAGAGTCACCGGCAGCATTAACCATTGTTGCAGGCGGGTCAACTAAGAAACCGATTGCAGCAATAATCGGGAATGCTTCAGGCGGGAATCCATAAAGGCTGCAGATCAGCATTTCACCGATCAGACCGCCGCCAGGAACACCGGACATAACAACGCCGCCTAATACAGAAAGCAGTATTGCTGTCAGATATGTACCAATACCTGAGAAATTCTGACCAAATACGCCAAACAGGAAAGCGATTTTAAGGATAGATGACAGACATGTGCCATCCATATGCATTGTTGCGCCTAACGGCAGAACGATTTCGCGTACATCTTTAGATACGCCCATCTTCCTTGATGCTTCCAGGTTAACCGGAAGTGTTGCAATTGATGAACATGTTGCAAGCGCTGTAATTGCCGGCTGAATAATATTCTTGAAGCAGACTTTCACGCCGATCATGCCGCCGCCTGCCCAGAATGAGTATACAAAGAAGGCAACAAAGAAGTATGCGATACAGAGCGGATAGTAAATAACCATAGCTCTTGCATAGTTACCAATCAATTCCTGGCCATAGGTAGCCACAAGATCCGCAAAATAGCAGCCGCAAAACCTGCAGCCGGCGGGAATACTTTAACGACAACAAGGATACAGATTGATGCAATCGCACCTGTAACCACGAATACAATTGCAAGGTTTTTAAGAATTCTGCCCAGTTTCTTAAGGTCAGCCATCGCTGTTACGGCACTGGAAACGGATAAAAATACAAGCGGCACTACAACCGTAAACATCAGATTGATGAAAATATCGCCGAACGGTGACAGCGCATGTCCCAGATCCGGATTAATAAGGCCGATGATGCTGCCAAGAATAATACCTCCCAGCAAAATAATTGATGATTTGTAATTTTTCCAAAAACTGTTTTTCTTTTTTTCCATTTAAAATTCCCCCTAATTTCAGCAGATACCGCTGAATCTCTGATGATGAAGTCATAGACCAAGGTCTAAGTCTTCGTCTTTGACTTCGCCCTCTGCCACGATATTTGTCGGCCCGGTCAGCATAATGTTTTCCGGTTTACCGTCCTTGATATCCAAAGATACATAAAGCTGTCCGCCCATGACAGATGTTTTTACATTTTTTCCGCTCACTTCACCAAGCATCGTCAGTACGGCAATCACAGAACCTGTACCTGTGCCGCAGGCATATGTAAAATCTTCAACGCCTCTTTCGTAAGTAAGCTCAATGACATCATCTTCACCGACAACATCAAAGAAATTGACGTTACAGCCTTTATAAAAGTTCTCATGATACCTGATTGCCCGTCCCAGCTCAAAAAGTCCCTTTTTATCCTTATTTCTAAGTCCTTTGATTCTGACAACAGCATGAGGTATACCAGGATTACCAAGTTCCACATAGGCATATTCATAAATTTCGTTTTCCACAACAAGTGTCCTGTTAAGCTCGATTCTTGACGGATCATTTAATCTGACCGTATACATTCTTTGATCCTTACGGTGACCTGTGACAAGCCCCGCCGTTGTTTCAATATGCTGAATCTCACCGGCAAGTTTATTTTCATAGCCATACCGCGCGATGCACCGGGCACCGTTTCCGCACATTTCTCCCACAGAGCCGTCAGAATTATAAAATCTCATTTTAAAATCCGCATCACCGTCAGGATAATCAACAACCATCAGACCGTCAGCACCAATGGAAAGTCTCCGTGCACAAAGTTTTTTTGCCAGCTTTCCAAATACCTCCGGCGGAAGTTTTTCAATCATATTATTAATAATAATAAAATCATTACCCGCACCATGAATTTTAGTAAATTTCATATTGGCCTCCTTCCGGCTTTTTAAACATCAATTCTATTTTAAATAGTCGGGAATAAGGTTGTTATGAATAATATCTTCATAGCTCTGATGTTTGACGATCAGATTGCTTTCCCCATCCTTAACCAGTACAACGGCCGGTATCGGATTGTTATTGTAATTTGATGCCATCGCATAACCGTAAGCGCCCGTTGAGAATATAGCAAATAAATCGCCTGCTTCTGTACCTTCCGGAATCAGACAGTCTCTGATCAATATATCACCCGACTCACAGCACTTACCGCAGATGGTCACTTTATCCGAAACTTTTACATCAGCCTTGTTAGCAACAACGCCTTCATATTTTGCACTGTAAAGCGCAGGTCTTATGTTATCTGTCATACCGCCGTCAATGGATACATATTTACGTACACCTTTAATATCTTTAATACTTCCGATCGTATAAAGATTCATACCCGCTTCTGCGACGATACTTCTTCCCGGTTCAATCACCGCTGCCGGCATCGGTTCACCCATTTCTTCATATGCCGCTTTAATCTTTGCCATCATCGGATCGATAAAGTAGCTGTATGGCTTTCTTTCTTCATTCGTATATTTGACACCGAAGCCGCCGCCAAGATTCAATTCCGTACATACAAATCCAAAGCGTCTTTTAATTTCTTTAACATGCTCCAGAATAATATCCAATGCCTGTAAATGAGCACTGTTATCAAAAAGCTGTGAACCCACATGGAAATGCAGTCCCAGAAAATCAACATATTCAGACTTAATCGCACGTTCCACTTCCGGATAAAAAACATCTTCATCCAAAGGAATACCGAATTTTGAATCTTTCTTGCCTGTGACAATATAGTCGTGTGAATCAGCTGCAACACCAGGTGTCACTCTGTATAACACTTTGACTTTCTTACCTTTTTGGGCACAGATTTTTTCAATCAGCGAAAGCTCCTGAAGGCCGTCAATAATAATTCTTCCAATGCCGTAATCAACAGCATCCTCGATTTCCGAAGGCAGCTTGTTGTTGCCGTTAAATTCGATGCGCTCCGCAGGAAATCCCGCCTTAATTGCCGTATAAAGCTCACCGCCGGATACAACATCAATGCATGTGCCTTCCCTTTCACAAATCTTGTACATTGCCAGTGTGCAGAATGCTTTTGAAGCATAGGCAACTCTGGCATTGCCATACTTTTTAACAAAGCATTCATTGAGTTCTCTGAAGCGGCTCACAATATCCGTTTCAGACATGACATACAGAGGTGTCTTGTACTTTTTCGCAAGTTCAACTGTATTGCACCCGTCGAAATACAAAACGCCGTTTTTAATTTCCTGTACCATCAATACCCCTCCTTAAACTTTTGTATTTTTTTGCAATTGCAAGCTTATAAATATTTTTTCTGTAACCCCAAATGCAGCTTTTATAAACTTTCAATCTATATTTATATATAGCAAGAACGATGCCAAAATTATATTTCGGCATCGTTCTTTATGAAACCCTTTATTTATCACCATTTGTCTAATCTTTATCAATTCTTAGTACTCGAAGCTGATTCATTTTTCTCAAAAACAGTCCTGATATCCGAACTCATTTTCCGTGTATCAGAACTCTTCGTCAATCTGATACTTTTTCAGCTTTTCATAAAATACTGTTTTAGATATTCCCAGTTCTTCCATTGCCTTTTTTCTGTCATTATTGTGTTTGTACAAGGCATCTTTAATCAGCTGTTTTTCATAAAAATCAATGTGTTCTTTCAGTGTTCCTGCCCGCTTTACTTCTTCATGAAGCATCAGATGTTCTGAATAAATCAGACCTCCGTCACAGATAATCGTTGCCCGTTCAATGATGTTTTCCAGTTCCCGGACATTTCCCGGCCAGTCATAATTCCCCATAACCTCCAGCGCTTCCTCCGAAAACTGCTTTTCAGGCATGTCATATTTTTGACAACATTTTGTTAAAATTGAATTTGCAAGGACATACAAATCCCTTTTATGCTCCCGAAGAGGCGGTATATCAATCGGAAATACATTAATTCTGTAATAAAGATCCTGTCTGAAATTACCTTTCTTTACCTCTTCTTCAAGATTCCGGTTTGTTGCCATAATAATACGTACATCAATATTGATCGGCTTTGTTGAACCTACCCGGTAAATGCGTTTATACTGAAGCACATACAAAAGCTTTACCTGTATGTTCCACGGCAGTTCTCCGATTTCATCAAGAAAAATCGTCCCCCCATCCGCTTCTTCCAGATAGCCGACTTTTCCTCTTGATGTTGCGCCTGTAAATGCCCCGGGAACATAACCAAACAGTTCACTCTCAAACAGTGATTCAGCAATGGCACTGCAATTGACTTCCACAAACGGTTTTTCGGGATTCCAGAGATCATGGATTTCTCTGGCCAGCTTAGATTTACCGGTACCGCTTTCCCCTGTAAGAAGAACATTGAACTTTGTTTTTGAAGCCTTATATGCAAGATTTTTCACGACAATCATTTCCTGCGTATTGCCGATAAATGAACTGAGCTTATCACTATTTTCACCCCAGTAAGACAATACGCCTTTTTGTTGATCTGTTCAATTTCCTTAATCAAAATATTACCTGATGAAATAATACTTTCCATCATTTCAATATCCTGAATAAATACATAAACACCGTCAGAAGGCTCCCCCGTTTTAATCCGGACAAGGCGGCAGTAAAACATCCTTTTATAAAGCATAAACAAATCTTCTGTCGTCTGCCCGTGTTCTCCCGTCATCAGCTTCTTTACGGCATCAAGAAATTCTTTGCCGTTAAGAACTTCTGCCACAGGCCTGCCGATCGTCGGCATCATATCCCCCCGTCCTTTTCCGGGATTTTTTGCCATATAAGACTTTCCTCTTAACAGTTTTCCTATTTCTTCTCCACGGATACCATAGCCTTTGGCCTGAAAAAATTTGACCTGGCCTGTATTTCCGTCAATGACAACCATATGGCCGACAGCCACAAGATAATTCATTGAATACTTTGAACCATCCACAGAGATGCGCAGATTTCTTTTCCCGCTGTCAACATCAGCTGTTATACTAAACCCCAGATACCTGACTGACAGGCGCATTTCCCTGCCATATGAATAATTTTTCCCGTATTTATATATGGGTTGAATCTTATCATTCTTATACACCCCCACCGCCAGCAGTGTATCGCCTTCTTTAATCGAAGTATCCGATATATTCAGCAATTTCAGATCATCAAGCGTCAGGCCGTCATCATTTCCCAGTTCATTATCTGCGATGATCACAATATCATCTTTACATATTTTACCCTCAGGATGTCCCATACCAAAATTAAGAACGGCTCCAGTAACATCTTTTGCCATGTCATTATAAGCGCCAATGGTGCCGTCTTCTCTGACCATAACAAACCCGCATTTAAAACAATTGGCTATTGCAGTTCCTATCTCCATTTTCCCTTCTCCTGCTATCCGTTTGTCCGGATATTCTTCCAATACCTTACTTAAACAACAATATTATTGACCCACACACGCTTTTTCAAAAGCACATAGCCGATAATACATTTCACAATGTCGAGGCTTTTGACAATGACATACAGCCACACGATCGTCACCCCGGTATAACGGCTCAAAAGATAAGCCGCCGGTATACTGAGCACCCATACATAGACACTGTCAAACAAAAACGTGATAATCGTTTTCCCTCCGGAACGCATCGCAAAATACGAGGCATGTATAAAGGAATTGACCGGCATAAAAACAGCCTCAACGATAATAAAGCTTGCTGCCAGCGACCGCACACTGTCTGTCGTATTATATAATTTCGGAAATACCGGTGCGGCAAATACCATTGCTGTGCCGATGACAAAGCAAACACTGACAGCAAAGAAAATAAGTTTTCTGTTTTTATCCACAGCTTCTTCCATTTTACCTGCGCCAAGCAGCTGTCCGATAATAATTCCGACAGAATTACCGAGGGCTAAAAATACAACGTTAAACACATTGGCCACTGTGGACGAAATATTTTGCCCCGCAACAACGTCAAGACCTCTGTAGGAATAGCACTGCAGCAATATGGCCATGCCTGCGGACCAGAGCGCTTCGTTGATCATCAGCGGTGAACCCTTTTTAATAATTTGAAGCACCAGTTTTCCCGGTATCTTTAAAGACTTATAAAGACCTACGATAAACGGATTTCTTTCCGTATGTCTGTGTGTCCATATCAAAACGATCAGGCATTCAACAAATCGTGAAATCACCGTAGCAATGGCTGCGCCGGCAACACCCATCTTCGGTGCGCCGAAATGTCCGAAAATCAAAATATAGTTAAAAACAAGATTAATCACAACGGCCACAACACCCGCAACCATCGGAACGAATGTCTCACCGCACTCCCTCAGTGTACTGGCGTAAACAAACGCAATGGTAAATGGAATAAACCCGATCAGCATAATGTCCAGATAGTTTCTTCCGTAACCAAAAGTGGCGGATATATCTTCGGCAGACCCGCTGCCTTTTAAATAAAGCGAAATCAGCGCATCACCGCCGAAAATAAATATAAGCAGCGCTGCCGCAAATAAAATGGCACATATGATCAGCTTAAACCGCAGCGTATGCCGCACACCGTCATGACTGCCGTTTCCGTAAAACTGGGCGCCGAAAATCCCGGCACCGGATACAGCACCAAAAATGCAGATATTATATACAAAAATCAGGTTATTGGCGATGGCAACACCGGACATCTGCACTGTACCGATCTGCCCGACCATAATATTGTCAAGCAAACTGACAAAATTAGTAATTCCGTTCTGAATCATAATCGGAACTGCAACAGCCAATACCATTTTATAAAACTGTCTGTTTCCAATATATTTTCTCATAAGTTAACACAAACCCCTTTTCAGGCCGGACTCTCATAAAACCTGGTGACAGATTCACATCTTCCCGGCCGCATCATACATTTCAAAGTCATAAAAAGCCTGTCCAAATGATAGCATTCCTTTTCAGGCAGACAACCATCCGACAGGCCTTTAAAAATATAGTCACTATGTTTCAGACAGCATATGCCCTGCCTGCGCAAAAACGTCCATCAAACTGATCCGACTGTTCCGTGATAATACACGTTTTTATCATCATGGCGTTGAAGAAAACGTTTTATCCTCTGTAGTAATTGATCAGGCAGCCTTTAAGAATAATCTCACGCTCATCGTCTGTCAGTTCACCCATCTTCAGTGTGAATTCTTTAAGCTCATCGCCGACAACGTAAGCTTTGATCTCAGTTGCTTTATCTTCTACAGCCTTGCGGATACCCGGTATAAACAGATAATCTCCGTTCTTAAACGGCAGTTCGCCCCTGTCAACGATAAACGGAAGCATGCCCCAGTTGATCAGGTTTGAACGATATCTCTTTGTGGCATATTCATTGGCAATGTTTGCCCAGCCGCCAAGAACCTTCTGGCATGATGCCGCCTGCTCACGGGCAGAACCGTCACCCGGTTTTACCGCAAAGATCGTACTTCCGATACCAAAGTTATCTCTGGCAATTTCAGGACAGATTGTTTTGATCTTTTCAATCACAGGTACGATCTCAGGAAGCACTTCACCCGGTCTTTCACCTGAAACTCTCGCGATTTCAGCTTTCTGAACTTCCTTCGCACGGCCGACATATGCCGGATCCTTTCTTGAAAGGGCAAACTCTGCCAGCTTCAGAGGATTTGAACGATAGGAAGATGTTTCACCGGATGGAATCAGTTCATCTGTCGTTGTGACAGGATCATGGATCTCTGATACAACTTTAAGGACAAGATTATCTGTCAATGCTTCCATCTTCGGCCAGTCTTTAATATTCGGACCAAACTTGATCTCAACTGAAGGATCTGCGACGCCTTTACTGTCAAAAACACGATTTTCATAGATTGTCTTGTCGAAGAAATATTTTGGTTTTGTATAGTTTACATCAAAATCTGTAGCAGCAGTCAGATAACCTTTATTTGCTGCAGTTGCCGCAATCGAACGGGCATCCATCAAAGCTACGGAAGAAATCTGTCCGCTCTGCAGCTTGGAACCTTCACGGTTCGGGAAGTTACGTGTTGAATGACGGATACTGAAGGCATTATTTGCCGGTGTATCACCTGCGCCAAAACAAGGACCGCAGAAAGCAGTCTTAACAATGGCACCGGTCTGCAAAAGAGACGCAACAGCGCCGTTCTTCACCAGTTCCATATAAATCGGCGTACTTGCCGGATAAACACTCAGTGTAAATTCATCAGGGCCGATGCTTGCACCTTTTAATATATCTGCCGCATCACAGATATTTTCAAAGCCGCCGCCGGCACAGCCTGCGATAATACCCTGTTCAACGTAAAGTTTTCCGTTTCTTACTTTATCTTTCAATGTGAAATCAACGGCACCGTCAAGACTTACAAGTGCTTTCTTTTCAACATCATCGAGAATATCCATAAGATTGGCATTTAATTCTTCAATCGTATATGTGTTGCTCGGGTGGAACGGCATGGCGATCATCGGTTTGATCGTACTCAGATCAATATAGATCATACCGTCATAATAAGCCACTTTGCCAGGCTTAAGCTCTTTATACTCGTCCACACGGCCGTGAATATCATAAAATTCACGCACTTTATCATCGGTTACCCAGATTGATGAAAGGCATGTTGTCTCTGTTGTCATAACATCAACGCCGATACGGAAATCAACACTTAAATTCTCAACGCCCGGGCCTACAAACTCCATGACTTTATTATTAACATAGCCATTGCCAAACACCGCACCGATAATGGCCAGTGCAACGTCCTGAGGGCCGACACCAGGCATCGGTTTTCCTGTCATATAGACACCAACAACACCCGGCATATTAATATCATAAGTTTTGTTTAACAGCTGCTTTACAAGCTCCGGTCCGCCTTCGCCCATCGCCATTGTTCCAAGTGCGCCGTAACGGGTATGGCTGTCGGAACCAAGAATCATCTTTCCGCCGCCTGCAAGCATCTCGCGTGCAAACTGATGGATGACTGCCTGATGTGGCGGAACATACATACCGCCGTACTTTTTGGCACATGAAAGTCCAAACATATGGTCATCTTCGTTAATCGTACCGCCAACCGCGCAAAGGCTGTTATGACAGTTTGTCAAAACGTAAGGCATCGGAAACTTCTCCAGTCCTGACGCGCGGGCTGTCTGAATAATACCGACATAAGTAATATCATGGGATGTCAGTTTATCAAATCTGATTTTCAGTTTCTTCATGTCCGCCGCTGTATTATGGCTTTCCAAAATGCCGTAAGCCATCGTCTGTTTTGCGGCTTCTTCCTTTGACGGTGCATCTGCGCCGACCATCGCTGCCAGTTCTTTTGCCGCATCGTAATGATCTTCAACAATTTCTGTGCCATTCACAAGATAAGCACCGCCGTCGTACAATTTAATCATAGCTCTTCCTCCTGTCCTGAATCCTTCACGTCAGATACTGCATACGCTGTATCGGATACTTTTTTATTCATGCAATCTCTGCACACACCATAAAACACCGTTTTCCCGGCATCGATATAAAACCCCTGATTTTTCAGCGTTTCATCCATGAACGCCCGCACCGACGGACTGTCGACATGGGCTACCGCGCCGCATCTGCTGCACATCAGATGATAATGCTGTCTGCATTCCGGATGATCGCCGACATACTGATAACAGGCCGGTGTCTTGTCTGAAATCGTATATTTCCTGATCATACCTTCATCTTCCAGAACTTTCAAAAAACGGTAAACTGTGGCTTTGCCCACAGGCTCACCCTTTTGCCGAAGGCCCTCCAGAATATCTTCAGCTCTCAGATGTACATCCTTATTTAACTTAACAAACTCCAAAATGACCGCCTTTTGTTTTGTACGGCGGTTGATTCTTTCACTTGCCATCGAAACCGCTTCTCTCCCCTGTAACGGCTTTGATACGTTCGTAGTAACCCGGATAAGACTTCTTTAAAGAAACCGGTTTGAAATTTCTGTCCACAAAGCAATGCTGTGACTCACCGGTGGCGCACAGTGTCCCTGTCTCCTTATCCACGACCCTGTAACCGCACTGCATACGGATGCCGTTAAATTTTGAAAGCCATACATAAATAAGCACCTTCTGATCGTACTTCACAGAAACCTTATACTCTGCCGACACTGAAAGCACCGGAATCAAAATACCGTCATCTTCCATCTGTTTATATGGCAGACCCGCTTCATCCATGAAATAAAGGCGTGCTTCTTCAAACCAGCGGATATAGTTTGAATGATGAATAATGGACATCTGATCTGTCTCATAATAATTTGCCTTGCGCTCATAAACAACTTCCTTTAGCACCGGTTCCGGCGCCGAATATACTAACTCTTCCAAAATTAACAACCTCTTTTCAATCGAATAACAGTTCGCCGTTATGCGTCACATTATAGCACAGTTTTTCTCAAAAGGCAAAGAAAAAGAATGGATATACATTCTTTTTTTACAGGCTGCATATACTAAATCAAAAAGCAAAGGAGTCTAAACCCGAATGAATTTTAATCCTTTTGACGAAAAGCCTATGCCATTGGAAAAAACATTCATGGACTGGCAAATGATGTATCCGAAACCATATAATAAGGAGACCGCCGACCCCTATACAAAGACCCGTATTGTTCTGATGAACGGTACCGAATTTGAGGCCCAGTGGTTTAGCCGGAATTTTTCAAGACATTGTCCGGACAACGATCTTCGCCGTGAACTGGCGATGCTTCGCCGCACAGAACAGCAGCAGCAAAAACGGATCAGTAATTTAAAACCTAAGGATGAAAACATGCTTGAACATACGATTACTTACGAACAGCTGGCTGTAGATCTGACCGCAGCCCTTGCAAAAAGAGAATCTGACTGTAATGTTAAAAATGCACTGGATTTTGCACTGCTTGAAGATTTTGACCATCTTTACCGCTATTCCAATCTTTTAAACCTGGAATACGGTGTTTATCCCGAAAAGCTTGTGGGCGGTTACACCGAAATCATGCCTGCCCGTCCAACCATCAGCGAACACCGCCACCCGATGGACAGTATTTTTAAATATGTAAGCAAGGACGCTTCTCTGCTTACCAAACTCAATATCAATACCATTATCGCCGCAGAACAGCAGACCATGAATTATTATATGAATATATCCTCTCTTTATTCCAAGTCTGATGTCGGCCGCCGGCTGTATATTGAAATCGGCATGATTGAAGAAGAGCATGTCAGTCAGTATGAGAGCTTAAAAGACACAACCGTCACCTGGCTTGAAGATCTGCTGATGCATGAATACACAGAATGTTATCTCTATTATTCATGTATGATGACCGAATGTGATGCTTACATCCGGCGGATCTGGGAAGAATGCCTGCATCAGGAAATTGCGCATCTGCACAAAGCCAATGAACTGTTATGTAAATACGAAAACAGAGACTGGCAGTCTGTCATCCCTTGCGGTGACTTTCCTGAACTTTTGAAACTGGAATCCAATATTGATTATGTCCGTCAGGTAATTGCCACAACGACAGGCAACACACAGTTTCGTGATACCATTGTTCCTCTCGGCGAACTTTGCGGCGATGCCGACTTTTTCCGTTATCAGAGTACCGTCAATCACAATGTATGCTGCGTAGCCTCACATCAGGTCATTGACAATTATATCCGCTGCAAAGGCAAAGATTACCGCTATGAAGTCAAACCTTCACCGATTTGTGAACTTCAGAACCGGACCTGCGACAATACCTCTCTCGGACGTGACCCACAAAAAACACCGTCAAAATATTCTGTCTGCGGCACAACCAAAAACAACTGTCAGTGTCCTCAGGATACAAATCATATCTGCTGAGTATTCCCATAGAAAGTGTGCCGCCGGGCACACAAAAAATCTGCATGAGCCCTTAGCGCTGATGCAGATTTTTTATTATTCAAGTACGCCGCTTAGCGCTCTGCACGCTTGAAGCGGGGGACACCCAGCTGAAAGTTGCATCGATGTCCGGCTATTTTGATGTTAATACCATGATTTCATGGGCCAGAGCCGGCACTGCCGCAAGTCCCGCAAGCATCCCCCACTCGATCAGTGACAGATGCACCGTTCCGAATACTGTGATAAAATACGGTACTTCCGTGACAAGTACCTGCAAGGCTACGCCAAAGATAAACGCGCCGATCATTACCATATTATCCCGCCAATTCATCCGAAACAGCGATATTTCCGTATTGCGCATGCCCAGGGCATGAAAAAGCTGGGATATGCCAAGCACTGTAAATGCATAGGTCTGACATTTTGCCAGAATATTTTCTGATATCATGATTGTTTGGATTGCCTCAAGGCTCACCTGTTCACCGGACATACAAAGCCGGCTGTACGGAATTTTTAAAAATGCCGCAAGGCTTATGCATGCGATCAGCGCCCCGTAAAACAGTGTGAGATACAGTCCCCCCTTTGCAAACAGGCTTTCTTTTGGCGGCCTCGGCGGTTTTGACATCATTGTTTTTGTATCATTTCTGTCAATGCCAAGCGCCAGCGCGGGAAGGGAATCGGTGATCAAATTAATCCAAAGAATATGGCTGGCTTTAAGCGGCGCGGCAATCCCCATAAGAATTGCGGCAAACATCGTCATAATCTCTCCGAAATTGGAGGATAACAAAAAGAGTACCGATTTTTTGATATTGGCATAAATCCCCCTGCCTTCCTCAATCGCTTTTTCTATGGTAGAAAATTTATCGTCTGTTAATACAATATCCGCAGCAGACCTGGCTACATCCGTACCGTTTTTGCCCATGGCGATCCCGATATCCGCAGCTTTGAGTGAAGGGGCATCATTAACGCCGTCACCGGTCATTGCCACAATATTTCCTTTTTTCTTCAGTGCTTTAACAATTCTAACTTTATGTTTCGGAGACACTCTGGCAAAAACCCGAATGTCATCGATGACCTCTAAAAGCGCCTTGTCATCCATTGACTCAAGCCTGTTTCCTGTCATGCACTGTTTCCTGTCCCCGGCAATATCCAGCTGCTTTGCAATGGCAAATGCTGTATCCATGTGGTCGCCGGTGATCATGACTGTTCTGACACCCGCCCTTTTAAATTGCGCCACACTGTCCGGCACTTCCGGTCTTGCCGGATCTTCCATGCCTGCCATTCCGATAAAGACCATCTGCCTCTCTTCCGGTGAAGAAACATTTTCCTTCATGGCAAGTCCAAGAACCCTAAGTGCCCCGTCGGCCATTGTTTCCATGGCACGCTTTATATCTTTCTGATGCACTGCCGTCATGGGGTAAACGGTTCCTTCCGCATAAACATGGGTACACCGTTTTAAAAGCTCATCACAGGATCCTTTTGTGAACTGAATACGTCTTCCCCTGCTCTGATGCAGTGTCGTCATCATCTTTCTTGACGAATCAAAAGGGATCTCTCCGATTCTCGGTGCTGTCTGTTCAAAAGCTTTTTTATGCATACCCGCCTCTTCACTCATGGCCAGCAGCGCCAGCTCTGTCGGATCGCCAAAATCAGGCAAAACCGCATCATTACAGAGCGAAAATCCTTCAAGAAACAATTCATCTTTGACAGAGCTTAATGCATCAACATTTTTCATTTTCAGATCGGTATAGCATTTTTTGACCTTCATACAGTTTTCTGTCAATGTCCCTGTCTTATCTGAACAGACAACGCTGACGCAGCCAAGGGTTTCGACGCTGGGCAGACGGCGCACAATGGTATTGACCTTAACCATCCGTGAAACGCTGAGTGCAAGGACAATCGTTACAACTGCCGGCAGCCCTTCAGGCACAGCCGCCACCGCAAGGGATATTGCCGTGATCAGCATTTCCGGAACATTTCTGTGCTGCAGGATGGCCACAAGAAACAAAAGCACGCAGAGGACAACAGCGACAATACTTAATACTTTTCCCAGCTCTGCCAGCCGCTTTTGCAGCGGCGTCATTTCTGTCTCCCCATGAGCGATCATACCGGCGATTTTTCCAATCTGCGTCTCCATACCGGTGGCCGTCACAACACCTTCGCCCCGTCCGTATGTGATATTGGTTGACATAAATGCCATATTTTTACAATCACCGATAACTGTCTCCGACGATGCAGTAAAACCGGCATCTTTTTCCACAGGCACTGCTTCCCCGGTCAGAGATGCTTCCTCAATCTTTAATGTCATTGTTTTTGTCAGGCGCAGATCCGCAGGCACAAGACGCCCCGCTTCCAAAACAACGACATCGCCCGGCACAAGTTCATGGGCCTGAATTTCATGAAGTTTTCCGCTGCGGCGCACAAGGGCATGGGGCGCTGTCATCTTTTTTAAAGCCTCCATCGCTTTGATGGCACGGCCCTCCTGAATCACACCCGTTACGGCATTGATGGCGATCACAACCAGGATAATCACCGTATCACCGAATTCTTTAAGCAGCATAGAAATAGCCGCAGCAACGAACAGGACAAAAATTAATGGTTCATTCAGCTGTTCAAGAAGCATGGACAAAAAATTTTTGCCCTTTTCTTCCCGAAGAACATTTTTACCATACTTTTCCAGTCGTACTGCAGCCTCCGTTTCACTCAGACCGTATTCTGTATCTGTCTCTAAAATCTGTTTTGTTTCCGCCACGGATTTCGTTTCAAACATGCCATCCCGCCTCCATACATATCAAATCATATGTTATAGCGTATGGGATAAGCCCTGAAAATAGAACTTTTAATCTTACATATCAGAATCTGCCCCAATATCTTATTCCGTTTCAATATCTGATTCTGTTTCAATATCCGGTTCCGTTTCAATATCATCATCAGCATTCAGTGCATAGGTTTCAATCAGCTGCCATATTTCATCTCTGCCCTGCTTTGTTACGGCGGAAAACGGCACGATCGGCGTCCCCTCCGCAACCTGAAGTGTATTTTTGATCATTTTTACATGCTTTGGCACCTGACTCCGGTTGAGCTTGTCTGATTTTGTGGCAATAATCACCGGATAAAAGCCGTTATGGACGATCCACTGATACATGCCGATATCATTGGCAGACGGCTCATGGCGGATATCAATAAGAAGGAATACAAGACGAAGCTGCGCAGATCCCCTAAGGTAACGCTCGATCATCTTTCCCCATTTTTCCTTTGTCTCTTTGGACACCTTCGCATAACCGTAACCCGGAAGATCGACAAAATACAAAGCTTCATTAATGTTATAAAAATTGATGGTCTGGGTCTTTCCAGGCTGGGCACTTGTCCGTGCATAGGACTTGCGGTTCATCAGTCCGTTGATCAGAGAAGATTTGCCGACATTGGATTTACCTGCAAATGCCACCTCCGGCAGACTGTTTTCTGGCAGTTTACTTGTAATACCGCAGACTGTTTCAAGATTTACACTTTTTATTACCATAATTTCCTCCGATTTTTAATGACACAGCGCTGTCTTTAAAACATCTTCCATCGTCTCTGCAAAGACGATCTCGATCCCTTCTGTAATTTCTTTTTCCAGTTCATCAATATCCTTTTCATTTTTCTTCGGCACAATGACTGTCTGAATCTTTGCAAGCTTTGCCGCAAGAATTTTTTCTTTCAGACCGCCGATCGGAAGTACACGACCCCGAAGTGTGATCTCACCGGTCATCGCCACATCAGAGCGCACAGGGATTTCTGTGATTGCCGAAAATACTGCTGTAGCCATCGTAATACCCGCGCTTGGTCCATCTTTTGGCACAGCGCCTTCCGGAATGTGAATATGGATATCATGATTTTCGAAAAATTCTTTCTCAACATTATATTTTGAGATCATTGAACGGACATAACTGATACCGGCTTTGGCAGACTCTTTCATGACATCGCCAAGCTGCCCGGTCAGTTCAAAATGTCCCTTTCCCGGCAAAACATTGACTTCTATGGATAATGTATCACCGCCGACACTTGTCCATGCCAGTCCTCTGACAATACCGATCTCCGGCTTTTCATTGGCACTGTCATATGTATACCTTGGCTTGCCGAGAAACTTTTCAATATTCTTTTCAGTAACCTTGACATTATTCTTGCCGTCCTTACTGAGAACAATTCTTGCGGCTTTCCGGCACAGATCACCGATCCGTCTTTCCAGATTACGGACACCGGCTTCCCGTGTATAACTTAGAATCAGTTTTTCCATAGCCTTGTCACTGATACTCAGCTGCTTCTTGGTCAGGCCGTTGCGCTCAAGCTGCTTCGGCAGCAAATGCTTTTTCGCAATATGCATCTTCTCATTTTCCGTATAGCTGTTAATTTCAATCATTTCCATACGGTCAAGGAGCGGACGTGGAATTGTGGAAACGGAGTTTGCCGTCGCTATAAACAGTACTTCTGACAGATCCACAGGGATTTCCACATAATTATCCCTGAAATGACTGTTTTGTTCACTGTCCAGCACTTCAAGCAGCGCCGCAAAAGGATCCCCTTTATAATCACTGCCTATTTTATCCACCTCGTCGAACAAAATCACCGGATTCTTTACCTTTGCCTGCTTTAATGCCATCACAATACGTCCCGGCATCGCACCGATATATGTCTTTCTGTGCCCCCGGATTTCAGCCTCATCATGAACGCCGCCGAGGCTGATACGCACATATTCTTTATTTAAAGCCCGTGCCACAGACTTTGCAATGGACGTTTTTCCGGTGCCCGGAGGTCCCACCAGACAAAGGATCGGCGCATCTCCCTTATTTGTCAAAAGGCGCACAGATAAATACTCAATAATACGCTCTTTCACTTTTGTCAGACCGTAATGGTCTTCCTTAAGGACACGCTCTGCCTTATCGATATCTTTATTGTCTTTGCTCATTTTATCCCATGGCAGATCAAGGACTGTCTCTATATACCCGCGGACCATTCCTGTTTCTGAGGAATTACCCGCCGAAGCTTTAAACCGGTCAATTTCTTTTTGTATTTTCTCCTTCACCGCTTTGGAAGCTTTCAATTTTTTAAGCTGTTCTTCAAACTCCTCGGCTTCCGTCTGTGTATTATTCTCACCCAGTTCTTCACGGATCACCCGGATCTGTTCCCTGAGAATATAATCCTTCTGATTTTTATCCACACGCTGGCGCACCTTTTCCTGGATATCCCGCGTGATTTTCAGTATCTCAATATCTTTATTCAGCTGGGCAGCCAAAAGATCAAACCGCTGGTGAATATTGTCCGTTTCAAGAAACTTCTGTCTTTCTTCATAGTCCATAGGGATTTCACTGCAAAGCTGATTCACAAGCTTTGTAATGTTTTTCTCTTTCTGAAGCTTCTTTACAAACTCTGCGCTGATTTGTTTATTATTCGCTGAATACGTGTCCAGAAGACCGAGAAGATAGCGCACCATGGCCTCTTCCTGAAGCATATCTACATTTTCATCATCTTCCAGAATCATCACTTCACCGATCACATAGGGATCCATCTGAAGATACGCTTCCACTCTGGCACGGAATTTTCCCTCCACAAGAACGCGCACTGTATTTGTCTTTGGCATCTTGACAATCTGCTTGATCATCGCTATCGTACCGTATTTATAAACATCATCCTCGCCCGGTTCTTCAACATCAATATCCCTTTGTGTTACAAGAAAAATATTCTGCTGCTCCGTCATAGCCGCCTCAAGTGCGGCAATGGATTTTTTCCGCGTTACATCAAAATGTATAATCATTTCCGGAAGTACCGTTAAACCGCGCAAAGCCATCACGGGCAATGTATATCTTATTTCACTCATCTATTTTCCTCTTTATCTCTATTTGCCACAATGAGGATGCCGCACAAACTACAGCATCCCCATCTACTTAACGAATTATTCATACTGTTTAAACATTTAAGCAATCTCGCCGCCGTTTTTCTTTGACAGCTTTTTGCTGCCGGCCTGCTTTGCCTGTCCCCGTTCACCGTATGTAATCAAAGGTGCATCACCTGAGGTCACAGTCTCTTCTGTAATCAGACATTCTGTCACCGAAGTCTCCGAAGGTATCGTATACATCAGATCCATCATGACGCTTTCCATGATGGCACGAAGGCCTCTGGCACCGGTCTTACGCTCAATTGCCTTTTTCGCAATCGCGCGGATCGCGCCCTCTGTAAACTCAAGACGAACATTATCCATCTCGAATAAGCGCTGATACTGCTTAACAATAGCGCTTCTCGGTTCTGTTAGAATGCGCACAAGCGCTTCTTCATCAAGCAGATCCAGTGAAACATTGACCGGCACACGGCCGATAAACTCAGGAATCAGACCATACTTGACAAAGTCCTGCGGCAATGCCTGCCGAAGCAGTGCGCCGACATCAAGTTTATCTTTCTCAACACCAATCTCCGCATTAAAACCAATGGATTTATGGCCGATTCTTGACTCAATCACTTTCTCCAGTCCGTCAAAAGCACCGCCGCAAATAAATAAAATATTTGTCGTATCAATCTGAATAAATTCCTGATGCGGATGCTTACGGCCGCCCTGAGGCGGAACGCTGGCTACCGTGCCTTCCAGAATCTTAAGCAGTGCCTGCTGCACACCTTCACCGGAAACATCACGGGTAATGGATACATTTTCCCCCTTGCGGGTAATCTTGTCAATCTCGTCCACATAAATGATACCGTGCTGTGCACGTTCAATATCATAATCTGCCGCCTGAATCAGCTTCAGAAGAATATTCTCAACATCTTCACCGACATATCCGGCCTCTGTCAATGCAGTGGCATCAGCAATGGCAAACGGCACATTCAACATCTTTGCCAGTGTCTGGGCAAGAAGCGTCTTGCCTGAACCGGTAGGGCCGACCATGATAATATTACTCTTCTGCAGTTCCACATCATTTGATCTGTTTCCTGCAAGAATACGTTTATAATGATTATATACAGCCACAGAAAGTACTTTTTTTGCTTCCTCCTGGCCGATTACGTACTGATCCAGAAAAGCTTTGATTTCCACAGGCCTCATTAAATTGATGTCCTCACCGGCATCTTCATTTTCAAATTCTTCATCAATAATCTCTGCGCAGATATCAATGCACTCGTCGCAGATATAGGCATTGGGTCCCGCGATCAGTTTCCTGACCTGGTCCTGTGTCTTATTGCAGAAAGAACATCTCGCCTGTCCCTTTTTTTCGTCCATACGACCTGCCATATGGCCACCTCATACTTTCTAATTTCTGTTTTCAATAACGCGGTCAATGAGACCATAGGCCACAGCTTCCTGTGCGCTCATGTAGTTATCTCTCTCCGTGTCGATCTCAATCTGTGATAAAGGCTTTCCGGTATTTGCCGCCAGAATTTCATTTAACCGCTTTCTTGTATATAGGATTCTGTCAGCGACAATCTTGATATCTGTAGCCTGTCCCTGTGCACCGCCTGACGGCTGATGAATCATAATCGTAGAGTTCGGAAGCGCCATTCTCTTACCCTTGGCACCGCCTGCCAGCAAAAATGCACCCATACTTGCTGCCATACCCATACAGATTGTTGACACATCGCACTTAATGTAATTCATTGTATCATAAATTGCAAAACCTGCGGACACAGAACCGCCCGGACTGTTAATGTAAAGGCTGATATCTTTTCCCGGATCCTCTGATTCCAGAAACAACAGCTGTGAAACAATAAGACTTGCTGTCACATCGTTGACTTCCTCACCGAGAAAAATAATTCTGTCTTTTAAAAGTCTCGAATAAATATCGTAGGAACGCTCACCTCTGCTTGTCTGTTCAAGGACATAAGGTACTAAACTCATTAAAAATCCCTCCTGACTCATATGTCATAACATCGGCTTTCGCTCTGCCATCCCTCGTTAATGATCATTAAGCTTCAACAGCTGCATCTGTCACAAAATCAACAGCTTTCTGTGCAGCCAGATCGTCTTTAATATTTGCTTTCAGATCGTCTGTCACGTATTTAGCCATTGTTTCGTCATCCATCTTGTAAGCTTCTTTCATCTTGTCAATTTCAGCCTGAACATCTTCATCACTGACTTCGATATTCTCAGCTTTGATCACTGCTTCAAGAACAAGTCTGCTCTGGATATTCTTCAGTGCCTGCGGTTTTAACTGTTCTTTTAATTTTTCAGCATCAAGGCCTGTGAACTGGAAGTACTGTTCAAGGCTTAAGCCCTGGTACGCAAGTCTCTGAGCATATTCATCAACCATGTTTTCAGCCTGTGTATCTACCATCGGATCAGGGATTTCGATGGTTGCGTTTTCAATGATCTTATCCATAACCTTCTGCTGTTTTTCAGCTTTTGCTGATGCTTCCTTCTTTTCTGTCAATGTCTTTTTAACATCTTCTTTGTACTCAGCAAGTGTATCGAATTCTGAAACATCCTGTGCGAATTCATCATCGATTTCAGGATATTCTTTTGTCTTAACTTCATGAACTGTACAAGCAAATACAGCAGCTTTGCCTGCAAGATCTTCTGCATGGTAATCTTCAGGGAATGTCACATTCACTTCAACTTCGCTGCCTGCTGCTGCGCCAACCAGCTGATCTTCAAATCCAGGAATGAATGAATTTGAACCAAGAACAAGGCTGTAGCCTGTGGCGGAACCGCCTTCAAAAGCAACACCGTCAACTGTACCTGTATAATCGATAACAACTGTGTCACCGTTTTCGGCCGGACGTTCAACAACAACTTCTCTGGACTGCTGTTCCTGAGTTTTCTTGATCTCGGCATCAACTTCTTCATCTGTAACTTCTACAGGAATAGCTTCTACTTCGATACCTTTGTACTGACCAAGCACTGCTTCAGGTTTTGTAGCAACTTCTGCCGTAAAGATAAAATCTTTGCCTTTTTCGATCTGAGTCACATCAACTGTCGGTCTTGAAACGATCTTAAGTTCGCTTTCTTCAGCAGCCTGTGCATAAGCTTCAGGCATCAGCATGTTTGCGGCATCTTCGTAGAATACGCCTGCGCCATACATTTTTTCAATCATCTTCTGAGGCACTTTGCCTTTACGGAAGCCCGGAATTGCAAACTGTTTCTTGTTTTTATTGTAGGCTTTTGTAATGGCTTCCTCAAATTTTTCTGCCGGCACAGTAATTGTCAACTTTGCCATGTTCTTTTCTAATACTTCGATTTGTACACTCATTATTCAAATCTCCTTCTGAAATTAATTTTTTCAGGCAGATACGCCGTCTGCCCCGCTACTTGCTATAACCTTTATCTGAAACGGTTAATTTTACGCACTCTGAACAATATTATATAATAAGGGTTTCAAGATGTAAAGTATTTTTTATACGTCATATTTTTCTTGATGTTATACACATTTTGCGGTAAACTGAAATTAATCTGACAATACAAAATAACAGAGAAAGTTTTTTTAAAACAACGCTTACCAAATGGATTGGAGTGAATACGATGCCTGAACCGGAAATGACTCAGCTTCAGCTGATCAAAGATGCCAGAAACCAGCTGTCACTGTATGAAAGCATCAAAGATGACTATCGAAAGGTCAATGCAGAATTCAAACAGCAGTCGAAACAATTGTCCGACGAAAATAAAGCGATGGAAAATGATATCGCTTCCGCCGTCCGGCGTGAGCGCAGTCAAATCGAAAAGTATTACAGCGGTGATCTTCGCCGTCTTGAAGATGACTTGAAAAAAGCGCAGTCGCGTAAAGATAAAACCCGCTCCAAAGGTGTTAAAAAGCGGATCCGCACGGAGACTGCCCCTTTAAAAGAAGAAAATGAAATGCTTAAAGAAGCCGGCCGCAGTGAACTAAGGGACGCAGGCATCTCGCCGGTATTTAATACACCCGCTTTTTACCGGCTCTTTTCTCCGAAAGGTATCCTTGAGATCGTGACGGTGATTTTACTGTTTTTAATCATCGGCGCAGTTCTTCCTGCCTGTATTTATTTTCTGATCCCTGAGCGAAAGCTTTACTATCTGGTGATTTTATGCGCCGCTTTGATCGCCCTGCAGATTGTTCTCTATATCTGCATCCACAAAGCAACAAAAGGCCGCAACCAGGGTGCTGTGCTCCACGCACGAAAGAATTACGATCTGATCCGCGCCAATAAGCGTAAAATCAAAGCGCTCACCCGTGCCATTGAAACAGACACTGATGAATCTATGTACAAGCTTGGCGACCTGAATGAAACTTTGTCACGGGTTCAGGGAAATTACGACCGTCTGCGCGCCGAATATGAGGCAAAAATCGAAGACTTTGAAATGAACAGACAGCCTGCCATTGAAGCCGATATCAGAGACAGTTACAACGAGCGGATTCAGTCAGCCGAGGAAAGCATGGCACAGCTAAAAGCGCAGTGCGAACAGATGAAACTGCGCATGGATAAAGAAGCCGAAATTCTTTCTTCAAATTATACATCCGTTATCGGAAAACGTTTTATGAAAGAAGAAACGCTGATGCGGCTTGAAGAAATTCTTGGGGAGCATGAAGCCGAAAGCATTGAGGAAGCCATAGAAGTTCTAAAAAGCAGAAAATAAAATGTACAACTGTATATACAATGAACCGCATAAGGGAGACGGCTTCCATATGAAGCGTCTCCCTTACCGGACTTATGACTGACCCTGAGACATCTGTTCTTCCTGTCTCTTGATCATACGGCGAACCATTTCACCGCCGATTGAACCTGTCTGGGCAGATGTCAGATCGCCATTGTAACCCTGTTTTAAATTAACACCGATTTCATTGGCTACTTCCATTTTAAATCTGTCCATTGCTTCTTTTGCCTGCGGCACTTCCATACGGCTGCCGTTTGAACCTGTTCCACTTGAATTATTAGACATTTCTTCTGCCTCCGTTTTTATGATGTGTATATTTAAACAGACATCATTTGTCTGTACTCCTATTATGGTCTTTTTTTGTAAATATATGTTGGAAAAAAGTGGGCAGGCTCTGACATTTAAAAATAGACACATCATCTTTATGTATAAAAATAAACGCATCATCTTTGCTTTTTTAATCACATGAATACGGAAAGGAAATCATATTATGGAAATTGAACGCAAATATTTGATTGATCAAATACCCGTAAACCTTAATGACTATACTTGCCTGCTTATTGAACAGGGATATCTGAATACAGCCCCGGTTGTTCGGGTACGCCGTCAGAATGACGATTTTTACCTGACCTACAAATCAGGCGGCTTAATGGCAAGGGAAGAATACAATCTGCCGCTAAATGCCGAAGCTTACAGCCATCTGATTCAAAAAGCTGACGGCATCATTATCCGCAAACGCCGTTATCTCATTCCTCTGACAAAAAAGCTGACGATCGAACTTGATGTGTTTGAAGGCGCATACGAGGGCCTTATTCTGGCAGAAGTCGAGTTTGAATCTGTGGAAGACGCCGACGCATTCACACCGCCGGAATGGTTCGGGGAAGATGTGACATACTCGACAAAATACCATAACAGCACCCTGTCAAAGGGAAATGGTATACAACAGGCATCACCGCTATAAAGCTCCGATATGGGGCACAGCATTTTACAGCATTTTATACGTGTAACCATAAAAAGCGCTGACAAATAAGGGAGAATATGACTCAAATGAGCCGCATTCTCCCTTTGTTTGTAATAAAATAAAAACTATACTGAAGCTTACCTGCATTTTTGCTATAACCGCTATTCTCTCTCTTCCAGCGGCACATAAGGTACTCTTTCCTGTACACATGCATATGCCGGACGGATAATCTTATCCGCGTTGATCAATTCTTCGATGCGGTGGGCGCTCCAGCCTGAGATTCTTGCCACAGCAAAAATCGGTGTGAACAGCTTTGTCGGCAGATCCAGCATGCTGTAAACGAATCCGCTGTAGAAGTCCACGTTGGCACTGACACCTTTATAAATATGGCGTCTCTCGGCAATGACTTCTTTTGCAAGACGCTCTACTGTAGAATACAATATAAAATCTTTTTCACGGCCTTTGGCAATGGCAAGTTTTTCAACAAAGCCTTTAAATACCTTTGCACGCGGGTCGGAAATTGAATATACCGCATGTCCCATACCGTAAATCAGGCCCTTTTTATCAAAAGCCTCTTTATTTAAAAGGCGGATAAGGTAATTTCGAATTTCTTCTTCATCTGTAATATCATTCAGATGCGCCCGCATATCCGCAAACATTTCAACAACTTTGATATTTGCGCCGCCGTGCTTCGGTCCTTTCAGTGAACCAAGGGCTGCCGCAACTGCTGAATAAGTATCTGTACCCGATGATGATACAACATGTGTCGTAAATGTAGAATTATTACCGCCGCCATGTTCCATATGAAGCACAAGCGCAATATCAAGCACCGTTGCCTCCAGTTCTGTATACTGCATATCCGGTCTTAACATTCTCAAAATGTTTTCCGCAGTTGACAGCTCCGGTGAAGGATAATGAATATAAAAACTGTCCCCGCAAATATAATGATTGTAGGCCTGATAGCTGTATACTGCAAGCATCGGAAATACGCTGATCAGCATCAGACACTGTCTGAGCACGTTCGGTATCGATGTATCGTCCGCTTTATCATCATAAGCATATAAAGTCAGCACACTTCTGGCAAGTGTATTCATCATATCGTTACAAGGCGCCTTCATAATGACATCTCTCGTGAAGTTTGTCGGCAATGTCCGATAAGAATTCAGCAGATCCTGGAAATCCTTCAGCTGCTTTTTGTTCGGCAGTTTACCAAACAAAAGCAAATACGTTGCTTCTTCAAAACCAAATCGCTTCTCTTTAATAAAACCTGCAACCAGTGATTCAACATTCTGTCCTCTGTAATACAACTGCCCCTCACAAGGTACGCTCTTTCCGTCCACCATCATCGAGGACTGAATATCCGAAATCTCCGTAAGCCCCGCCAGAACGCCTTTGCCGTTCACATCGCGAAGTCCTCTTTTAACGTCGAACTGATCATAAAACTTAAGATCGATTCCTGTATTTGCCTCACACAACGCTGCCAAATCCATAATTTCCGGTGAAATATCTGAAATATTTCTCACTGCCATTCCCATCACTCCTGTTTCAAATTGCTTTTGACCCCATAATGCTTATGTTTCAAAGTATATCTTTAAAAAATGCCTCTTGTCAATAAAAACCTGAATTGTTAATACAAGTTTTAGAAATTATTTATGTGTTCCTTTTTAAAGGAAAATGTATTTCAAAACAAACAAAATGCTGAGAATATACATCATCGGATGAACTTTATTTTTCTTTGCCTTTCCTGTGGCCAGATTCAAAACTGTATAAGAAATCACGCCAAAAGCAATACCTTCTGAAATACTGGAAGTAAATGGCATGGCAATAATACACAGATAAGCCGGGATTGCTGTTACCGCATCGCCAAAATCTACTTTAAAAACTGAACCAAACATCAGAAATCCGACAATAACAAGGGCCGGTGCCGTTGCAAATGAAGGAATGGCGAGGAATATCGGTGAGATCAGCAGCGACAGGCCAAAAAGCACAGCTGTCACAAATGCTGTCAATCCTGTACGGCCGCCTTCCGCCACACCTGCGGCGCTTTCAACAAATGTTGTGACTGTTGATGTACCTAAAACCGCACCGGCTGTTGTACCGACAGCATCTGCCATCAGAGCACCTTTGATTTTCGGAAGTTTTCCGTTTTCATCAAGCAATTCTGCTTTTGACGCAACACCAATAAGCGTTCCAAGTGTATCAAACAAATCTACAAAGAGGAATGAAAATACAACAATTAGAAAATCCAGAGAGAAAATACCGCCAAACTGCAGCTTACCGAATACGGGTGCAATACTCGGCACAAAAATGCCCGCAGAAAAATCAGGCAGCAGGCTGTACCAGCCATTTGCCGGATCAGGTACATAAATACCTGTCAACTGACAAATAATACCCAATACCCATGTCACAAGAATACCAATTAAAATATTGCCCTTTACTTTTGATGCCACAAGAATACCTGTGATTAAAATACCGATCAGCGCAAGAAGGACCGTAATACCTTCGGTATGAAAATCTGTTCCCTTCCATGAAAAGAAGCCAATGAGCGTGGAATCTCCGGTGCCGACAACAATATTTGCATTTTTCAGACCTATAATGGCAATAAATAAACCAATTCCGGCAGATACGCCATGCTTTAATGATATCGGTATCGCATTAAAAATTGCCTCCCGTACATTAACAAGCGAAAGCAAAATAAAGATAAGACCTTCCACAAACACGGCAGTTAACGCAAACTGCCAGCTGTAACCCATTTTCATACAGACTGTATATGCAAAATAAGCATTCAGCCCCATCCCCGGTGCCAGTGCAAAAGGATAGTTTGCAAGAAAAGCCATTAATAATGTCGCAATACACGCACCCAATACGGTTGCCGTAAATACACCGCCCTTATCCATGCCTGCATCAGCAAGAATCGACGGATTCACCGCAAGAATATACGCCATTGCCATAAAGCTGGTAATACCGGCGATAATCTCTGTTTTTACATCTGTCTTATGTTCCTTCAGATGGAACACTTTTTCAACAATACTTGTTTTTTCTTTCATAATTTCCTCCATTCTGTTTTGTCAGACACAATGCATGTATGAAAAAAAATCTTTTCATACATACTAATAGATATACCCCAAAGGAGATACGAATATTATGGAAATTCTTCACATCATTTATACGTCTGCCGGCTCCGTTGCCGCACTGTTTCTTCTGACAAAGCTCATTGGCTACCGCCAGATGTCGCAATTAAGCATGTTCGACTATATCAACGGCATCACCATCGGTTCAATTGCCGCTGAAATGGCCACCGCACTGGAAGATGATTTCTTAAAGCCATTAACTGCGATGATTGTTTATTCACTTTTTACTGTCCTGTTTTCAAAATTGTCCGCCAAATCGATCCATGCAAGAAATATCATCATCGGCCGTGCCGTCGTTCTCTACGATAACGGAACGCTGTTCTATAAAAATATGAAAAAATCCAACATGGATATGGGCGAATTTCTCACCCAGTGCCGGATCAGCGGCTACTTTGACCTTGATGAGCTCCAGACTGCCGTCCTCGAGCCAAACGGGCGCATCAGCTTTCTCCCGAAATCCGATAAGCGGCCACTTAAACCCTCCGATATTCAACTGAAACCCGACACAGACATGCTTGTGGCCAATGTCATTGTCGACGGCAATATTATGTATGAGAATCTAAAACATACCGGCCATGACGAACAATGGTTAAGGAATCAGATCAAAGCCTTCGGAATTTCCGACATTAAAGATGTCTTTCTAGCCACATGTGACATACACAACAAAGTCTGCGTCTATAAACGCACCTTCAGGCAGCCCGCAAATGACGTCTTGAATTAACTTTTTGCACTGCCCGGCTTACAGCTATTACTTTCCATAAATCACTCTTTCCTTTTTAACGAAAATGTATATGAGCGCACTGACAGCCATCAGCATCGGATAGAACAGATACGGCATAATGTGGAATGGTGCCACGCCCGTAGCTTCTGCCGCAAGCAAAAGCTGCGCGCCATAAGGTATCATTCCCTGACCGACTGCCGTAAAAATGTCAAGCAGTGATGCCGTCGTCTTTGGCGGGATCTGGTATTCCTCACTGATTTCTTTCGCAATAGGACCTGCAATAACAATAGCCACTGTATTATTGGCTGTAGCCATATCCACAAGCAGAGAGAGCACGGCTATGCCAAACTTCGCGCCTTTCTGCCCGTGGATCCGTTTATGGATAAACTTCAGAATAAAATTGATGCCGCCATGATGTTTCACAAGTGAAACTATGCAGGCAACTATGATAGAAATCACTGTAATATCATACATGCCTGTCACACCGCTGCCGATTGCTGAAAAAATGTCAGACACCGCCATACTTCCTGTGGCCACACCGACAATACATGCTGCCAATGTTCCGCCGATCAGCACCACAAAAACATTGAATCCGATCAGCGCCCCCACAAGGACAAGAACATACGGAAGAATCTGCCATATGTTATAAGGCCCGATCTGTGCGGTATATGTCTGACCGCCTGTTAAAATACCAAACAAAATCAGTGAAACTATCGCCGCCGGTAAAACAATAAAGAAATTCGCTTTAAACTTATCCTTCATTTCACATCCCTGTGTCCGGACAGCCGCAATCGTTGTATCTGAAATCATTGACAGGTTATCACCAAACATCGCACCGCATACAACAGCGCCGATACACAGCGCCATGGAAATCCCTGTTTTCTCACTGATACCTACCGCAATCGTAGACAAGGCTCCGATCGTCCCCATGCTTGTTCCCATGGAAAGCGATATAAAGCTGCCGATAACCATAAGACCGACAACAGCCACCGATGACGGCATCACAGACAGACAGAAATTAACTGTACTTTCAGCACCGCCCGCCGCAGTCACTGCGCCGGAAAACCCGCCGGCTGCCAGAAAAACAAGGCACATCGTAATAATATTTTCATCACCCACGCCTTTGGCTATCACTGATAATTTCTCATTAAACTTTGTCTCTTTCGGATACTGCATAAACGCTGCCAGAAGCGCGATCAGAAAACCTACGACCGCCGGCATACTATAAAAGTCTCCGCTCAAAATCCCCATTCCAAGAAAAAGAACAAGGAAAACACCGATTGGCAGCAGCGCGCCGCCTCTGCATCTTTCATTCATGAAAAAGCCCTCCCTTTCTTCCTGCGGCAGCAGACAGATGCACTTTTTGGCACCTGATATGTTTTTTTGCACCTGATATGTTTTTTGCACCTGATATGCCTTTGCCACCTGATATAAAAACAATTGTGTACCGCCGCTCTTTTATTATACCTGTTGTGCTGTCTGTCCACAAGTCTTCTTTTAAGGTTACTTTTATCTACTCATATTTCACTATAAAGTTTTGATTACCACATATTAAAGCATTACTTACCTTGACTTGACATCTTTTTAATATTTTTCATTGACCCGATGCCTTTCTTCATATATAATGTGAATAGACATTATGAATACAACGGAAAAAGATATTTGGAAATCTTTCGATGACTTAAGCTTTCTGCTTATCTTAAATTCCGGCTGCTATATTAAAGAGGGTGTGAATTTATGGATCAGAATGGCAGTTATACCGATATTTTAGAAATGCTCAAACAATTACGGGAAGAAAAAAAGAAGGCGGATTTCATTCAGCCGTCACTTTTGCCCGGCATTGATTTATATATGGATCAGGTAACAACATTTATGGATGAACATCTTAAAAGCACTAAACGTTATGAAGATGATAAAATACTTACAAAAACGATGATCAACAACTATGCCAAGAACAATCTTCTGCCGCCGCCTGAGAAAAAGAAATACTCCAAAGACCATCTTTTACTTTTGACCTTTATTTACTATTATAAAAGTTTTCTTTCAATCAATGATATCCAGACACTTTTAAAGCCTGTCACAGAAAAGTACTTTAAAGCCTCCGGCGCAGTCTCACTGGAAGATGTCTATACAAATATCATTGACGAAATCAAAAAGCAGGCAGATATCATTATCGATGACATGGAGAACAAATTTCATATGTCGGAAGAAGCTTTCGCTCATATGCCTTCAGAAGACCGTGATCTTCTCTCACTATTTGGCTTTATGTGTTCACTCAGCTATGACATCTATTTAAAGAAGCAGATTGTTGAACGAATCATTGACCAGATGGATGCGCAGGCACAAACCCTGAAAAAAGAAAAAGAAGCTAAGGAACATCGGGATAAAAAAGAAGCTAAAGAAGCAAAAAAGCAAAAAAATACGAGGTCTGAGTCATAAGCTCAGGCCTCGATTTTTATTTGCTTTGATCAATTTTCTTTTGTTTCCAGACGTTTCATCACCATATCATAACCATCATTGCCATAATTCAACGAACGGTTAACACGGCTGATTGTTGCTGTAGAAGCACCTGTTTTTTCAGCAATTTCAAGATATGTTTTCTGCTCTCTGAGCATTTTTGCGACCTCATACCGCTGAGAAAGCGATAACAATTCATTGATTGTACAAAGATCTTCGAAAAAATCAAAACACTCATCAATATTTTCCAAACACATAATCGCTTTAAACAACTGCTCGACTTCCGGTGTTTTTATCTTTTTATTCATGATCATATAACTCCCTTTTCCCTGTAATACTCACATGCTAATATTTTAACATTTCACAGAGATAAAGTCCAGCAATTTTCAAAAATATAATTTTTCTAAACTTCCGGATCAGAACACGTCATTGCCGTTGGCTGTTTCTTCGCCGCCTTCATAGTGCTGGATGCAGTCCCAGTGTTCTGCCAGCTTGCCGTCTTCGATACGGTAAAGGTCAAAAACTTTGTTGTATGTACCGTTGATACCAACCACACATTTAAAGAAAACGCATACCATATCGTCTTCACATATGATTTTCTTAATTTCCATATGCGGTTTAATATTAAAGAAACCTGTGGCAAACTTTCTGAATCCCTCGATACCGTCTTCCACGGTCGGATTATGCTGTTTATAATCCGCTCTCATATATTCTTCGAGATTGTCAAGATTCCAGCCGTTAAATACATCATCGTAAAACTTTAAAACAAGTTCTTTATTTGTCATATCTTTTCTCCTGATTAGTCCTCAAGGCTGTCAATATAAATTTCTTCGGATCAGTCCTCAAGGCTGTCAATGTAATCTGCAACAGCTTCACCGGCCATACGTCCTGAGTTTACTGCAAAGCCCATGGTATTGCCAGGCAGTGTGAAGTTATAGCTGTCGCCGTAGATTGTATTGGCATCTGAACCTGCGCTGTAAAGGCCAGGAATAACATTGTCATTGTTATCAAATACTTCACAGTATTTATTGATTCTTACACCGCCGATTGTACCGTATGCAGCGATATAGAATTTACCTACAAGATAGCCGCCCTTACCTGTGATTGCATGAAGGTAAGCTTTTTCTTTGTTGAACTGTGAATCATAGTTTGCATCACACATATCGTTGTAATCATCGATTGTTTCCTGCAGTTTATCTTCATCAATACCAAGCTTTTCAGCCAGTTCTTCGATAGAATCCGCACGGATAAATCCGTCATAGCCTTCTGCTTCCGCACGGTCAAACTCACCGTCAACTGCAAGGAATGCTTCTTCCGGATGTACGATATCAAAGATATCCGGACCATTTTTCTTATAGTATTTAAGGATTGCGCCATCCATGATGCAGTATGCATAGTTGCCCGGCTGCAGTGCAATGGCATTACCTGTATATGTTGTATTGCCCATCTGACCTTCATCCATGAAACGGTCACCGCGCTGGTTGATCAGCAGGTTTGGCTGACGGAGTACGGCATCAAGAAGGAACCAGTTTAAGTTATCTTTTAACTGATAAATCATTTCAACATTGGCACCAAACTTCTTTGCGCCTGCATCCCACATCATATTCAGACCGTCGCCGCTTGTACCCGGAACGTTGAATGGGAAGAAGTTTTCCCAAAGATCATAACCAAAGTGTTCTTTGATCATTTCTTTGTTTGTACCGAAACCGCCTGTAGCAACAACAACAGCTTTTGCTCTTGCTTCGATTTCTTCGCCGTCTTTTGATTCAGCCTTAACACCTACACATTTGCCGTCTTCCATAATCAGGCTCTTCACCGGTGTTTCAAGATAAATTTCAGCACCCAGTTCTTTTGCTTTTTCTGTCATGATACGAACCATAGGGCCTGCTGCACGAGGTCCGATCACGCCGTTTTCCGGTTTAACGATATGCCATGTTGCTGCTGATTCTTTGAAGTATTTGAAAGCACCTGCAAACTCAACGCCCATGTCTTCAAGCCATTCGATTGTATCTGCTGATTTTTCAAAATATGTCTGAACAAGATCACCATCGACACGGTAATGTGTATATTTCATATGAATATCCATTGCCTCATCCTTTGTGATGTCACAAAAACTGTTTTTCTGGATCTTTGTGCCGATACCAAGAGGTCCCATACCCATATTGGCTGCACCGCCTGTTGTATTTGATTTTTCAAATACAATTGCTTTTAAATCATTTTCCCCTGCTGTGATGGCTGCTGCAAGACCTGCAGGACCTGCTGCAACAACGATAACATCTGCTTCCATCTTCTTCATTGTAACTACCTCCAATTTTTATTTTTCAGAAACGCCATGCATCTCTGCTATAATAAGGGTTAACCCCGTTTTATCTATTTTAAGCATATACGCCTTTTCTTTATGGACTTACATGTTATTTCTTTTAAATATATCCATGACTCATATGGTCTTATCCGGCTATCTCTTTTTAAACTTTCCGACTTTGACAAGTCTTGTCGGCAGCTTCGGCACACGGCCGGTCGTCTGTATGATGGCCTCCTCATCACAGGCACTGATACATTTGCCGCACTTTGTACATTCAAACTCATCAATCATATGAATATAACCGGATTTACCTTCAATGGCATCAACCGGACATACATCCGCGCATTCCTCACAGCCTGTACATGTATTCGGGTCAATGTAAATGGACATAAACGCGCTGCATACGTTGGCTGTACATTTTTTCTTTTTAATGTGGTCTGTATATTCATTGGCAAACTTTTCCATAGAATCAAGGGTAAACTGCGCGCCTGTCTGTCCTACGGAGCAAAGTGTGGAAAATGCCATTGCTTCACCGATTTCTTTCATCATATCAAGATATGATGCTTTACCCTGGCCAAGTGTGATTTCTTTTGTCATTGTATGGAGCTGTCCAAGACCTTCACGGCAGAAAGTACATTTGCCGCATCCGTTTTGTCTCTCTTTAAGAAGCAGCTTTTCCGCCTCTGCAATGATACACTGCTTATCAGAAATCAAAGTTATCACACCGTTACCGACACTTAAATTTTCATCAATAACAACTTCCAGAGCTGTCGCTTTATCATACAGTTTTGTTCCGATCATCACACCTTTGACATCTGAAACATCGCCGATCATATCTGCAATTTTTGTGCCAAAGGCTGTTTTTACTGCTGTATTCATTTTACCATCGCGCTTAATGACTGTCAACGTTCCCGGCTCATAGCAGCCCTCAGCGATTTCAGCCAGTGCCTTCATTGTTTCGATATGGTGAATGGCTTTGCCTCTGAATGCACGGGTATTGATAAAACCTTCAACGACTTCAATATTTTGATCCGCGCATTTTTCTCCCAATGATGCGCGAAGTTCACTTTCACCTTCCGGAACATGCAGTTCAAGATGTTTTGCGCCAAGAACCTTAGCCGCAAGAAGCATACCTGAGATCACCTTATCTGCGTCTTCTTTTAAAAGAACAAGAAGCATTCTGTCTGTATCACAGTTATCAAGTCCGGCTGCCAGCGCCATATCGCCTTCCCAGTCCGCTGCCGATGCAATGATTTTATGCCATTTATCTACAATATCCTCATGGTAAACACCAAACTCTTTCAGATTTGCAGCTTTGACTTTTTCAATGATTTCTTCAATACTTAAATTCATCATGATTCTGCCCCCTTATTGTCATATGCTGACCAGAGTCTCGGCGCTGCAATCTGCAGTCTTAAGTCACACTGCAGACACCGGCTTGCTTCACCGCAAATATTGCTGTCGCAAATACCATGATCAAACAAATCAAAGTTATCCTGTCTGCTTTCTGCAGATTCTACTTCTGTACCGCAGCGTTTGAGATTACCAAAGCCTTCCACATGGCCGATATAACCGTCAGGTGTTTCCACCGGTGCCAGCACTTCGGAAATATCGCCGTCACCGCCGAGATACTTATCAATCTGGCTTGCTGCGTCACGGCCGGAAGCAATGGCCATGATAACGGATTTGGTTCCGTATACGGTATCACCTGCCGCAAAAATACCTTCGGTTTCTGTAGCCAGTGTACCTTCTTTAACAGCAATGCTGTTTGCTCTGCCAAGCTTAAGTCCCGCATCTTCGGAAATGTCCGAGCGCTGTCCGACTGCAAAAATCACCGTATCCGCATCGATATGATGTTCCGATCCTTCGACCTTTTCAATGATTGCTCTTCTGTTTTCATCAAAAGTAAATGATGCCACATCCATAAAGTCAACACCTGTCACTGCCGTATCACCTGTGATACGTTCAAATGTCTGTGCAGGATGTACGAAGATGCCTTCTTCCTGTGCCTGCTCGATTTCCTCATCGTCGGCAGTCATCACTTCTCTTGCTTCAAGACATGCAAGATGAATTTCTTCGGCACCGAGACGTTTTGCAGTTCTCGCACAGTCAAAGGCAACATTGCCGCCGCCAAGGACGATGACTTTTTTGCCCATGCCTGTTTCTTTGCCCATGCTGGCATTTCTTAAAAATTCTGTATTGATAAGAACGCCTGATAGACTGTTGCCTTCCATCGGAAGACGAACACCCTGATGTGTACCGATCGCCATCAGTACTGCGTCATATTCCTTCAAAAGTTCAACCGGTTTCTCAACCTTTGTGTTGACTTCCAGCTTCACGCCCGCTTCACTGATAATATTAAATTCTTCTTCGATAATCGTTCTTGGCAGTCTGTACGCGGGAATGCCATAACCCATCATACCGCCCACAGTCGGCAGTGCCTCTTTAATTGTCACGTCATGACCCTGTTTTCTCAGGTAATATGCAGCTGTCATACCTGCAGGACCTGCGCCGACAACACAAACCTTTTTGCCGGTATCCGGAAGCTGTTTGCCTTTACCCTTCCAGCATGCGCCTGTATCATGGTCTGCCGCGTAACGTTTAATATTTCTGATGGACATTGCTTCATTAACTTCTTTCCGCTTGCAGTCCAGTTCACATACATGATTACAGATATAACCAAGTGCTTTAGGGAACGGTACCTTTTCGCGGATAACAGCGGCTGCTTCATCATATTTTCCTTCTTTGACATAACGGATATATCTCGGTACATCTGTATGTGCCGGACATGCGGCTTTACAAGGAACAATCAGATCCTCTTTTTTAGCTTTTGTATTTAAAAGCTGAACTTTATCTCTGATCGTACCGGTCGGACAGACTTCCGCACAGGCACCGCAGAAACGGCAGTCCGCATCTTTAAGTAATTTGTTGTGCAGTGTACCGACATAAGTCTCAAGGTCTTTCTTCTGATACTGAAGCACACCGACACCGCGAAGGTCGTTGCATGCTCTGACGCAGCGTCCGCAAAGAACACAGCGGTTCATATCGTGAATCAGAAGCGGGTTGCTTTCTTCCTGTTTAAAACCTTTAGAACGGCAGCGCATTCTTGAATTTGTCGCGCCTATGTACTGGATCAATGTCTGCAATTCGCAGTTACCATACTTCGGACATGTGGAGCAGTCTTCAGGGTGGCCTGAAAGAAGCAGCTCAAGCGCCAGAGAACGAAGCTTTGAAAGCTGTTCACTTTTTGTCCGTACAACTAAACCATCTCTTGCTTTTAATGTACATGATGTTACCGGTTTTTCTTCACCTTCAACCTCAACAATACACATACGGCAGGAACCGTTTTCCGGCAAATTCGGATGATGGCACAAATGCGGAATATAAATTCCCGCTTCCAGGGCACAGTCCAACACATTTTTGTGCTCCGGTACTTCCAGACGGATACCGTCAATTGTAATTACTGCCATGTTATTTTCCCTCCATCAAGTTTTTGTGACCGGCGGCATCATCATATAGTCTATCGAATCAGAAGCTTTCTTCCCTTAAAGACTCCGTATAAATGATATTCGATATCAGACAAATGTTGACTGTCTGTCCATATTTTATCACCGCCGGCGCGATTTCTTTTGACAACGCAGTTTTATCATGTTAAGCTGTAATTATTATAGCACTGAAATACAAAAATTTCTTCAAACCGACGTTGAAAATATATCGGTCTGTATTTTTTATTTTCAACATTTGTCTGAATGTGTTTTTTCATTTTGCGGAGCATGTTTTAAGTATATGGGGGCGATGAATCTTGATAAAGTTAAAAAAAATCACGGAATTTATCCGCGAAAAATATCAGACCATTATTTTAAATACTTACGATGGTGAAAAATATATACATAATATAGAATTCATTAACGAACATACAATTTATGACAGTGATCAAATATATCTGTGCAGCGATCCCGGACAGTTTTCCAAATCATTGCCGTGTCCGCCGCCGGGCAGCGAAATTTACCTGCTGACAACTGTAAAACAGTCTGATCTGATGCCACCGTCCTTCAACACGATTATTTTCTCAAAGCTGCCAGATGCCGGTGATTTATATCAGGCTGTACACAGCTATATTAAGGAGGAAACCCTTCTTGAACATCAGATCGGTGTTCTATATGCTGCCCTTTATCACAGCAACGGTCTGAAAGATGTCATTGCGCTTGCTGAAAACTACCTGCACAGTCCGATTAATGTATGTGATGCCAGCTACAACTTTATAGAAACCTCACCAATGATGGAATCATTTCCCTATGGTATATCCAAAAATAACACCCACGCCTACTTAAGCGATCACGAAATTGAAAGCCTGCGCAGCAATCATTTTGAATCCATGATTTACCAGAATCGTTCGGCCTTTTGTGTCACTTCCGAAGATCATCCGGAAAATCAGTGGATTTTCTGTGCCATCCGTATACAAAATGTCATGGCCGGCCATGTCGCTGTTGCACTGCCCAGCAACCATTCTGCCAGCGATTATGAACTTCGTCTGACAACGGCCCTGGCAGATATCTGCGCTGTAGAAATGCAGAAACATGATTTTTTCGTCACACGCACCGGCTTAAAATACGAAACCTTTCTTGTGGATTTGCTGGAAGGCCATTTTGATGATGTCAATATCATCAGCGCACGTCTTGAACTGCTTGACAGAAAATTCTGCAAATTTTTCTGTATCATGGTCTTAAAATGCACCGAACCCCATGACAGTGATTTGTTCAATAAACGTCAGATTGCAAATCTTCGTCACAGCTATCCAAACAGTATGTCCGTTGTTTATAAAGATGCCATCGTCCTGTTTTTAAATCAGGACAAGCCAATCTCCTTAGACGAAAAATTCACTGAAAAGCTCCGTGATTTTGCCATGCTGAACCACATGCAGGTCGGCATCAGCCAGCCGTTTTCGGATATTTTGAAAATACATATATTTTATATTCAGGCATTGAACGCACTGGAGCTTGGTGAAAACTTTTATACCGAAGACAGCCTTTACTTCGCTGCGGACCTGTTCCCGATGTATTTATTCCACAGCAGCGACACTACCGGTCTTGAAGCGGGTATTCATTACCATATACACCACCTGCAGGCCTATGACAATGAATACCATACAGAATTTATTCCGACACTGAGGGCCTATCTGGATAACGACAGAAATGCCACAAAAGCCGCCGAAGCACTGCATCTGCACCGCAGTACATTTTTTTACCGGATCAAAAAAATAGAAGAACTGCTGAATATCTCTTTTACCGACAGCAAACTGATGTTCCTGTATGAACTATCGTTTAAGGCATGGGATTATTTATGCAGATGATAGGAGCTACAGAACTGACGCTCGCAAAAGTTCAGGAGTTGGCAGGGCAGTTAGCTGGTTAATAGAAACTGCTCAAATATATACTTTGTAAAAACGGGTGGCATTTTGCCACCCGTTTTTTGAAAAGAAAGCAATCTTACAATCCTGAAGGAGATATTTGAAAAGAACACAGGTATAATTTCACAATATCTCAACACTGTTTTAGTTTGTCCCTCATCAAATTTTTTTCATTTTTTTAAAATCAATATCAGGAACCGCCCCGTATTTTCCCTGAAGATAATCTTTGCCAAATGTAGCATCTTCCCGCACCTTCAGATCTGACAAAGCATACAATTTCGATTCGCCCCGCCTGTTTTTTTCAATAAACATCACCTCATCCCGTCGAAACTGATTATTATTGAGCAGCGAAACATCATTTGTCGTAAAAATCAACTGTGCTTTTTTATTTTGATTCGAGCAAAATATATCTGTCATCAGCTTCTCCGCCATATGATGCAGCCGTGCCGACATTTCATCGATGACCAGCACACCCCCGTTTAAAATCATTCTGACCGTGTTTTGGATATATACAATGAAACGAATCACACCTGTTGATTCATGATTCATCCCTAAAATTTTCTCTCCCGTGACATTTCCGTTATCGTCATAGACATTATGAACGATCGAAAGCAAATAAACTTTTTTTGTCCTGCCGGTATGGACATCTATCCTGTCCTTTGTTTCTACCTCAATGCGGCTGATACCGGTATCCAGCATCTGAAGACATTTTTCAACCTGTCTTTTTAAAACTTGATTTTCAGCAATCTCATCAAAGCACAGCCATTGATTGCACATATCATAATTTCCCGCTTCAAATGTCGTTTCCGCAAACACTGTATATGCATCTGTAAAGAAAGAAATAAAATCGTCAAGAATAACTTTCTTATCCGCCCTGTCAAGGAAATAATCCAATACAGCAATATATAATCTTTCTGCAGGTACTGTTTTGTATGCTCCCAGTATTTTCTGATATAATCTGCCAAATATTATCTTTGTTCCTGTACGCTCAAATACTTTTTTATCATCAATAAACAGCCACTCACTATAAACAATATCCGAATCACATTCAAATCCATATCTAAACTGCTTATCATTATTAAGGAAAGTGATTTCAAATTCGGATGCCTTTTTGACATCGCTATCCAGCAAAAAGGGAATAACCTTCTTTTTAACCTGTTTGCTGTTCAAAAGATTTTCTTTCTCTCTATTCATAAGCTGTGAAAGAATGTATTGTCCAAAAAAATCCATAGCAAGAATCAGATTCGATTTTCCTGAAGCATTGGCACCAAAGATCGCCGCTGTTTTTAACAGGCACAGCTTTTCGTCTACAGGTATTTCATGTGAAGGATGCTGTATATACGAAGTGGCACGCATATCCAGAACAGCCTCATTTTTAAAAGATGCATAATTCTTCACCTTAAACATTATCAGCATAAAATTTCCTCCCCACTACTCAGTACAAAAAAAACGATACGGCTTAGTCTGTCATTTTAGCAATCATAAACGCTATGTATCCTGATTCTTCTGTATGGATATTTTCCATCAATCATCCCGTCATCGCACGCCCTTGGTGCGCAAATGCAGCAAAGGACACTTCGAATGTGAAGTGTCCTTTGGAAAATATCTTTAAATTTTTATAAAATCCGCGCTATGCACTCATTTATTTTTTATTGTATCTTTTTTTCCTGACAATCACAAACATCATAGCAGCTGCCAGTATTACTGAACCTGTAAATACGGCAAAAATCACATACAAATTCACAGTATCACCGGTCTTTACAGCATCCGTCTTTGAAGGCTTGCCCGAATTTGTCGGTGCCTTTGTTTCCGACGGATTTTTTGTCTCTGACGGGTCTTTGGTCTCTGACGGGTCTTTCGTTTCCGATGGATCTTTTGTCTCTGACGGGTCTTTGGTCTCCGACGGATCTTTTGATTCAGGAATTTGCGTCGTATCTGTTAATTTGACACCAAATGTATAATTTTTTCCGCTATACAAATGAACTGTAATTTCACTGTCTGCGCCCAATCCGGCCAGCCAGTCTTTAAGCAGTATAATATGGTCATCGACAACCTGATAATCATTTTCCCCGAGTCCGTCAATAGAAACAACAACGTTACCATTGAGTTTCATAGGCAGCTGTAAGTTTTTGTGATTCTCACCTTTTGTATTTTTATCAAATGTCACGGATTCTCCCGTTTTCTCTGCTTCAAATAAACCGTTTTTAAGGAAATGGTCACTGTGCATCTTCATGGAATACGGCATTCCTGCCATGTAAAAGGCACTGTTGTGGCCGCCGTCACGCAGATCATATCCGTGTTCTTTACCCATACTGTCAAGATATTCATGAGCATTCACTGTCCACTGATACTGAACCATCGTATCCTGAAGACCGCAGTCCAGATAAAAATCATAAGCTTTAAGCTGTTCCGGTGTCAATCCCTTCAGATATCCCAGAGCTTCATCTGTAACCGCACCCATATGTGATGCTACTGAAGAATAAAGTTCAGGGAATAACGAACCTACGCTGACAGAACCGAAACCACCCATGGAAATACCTGTAAGACCTCTGAATTTGGCATCGTTTAATGTTCTGTAATTCGTTTCAACCTCACTGCGTATCTCATCTGTCAAATGTGTACGCCAAGGTCCTGTTTCATCTGTTTTTGAAGGGTTCAGATCTGTATCTTTGTAGAATGCATTTTTACCCGAATCCGGCATGACAACGATCATTTCTGTAATATTTCCCGAATTGATCTGGTCATCCATAAATCCCGCAATGCCGTCAACTTTTACAAATGAACTGCTGCTGGAATTAATACCATGGAGCAGATAAACAACCGGATATTTACGATCCGGATTTGTATAATAATCCGTCGGCAGATAAATACTATAAGAAAGTTTCTTGCCAAACAGCCCGGAATCATAACTGGTAGAATAACATCTGCTCCAGTTTCCTCTTTCCAGAGCATTGCCGCCGACAACCGCATAACATATCTCCACAGAACCCGACTGGATTGTTTCTACACCACCCGGAGCAAAACTGATATCGTTTTCAGGACTTTCGCTCTGATCACGTCTCACACCTTTGATCGTACGGAGTGCTGAATACCAGTAATTTCCTTCGTCATCGGTATAGACAGCCGTCTGTTCATCCGTTACGGAAATATTGCTGTACTGATCCATCATTGCCTGTATCTCGGCAACTTTATCAGCTTTTGAATCCGCATCATTGTGGTAATCTTCTGAAATTGTCGCTGCATAAGCCTCAATATCACCTGCTGCTAATGCCGCTTTCTGTTTTTCCACAACATTATTTAATGCTTCCGACTCTGTTTTATTAACAGGCAGCCCTTTTAATGCACGCACAGCCATATCATTACCGCAGATTGCATAATTATTGCCGCTGTAAAAACCGCCGTAACCATTATTATTATACAGACGAATACAAATTTCATTTGTTCCGCCCTGATTTAAGTACTTTGAAGGAATACTGTACTCTCTTTGTACTTCCCAGTAGGATTTCTCAAACATCACTTTATTTTCAGCCGGTGTATCAGCGCTGTAGTCAAATCCGCCTGTCGGAGAAATGTTCAATGTTTTGCTGCCATTGCCATCTTTAAATCCGCTTCCCGCAACAAGATGCCCGTTAATATAAACAACATCAAGGTCATCAATAATTCCAAGAAGTAATGTCACATTTTCATCACTTGTAAAATCCGCAGGCAATGTGAAATTTCTGCATACCCAGGCTTCTGACCAGCTTGGCAGAAGTTTTTTACTGATATCATCTCCGTCTTCCGGTGCCTGAAGCATCTGTACTTCTCTTGAAGAAATCTCAGCTTCCGTCTTCACATCGGATTCATTCTCAGTTGATGCGTATTCCGCGGATGCTTCACTTTCTGATGCAGGCTCACTCTCTTTTGCTTCACTTTCCGCTGCAGACTCACTGTCTTTTGCTTCAATTTCCGCTGCTTCGGATTCACCTGTTGTTTCCTTGGTGCCATCAGCATCTTCTTTAGCACCGCTGTCTGCTGTACCATCCGTTTCTTCTGAAACACCCTCATTATTTGTATTTTCATTTTCTGAAGATTCGTCTGTCACATCGGATACATTTTCTTCAGAAGGCTCATTTGCCGCATCAGCCTCTACAACTTCATCGCCAGACGGTCTTTCAAGCTCCAGCAAACCTCCCGTTGCTGTGTTGTCCGACGGCATTGAAACAACTTCCCAGCTCTGCCAGCTTGAAGCAGACGGCAGCTGTGCTGCATCACTATCTTCCCACGTCACATCAACCATCCCATACGGAAAATACTGAAACATCCTGCTATATGTACGATACAGCTTGAAATGCCATTCGCCGCCAAGCGTTACATACTTTGACGCATCCTTGTCTGTTTCCTGTGCATGAACTGTCACAGCCCCCGAAAACACAGTTTGAACTACAAGTCCTAATGTTAATAACATTGCCGCAAACCGTTTCATAAAACTCCTCCCTCATTTTGGTAATTATTTATATATTTTAATTATAATTTATTATAATTTGTTATAATTGTCAATATACTTGAGTTTCATTTCGATTTTTTCGATAATTTTGTCGTTTTTGGCATGTATAAATTAACATTTTTAATATATTATTTTTAATCGTCACTTGTTTATTTGTTTGCGTAATATCGCAGATTTTTAGCATTCCCTTTTTTGATCAACATCCCGGCATCGGTTAATTCCCGCAAAAGCAAGATTGCCGTTGATTGAGACACACCCAGTGCCATTTCTACATCTCTGCGAACAATAAAGCCTTTACTGCGGCATAGATTCAAAACAGTATGCATTCGTTCTTGTTTTTTTGTCACACTGTCAGAACCACTCGTTTTAGGCGTATGCGAGACTTTCTGTTCTTCTGCATGAAAATTTGTATTAGGAAGTGTAATCTTAAACGCATTGCCTGTTGTTTCAATCAGAGGTTTCACATCATAATCATCATAACATTCATTGATTTTAAGAATTCCCGTACCATATGCTTCAATCAATCGCAAACGATAGAAGATATTTGCTAAATACTGATTGCGCAATACAGAAACGCCAAGTTTTATATCATCCAATGTAATTCCTTTCACCAAACCGCCGATTGTCACGAATTCAATGCGGTCTTCAAAAATACTGATCAGCGTAGAGCCGCTGAAAGAATAGTCCCTATGGACAATAGCATTTAATAACGCCTCACGAATGGCCTCCGGCGGATAATCTCGCATATCTAACCGATCCAACCCGGAAAATTCTGCACGGGTACGATTGTAACGATCAATGTAGTCGAAAGCTTCTTCCAGCTGCTCAAAAAGAGACCCTGACAATTCTTTGCGATCCTTAAAGACAGACTTCTTGCTGCCCTCAAAAACAGCCATTTTAATCATATGTGTGCACTGATCGGACAACAAAAATGCCAAATTAGTGAACATATCATCCTCACCAATCAAGTGAAGTGTACGCATTTGAGCTTTTTCAAACTCTATTTTCCGCTTTTCAAAGAAATCGGCAGCTTTATTAAAAGTAAGACACTGATTGAGAGACCGGGCCTCCTCATAGCTATCACCACCGGTCTCCTTAATCATATTCAGGATAGCAACATCTGTTGCCGGAACTGTGGATGCTCCCTGGCGAACATAAACGCCCTCCGGACGAATTCCTTTTCCCTGCAAATAATATGGTCTTGCTGTACCTCGCTGGACAGTTACACGCACAATAGGCTTATCGTCCATGAAATCATTATTGCATTCTACAAACATAGTAACATCCGGACGCACGGCATCTCTAATCGCATTGGTTACACGCAGCATTGTACTATCAATATTATCAACGCCACAGACCGTTCCATCATCGTTCACACCAATGTAGAGTGTACCGCCGTCACAATTTGCAAAAGCTATAATTGTATTTTTGATATCTTCAACATATTCTCTCTTGAATTCAGTTGTTTTATTCTCCGCAACCATCATGTATCCTCCGACCAATTCTAATCATAATCTAATCATATTCTAATTATATTCTAATCTAATAATTATTATAATCATTTTTTCGTTATTTACAAGAAAAATATGATTTTTTCTATCGGCTATATATCAAAAAAACTCTCCGTCGCCTGTAAGAGCAATGGAGAGTTTCAATGACATACCCTATTTATTTTTACCGGACTGTGTATTCAACCTGTTATCCCGTAGATTATATTAGTCCGTACTCTGCCAATACCGCAGCGATTGTACCGCCAAATATAATCATAAAAATGATTGTAAGAATGATCGGTACAAAGAACCATATAATAACACCTTTACACATGGCTGCTCTGTTTGGATCCTTCTTGCTGCATGCCAATACGATCATAATAATAATATAGGCAATCGTCCCCAATACAGGAATCAAATGCAGAAAATTCAGACACATGATGCCAAACGCCCTGCCGCCTGTAAGCACTTTAGGACCCTGCTGCTGCATCATTCCCTGCTGAGGATATCCTTGCATACCATTCATGTTCTGCATTGAACCGTCATATGAAGGACCCTTCATTCCCTGCGCTGTATTGCCGTATGGTACACCGTTCATTTCCGGAACCGTATTGCCATATGGTGTACCGTTCATTTCCGGAACCGTATTGCTGTATGGTGTACCGTTCATTTCCTGTGACATATTGCTGTCCTGCATATGATTCATATCTGTTGGTGCACCGGAAAGATTATCATAATCATATCCTGCCTGTGATGAAAGAACTTCTGTCTCATCATTTCCGCCGGTTATATCCCCGCTTCCATATCCATCGATCATCGGTTCTTCTTCATTTGCCATAAAATCCTGGGCATCCCAACCTGATGATTCCTCTTCTTTAACTTCTTTCTTTCTTCGGACAGATTCATTTGTATTCACAGGCTCACTTTTTTGTACCAGTGGTTTTCCACACTTATAGCAATATAAACTGCGATCATCATTTTGAGCACCGCACTGCAGACAAAACATATTTATTCCTCCCTCGTTATTATATCCTTTGATGACATTTTACAGTATAATTTTTTATCCGAAATAAACAAGCTCTTCTTCAGGTTTTTGCGCACTGACCGCCCGTTTTAAATAAAGCACCGGTCCTTTGCCATGGTATGACGGAAAGTATTCATACTTCACCATTGCCGTGATCTGAAGCCACATATTGGTTTTAAACTTATCAATATATTTTGTTTTGCAGGCAAAACCGATAAACTGGATATCATCGGCACAGCATGTCATCGCATGGCGGCCCGGTACAAAATAACCTTCCGGGAACTCCTTACTTAAATAGGCTTTGCCTTTAAAAGATACCATCTTATCCACATATTTTTCCGGCTCATCAAGAATATCCACATAAAAAACGCCAAAATCCTCATCGGCAATCTCGATCACATCGGCATTGATATCATATGGCAGCTCCTCCTTGCCGATATCGATAGGATTGCCTTCCATATCCTCGAATCCGATCTGAACACGGCGGTTGACCGCGCGGATACTTCGCCTGTACATCGCAAGCTGCATATCCGGTGTACATCGATTGAAGAAGATCATCTCCGAAACAGCAAATATATCAAATAATAACGGCTTCATATTGGCAAGATAGCTCTCAAAAGTCGTACCGTCGACCATGGTTACAATCTGATTGAGCATCCAGCCTTCCGGCATATCCATATCCAGGATATCGTCCATTTTCCACATGCCGTTATATTCTATAAATACATATTTCGGACGGTAATAGCCCTTACAGTTATTTAAAAATTCCGATGTAAACTCTTCTTTGGAATCGACGGTCACCAGATCAACATTAACCCCGGCAAGCTCTTTTTCATCGAACTCCTCTTCGCCTTCCTCAGTAAGAATCAGCAGTGTTTTCTCGCCTTCCGTAAATTCCTGACCGATTAAAAGATCTCTGATAAATGTCGATTTCCCCGAATCCAGAAATCCGGTAATCAAAAACACAAGTGTACTTGGCTTTTCCACAATGCTCACCTCTTTAAATATGGAACAGCTCTTTTAAAGCATCTTCTTTCAAATCTGTACCGATGACACATATTCTTCCGGTATACTCCGGTGCGCCAGCACGCATTTCATATTCTTCCGGCACAAGGTCAAAGTAGATCCACTGGCCGTCCGCGCCTGCGACCATACCTTTTGCACGAAGTACATGTCCGTATTCTGCTGTTTCTGACAATGCTTTAAGAGCAATGTCCATTTCTTCTTTTGTAAATTTGTGCGGTGTTTCGACACCCCAGCTTGTAAACACATCATCTGCATGATGATGTCCGTGATCATGATGATGGTGATGATCATGATGTCCGCAGCATTCATCGTCGTGATGATGGTCGTGATCATGGTGTCCGCAGCATTCATCGTCATGATGGTGGTCGTGATCATGGTGATCATGGTCATGATGCTCGTGGTCGTCGTGGTCATGATCGTCATGGTCATGATGGTGTTCATGGTCATGATGGTCATGATGGTCATGGTCATGGTCGTGATGGTGTTCATGATCATGGCATTCCTCGCCTTCTTCATGGTGATGGCCGCAGCACGGACAGATTTCTTCTTCTTCGAAAATCTGATCGGCAAGGGAGATTTTCTGCTCCATAACGTTCAGAATTTTAGCACCGTTCAGTTCCTCCCAAGGTGTTGTAATGATTGCCGCATCCTCATTGTGCTCACGGAGCAGCTTCACCGCTGCTTCCAGTTTTTCTTCCGTCATATTCTGTGTACGGCTCAAAATAATCGTTTTGGCGTACTCGACCTGATTTGAGAAAAACTCCCCGAAGTTTTTCATAAATACTTTGCATTTTAAACCATTCACAATGGTCACAAGGCTGTTCAGCTCAACTTCACCTTCGACAGTAATTTTCTGCACCGCAGCCATAACATCAGACAACTTGCCTACGCCTGAAGGTTCAATTAAAATTCTATCCGGATGATACTCATCAATCACTTTTGTCAGTGCGCGTCCGAAATCACCTACTAAAGAACAGCAGATACAGCCTGAGTTCATTTCTGTAATTTCAATACCGGCATCCTTCAAAAATCCGCCGTCGATACCAATCTCACCAAATTCATTTTCAATCAGAACAACTTGTTCATCTTTAAAAGCTTCCTCGAGAAGCTTTTTGATCAGGGTCGTTTTTCCGGCACCTAAAAATCCTGAAAATATGTCAATCTTTATCATATCTTTCCACCCTTTCCTTCATATAATCCTGCAGAATCTGCCGGATTTTGTTCATTTTATATTTTGTATCAGCATTGGTATACTCAATCCTGTCCACAATCTTATCAATCCATTCATGATCAAGAATAATCTTTAATGTACAGTCAAAATAAATATCAAAAGTCACCGCAATATAGGACAGCCACATATCCGCCGGTGTTTTACGCTCCGAAGATAATACAGACTTTCTGTTTTCTGCCATTTCATAAACAATGTCTGTCAGCGGCGCCGCGCCGACTTCATCTGCCGTAACATCAAGCATTGTCTCAACCTTATCTTCAAGCTTTACACGGTAATTATCCAGTTTGTCCGCATCCCGTATAATCTTTGCATGCAAAAGCTCCCGCTCGCTTAAGCCATCCCTTATGGCATAACAATTATGATTATCAATCGCTTCAAAAATGATTTTGTCATAAGTATCATCTTTAATAAACTGACGGATCAGCCCTTCCTCAAACAGCATTTGAACACCAAGCTTTGCATGGTCCACCGTTTCACTGTCCATAAATGAATGAAACTGACGCAGCTGTTCAAATCGTCCCACATCATGCAAAAGGCCGATCAAAATGGCAAGCTCCGTATCCTCTTTACCGAGTCTAAGCCCTGCCGCTATGTCAGCACATGATTTTTTTACCGCAAATGTATGGACGACCTTAAGCCTGATTCTGTCATCGGAAATATCATAAGCTTTAATAAATTTCTGAAAAGCAGCTGTCGCTGCTGCCAGATCGATCGCCATTGTATCACTCCCTGCATGCATACATCAGCGCATTGCAGATGGTTGCCGCAATATTGCTGCCGCCCTTGCGCCCGCGCGCAACAATGTAAGGTACGCCGGCTTTCATAATCAGTTCTTTAGATTCCACAACATTGACAAAGCCTACAGGAACACCGATGATCAGTGCCGGATCAACTGTTTTTTCCTGAATCATTTCATACAGGCGAATCAGCGCCGTCGGTGCATTACCGATTGCAAAAATGACCGGACCTTCGATTTTTGCGCCTCTTTCCATACAGATGGACGCTCTTGTCACACCGCGTTCCTTTGCCTCCAAAGCCACATCGTCATCACTCATAAAACAGCGCACGCTGCCGCCGAATTTTGCCAGCGTCTTTTTATTAATACCTGCTGCTGCCATCTGCGTATCCGTAACAATCGTTGCGCCGCGTTTAATGGCCTCCATCGCAATCTTTGTACTGTTTTCTGAAAACACAAGATGATCCGCATAATCAAAGTCCGCAGATGTATGGATACAGCGTTTAACAACTGAAAACTCCGGTTCCGGCCATGTACGCCCGCCAAGTTCTGACGTAATGATCTCCATACTGCGTTTTTCAATTTCTGTCGGTTTTACAATCTGTATATTATCAAGCATTTTTTCCATCTCCTATTCATGCATTCCGTACTACTTCTCAATACCTACTCTCGCCGGAATACCCTGATCAAACGGATGCTTTTCTTTCTGAATCAGTGAGATATAATCTGCTGCTTCCTGAAGCTTTTCGCTCGGATGGTATCCGTTCATGATAATTTCCAGCTTTTCCGGTTTATTTTTCAAAAAGTCCAGAACAAGTTCCTCATCAAGCATATCTTTATTGATCACATGCAGACTCTCATCAAGAAACAAAACATCATAGTCCTCATCGACCGCCTTCCGGCATATTTCCTGAAACTTCTGAATATAATACTTTTTGTTTTCCGCCTTTTCTTCTTCTGTCATCTGAAAGGTGAACTTTGCATCTTCTTTGCCTTCCATCACAGTAATGCCCGGAACATTTCTCAAAATGTTCAGCTCACTGGAATGGCTGTTTTTAAGGAACTGATAAATCAGCACTTTTTTCCCCGCACCTGCCGCACGCACGCACAGCCCCATTCCGCACGTCGTTTTTCCTTTACCGTTACCGTGATAAATGTGAATTAAACCTCTTTCTGACATAATCTCTCTCCTCTCAAAACCCTCAGATGATTTATACACCCGCATTTAAAATTTCATATATTTTTTCCATATCCAGCGAATTTCTGACAAGATCCGCCAGCTTATCATACTGTTCTTCCTTGTACGCCGAAAGATCAAAATGATAATCTTCCATCGTTATGCCTTTTTTCTCAAACAGGCCGGATACAATGGCATAGACAACACCTTCACTGTCAAACAGACCATGAAGATATGAACCGAATACTGTACCTTCTTTATTCATCAGCGCATCGATTCGTCCATCCTCAAGACGGATACACGGAACACATCCGCCAAGATTTGTTGTAACGCCCATATGAATTTCATAACCGGTCACATCAAACCCTTTGAGGGTATCAAAAAATCCTCCGCCGCCAATGACCTGTCCGTGAATCTGTGTCCGTGTCTTTGAATCCACAAACACAGTCTCTGTATCAAGAAGCCCCATGCCGCGCATTTCACCGCCATGTTCAACACCGTCCGGATCCAGAAGGTTTTTTCCAAGTATCTGAAATCCGCCGCAAATGCCGATGACAGGAACACCTTCTTCCGATTTGCGGATAATCATCGTTTCCAGTCCGTTTTCCCTTAGCCACGACATATCATCCATCGTATTTTTAGTACCCGGAATAATGATCAGATCCGGTGTCCCAAGCTGCTCCCCACGGCTGACATATCTCAGTGACACATGTTCCATACGCTCAAACGCCGAAAAATCGGTAAAATTTGAAATATGCGGTATCTTTATCACAGCGATATCAATGCCTTCACCGGCAGACGTCATATTCAAACGCTCAGACAAACTGTCCTCATCATCAATATCAATATGGGTCATCGGTATAACGCCCACAACAGGAATATCTGTACGCTCTTCAATCATCCGGAGCCCCGGTTCAAGAATCTTTACATCACCGCGGAATTTATTGATAATTGTTCCTTTGATCATTTTCTGCTCATCATCATCAAGCAGCTTGACTGTACCGTAAAGTGACGCAAACACGCCGCCCCGGTCAATATCCCCGGCAAGCAGCACCGGTGCCTTTGCCATCTTTGCCATACCCATATTGACGATATCATTTTCATGGAGATTGATTTCCGCAGGACTTCCCGCGCCTTCAATAACAATAATATCATATTCATCCGCAAGCTTATTATATGCTTTCATGATTTCAGGAATAAGCTCCGTTTTCCTCTGATAATAATCCATCGCATTCATATTCGCCCAGACTTCACCGTTAACAATGACCTGAGAACCTGTATGACTCGTCGGTTTAAGAAGAATCGGATTCATATCCACTGTCGGATCAATGCCCGCCGCCTCAGCCTGCATCGCCTGTGCCCGCCCGATCTCCAGCTGATCTTTTGTAATATAAGAATTCAGCGCCATATTCTGAGACTTAAACGGTGCCACCTTATAGCCATCCTGCTTAAATACACGGCAAAGCCCCGCTGTAATAAAGCTTTTTCCCGAATTCGACATCGTACCCTGAACCATAATTGCCTTTGCTGCCACTTTACATCACCTCGTCTTAACTGTCAATTACTCAAATATCCGAAGCATCACCGGACAATGATCGGAACCGTAAACATCACTTAATATCTGTGCGTCATTTAAAAACGCCTTAAGGCACTCTGACACGATAAAATAGTCAATACGCCACCCCGCATTGTTTTTGCGGGCATTAAACCGGTAGGACCACCACGAATAAGCACCTGTCTTATCCGGATAAAAATATCTGAACGTATCAATAAACCCGTCTGACAGAAGGGCTTTCATCTTTGAACGCTCCTGATCCGAAAATCCGGCATTGCCCCGGTTTGTTTTCGGATTTTTCAAATCAATTTCTTCATTGGCAACATTGAGATCACCGCACATAATGACCGGCTTTGTCTGTTCCAGATTTTTAAGATACGCCTTGAAATCATCTTCCCAGGTCATCCGGTAATCAATTCTTGCCAGACCGTCTTTTGAATTCGGTGTATAAACATTGACAAGATAAAATCTGTCAAATTCCAGCGTAATCACACGGCCTTCCTGGTCATGTTCCTCAATACCGAGCCCGTATGTCACGGACAGCGGCTCTTCCTTTGTAAATACAGCCGTTCCCGAATAACCTTTTTTCACCGCATAATTCCAGTACTGGTGATATCCGGGAAGATCAAGCTGTATCTGACCCTCCTGAAGTTTTGTTTCCTGAACACAGAAAATATCCGCATCTATTGAATTAAAAATGTCCGTAAAGCCTTTGCCGACAACGGCACGAAGCCCGTTGACATTCCATGATATCAGTTTCATCTGCTGCCTCCAATCCGCCTAAACAAGCACTTTTTTCATTCTTTCGATCATGGCTTTATTTGATTCATGATCATTAATCGCAATTCTATAATAATCCGTATCCAGATTTTTATAATTACCGCATGTACGAATCATTACTTTTTCTTTTAAAAGCCGCTCATACAGATCCGTCACCCCCGGACAATGTATGAGCATATAATTGGCATTGCCGTGTATATATTCAACACCGATTTTTTCAAGTTCTGTCTCAAGGAATTTTCTTTCCCTGTCCACATATGAAATAACCTTTGTACAATACTCGTCTTCATCTAACAATGCAATTCCTGCCGATTCCGCCAGTGTACTGACAGCCCAGGACTGCCCGGCTCTCCGCATTTTTTCAATAGCCTCAGGATTCGAACAAAGGCCAAACCCGAGACGTATCCCCGGAATCGCATACATTTTTGTAAAGGATTTTAAAATCAACAGGCGGTCATTACCTTGAAGTTCATGAACCAGTGACAGTTCATCTTCACGGCCTGTAAAATCAAGAAAACATTCATCAAGCACAAGCCACGCGCCGCACTGTGCTGTTTTTGCGGCGATCTCAAGAAGCAGTGACTTTTTGGTCAGGACACCTGTCGGATTATTGGGATTGCAGATAAACACAGCATCAATGTCATTATTGATCAAATCCAGTATATCTTCTCTGATTTTAAAATCTTTTCTGCAAAGATCATAACTGATAATTTCTGTTTCGATGCACCGCATCGCTTCTTCATATTCAACAAAAGTCGGATGGATCACAACTGCCTTTTTCGGTTTTAAACCGTATACAAAACGATAAACAATATCTGCCGCGCCGTTGCCGCAGATGACCCACAAAGGATCAATGTTCATCTTCATCCCGATGGCCTTTGACAACCGCCCTGACACAGGGTCAGGATAATGAAGCGCATTGGCCATCTCATCTTCAATGGCCTGCTTTACACTGTCAGGCATACCAAGAGGACTGATGTTTGCCGAAAAATCCAAAAGCTCTTTTTTTATATCTTCTGTAAATCCATAAAAGTTTCCGCCATGTAACATAAAAATATCTCCCAATCATTTCTAATTTCAGAACTCTTTAAGAGTTTTCCAAAGGAGTCATCTCCATCGGATAGATTAACTTACATGTCCATAGATGATACTTTTCAGTGCCTCAACATCTTTTGGGCACTCTGTACTTCTTCCCGTAATTCCCTTCGCTTTTAAAGCTTCATATATTTCATAGACAGCAGGTTTTTTAAGATTTGCCTGCTCAAGTAATTCCTCATTGCCAAACACTTCCTCCGGCGTACCGACCGCGCACAACCGGCTTTTGGAAAATACCGCGATCCTGTCGGCCCATCGGTAGGCAAAATCAACATCATGGGTCGATAATACCACTGTGCGGCCCTCATCACTGATTTTTTTAAGGATCATCTCAAGATTTTCGGCATTGACCGGATCAAGGGCAGCCGTCGGCTCATCAAAAATAATCAATTTCGGATCCATCACAAGAATATCCGCTATGCTGACCATTTTTTTCTGACCGCCGCTTAAATAATGGGGCGGCCTGTCTTTTAAATCAAGAATGTTCATATATTCAAGGGCTTTCAATGTACGCTCACGTGCTTCTTCTTTGGAATATCCAAGATTCAGTGCGCCAAACGATACTTCTCCATAGACTGTGGAAGCAAAAATCTGATTGTCCGGATCCTGAAAGACAATACCGACATTTTTCCGCAGATGAATTAAGCCCTTTTTATCATAAGTTACCGGTTTTCCCTCAAGAAGAATACGTCCCGATGTGGGACTGTGGATACCGTTCATATTTAAAAATAACGTCGATTTTCCGGCACCGTTGGCACCGAGGACCGCCAGTTTTTCTCCGCTGTAAATATCAAGATCAATATGATCCAGCGCCCTGTATCCGTCGGGATATTCAAATGTCAGTCCTTCTATTTTCATCAGTTCATTCATCACTGCATCCATCCTTTAAGTCTGAAAATGATACCGACAGCCAGAATACATACGAAATATATCACTGTCAATACAATCTGCCGCTTTTTGACCGGTTTTTCTTCGTTTAAAAATTCAATCGTTCCGTCATAGCACCGCGCTTCCATGGCATTGTACATACGCATGGACCGCTTAAACGACTTCAAAAACAAACTGCCGGCAATCATCCCTGTCGAATTCAGCCATGTCTTTTTCGTCATATACCCCAGCCTTGAATCCGCGGAAATGACCATCATATGGCTTGTATCCATCAGAAGGAAAATAAACCGGTAAATCAACAGCATCAGCTCCGTAAATATTTTCGGACATCGCAGCTGATTAAACACCTGCGTGATTTCAAACATCGGTGTTGACAGTGAAAGGAAATACAGACAGGCCACCGTCCCAAAGGCCTTAAATACGAGAACAATACCTGTAAAAAGCCCCTCACTGCTGATGGATACATATTTCGAAAATACAGGAATCGATACAAGATCGGCAGGCTGGGATGTGATATTAATAATAATCGTCAAAACACCGACCACAAGAAAAAACAGGGGTATACGCAGCAGTTTCACATAGTACTTCAAACTGATTTTCCCTCTGGCCACTGTCAGCCACGACATTGCCAGAAAGATAAGAACGGAAACAGCAATATGATCCATGCCAAGGCAGACAACCATTGATAAAACAGCAATCACAAATTTAAGCATCGGATTCATCTTATTCAGTTTTGAAATATATGCATATTTATCAATCGATGTCATCAGCGCTATGCCTCTTTCTTATATTTTGACCGTGCGACCATATATCCGATCGCGAAACATACGATTCCGGAACCGATGGCTGCCTGAAGACAGAAAAACAGGCTTTCCAGTTCAGACGGAATGCCGTCCGGAAAAATTCTTTCCATTACCGGTGAAAACCACGGCTCGTAATCAGGGTCAGCTTCCATAATCAGTTCCTCTGCCTGACCGTCAGAACCGCTGAATTCTGCTTTGCCGCCAAGGACGATCATCGGTACGGCCACAAGTAAAATCAGCAGAATGATTAAAATAACAACTGTTCTTTTTTTCATCTTTTATGATTCCCCCTGTTTGTCTGACTTTTTGCCGTAAATCACGTCAAGGCTTTTAATTTCCTCTTTTCCATACTTCACGACAAGGTTGTAGATCAATACTGTCACAATACCTTCGGCAATCGCCAGAGGTATCTGTGTCACTGCAAACACAGCAAGAAACTTTGCTGTCGCTGCCAAAAATCCGCCGGACGGATAGGCAATACCAAGCTGAATGGATGTCACGCAGTATGTGACAAGATCACCGAGGGCAGCTGCCAGAAATACGCCGACATAGGCATTGCCGTTCAGCTTTTTAACAAGTCTGAAAACGGCATAGGAAACGATCGGTCCCGCGATCGCCATGGAAAATACGTTGGCTCCCAGCGTTGTAATACCGCCATGAGCCAGTAAAATTGCCTGAAACAAAAGGACGATCAATCCAAAAACAGATGTGGCCATAGGTCCGAAAAATATAGCGCCAAGACCCACACCTGTCGGATGGGAACAGCTTCCTGTGACCGAAGGAATTTTAAAAGAAGACAAAACAAAGGCAAATGCCGCGCACATGGCGATTAACATGATTGTTTTTCTGTCTCTGTCAATAATCTTTTTTATAGAACGAATGCCGAGAACAATAAACGGTACACAGACAACGCCCCATGCTATACAGTAAACAGGCTGCAAAAATCCTTCCATAATATGCATCGCACCGGATGGCAGCCCCGCGGCAAATACAAGCAGCAGTACAAACACCGGTATATACTTTATTTTTAAGTACTTTTTCATCAATTATTTTCTCCTTTTTAGTCGAATCCTGTATATTCATCTGATCACTGTCCAAAGCCGGCCTTTAAAAATCCCGGCTCCGGACATTAATCGAATCATAAAGAAAAACCGAAATATAGGACTGCTTTCACCGCATTTAATAAAAATAAACACAATATACACGTCATATACATCAGCACATGGCTGTCGCGGATATGTTTCGGGCTGACTTTGTGTACAGGATCGCCAAGCGTCGGTTTCTCCACCGGCTTCCCGAAATAATCATGGGTGCCGCCAAGCTGTATGCCTAATGCGCCGGCACATGCGCTTTCTGTCTGGGCACTGTTCGGGCTTAAATGTTTATTCCTGTCCCTGAAAAAAATTCTGGCAGCGCCCTTTGCGTCATAACCGCATAAAAATGCTGATACAATATACAAAAGGCCTGTCATTCTTGCCGGAATAAAATTGACAACATCATCAAACCTGGCGGAACAGCAGCCGAAATAACGATATTTATCATTTTTATAGCCAATCATCGAATCCAGTGTATTGACCGCTTTATAGGCAAACCCGAGAGGTGCGCCGCCGATGGCCATAAAAATCATCGGTGCCGTCACACCGTCACATGTGTTTTCCGCAATCGTCTCCACTGTTGCCTTAATAATCTCACTGAATTTTAAATTGGATGTATCTCTGCCCACAAGGTATGAAATCATTTTTCTTGAAAGCGCGATATCCTTCTGTTTCACGGCATCGTAAACTTTCATTGACTCTGTTTTTAAGCATTTCATTGCCAGAATCTGATACATCCAGAATGTTTCAACAATTTTTGCAAGCCACGGGTGAATTTTGGACAACCCGAAAAGGATGAGGGCACTGACCGCAAATGAAACGCCTGTAACAATCACAAGTATAAAAAATCCGGCGATATATTCGCCTTTTTTCGATTTTGGAAAAATCCGGCGCAAAAACTTTTCTGTTACTGAAATCAGTTTCCCGATCAGCCTGATCGGATGATACAGCCACTGCGGGTCACCAAAAATCATATCCAATATAAACGCAATAATTAACTGATATAATAACATTATTCCAACGACCTCTTATGGTATTTTATCATAGCCTTTTTAAAAGATAAAGCACTTTCAATACGGCTGTACAGATACAAATGCGGATAACCGCCGTAAAGATAATCGCCGGCATGGCCTTCCTCCCATGACTTTCCTCCCGTCTTTGAAACGGTAAAATCACTGCCGGCGTTATCGGACACCGAATAATGAAACTCATGGCCTTTAATCACAGCCCCCGCTTCACCAAGCATACTGTCTTTTTTCGGTGTGATATCCACATATCCGAAAGGTCCCAGTTTTTTCGTCAGTTTTGCGGTTCCCGGAATCAGACCGACCATCTGATATGTATGACCTTCCAAATCTTCAATATTTTCATGAAGATACATAAAACCGCCGCATTCCGCAAGGATCGGCATATGCATTGAATAACAGTGCCTGATGGAGAGCTTCGGCCACAGCTTTTGGGAAAGCTCCCCGGCATAAACTTCCGGATATCCGCCGCCAAGATAAATACCGTCAGCCTCTTTGGGTACTTCATCACCATGAAGCGGTGAAAACGGAAGTATCTCAACACCGATTTTCTGAAGCAGATTCAGATTATCCTCGTAGTAAAAGCAAAAAGCCTTATCCATAGCAACCGCCAGCTTTACTTTTGTCCCCGCAGCCGCGCCATAAATGGCCGCTTCAAAAGGCATGCGCTTTGGTTGATATGGCGCACCCGCATCCGCACTGTCGGCGATAGCCTTCAGCGCCTTAAAATCAATGGACTTCTCTGCAGCCTGTGCAAGAATTTCGACTTTTTCATCAAGATTCTGAATTTCCTGTGCTGTGATAAGCCCGAGATGCCGGCTTTCAATAACTGCTTTTTCCTGCTTTTCGAAATAACCAAGCACCGAAACACCGGTCTGTTCTTCAATCGTTTTTTTCAGGAACATATAGGTCCCTTTACCGACATTATTTAATATAACACCTTTCACAAGGTCACTGCCGCCGTAATCTTTATAGCCCTTAATCATCGCCGCCAGTGAAACTGACATGCCTCTTGCATTGACAACAAGAATCATCGGCGTATTGGTCGACACCGCCACATCAAAGGAACTGGCCTTTGCAGTTGTGCCAATACCGTCATACATCCCCATGACACCTTCAATAATGCCGATGTCACTGCCCTGTAAATGATTGTTCAGCAGCCAGTTTAAGCGATCCTTTTCAAGGAAAAACAGATCCAGATTAATGGACGGCTGTCCGGTAATATGTTTATGAAACATCGGGTCAATATAATCCGGTCCACATTTAAACGGCGCAACCTTTAAGCCCTGATTCATCAGTGCTTTCATTATAGCGCAGGTCACAGTCGTTTTTCCGCATCCGCTGTTTGTGCCTACAATCATCACTCTGCTCCGGCTCATCTTATCCCTCCGTTCCTTTGATTTCTCTTAAAATCCAGTTTTTAAACATTTCTTTTGAAGAAACCCCTGTCTCCGCCGCAGGACGGTCAATCAAAATTACAGGGATTCCCGTCTTTCTGGCACTTTCTATTTTTTCAAACAGACCCCCGGTCTGTCCGCTGTCTTTGGAAACCACGGCCTGTATATTCAGATCCCTGATGCACTGAATATTATCTTCTTCTGAAAACGGGGGATTTTTCGCAATCACATGATCCATCGGCACACCGTACTGACGGCACCTTTCTATGGAAGCCTCAGTATTCAGAACCCGGACAAAGCCCCGCACATCGAAATCACTGATGGCCGCCTTATACACATTGATTGTATTGGCCCCTGTCGTCAGTAAAAAGTTTCCTTTCATTTTACAAAGCATTTCAGCGGCAGCCCCGGCATCAGAAACATGGATAATCCTTTCATAGTCATAGCTTTCCATGCGTCGTACATAGCGCACGTATTTCGGAAATCCGTCATCTTTACGACTTCGGTCACAGGCTTCTTTCACCGTTTTTGTCACATCCACAGCAAAAGGATGAGTGGCATCCACAACGATACGGATTCCAAACTTCCGGATCATTTCACAAAATTCATCTGCATTTTTCCGTCCGACAAATACGTCTGCACCTTTTGCCTTTAAATCATTTAATACTTCCGAGCCAAGGTCTGTTGCCACTGTGGCAGCAGTCGAAAATCCCATGGTCTGCAATACTTCAATCGCGTCATGAGCCTCTGTCGTGCCTGCCGCCACAAGTGCGTCATAGTGCATCATGCCTTCAATGCTCCCAAAGCACCGTCAATGGCAGCCACTGTCTTTGCAACATCCTCATCTGTATGAGCATATCCGACAAAAAATGCTTCAAACTGTGACGGCGCAATATATATTTTCCGGTTCAGCATGCCGGCAAAATATTTTTTAAACATTTCAAGATCAGAACCGAAGGCATCAGCAAAGCTTGTCACCGGATGATCGGTAAAGAAAATGCTCATCAGTGATCCGACACGATTTAATGCTGCCGGAATCTGATATTTTTCAATGGCATCGGCATAAGCCTTCGCGATGATTTCAGCTTTTTTATCAATGGCCGGATAAATCTCGTCTTTATGAGCACGCAAAATCTTCAGTGTCGCAAGACCCGCAGCTACAGCCACCGGATTGCCGGACAGTGTTCCTGCCTGATATACCGGTCCCGTCGGTGAAACCTTCTGCATGATTTCTTTTTTACCGCAGTAAACAGCCATTGGCATACCGCCGCCCACGATTTTTCCGAGGGTTGCCATATCCGGTGTGACACCGTAATATTCAGAAGCGCCGCCATAGCTTAAACGGAAGCCTGTAATAACCTCATCAAAGATCAGCACGGCACCGTATTCTGATGTAATTTCACGCAGTCCTTCAAGGAAACCCGGTTTTGGAGGGACAACGCCCATGTTGGCAGCTACCGGTTCAACGATCAGCGCCGCAATTTCATCTTTATGCTGTTCAAATAATGCACGGACACTGTCCAAGTCATTGTACTGGGCAATCAGTGTTTTTGCCGCAAATGCCGCCGGCACACCGGCACTGTCCGGAACATTTTCTGTCAGAAGTCCGGAACCTGACTTTACAAGAAGTCCGTCAGAATGTCCGTGATAACATCCTTCAAACTTGACAATATAATCTCTGCCTGTATAGCCTCTGGCAGCGCGGATAGCGCTCATGACAGCTTCCGTACCGGAATTGACAAGACGTACCATTTCTGAACACGGTACAGCCTCGTTGATCATTTCAGCAATTTCCACCTCTGCCACTGTCGGCGCGCCGTAGCTTGTACCGCGCATTGTAGCATCACAGACAGCCTTCACAACTTCTTCTCTGGCATGGCCGAGAATCATCGGTCCCCATGAACCGATATAATCAATATATTCAATACCATCAATATCATATATTTTAGAACCTTTTGCACTGGCAATAAAACGCGGTGTCAGTCCTACCGCACGGTAAGCGCGCACAGGGCTGTTGACACCGCCCGGCATAATCTCACAGGCTCTCTCGAAAATTTCTTTACTGTTCATTATTTCCACCTCTACTGTTCTTCCTTAAGCCACCGTGCCACATCAAGAGCATAATATGTAATGATCATCTTTGCGCCGGCACGTTTCATCGCTGTCATACTTTCCATAACAACCGCTTTTTCATTGATCCAGCCCTGAAGCGCTGCTGCCTTCATCATGGAATATTCGCCGCTGACACTGTATGTGCAAAGCGGCAGCGGAAATTCATCGGCAATGGTTTTGACCATGTCAAGATAAGCAAGGGCCGGCTTGACCATCAGAATATCCGCGCCTTCCATCACATCAAGCTCTGTTTCAACAAGGGCATCCTTTTTATTGCGCCAGTCCATCTGATAGGAGCGTCTGTCGCCAAAAGCCGGCGCCGAATCTGCCGCGTCACGGAACGGTCCGTAATACGCGGAAGCATATTTCACACTGTAGGACATAATCAGTGTATCCTGCATGCCATTTTCATCAAGCACTTCTCTCATACGACCGATACGTCCATCCATCATATCTGAAGGCGCAACAATATCCGCGCCTGCTTTGGCGCATGAAAGGGCAGCCTTCGCAAGAAGCTCCAGTGTCGGATCATTTAATATCTTATCCCCTTTAATCAGGCCGCAGTGACCATGGCTCGTATATTCACAGAGACATATATCCGCAATGCAGAGCATGTCCGGATATAATGATTTCGTAAGACGCAATGCCTTCTGTACGATACCATTGTCATCGTAAGCACCGCTGCCCACTTCGTCTTTATGGTCAGGCACGCCAAAGAAAATAATTGCCCTTACCCCTGTTTCGTATACTTCTTTTAAATGAATTTCCAGCTGATCCAGGGAATAATGGAAAATCCCCGGCATCGACGGAATCTCTGTTTTTACATTTTCACCCTCAACAACAAAAATAGGGTAGATCAGGTCATTAACATGAACATCTGTCTCATGGACAAGATCTCTCACTGCCTTATTTACCCTGAGTCGTCTCGGTCTGCGTGTTAATTCCATGTTTAACATCTCCTCAAATAAATTCATCTAACTATTCATTTGTATATGAATCTGACACTGCAAAATCCCCTTCCAATGCGCTGTCAGAAAAATATCTGTTATAATTTAATATATGGTTTGAAAAATCTGTCAGTTTCCCGTCTGATATACGGTCACCGATATATCTGTCAATCTTTAAGCATACATGATATCAGCCCATCGATATCATAGACCGATGCTTCCTTATAAACATCAAGCCCCATATCTCTTGCCGTTTTTCCGGTCACAGGACCTATGCAGACGATTCTGCCCTTATAAGTCTTTTCCTTATCGACCATCGATACAAAAGCTTTGACCGCCGACGAACTGCAGAATGTAATATAGTCGGCATAATCAAGGATTCTGTTAAGCTCCTCACCTTTTCTGCTGTCCACAGATGTCTTATATATAGAAAGGGCTTTGTAGCTGACACCTGCCTGATCCAGGATATCTGTCAGTTCCTTTGATGCCTCTTTTGCTCTCAAAAGCAGTACCTTATCCCCGTCAGATAATACCGGCACAAGGGCTTCTCCCAGATCTTTACTGCTGTACATCGTCGGCAGACAGTCACAGAAAATTCCCTTTTCTTCCAGTGCCTGCGCCGTACCTTTGCCGATGACCGCAAATTTAATATGACTGAGTCTTCGCATATCAATCCGCTGTTCTTTCAGCTGTTCAAAGAAAATATCCACACCATTTCTGCTTGTAAAGACCAGCCATGTATATGTATCTATTTCAGCCATCACTTTTTTAAGCAGTACGCCGTGAATCGGTGTCGTATGGATCAGACCAAAATCCAGCGGTTCACCGCCAAGTTCTCTGACACGGTCACTGATATCCCGAAGCATCAGATCACTGGCCGTAATCAGCACGCTTTTCCCTGAAAGCGGCTTTTTGCCATACCACCGGAGTGCTTCATGAAGGCTGACCACATCGCCGACAATGGAAATCGCCGGTGTCTTAATACCTTCCTCAGCGGCTTTTCCTACAATTGTCTCAAGGGTATCCACAGCGATTTTCTGTCTTGCCGTTGTCCCTTCCTGCATCACTGCCGCAGGGGTTTTCGGGTCTTTGCCGTTTTTAATCAGCTGCTCGGTAATGTTCGGCAGATTTTTAAGTCCCATCAAAAAGACAAGGGTGCCTTCCTCTTTGGCCAGAGTCGCGTAATCCAGCACAGATTCTTTTTTTGCCGCATCTTCGTGTCCGGTGATCACATGGAATGATGATGCCATTGTCCTGTGAGTTACAGGAATACCGTTGTAAGCCGCTACGGCATAGGATGAAGAAATTCCCGGAATGACCTCATATTCAATACCATTTTCAAGCAGCGCCAGCGCTTCTTCACCGCCCCGCCCGAAAATAAACGGATCGCCGCCTTTAAGCCGCGCCACTGTTTTGCCTTCCAGTGCTTTTTTTACAAGCAGTGCATTGGTTTCATCCTGCTTCATGTAGTGTCTTCCTGCCCGTTTTCCGGCATAGATCAGTTCTGCATCCAAACGCGCCTCATTCAGCAGTGAATTTGATGCCAGATTATCATAAATCACAACATCAGCTTTTTTCAGTGCCTCAAGACCTTTTAAAGTCATAAGTCCTTTATCGCCCGGACCCGCGCCGATCAGATACACAAAACCTTTGCGCCCGCTAAGAGCGATCAGCTCTTTGGCCACAGCTTCACCGAGGCGCACGCCGTCGCCCGCAGACATTTCCCGACAGATCCGGTGCATCGCCGTAGTTCCCACCGGTGCATACATGGCATCCATCGTCATCACATCATCCTCGATTTTTGCCAGCGCCGCCGCAGGCGCATTACAGCTGCCGCCGATATTTTTTAAGAAACTTCTCTCGGCATCAAGAATCAGCCGCGTTTCTCTGTCACTGATAGCTTCCAGCACTCTCAGTATTTTTTCATCATCCGCCCGTGTTTCCACAGCAAGAATGCCCTGACTTGCGGCCGGAAGAATCATTTCTGTATCTAAAAATTCATATTTAAAACGATGATAATCAAACTGACGATCTTCTTTATAATTCAGCCGTTCAAGACCGGCACCGGCAAGTACGATCGCATCGTACTGTCCGTCGGCCAGCTTATCAAGCCTTGTCTGTACATTACCACGGATCTGCTTTACAATAATCCCCGGATTTATTTCCTTAAGCTGAAGCTCACGGCGAAGGCTTCCGGTACCGACAACCGTACCTTCTTTAAAATCGCGAAATGGTGTCCCATCCTTTGTGACCATCACATCGCATACATTTGCCCGTTTTAAAACACCACCGATGATAAGTCCGTCAGGCAGTTCCATCGGCATATCCTTTGCGCTGTGTACCGCAATATCGATATGGCCGCGAAGCAGACCTTCCTCCAGCTCTTTTGTAAACACCCCTTTGCCGCCAAAGCTGGACAATGACTGATTCAGCCACTGATCACCCTTTGTCGTCATCGGAACAATCTCTATCTCTATTTCAGGAAATTTCTCCCTGATTTTATTCACAACAATATTTGTCTGAACCAAAGCCAAAAGACTTTTTCTCGTTCCTACTCTGATTTTATTCAACATTGTCATACCTCTTAAATGAAATTGAAGTCAGGCATCGCCGCATGACATCTTTTTATTTAAATATCTTTTATTCAAACATCTTTTTATTCAGCCGGTACTTTTTCAATCTCGCTTAAAATAACCGCCTGCGGTATGCTGCCCTGATGCGCAATTCCGTAAGCCGTCAGCGCTTTAAGGACTTTCTGTCTTTCCTTCTGACTGCCGATGGTTTTTTTGATCTGTTTTCTTGCGGCTTCCAGTCCGTCAAGCAGATCCCCGTACCATTCAGGCACTGCCCCGTCAACGGTTTCCCGAACTGCCTTTGTAAGCGCCGGTACCTCACCCGATGTGGACATCCCGATGACAAGCTCGCCCCGCACAGTCACCGCAGGGAAAATAAATGTAGAGTCGATCCTGCTTGTGGCTGAATTGACCGGTATGCCCATCTCTTTGCAGTGCTCTGCCATCTTATGATTGAAAACCTCATGATTTGTGGCGCAGATGACCATATCCATGCCCGTCACCGGCGGAAGTTTGGATCCGTCAAAATGTACCGTCACTTCTTCACAAAGCACCGTGCCGTCATGAATCATTGCCGCCAGTTCATCTTCATAAGCATATGCGTACACATGAACCGAGATACCAAATTTTAAAAGCGTCTTTATCTTCCGAAGTGCCACCGCACCGCCGCCAAACACAAGACAATTCTTATTCGACATATCAACAAACATTGGAAATAACGGCATACCGATTCTCCTTCCGGTCTGATACTTATTTTTCTCTTGGCCCTTCAGGGCGTAAAATCATCTTCTCTCCGACGCAGCTTATAATTTATAGCCTCTCGGTGTAATCATCTTTCCGTCTTTGATGTATGTTTTGGAATTTCCGATCACTACAATAGAAAACATATCAATAAATGCATCTTTGAGCTGACCAAGGGTCGTCAGCGTCATACTTTCCTCCGCGCGGCCCGCATGACGGACAATGCCCGCCGGTGTATCCGGACTCTGATACTTCATCATGATTTTGGCAGCCTGCTCCACATAATCCGTGCGCTTTTTACTTTTCGGATTATAAAGACATACAACAAAATCACCGATAGCCGCACACTCCACACGCTTCATAATCTGCTCCAGCGGTGTCATCAGATCACTTAAGCTGATAATCGCCATATCATGCATCAGCGGTGCACCAAGCACTGCCGCTGCCGCACTGGCTGCCGTCACACCCGGAACAACTTCCACTTCAATATCTGCCTTCATCTCGTCAACAACCTGCAGCACGATACCGGCCATACCGTAAATACCGCTGTCTCCGCTGCTGACCATGGCAACATCATTGCCCTCCAATGTTTTTTCAACGGCAAGACGACACCGGTCCACCTCTTTTTTCATCGGCGTACTTAAATACGTTTTTGTCGGGAAAAATGCTTTCAGCATCTCCACATACGTTGTATATCCTGTAATAATATCCGCATTTTCAATGACATCGACGGCTTTCATCGTCATGTGGTCATAACCGCCCGGACCAAATCCCACAACATATAATTTTGACATATTTACCTCCGTTCACATCTGTCCGGCTCATACACGCTCAAGACAGGCAAGAAAATTTTCCAGTTCATCGACCTGTACGCTTTCGCGCACTCTGTAGAACAATTTATCTATCGCTGTTTCAATACCTTTTTCTTCATAATCGGCAATCATTTCCGCTTTCACTCTGCGCATCGTATTGAGCGACCGCTGAAACAGCATCCATTTTTTAAATTCTATTTCGTATTCCTCAAGAATATCTCTGGCTGCACCGGCCTCTTCAAGCTTTTTATCATTATTATCTCTGGCAACCTTTGAAAAATCATCAATATTAAAACATCCGACATTTTCAATTGTACCGATACGACTCTCAATATCCAGCGGCACCGCCAGATCCATAAATGCCATTTTTTTGCCCGGCACAATATGCTTTATCACATTTTCATACGTCATCGTATAATGAGGACTTGATGTGGCACTGATCACCACATCCATATCCTTCAGATACTGATACCTTTCTTCATAGGATATCTGAGTATATTCATAATGATGATGGCTGTCCGAAACTGTTTTTGTGCCTTTGAAGTTTCTTGCCGTGGCAAAGAGATTCGGTTTATAATCCGCCAGCAGATTTTTCACAACAATACCTCCGATTTTTCCGGAGGCACCGATAATCATCACATTTTTACCCGCAAGCCTGCCGACATAATTTTCAGCGGCTTTGATGCAGATCGAAGCTGTTGATACAGGTGTTTTTGACAGCTTCGTTTCCGTCTTAACTTTTTTTGCCGCAGTCACCGCATATCTGAAAAATGTATTCAGATATGTACCGCATAAATGGTTTTCCATTGCCTGCTTATGGGCATTTTTTACCTGCCCTAAAATCTGGTCTTCGCCAATGACCATGGAATCCAGACCGCAGGCCACTTCAAACAAATGGCGGATGGCTTTATTTCCATAATAAAAACGGATGACGCCGCTGATATCTGTTTCTGAATCTTTATGAATACTGTCTGTGAGTACATTCTGAACCCATTCAAAAACATCACGGTCATTATTGTCACCGTCACTGTACGTATACACTTCTGTCCGGTTACATGTGGCAATAATCACCGTCTCTTCGATCACGGGACTTTGTATAATCTTTCCCATGATCTCAAGCTGTTCACTCTCGCTGAATGCAAACAGCTCACGAACATGAAGGGGAGCTGTTTTATGACTGATGCTGATTAACTGTATGCTCATAATCTTAATGCCTCTTCCCGTACCGCAAGGGCGAATGTGATGCCGTGGAACTTTGTCTTGCCGGCAATAATCCGTCCTTTTCCCGAACCAAGCCATGCGCACACCTCTGATACCGAACCTACACCTGTAACTCTGCGGACAAATTCTGACGTTTCAATACGTTTTCCCGAAGCATTTGCAACATCCACTTTTTCTATTTCATCGTTGGTGTAAATTAAAATATCTGCATTTAATATACGCGCAAGCTTGTTGATACAGACTTCATCTTTCTTTAAATCAATTGTCGCCAGTGCCCCCACATCTTCATATTCAATACCCAGACGGCCTAAAAACACATGAAATGCCTGACCGTAATACTCCTCATCCATTTCGCGTTTGCATCCGGTACCTACGACATAAGGCCTTTTGCTAAGCCTTAGGACATGTTCCGCTTTGCACTTTGCTTCGGCTTTTTTACAAAATGACGGCATGCCAATGACAACAGCTGTCCTTCCCTGCATATCCTTTTTATCCAGATTCAGATTCTTAATATCCCCGACTTCCTGAATAAGACGAACGTTTTCCGGAAACCTTCCGTAAATGCGCCACTGTGAAATCATCAGCAACGGCTTTCGCTCAACCATGGCACTGCTGATATGCTTCAGCTGATGAATATTTTCAATTTTCAGATGATTTTCCTTTGCAAATACATCCATTGCCGGAACGTTTTCCACATCGGTTGCTGTGGTAATCACAGCCTGCCCGCCGGTCACCCGCGCAAGCTTTTTGGCCAGTTCATTGGCACCGCCCACATGGCCGGACAAAAGGCTGATGGCAAATCGGCCTTCCTGATCCATCACAACCACTGCCGGATCTGTCATTTTGGAACGCACATAAGGCGCGATCGTACGCACTGCAATTCCCGATGCCATGACAAAAACGAAGGCATCACAGGATTCCCACAGTTCTTTAACCGCTTCTTTATAATTTGATTTATCAAATATCCGGCCCGGAAAAGCCTGATTTAACCTGTTGACAACTTCCGCGCCTTTATCCGTCATAAAAAAATACGCAATGTTCATCACTTATTCTATACCTTTTCTGAATTCCGTTGTAAACGCTTTATCATAAAGCTTTGACAATTCGTACTCATCACCGAGGAAATCTCCGACAACTGTCAATGCTGTTTTTGTAATTCCCGCTTCTTTCACTTTCTGCGCAATATTTGTCAGATCGCCGATGACAATCTTCTGATCTTCCCATGTCGCTTTATAAACAACAGCCACCGGTGTTGTTTCTCTGTATTCTTTTTTAAGTGTCTCGGCCAGTTCTTCAATCATGCCGACACTTAAGAAAATAATCATTGTAGAATTATGCTTTGCAAGATCTGCAAGTTTTTCCTTTTCAGGCACCGGTGTGCGTCCTTCCATACGGGTAAGGATGACTGTCTGGCTGACGCCCGGCAGTGTATATTCTTTTTTCAGTGCCGCGGCAACGCCGAGAAATGAGCTGACACCGGGAATCACTTCATAATCAATGCCCATGTCATCAAGCGCATCCATCTGTTCCCTGATCGCGCCGAAAATTGCCGGGTCACCTGTATGTACGCGTGCCGTTGTAAGTCCCTGTTCTTCTGCCTCTTTCATCACTGCAAGCACTTCATCAAGATGCATGTATGCACTGTTATAGATTTTCGCGCCTTCCTTATGTCCTGAAAGTACCTGTTCATTCACAAGTGATCCGGCATAAATAATCACATCTGCCGCATCAATCAAACGTTTTCCTTTAATTGTTAAAAGTTCCGGGTCTCCCGGACCCGCCCCGATAAAATAAACCATTGCTTCCTCCTGATCTTTATAAGAATAATTCCATTAATTTATAGTAACGCTTCAGAACAAACCGTTTCTTTTCACAATAATCGTTGTAAAATAACCATACTGGCGCTCCATGTCCAGGGCACCGATATATTCGTCGCAAAGTCCGATATTACTAAATACCATCGCATGATCAAGAAGGCCCCTTTCAGACAGCACCTCCCGAATCAGTTCCATCGAACTTCCGGCTTTCATCAGTACAAGATTTTCAAAGCAGTCCAGTGCCTTTTCAAGATTTTCCCGGCCTTTCAGTGATGAAACAACACCAAGTCCCTCATTGCCCTCCACAAGGCTGATTTCTGCCATGGCAGCCCCGCCTGAGAAAGAAGATATGCCGGCTGTAATTTCTGTTTCATAACCTGCCTTTTTGATCATTTGATGCACGTAAGTATACGTACTGTAAATCGCTGTGTCACCAAGGGTAATCATCGCAACATTTTTACCTGTATCAAGAATACGCATCAGCTGATCTGCAGCTTCCCGACGGCACTGCTCACGTTTTTCCAAAGATCTGTCCATTCTGAAAATAATTTCCGCAATTTCCCTGCCTTTAAGGTCAATCACTTCTTTTATAATATGAAGTGCTGTACTCTTTTCACCTTTTTCTTTCACAGGATATGCAATCACATCCACTTCGTCCAGAATTTTTTTTGCCTTTAATGTCAAAAGCCAGGGATCACCGGGACCTACTCCCAATCCAAATAACTTACCAGCCATAAATATAATTCCTTTCCTTACTAACAACCATTTTGCAGAATCTATACCCGATGTCACACATCACCCTTCCACATTCTGCACATCTAATTAGTATATCATAAAATTTGCTCATATAATTGTAAATTTTTTCAATATCTGTGTATTTTTAATATGTCTGCGCCCAAACCAGTGTCACAGGATTATTGCTTTCAAGAATATGGTAACTTCCAAGTGTTTTTCCCCGGCTTACATTCATCTGAACAAGATCATAACCCGTAAATCCTTCTTTCAAAAGCTGGCTTGCCTCTGCCAGTGTTTCCACTGTCACACACGCAGCCATCACCGTAATCCCCGGGCCAAGGCTCCTAATATGCGCGATGATTTCTTTCATTTCTTTTCCCGAGCCGCCGATAAATACATGGGTAGGCCGTGGCAGATTCTTTACCGCATCTGCTGCCATCCCTTTGATAATATGAAGATTCTCGGTCTGAAATTTCTCTTTATTTTTCTGAATCAGCGCCGCTGCATCATCATACCGCTCAACAGCATAAACCTGGCCAAAACCGCACTGTCTTGCACACTCAATTGAAACAGAGCCTGTTCCCGCACCGATATCCCACACAATCGAATCCGGGCAAAGTTTCAGTTTTCCGATGATCGTCCAGCGGATTTCTTCCTTTGTCATCGGTGTCTTTCCGCGCACAAAATCTTCATCGGACAACAAAGGCTTATGTATCGCTTTTTTCGGAAAACTGTTTTTGATCATAACAACACAAAGACCTGTAAACGCTTTGCCGATAAATGATTCCGGTTTGCCCGCTGTGATTTCTTCTTCCGGATAAGAAAGATTTACGGCCGCATACATATCCACATTTTCAAGGCCATAAGCCAGCATCACTTCAGCCATCCACTGAGGGCCGCGCACTTTATCACAAAGCAGAAAAACCTTTTCATTTTCATAGACCGTCAGGGCAAGGGCACCTTCACTGAGATTGCGCCCATGCGCACTTAAAAACCGGGCATTTTCAACAGTTTCTCCCAGCCTTGAAGCAAACATCTGCATGGAGCCGATACCCGGAACCACCGTAACAAACGCCTCAGGAATATTATTTCTTATTGTTTTGTATAAACTATATATCAAAGGATCGCCCGAAACAATCACCGCCACACTTTTAGTCTGAATCATCTGACGGATCTGTTCGATCGTCTCCATAATTTTTCCCATTTTTATAACATTATGATGCTTGACCAGCGGCAAAAGCCGCTCATCCGCTACAACAACATCTGCTTTTTCAATCGCTTCCATTCCTGCCGGAAGCATAAACTTTAAATCCCCCGGGCCTGCACCGACCACTGTTAACTTATTCATCTTTCTGTGATCAACCTCCGTCCGTGCCTGACAGCACTTACTATACTTCTTAGTCGTTACTTTTACAAAGCTTTATGATCGCCTGTGCATTTTCACTTGCACCAAGGATCTGATGCTGTGAGTCAAACAGCACCATGCCGATATTTAACGCATTTCCTGTTCTCAGTCTGCACTTTTCACAACCTGCCTCCGCAATCTGATCCCATATCATTTCCAGATGATGCGTACGAACAACATCTATCGTATTCTGAACTGTCCGACACTCAAAAAGTTCCCTGATGATTGCCGTATCGGCACCGTTTAGAGCAGCATAAGTACAAACCGTCTCCCGCCTGCCGTCCGCAACATGGCTGTGCGTATTCATAATATCCGCCGCCACCTTCACAAGCTTTCCCGCAAACCCGGCAATAAGGATCGTCTCTGCCCCCATCCGGACAGCTTCATCAAGCATATACCCGATATAGTTGCTGATCTGCACACATTGAATTTCCGCGCCAAAAAGCTGATGCACCGCTGTTTCACCGGTCTGACCGAGAACAAATGCAACATTTTTTCCTGATGCGAGACGAAACCCAAGCTCCACCGACAGGGATTCCTTCATCGCTTCCTCACTCATCGGTCTTACAATGCCCGATGTACCTAAAATAGAAATGCCTCCGGTGATGCCAAGCCTTGGATTAAATGTTTTTTTCGCCAGAACATCGCCTCCGGGAACGGATATGATCACTTTTGCCGCTTTATCTCCGATAATTTTCCTTAAATGCTCTCTGATCATCTGCCTCGGCACCGGATTAATGGCCGGTTCTCCGACATCAACCTTAAGCCCCGGCGCTGTCACCGTGCCAATGCCTTCACCGCCGCAAAACGTGATATCGCCGATATCACTGCTGATTACTGTTTCGGCACACACAAGGCATCCGTTAGTCACATCAGGGTCATCGCCGGCATCTTTAACAACACCGCACTTTGGATAATGGACAGGTACAATCTCAATGCATATTTTTCTTCCGGATGGTGTATCTACCTCAACCGTTTTTGGACATTCACGATGAAGCTGCCATACGGCAGACGCCATTGCTGCCGCCGTGGCACATGTCCCCGTTGTTACACCCTCCCGTAATTCTTTGACTGACATCTATATCAACCATAAACATATCGCCGTCCGATGTGTTCATGTACTCCTTCCTGATAAAAATCATTAAAACCATACGCAGTACGCGGGCAGGATCTAAACCGCTGCATATACCGCATATTTTCATAACGAAAAATTCTCCTGTATGATGTCCTGGACATCCTGCATGGAGAAATTACTGTTCATCTTAATCCGGCTTTCCCGTGCCGGTGTCATAAACACCTTCTGCACGGGAAAGCTGTATATGTAATTATAGTGGTTCAAAATCTTCGACACCATGTTTGCACAACGGGCAAATAAAATCATCAGGCAGTTCATCGCCTTCATACACATAACCGCAGATTTTACATACAAAACCTTTTTTCTTTTCATCAACCGGTGCCGGCTTTGGTTTAATATGAGCAAAATAATAGGTATAGGTTACTGAAGGAACATCAGACATGACCTGTGCCTCAGTTACATCAGCTACAAATAAGGTATGTGTACCATAATCCTTGGCCTCGATGACCTGTGCCGAAATAAATGCATTTGCATATTCTGTAAGATAAATAATGCCGTTGTGGCTTCGTGCTGTCAGATCATAGTCCGCAAACTTATCCGTGTTTCTGCCGCTCTGGAATCCAAAATGCTGGAATACTTTAAACGGAACCTCCTCAGACAGCACAGAAACATTAAATACACCTGTTTTCATAATCATATCGTGGGTATAATTTTGTTTGTTAACAGCAATGGTAATACGTTTCGGTGTATCTGTGAGCTGAACGGTTGTATTAATAATACAGCCATTATCTTTTTCTCCGTCTTTTGCCGTCAGAACAAACAAACCGTAACTTAACTTAAACATTGCATTATTGTCAATTTCCCCCGTCGCAGTTTTTGCCGCTGTACCGGCCTCAAACTTCTTCGGCATTGTATCAACGATCGCATCTGCCAGTTTATCCACATCAGCCAGCTGGCTTTTGGATAATGAAGATTTAATGGAAATATCTTCTTCCAAAATCGTCATATTGTTTAAACCGCCAATAATTTCTTTCATCAGCGTTTTGCTTGTCGCAGCCCACGAACCGTTTTCAATAAATGCCACTGTACGATTTTGCAGATTATGTGAAGCAATATCTCTAAGCAATTCATCCATTGTAATAAATATACCTGCATTATAAGTTGTGGATGCAAATACAAGATGGCTATATTCAAATGCCGCAGCAACGATTTCCGAAGATGCCGTTACCGACACATCAAACATCACTGTTTTGATGCCCCGTTCCCGCAGTTTACATGCCAGAATATTAGCAGTATTCTCAGTATTTCCATAGACAGAAGCATATGCAATCATGACACCGGTAACTTCCGGTTCATATCTGCTCCACTGCTGATATTTTGCTGCATAATCACCTATATTTTTTCGCCATACAAAACCATGGAGCGGACAGATCATTTCTATTTCCACTGAAGCTGCTTTTTTTAGAAGCGCCTGTACCTGCGTACCATATTTTCCGACAATATTGGTATAATATCTGCGCGCCTCTTTCAGATAATCCGAAAAGAAATCAACTTCATCAGCAAACAGCGCACCGTTTAATGCTCCAAAAGTACCAAAAGCATCTGCTGAAAACAAAATCTTATCTGTCTTGTCATAAGTCACCATAACTTCCGGCCAGTGAACCATCGGTGCCATTAAAAACGTCAATTCATGTTTTCCGGTCTTTAAGACATCACCTTCAGATACAATCCGTGCATTAAACTGAAAGTCCTCACCGAAAAACTGTCTGATCATGACCGCTGTTTTTTCATTGCAGACAACCGTAGCTTCAGGATGCAAAAGAAGCATAGAACGCATTGTCGCGGAATGATCCGGTTCCATATGCTGAACGACAATATAATCCAGCTTTCTTCCTTCCAGAACGTGTGCCACATTTTCAAAAAATACTTTTTCCACAGCCTGATCGACTGTATCAAATAACACCGTTTTTTCATCCAACAGTAAGTAGGCATTATAAGAGACACCGTCCGGGACAGAATAAACGCCTTCAAACATTGCAAGACGCCGGTCATCACCGCCAACCCAGTATAAATCCCCTGTTACTGAACGTGTACAAAACATAGTTATACCCCGCTTTCTCTTTTTTCTTCATATTATAATACTTTATATACAAAAAATCCATTGACTTTCCTGAAAAATAACCAAGTGGGCAAGTCCGCCAAAACTCCCCAACGCCTCACTCATGAGAGATTAAACTGTGAAATTAAGTAAAAAGGGCTATCCTGTGGATAGCCCTTTCTATAACCATTGTATTCAATACAATTATTCTTCAGATAAATATTTATAATCCCTCTAAAATTAAAAACTGATAAATTTTAATGACTCTAAAAATTTATATGACAGAAAAAAGGCACTGAAATCTTTGATTATAATTTTACAACGTTTGTTGCCTGAGGTCCTTTTGCGCCGTTAACTACTTCGAATTCAACAGCCTGACCTTCTTCAAGTGATTTAAACCCTTCCATCTTAAGGCCTGTATAATGTACGAATACATCGTTGCCCTGTTCATCAGAAATAAAGCCATAACCTTTCTGGTTATTAAACCACTTAACTGCACCTTTGTTCATTTCAATTCCTCCAATTTTTAAATAAAACTACATAAACATGTAATACGGTAAGCATAACACAGTAATTAAAAAGTGTCAAACAGATTTTACCTCTTTTTTTTGCATTATCTGCACATAATACCGGTTAATTCTCCAAATGATTACGAATGCTTCTTGTAATAATTTAAAAAAAAAGCACAAAACCTATGGTATAATTATTGATTTTGTATTATGATATTAGAAGCTAAAAATAAATATTTCTGGAGGTGCTTATGAGACATTTAATCAGTCCACTTGATTTTTCTGTCGATGAAACTGAAGAATTGTTACTTCTGGCCGAGGATATAGCAAAAGATCCAAAAAAGTATTCCAAAGTCTGCGAAGGTAAAAAAATTGCTACTTTGTTTTATGAACCAAGTACTCGTACACGTTTAAGCTTTGAAGCTGCTATGCTCAATCTCGGCGGCAGTGTTTTAGGATTTTCCAGTGCCGATTCAAGTTCAGCAGCCAAAGGCGAAAGTGTTGCCGATACAATACGTGTCATTTCAAGCTATGCGGATATCGCCGCTATGCGTCATCCTAAAGAAGGTGCACCTTATGTTGCTTCCCTTCATTCAACAATTCCTGTAATCAATGCCGGTGACGGCGGTCATCAGCATCCGACTCAGACACTGACTGACCTTTTGACGATTCACTCACTGAAAGGCCGTCTTGACCATTTAACGATCGGTCTTTGCGGTGATCTGAAGTTTGGCCGTACCGTTCATTCTCTGATCAATGCCCTTGTGAGATACACCGGTATTAAATTTGTTCTGATTTCTCCTGAAGAACTTCGCGTACCGACTTACATTCGCAAAGATGTCCTTGAAGACAAAAACGTTCCTTATAAAGAAGTAGAATCTCTGGAGGAAGCTATGCCGGAACTGGATATTCTTTACATGACCCGTGTTCAGAAGGAACGCTTCTTCAACGAGGAAGATTACATCCGTTTAAAAGACAGATATATCTTAGATGCTGCAAAAATGCATTTTGCAGGCCCTGAAATGCTCGTACTTCATCCGCTGCCGCGTGTCAATGAAATTTCTGTTGAAGTTGACAAAGACCCTCGCGCAGTCTATTTTAAGCAGGCCCAATTTGGCGTTTATGCCCGCATGGCACTGATCATGACACTGCTTGAACTGAGCCTTTAACCTGTAGTGTCAAAATCAAAGGCTGACAAACAGGCAAACTTTCAGACTGCCGTGTCCGGCACGGCGCTGCTGCAGAAATAAAGAAAGGATGTGTACACATATGTTAAATATCAGCGGTATTGAAAACGGCGTTGTTATCGATCATATCAAAGCCGGAAGAAGCATGGAAATTTACAATTATCTGGAACTGGATAAACTGGACTGCCAGGTTGCCATCATAAAAAATGCCACAAGCAGCAAAATGGGTAAAAAAGACATCATCAAAATTCAGGGTGAAATGGATCTGAATCTTGATATTCTCGGTTTCATCGGGAGCCATATGACGATTAACGTTATCCGTGGCGGCAAAATTGTCGAAAAGAAAAAACTGACAATGCCTGAAACCGTCACCAACGTCATCAAATGTAAAAACCCTCGCTGTATTACTTCCATTGAGCAGGAACTGCCACATGTATTTAAGCTGACAGACCGAAAGAACAAAACTTACAGATGCATTTATTGTGAAGAAAAGTTTTCTCACAACTAATGGATCTCCCATTAAATACCGTACTTTTTCGGTGAGAATGCATGATACACATATAATGACAGAAAATGACAGGAGCATGGTAAACACCATCGGGTATTTACCATGCCCCTTTTTTTATTTTATAATTTTTATTTTATAATGCTTAAATGATATGATTTTATGATGCTGAAATAATATTCATAAATTCCTGACCGGTAATCGTTTCTTTTTCAAGAAGATACTGTGCTGCTTTATCAAGGTCTTCCTTATGATCTCTTAAGATTTTTACAGCCTGAGCGTAAGACTGCTCAATCGTCTTTCTGACTATTTCATCTGCTCTTGCCATCGTATCTTCAGAGCATGTTTTAACAGGTCTGCCATCCATATACTGGCTTCCCGGAAGCTCCAGTCCCATCATACCAAACTCATCGGACATACCATACATCGTAACCATCTTACGCGCAAGATCCGTTGCTTTCTCTATATCATTGGAAGCGCCGGTTGTAATCATATCAAACTGCACCTCTTCAGCGGCACGGCCGCCAAGCAGTGTCACGATTTCCTGAATCATTTCATTTTTCTTCATAAGAAATCTTTCCTCTTCCGGCATCTGCATCGTATAACCTAATGCGCCGGAAGTTCTCGGGATAATCGTAATCTTCTGGATCGGCTGTGTATTTTTCTGCTTTGCAGCCACAAGCGCATGCCCGATTTCATGATAAGCAACAATGCTTCTTTCCTCTTTGGACATAATGTGGTTTTTACGCTGCTGTCCGGCAATAATCACTTCTACCGATTCAAAAAGATCTTCCTGGGAAATGCCCTTTCTGCCCATGCGCACTGCACGCAGCGCCGCTTCATTGACGATATTGGCCAGATCAGCACCGGATGCACCCGAAGTTGCCAGTGCAATCTCCTCAAGATCCACAGACTCATCCAGCCGTACCTTTTTGCAGTGAACCTTCAAAATATCGATACGTCCCTTTTTGTCCGGCTGGGTTACGCTGATTGTTCTGTCAAAACGGCCCGGACGGCGCAGCGCTTTATCAAGAACTTCCGGACGGTTCGTCGCCGCAAGAACAACAACAGCTTTGGAATCATCAAAGCCATCCATCTCAGTCAGCAGCTGATTCAACGTCTGTTCACGCTCATCGTTACTTCCCATCTGATTGTCACGGCTCTTACCGATGGCATCAATCTCATCAATAAATATGATACAAGGCGCTTTTTCTTCTGCCTGTTTAAAAAGATCACGGACTCTTGACGCGCCCATACCGACAAACATTTCAACAAAGTCCGAACCCGAGATTGAGAAAAACGGTACACCGGCTTCACCGGCAACTGCTTTTGCAAGTAATGTTTTACCTGTGCCCGGAGGGCCCACAAGCAATGCGCCTTTTGGCAGTTTTGCACCGATATCCGCATACTTTCCGGGATTATTCAGATAATCCACAATTTCCATCAGCGACTCTTTGGCTTCATCCTGTCCTGCTACATCTTTAAAAGTAACACCGGTTCCTTTTTCTTCGTAGATTTTGGCATTGCTCTTGCCCATGCCGCCAATACCTCCGATACCGCCGCCCATCTTGCTCATCATCTTTCTGCTCATGAAAGACAAAAACCATATGACGATAAGCATCGGAAGAATATAACTGATAATCGAAATCAATGGTGATGCCTTGACCGGAATCTCATTGCTCAGCTGGACATCATGCTCAAGAAGCAGTGAGGCTCTGTCCGGATCATCAACAATACCTGTATAATAGGTGATTGTACCAACCTTTGAATAATTCTCATCATTTTCATTCGGTACAATGATAATCTTACCTTCACTATCCTGAATAAGAACAGAATCTACCTTACCTTCTTTGACTTTTTCAATGAATTCGGTATAAGTAATTTGTTCACTTCCTGCTTTTTTAAGCCATGACGTTAAAAAGCTGTTAATTAATATAGAAACAATAAGGCCGATCAAAAGATATATTATAATCTTGTTAATGGGCGGCATTCCCGGCGTCTGCTGACCATTACCGCCATTATTTCCTGTCGGACGATTATATGAATTCTGATTCTGACTCTGCCCCTGTGATTGTTTTATATCCGGAGCCGTCCCGCCATTTGGTGTACTCTGTCCATTTTCACCCATAAAATTTCCTCCTTTGAAAGCAACATTTCCTCACAGAATCGTCCTTTAAAACTTCGTTCCCGATGAGGATCATCTTCGTACAGTTTAGCACTCATTCGCAAAGAGTGCTAATAAAGCTATTTTATCACTTATTCGCACGAATACAAGTATTTCAGAGACAATTTTATATAATTTATAATTATTTAAGATTTAACACATGATACACCGTCAATCATAAAGCTGCTCCCACCGCCTGAATGCAGTGATTTTCCGTCTGATAAACGAAAAATTTAATTTATGAAACAGACTCTGTTTACTTTTTGGCTCTGCGCAATATTTCTTTTAATTCTTCTACTGTAAAATGATAAGCTGTATTGCAGAAATGGCACTTCACCTCAATTGTCTTTCCTTCATTAATCATATCCTGAAGCTCAGCCCTGCCGATTGAAATCAATGCCTTTTCGACTTTACTTTTTGAACAGTCGCATTCAAATTTCGTCGGCATCTTTTCAAGCACTTCATGATCCAGTCCGTCTAATACAAGATCTATCATACTCTCCGGTGTATTTCCCGCATCAAGAAGTGAAGTGACCGATGAGATATTTTTCAGGTTTTCTTCCAGTTTCGAAATCACTGTTTCTTCTGCAAACGGCATCAGCTGAATTATAAAGCCGCCGGCCTGTTTGACTGTATTATCCTTTTCCATCAGAACACCAAGTGCCACACTGGAATTTACCTGCTCACTGGTCGCAAAATAATACGTAAGATCCTCCGCAATCTCTCCGGATACAAGGTGTGTCTGTCCCACATAAGGCTCTTTCAATCCCATATCCTTAATCACACTTAAAACGCCGAGATTTAACGCACCGCCGACATCCAGCTTTCCTGCCTTATTCGGCGGCAGCATAACATCCGGGTTTTCCACATATCCCTTGACGTTTGCCTTTGAATCCGCTGTCACTGTCAGCCCGCCGATCGGTCCGCTGCACTTAATCTGTAATGTCAATTTATCATTGTCACCTTTCTGCATTGCTCCCATCATTGCACCGGCTGTCAAAAGCCGTCCAAGTGCTGCCGTAGCCACCGGACTTGTATTATGGTGAACTCTTGCTTCTTCAACAAGTCCTTTCGTCGTTGCCGCAAATACACGTACCTGTGCATTGGCCGCTGTAGCTCTTACTATATAATCTGACATCATTACATCTTCCTCCGTTTAGTCCAGTCTCTTTCTCCATTATTTCTTTTTGCCATGTTCCCTGGCAATAATATAAACCCTCTCACTGTCAGCTTTAGGGGGCTCATATGTAAATGCATCATAAGCTGCCACAAATACCAGTCCGGCTTCCTTAAGCAGTCTGCATACAGTTTTTAGATCATATGCTTTCTGATAATGCGTTTCCGTAAACCGCAAAAATGCTTCTCCGCCGCCGTAACAGCTTTTTTGCCGCTCATCATCCCTGACAAAAATATTCAGTTCATATTCATTGATCTTTTCATCCTCATAATAATAATTATCCCATATAAAACTGCAGTCTTCCCTGCTTTCAGCGATCGTCCGGCTGCCAAGGATCTGCTCATACTTATACACCGTGTTCATATCAAAAATAAAAATGCCTTCCGGGTCCAGATAATTATTCACAAGTCTGAAAACTTCCCGCAGCTCATCTTCCTCAAGTATATAGTTCATACTGTCACATACACTGACAACCGCCCGTACAGTACCATAAAGTTCAAAGGACCGCATATCCTGAAGCAGATAAAGAATATCTTTATTCTTTTCTGCTGTCTTTTCCATAGCAATTGCCAGCATATCTTCAGAACAGTCTATACCGATCATATCATAACCTTCGTCACTGAGTAATTCCGTCATATTGCCCGTTCCACAGCCCATATCAAGAACCAGCCCACTGTTAATGCCATACCGGCAAAGCAGTGATTTCAGATATTCGCACCAGTCTTTATAAGGAATATTATCCATGAAAGTATCATAAACCATTGCAAAACTCGTATAAGAATCCATTTTTCCCTCCCGAAAACATAATACCGCTGTCATCATATTGATATACAACTTTCAGCTGGGGTGTTCCCGCTGAAGGTTGAGCCTCCGGCTGATCGACAAGGCGCGCAGATGAAAGCTTCTTCTAAGCGTGCGCCTCGCGGCAAGTACGCAGCGGCGTACTTGAATCAATCCTGTTACTGGATTATTATATACACCAGTATCCTTTTTTATCAAGTATTTTCTTTGAAAAGCCATCCGTGTTATTGAATATTTCAGCTTTTTACACTATAATGAGGCATGGAACTAATTATGAAAGAAGGAAAATGACATGCAATCAAAATCTACAACAGAAACACAGAGTACTTCCATGATATCTACAAGAAAACTGGTACTGTCAGCATTATTCATCGCTCTTGGTGTTGCGACATCTACGCTTCTTGTATTTCCGATCGGTGCCTCCAAATGCGCACCTGTACAGCATTTTATAAATGTCGCGTCGGCAATCCTCCTCGGTCCCGGATATGCCATTATTAACGCCTTTTTAATTTCACTGATCCGGGTACTTCTCGGAACCGGAAGTCTTCTGGCCTTCCCCGGAAGCATGCTTGGGGCTGCATTAGCCGGTATACTTTATTATTTTTTCAAAAAAGACTTTCTCGCATTTGCCGGAGAAGTTTTCGGCACCAGCGTCCTTGGCGGTATTTGCGCTTTCTTTGTGGCAAAACTATTTTTAGCCAATGACACAGCGGCTATATTTACTTATGTGCTGCCATTTTTTATCAGCACAATCGTTGGCAGTGCCATCGCATATCTTCTTATTAAACAGCTGCGCGCTCTCAAAGTGCTGAAAAAAGACCGGCTGAATGTTTAATTTCATTCAAAACGGGCAGTGCTTCCCGGCCTGCCCCAAATTTAAAAAACTGCTTGTTCTATGGCAGAACGGAGTCTATTATGGATTATATTAAATTGACTGAACAACTTAAAGAACGCATTCACAAACATCCTCCGCTTGTTCATCACATCACCAATTTTGTCACTATGTATCAATGTGCCAGAATCACCGCTTTTCTCGGCGCTTCTCCCGTCATGGCTTTTGCTGCATGCGAAGTTGCCGATGTTACAAAAAAATCGGATGCCCTTGTGGTAAATACCGGGACACTCAATGATGAAGTTGTCCACTCTATCCCTAAAGCAGTAAAAACAGCAAACGAATACCATATTCCTGTCGTCCTTGACCCGGTTGGCATCAATCTTTCAGATTACCGGCATGACTTTATCATGCAGCTTCTATCCGCCTGCAAGTTCTCTGTGATACGGTGCAACGGTGTGGAATTAATGAATCTCTATGGCAAAGTCATGTCCGGAAGCGGCATCGACGGCGCTCTTGACCGGCTTTCTCCGACCGGAAATGGTTTATCCGTCGAGGATGCCGCATCCCATCTTGCAATAAAGTATCACTGTACCATCGCATGCACCGGAAAAACTGATGTCATCTCAGACGGTCGTCAGACGATCCGCCTTTCCCGCGGATCTAAGCTGCTGCCAAAACTTGTAGGTACAGGCTGCATGATCAATTCTCTGATCGGCGCTTTTCTTCCCGTCGCTGACGCACCGATTGATGCAGCGGCCGCAGGAATACTGACCATGTGTCTTGCCGGTGAATCCGCCCACAAACGGCTTGAGAATACAAATCATCTTGGTTCATTTGAAACGTTTTTAATGGATGCCATACGCTGATCTTCCCGAAGCTCTGACTGCAGAGCTTCTTTTTTCATTGCCTTGCGCCTTTTTGTAACCATGCCTCCGATTCTCCCGGCTTCCTTTGCTGTCAGGCTTCGCCATCCGCCTTCAATGACCTTGTCATATAATCCCAGTTCCTCTGCGATTTCATATTTTAACCTTTCATTTTCAGACAGTTTCTGAATATCTGCTTTTGCCAAAACCTTTCCTTTCATATTTTTCATCATAAACCCCCTGTTTTCTGTACATAATTTAAAATTTTCCCGTCTGTAAACACCCTATACATTTTTCATTTTTATTATTCAATATGAAATAACGCCCGCATCTGAAGCGGTCATCAGAAATTTTGAAATTTTATTTGGCGAATGCGCCACACCGACGAAATGCGAAGCATTTTGGAGATTGACTCTGAACAATTACAATGATTTTAGATTTATACTGAATTGAATCTAAGATATGGTGTCATATAAAATCACTATCCATGATTTAAGGAATTGATAATATTATGGCACAGATACCTTTGAACTTCAAGGTATCCGTACCATAAACCGTTCGACAAAAGCATCATAACTTTTTGACAAATTAAGACAAAAATTGCTGCTGCCCGGTAATAAAATGACCGGGATCCCCGCTTTTTGACCTGAATTAAACGATTTCGATTTCTTTTTCCAGCGAAAAGGAGTAAATATACTTCTCCTTCACCGGACGGTGGAGCATTCGTTCCAACGCTTTTTGGTAATATTCCAGCTGAACCCTGTACCGGTTAATCAGTACATTTTCCTGCCCCCGGTATACAGCATCTGTTTTATAATCAATCAGAACCAGCCCATCATCTTCTTCAAAATAAGCATCAATAATTCCCTGTGTCAGTATCACTTCATTTGCCTCTTGAAGCTGCATCTGCCCGAATACTTCACCGGCATCCACCGCCATGATAAACTGCTTCTCTCTGAAAAGTCTTCCATTTTTCTGTGCCCCTGCCATCCGCTGACCAAGAGCTGACCGGACCATTCTGCATATCTTCCATGGATTAATCTCATCGGCAACACACGGATCAATAATGCCCTTTTGGGCATACTGTTTAATCAAAGACCGTACATCCTCCGGTTTCTTGATCTCGGAAAAATCCGCCCACTCAAGAATCTTGTGCACCGCACTTCCCCGCCGGGCCGCCGCCTGCATGCGCTGTTCAATAGTATCTCCCCGATCAGCCTCTGTACCGTCTTCATACCCGACATCATCGGCTTCAACCTCTTCATCAATAAGAAATGCCGAATCTTCTATATCTTCCCGATTCATTTTTTTAATTTCAGAGATTGTAAGCTTTGCCGGAAGATCTACAGCGGCGGCTGCCGGATAGACCCAGCAAAAGCGTTTGTCCAGACGCTCACGCTCATAGCTTTCCTCATAAATACGGATATCCGTCTCCAGAGCAGCCCGTCGTATACTGTTTGCCGCTATGCCGGTCATCTGCTGAGTTAAATAAACGATTGCCGGAAATACCTTTATATCTGCTTTGGCATGACTTGCTCTGCAGTATTCCTGATGATACAGCACAGGCATGATCCAGTCCAGATATCCTGATGCCGTAGTCATTTCTTTAAGAGACAGCACCTGTTCACGGGTATTTGCCGCCTGAATCCACTTTTTCTTCGATTGTTCAAAATTTTTGACTGTACCTGTAAGAATCAGGCGCTCCTTTGCTCTCGTCAATGCAACATACAAAACTCTCAATTCTTCACCGAGATTTTCAAGAATAATTTTTGATGCCATTGCTTTTTTTAGAATCGTCGGGCTCATCACTCTCGTCTCTTCATTCACTGCCTCAGGGCCCAGTCCATAATCGGAATGAATCAGCACACTGCCTTTAACATCCTGTTTATTGAAACGCTTGTTTAGCCCGCTGACAAAAACGACCGGATACTCCAGCCCTTTACTTTTGTGAATACTGACAATCCGCACTGTATCTTCCCCTTCACCTAATACAGAAGCCTCTCCAATATCCGAATTTTGAGTCCGCAGCTTTTTGATATATCGTACAAAATTAAACAGCCCTTTATAACTTGTCCTTTCATAATCCACTGCTTTTTCTATAAAAAGTTCCAGATTGGCATGGCGTCTCTGTCCAAATGGCATGGCGCTGATCAGTTCATCGTAATGTGTTTTCTCAAACACCGACAGTATCAGTTGATGAATGCTCATATAAGCGGCCTGGCTGCGAAATGTTTCAAGCATATCGAAAAACGCTTTCAATCTCATGCGGATATCAACATACTGTTCTTTCTGAAAAAAACGATCAAGAATCATATTTGATTCAGGTTTTAGAAAATTCATACACGCATCATACAAAGTACCTTTTTTCAGAACACTCCGCACGATGGCCAATTCTTCATCTGTAAAGCCTCCGATACATGATTTCAAAACTGCAGCCAAATCGATATCCTGAATCGGATTATCAATAATACTGAGCATACACACGGCTGTCCGTATCTCCAATGTATCAAAAAATCCGCTGGAGATCTCCGAATATGCAGGTATACCTGCTTTTGTCAGAACTTCCGCAAAAACATCAGACCATCCCTGCATCGTCCTGAGTAAAATAACAATATCCTTATATTTAATTGTCCGGTACCCTCCGCTTTCCCGGTCAAATACCTGATAATGCTCATCAATCATCTGCTGAATTCTTAAGGCAACAGCCCGCGCTTCAAGCTCCCGGTTCGTGACAGATGCTTCCTCGTCATCTTCTTCTGTCAACGCTTCCTCTGATTTAAGATCAATCAGTATCACCTCTGTCTCATCACTGATGACCCCCTGAACGATTTCATGATTACTGCTTCCCGGCTCATCTATCTCCGAACAATCTGCCTCCGAATCATCTGCCTCCGAATAATCTGACTCCGAATGATCTGCCTCTGAATGATCTGCCTCCGAATGATCTGCCTCTGAACGATCTGTCTCCGAACGATCTGCCTCCGGGCTAAACGCATTGTTTTCCCATTCAGGAACCGGAAAATCTGCCCCCTGATAAAGCGCCGCACTTTCATCATAGATGATGCCCCCCAAAGCCTCACCCATAATATGCTCAAATATCAAATTAACAAAATCAACAACACATGCCCGGCTCCTGAAGTTTTTATGCAGATCAATTCTCTGATACTTGCCATCAGTCAGCGAATACTTATTGTACTTTTCCATAAACAATTCCGGTCTCGCCAGACGGAATTTGTAAATACTCTGCTTTACATCACCTACCATAAATATATTCGGATTTCCTTCATCTTCTCTCGAAACTGCATTCAAGATTGTTTCCTGTACAAGATTACTGTCCTGATACTCATCACAGAGAATTTCAGCAAATTGTCCGCGCATTTCCACCGCTGCATTACTTTTTGTTCGTTTGCCGTTTTCATCTGTTTTTATCAGAATATCCAGCGCAAAATGCTCCAGATCACTGAAATCCACAACATTTTTATCTTCTTTCAGACACTGAAAACGTCTTGAAAATTCTTTGACAAGCTCAACAAGTACCCGCATCGGTTCTGCTGTCATACGTATATCCCGGAGCATATGTTCTGTATCGGCAAAGAAAAATTCTTTCTTTAACTCTGACACCATATCTTTGACTGATTTACGGATTCCCTTGACGGCTTCTTTATTCTCATCAGACGCAAACGGCATCTTTTTTCTGGACAAAGCTTCCCACGACAGCAAATCAAATAAATCCTTCATATCTTTGAAATTGTCTGCTAAAAGGACTTTTTCCAGCCATTCTGAATCCGAAAGCAGTGCCGATTGATAAAAAAGCGGCCCGTCCGGCTGAGCACATATATTCAATGCTGAATTTGTCTGCTTCAATAAATCGCGAATGATATTGTGTATATAATTCTTTAAAAATACCATCAGCTCCGAACTTTCCAATGCCTCTAAAGACTCCGGATTCAGGCAGTCCATACAACCATCCAGCCATTCCCCGGGCCACGGATAACTTCTTGAATAATTATAAAGCTGCATCATCAGATCTTCGATACTGCGGTCAGTTTTTCCCCGGGCATAGCTTTCCACAAAGGATAAAAATGCAGGACTCCCTTCCTCATATTTATCCTCCAAAAGCTCACTGATCGTATCTGCTTTAAGCAAAGAAAGTTCTATATCATCCGCCACTCGAAAAGACGGATCCAGATCAATTTCATTAAAATGATTTCGAATAATATGAAGGCAAAAACTGTGGATCGTCGTAATCTGAGCATTGGAAAGAAGAGCAATCTGCCTTTCCAGATTGTCATCTTCAGGATTTTCATCTTTTCTCTGCTCCAGCGCACGCTCAATACGCTCTTTCATTTCTGCCGCCGCAGCTTTGGTAAAAGTAACAACAAGCAGCTGATCGATATCCAGCGGTTTCTTTTTGTCTGTAATCATAGAAATAATACGCTCTACAAGTACCGCCGTTTTACCGGATCCTGCTGCCGCAGACACAAGCAAATTGCGATTTCTCAGATCAATGACCCTTTTCTGTTCTTCTGTCCAATTCACGCTCATTCTCCTTTTCTTCCATAAGCCGCCATATATCATCTTTTGACATTTCTTTGATACGGCGTGACTCAAATCCTTCCAAATCCTCATCAAAACCACATACCGCGCGATACGGGCAATAGCTGCAGCCATGTCCCCTGCTGCCTCTGTCATACGGATGAACACCGATATTTCCCTTCATGATCTCTTTTCCGATAGATTTCACTTTATCTTCCGTAAATGAAAACAATGTATGAAACCGCTCTGTTGACGCGGTGCTGGAACTTTTTGACAGGCTGCCGTCTTTATTCACCGAAACCGGCAGAATATCCGATGCGCCATTCATATGGGCATCCATAAACTTGATAATATCCATATTACTGTTGACAAGCCCGTTCATTTTCAGCATTTTTAATACTTCATGATCAACTTCCTCTTTTGATGGCTGCTCATCATCGCCGCTGCTGCCGTAAACCGATGCGCTGTCAACCGAAATCATAGGATCATTAATATTATAATATAGAATACCTGCAGGAATAACATGCCTTCCGCCTGCCTGCACTGACTTTAATTCCATCGCTGTCTCCATATACACGACAAGCTGAAGCTGCAGTCCGTAAAACAGAGCTGTCATATCAAATTTTTTTGTTCCGGATTTATAATCAATAATGCGCACATACATCTGATGATCATCCTCATATAAATCAAGACGGTCAATTGCCCCTGCAAGCTTTAATACCTCATTTTCGGATAACTTCAGATTCAAAGGGCCATGATCATGACTGCTGTCAAATCTCAGTTCATAATCTTCAGGTTCAAAACTTCCATGCTGAATCTGCTTCTGAAGTGCCCATAAAGTCTTCTGCACCATACGCGACAATCTCTGTATCATAAACTGATTTCTGAAATTATCCATTAAAACAAGATTCTTTTCATCGGCCACCACATCAGCCACACATTTTTTTGCAAGACGTCTGCGCTCTTCATCAGGTATCGTATGCCAGTTATATTCTGATTGATCCAGACGTTTGGAAAACAACTCAATCACACTGTGAAACAGTATCCCAAGGTCAGGCGCTGATAAATGATACTCCTGTCGTTCATTCAGATTTAATCCGTAAGCCAGAAAGTGCGCATAAGCGCATGAAGCATACTTCTCAAGCATCGTCACACTGCCCTCAAGTACGCTGCCGTATAATGCCCGGACCGCCGCTTTACTAAGCGGTGTATCCTCATATTTTCCAAATGCCATATCCATCATCATCCTGCTGTACGCTTTTGTATCATCATTCCCGCTCATCCACAGATATAATTCAAACCACGCTTTAGGAAGCCTGACTTCCTTCGAATTTCCAAGCCCCCGTGTCAGATACTTTCTCACCGCACTGATACTGTAAATATGGCTCCCATGCTCCTGTTCATTTAACATTTCCGTATCTGTCACGTTAATTTCCGGGAGGATTTTCTGAATTCTTCCAATCAGCGTCGACGGATGCATGGATCTGCTGCTGCTGTCCACCTTCGTATAAGTCATCACAAGACGCTTTGATGGCTTTGACAGCATCGAATAAATATAAAACTTTTCTGTGTAGGCGTCTTCTTTTCCCGTCGGTGCCAGTTCAAAACTGCATGACTTTAAAACTTCTTTATCCCTGTCGTTGATCAGACCGCCATCCTTTATTGTCCTTGGGACAACACCTTCATTGACACCAATAAAAAATAAAACAGATACATGATCCAGACGGGTTCTCAAAATATCCCCGATCATCACCTGATCTGCGCCCGGTGGTATAATGCCGACTTTTGCCTCATTTAACCCGGCATCAAGAATATCTTTATAAGTCCGAACAGACATCGGTTCTTCCTCAAGGATTTCATCCATCCGTTTGAAAATATCCTCAACGACACGATAAATCTGCTGATACTCCTTTGCCGCTGACAATAAATTCTGTGATGCGAACCACTGACTCTTTTTTTCAACCCGCGCCGCCATTTCATGAGAAACAAGAAAGTCCATCACTGCCCTCGAATACTGTCCCGCTGTTTTTGGCTGTTCGCTAAACGCTTCTTTCACCGGAGAAAGCCACGACATCACATCGCTTCTGACCTGATTCATATAGGATAATTCATCTTTGGCCAGCCCTTTATACCGGCGCACAAAAGGCTTTGACCACATACGATATCCCCGTATGCCTGTAGCCAGAACATAGTTGTCCAGCCGGTCGATATCTGTCATCTCTATATCCGTCCATCCGGTTTTTAAATATCTGAAAACCGAATTGTATGAAAAGTCCTGAACAATGACATCAATCAGAGCACGTATAAACTCCACAAAACCATTGGACAAAACATCCCTTTTCTGATCAATAAAAAACGGAATCTCTGCCTGCCGCATTGCATTTTCCACAATATGCCCATACGAAGCCAGATCACCTGTCACAAGGGCAATTTCTCTGTATCTTATCCCTTCACGGCAGAGTTTCAGAATTTCCTGTGTAATAAAATCCAGTTCTTCTGAAGGATTGTGCATCGTATAAATCTCAAGCCTTCCGTCATTTTTGGCAGTAACGGCTGTGTTTTTGCAATGTTCATGAGACTTAAAATCAGCATCTTCGCTTTTAGAAATATCTCTTTTTTCATAACAACTGCCGTTTCTGTATATCTGTCTTTCTATCACAGAGAGGGGACTTCCCTTTGGGAATCGGTTAACATAAGGCAATACAATATCTTCTTCCCGCTGTGCGCCGGATTCCATACAGCATCTGTTCAACCTGTGAATCGTTGATTTTGTCAAATAAAAAAGCTCATACGGCTTCCCCGGTTTATATACATCTTCTCTTGTATCTACAGTCAATGCAACCTGTACGTCCAAAGACATCTTTAAAATCTCGCAAAGCAGATCATACTGGGAAGGTGTAAAGCCGGTAAACTCGTCAAAATAAAACGCACTTCGCCGTACAAGTGCAGACTTTTGAATGACATTGACAAGCCTGTCAAGAATTTCTTCGGTTGTTATGTACTTTTCAGAAATATAATCTATAAATCCTGAATATATTTTTTCAATATCTGCCAGTTTTCCGGTCAGCGCCGGCTTTCCCTTAATCTCTGCGGCAGCAGTTTTCAGATTTTCCGGTGAAATATGGTACTGCAGCAATTCGGAAATCGTAGACTTCATCTCACTGATGAAACCGGCTTTTCCGGCATTGCCCTGAAACACCTTCAATTTTGACAATTCCCTATCCACGATTCTTCGCACGACCATACTTTTTCCTATATCATCAAGAACCGTCAGCGTATCAAGTCCCAGTTCATCAAAAATCCTGTATGCAAGGCGGCCGAAACTGACAACATCTATATTCATCGTTCCGTGATCCGGATGCATACGGACGATATTCTTCTGAACCTGCATCGTATACTGCTCAGGCACAACTATAAAATAATTCTTTTCCGGGTGTGCCAAAGATTTTTCAATCACCTGTGTATATATATAATGTGATTTTCCAAAACCGCTGCCTCCCAGCACTAACTGTAATCCCATCGCACTTACCACCTTACTTCGCTTTTTATCCGGATATCTTATCCGCAGCGTCCGCAACATCATCAAACGCTCTGACCGGTTCCTTCACTTCTTATGCGGACATCTTACCATATAGGGTTATACTTTTCAAGCCCCATACAGAACATTTGTTCATCTTTTTTATCCCGCATATATTTCTTACGCATATCATAAAGTATATTAAGCATTATTCATGGAGGGCAGATTATGAAATCAAAAACACATATTTTCATACTTCACATGAGGGAAATTATTTATACCATCATCTTTTCCATATTAGCCATTATTTTGATTATTCTGCTCATTTACATGTTCGGATCCAAAGACAGTTCGGAAACTATGTCTGATGCTGTCTCATTTGTCCCTGGCATCTATACATCTTCAGTGATGCTGGATAACAGCCGGGTAAACATTCAGGTCACTGTTGAAGAATCAGGCATCACTTCCGTATCCCTTGCTGATCCTGATGAAACAATCATATCCAGATATCCGCTGCTAAAAACATGTACGAAAGACATCTCCGAACAGCTTGCAGGCGGCACAGCTTTAAATGATATTGAATACACAACCTCCAACCAGTATACTGTGGCACTTCTCGTTGAAGCCATCAACAATGCGCTTCAAAAGGCGGCACCGTAATAATATAAAAAAGAACTATGCGCCATAAGGTGCCTAAGCGGCGTTTTTTCTCAGCCGTCTTATCACCTTACAGCGCACAGTTCCTTAACTGTGATTCGTATTGACGTACAATCCGTATACTAAGCCCATATTTAAACCTGCAGGCATTTTTAATGAATCATAAATTCAGGTTACTGTTCAGTTTTTTCTCAAGATCATCCATTTCCCGCATCCACATCTGAACCGATGCATCACTTGGCATTCTCAAGTCACCTCTCGGTGATACCGCAACAGAACCGACCTTCGGACCATCAGGCAGACATGAACGTTTAAACTGCTGGCTGAAGAAACGCCAGTAAAACTTCCGCAGCCACTTGTAAATCGTCGCATCATCATAAGTACCGCCCCAGGCGTACTTGGCCATTCTGAAAATTTTTGCAGGATGGCAGCCGAATCTAAGGACATGATACAGGAAGAAATCATGAAGCTCATAAGGCCCCACAAGATCCTCCGTTTTCTGGGAAATCTCACCATCCTTTGGCGGGATCAGTTCAGGGCTGACCGGTGTATCCAAAATATCAAGCAGCGTCTCTGACAGTTCCTTATCACCGCACGTATCCGCATAATACCGCACAAGATGCCGCACAAGTGTCTTTGGAATGGAAGCATTCACACCGTACATCGACATATGGTCACCATTATAAGTCGCCCAACCAAGTGCCAGCTCGGAAAGGTCACCCGTACCTATCACAAGACCGCCGCTCTGATTGGCAATATCCATCAAAACCTGCGTGCGCTCCCTTGCCTGGGAGTTTTCGTAAGTCACATCATGTTTTTGGGGATCATGGCCGATATCTTTAAAATGCAGACTGACTGCCGCTTTAATATCGACTTCTTTCAAATCCGCCCCCAGTTTATTCACAAGGGAACATGCATTATGATAAGTCCTGTCTGTCGTACCAAAACACGGCATTGTCACAGCCGTAATATTTTTCCGGTCAAGTCCGGCCATATCAAAGGCACGCACAGTCACAAGCAGTGCCAGTGTGGAATCAAGACCGCCTGAAATACCGACCACCGCATTGGTACATTTCGTATGCACAAGTCTCTTTTTAAGCCCCATGGCCTGAATGGTCAGAATTTCCTCACAGCGTTTCTTTCGTTCTGCCATATTCCCCGGTACAAAAGGCGCCGGATCAATATAGCGTTCAAGCGCTGTCCTTTCCGGTTTCATAGAAAACGAAACATATTTATAAGTATCATCTGTAACCTCTTTAAATGTCGTCATTCGCCGGCGCTCTGCCCAAAGTTTCAAAACATCAATATCATTTGTAATCATGCCATGTCCGAAACGCTCGGACTGGGCAAGCAGCGTACCGTTTTCAGCGATCAGATTATGGCCCGCAAACACCAGATCTGACGTAGACTCACCCTCACCGGCATCGGCATAAATATATCCGCACACAAGCCTTCCCGATTGTCCGCACACAAGGGAAGTTCTGTAAGCTTCCTTGCCCGTGATCTCATCACTGGCTGACAGATTTAAAATCAGCATGGCACCATGAACAGCATGCGACTGACTCGGCGGCGCTGCCACCCAGAGATCTTCGCAGATTTCCGCGGCAAAAGAAAAGCCTTTCATCGTTTCGCACTGAAAAATAATATTTGTGCCGAACCATACATCATAGCCGTCAAACTTCACCGTCACAGGAATATCATTGCCCGGCTCAAAATGCCTTGCTTCGTAAAATTCAGAATAATTCGGCAGATTCTTCTTTGGCACAAAACCAAGAACCCTGCCTTTATAAACAATGGCAGCAACATTATATAATTTATTGCCGCGCATCATCGGAAGGCCGACAGCCGTGACCATTTCCATGGATGTACTTTTCATGGCAATATATTTAAGCGCTTCAAGCGCGCTGTCAAGCAGCGTATCCTGTAAAAACAGTTCACCGCATGTATAACCGGTCAGACAAAGTTCAGGAAACACCGCCAGCTTTACATGAGCATCCCGTGCCTTCTCCATCATATCTGCAATATTCTGCGCATTATACATGCAATTTGCCACTTCGATCAGAGGTGTCACTGCAGCAACTTTTAAAAATCCGTCTTTCATTATTTCCTCCATATCATTCACTGCCGGAATGACTATTATTTGATTTTTTCTCTGATAATGCCCTGCCTGTAAGCATCCAGAAGCATCCCCAGTTCTTTTATATTTTCCCTCAAAGCACGTCCGTTATCCGTATCGGCAACTTTTTGACGCGTTTCAAACTCTTTGACCATCATAAAATCCGAACGGATATCTGTTTCATCCACAATGGACTTTTCAAAACTTTCAAATGGCTCGTGGGTAGCAATGCGAAGTCCGTACGAATTATAAATTAACGTATAGCCTGCAATGCCTGTCGTTGACTGATATGCCTTTGAAAAACCGCCGTCAATAATCATAAGCTTACCGTTGCCTTTAACCGGACTTTCACCGGATTTAAACTTCACCGGCATATGACCGTTGACAACATGTGCCGTCTTCGGGTCAAGACCGAATTCGCGGATAATTTTATCACAGATCTCCTCTTTTTCAATGAGTTTATAATAAATATCTTTCCGTTCTTCCTGAACTTCACGGTCGCTTAAAAAATACCTTTCAAAAGTCGCCATTTTCTCCTTACCGTAGACCGGAGAATTTTCGTTGGACCATATAAACCACATAATATCCTGACCGTAACTTTTTTCCTCCGGATCGCTGGTCAGATAATAGCCTTTTCGTGCATAGGCTTCAAGGAAATCATAAAGCGCCCGGCCGCTGAAATCCTGACCTTTAAGATGCACACTCCTGAATGTTCCGTCTTCGTTAAACGGAATGCAGCCGTGATAATAAAGATTCTGATTATATGTCAGATACAGACTTCCCGCCTTAAACAAAAACTGTGTATGCTCCTGGAGCTTTCTGCAGTTGACAAATGCTTTCACAAGGCGGTCCATCACATCCTGCTCTGAAGGACTTAGACGATACGGGTCATTTGGATCTATCGTCGGAAAATATCCGTCAAGCATCGGATATGCCTGATCATCAATATAAACAACACCCTCGTCATAATCGATCTTGTCAAGTAAAAGCCTGTCCTTCATCAGAAATTCCGGACGCCGCATGATCAGCTGGCCTTCCAGCTTAAACTGAATCATGGAAATCGCCTTATGCATACGCTTTTCAAGATCTATATCAATCTGGCTGACCTCATCACGACGATGCTTCACCTCAAAAAGCTCACATTCATCGACGGCATACTCGCTCATTGCAAGATTCGCAAGAGGTATCAGATTGATCCCGTAATCATCCTCTAATGTATCAAGGTTTCCGTACTTTGCGCAAATGCGGATGACATTGGCCACACAGGCTGCATGACCGGAAGCCGCGCCCATCCAAAGCACATCATGATTCCCCCACTGTATATCCACAGAATGATAATTCATCAGGCATTCCATCACCTGGAACGCTTTCGGTCCTCTGTCGTAAATATCACCGACGATATGAAGGTGATCGATGACAAGACGCTGAATAAGCTGGCACAAAGCGACAATAAAATCCTTTGCTCTTTCAATGCGGATAATCGATGTGATAATCTCATTATAATAATCTTCTTTATCAGCAAAGTCTTCCCTTTCATAAATCAGCTCTTCAATCACATATGCAAAATCCGGCGGCAATGCCTTGCGAACCTTAGATCTTGTATATTTTGAAAAGACTCTTTTACACATACGGATCAGCCGGTGCAGCGTGATTCTGTACCAGTCATCCATATCTTCTTCTTCTTTTTCAATCAGTTCAAGTTTTTCTTCAGGATAATAAATCAAAGTTGCCAGACGCTTTTTATCCCTCATACTCAGTGTATGTCCGAATTCCTCTTCTATTTTAATTTTGATCGCACCGGATCCGTTTTTCAGTATATGTGAAAAACGGTCAGCCTCCCCGTGCAGATCGCTGACAACATGCTCTGTACCTTTTGGAAGATTTAAAATTGCTTCCAGGTTAATAATTTCTGTCGAAGCTGCCGCAATGGTCGGATATTTCTGCGACAACAGCTTTAAATATTTTAATTGCTCCCCACTATAAACAGCCATAAGATCCTCCGGATTTTATTCACATCTTCATTCTCATCCAATCACATCACTCATTGTATACAATCCCGGCTTACGTCCCGCAAGATATACAGCCGCCGACACTGCACCCTTTGCAAAAATCGCTCGGGAATAAGCCGTATGTCTGATTTCAATCACCTCATCCTGACCACAGAAAAGCACTTCATGCTCTCCGACGATCGTACCGCCGCGTACGGCCTGAATGCCGATTTCACTTGCCTTTCTCCGCGCCTTTTCCCCGCTTCTGTCAAGCTTATACTTATATTTATGATCCATCGCCTCATTGATGGCATCGGCAATGGCAAGCGCAGTGCCTGACGGCGCGTCGATTTTGCGGTTATGATGCTTTTCGACGATTTCTATATCATAACCGGCTTCTGCTAACACCTTTGCAGCAGCGGCAGCCAGCTTAAACACCGTATTGACACCAAGAGACATATTTGCAGACCGGAGAATAGCAACCTGTTTTGATGCTTCCGAAACTTTCTCTATCTGCTCTTTTGAAAGACCGGTCGTACATAAAACAAGCGGTATTTTCTTATCAACAGCATAATCCACGACCGCATCAACAGCTGTTGCTGTTGAAAAATCTATAATGACATCGGCTCTGATGTCGCAGCTGTTAATATTTTTATATACGGGATAGCCGTTTTCACGATCATTGAAAACATCTATACCGGCAACAATTTCCGAATTTTCATCTTCGCGGACAATATTTGTAATCACCTGTCCCATGGCTCCGTTACATCCATGCATCAATATTTTTACCATTTTTTCTGCCTCCTTTAGTTAATGACGCTTTCTTTATTTTACTCCAATCACACACTTTTCGCAACCGGTTTGCATGCAAAACGCCTTTTAGAACAACTGTCCAAAAGGCGGCGCATAGCTGACTGTTATTTTAATTTAAGACCATATGCCTGCATAATCTTTGCAAGCTTAGCCGCATGTTCTTCTTCCATCTCAGTTAACGGAAGACGCAGCGGACCAACTTCTTTACCCATCAGATTCATTGCTTTCTTTACAGGGATCGGATTAACTTCACTGAACAGAGCATGGATAAGCGGCAATGCTTCCAGCTGAAGTCTTGTACTTTCCGCAGTGCGTCCCTCAAGATAAGCCATAACAATATCATGTGTCTGACGCGGTGCCACATTGGATAATACGGAAATAACGCCAATGCCGCCCAGTGCAAGAATCGGTGTAATCTGATCATCATTGCCTGAATATAAATCAATACAGCCTTCCGCCATCTGCATCAGTGTGGCGATCTGTGAGATATTTCCGCTCGCTTCCTTGATGGCTACAATATTGTCGCATGTCTTTGCCAGTGTTACTGCTGTCGCCGGTTCAATATTAACACCTGTACGGCTCTGTACATTATACAAAATTAACGGAAGCTCTGTCTTTTTCGCAATTTCAGTATAATGTCTGATCAGACCGTTCTGTGTTGCTTTATTATAATACGGACTTACAAGAAGCGCACCGTCGGCGCCTGCTTTTTCAGCCTCTGTTGTCAGCATAATTGCTGTTTCCGTACTGTTGGAACCTGTGCCCGCAACAACCGGAATCCGTTTATTAACCATAGATACACAGGCTTTGATCACTTCCACATGTTCTTCCTCTGACAAAGTCGAGGATTCTCCTGTCGTACCTGTAATAACAATCGCGTCAGAACCGCCTGCAATCTGCTCATTGATCAGTTCTTCCAGCTTTTCAAAATTTACTGTTCCGTCTTCATACATCGGTGTAACTAATGCCACACCTGCACCCTTAAAAATAGCCATTTTTATGTTCCTCCTTATTCTGTCAAAAATCCCTATAATGTCAAAAATGAGCCGGTTTTGTGCCGGCTCATAAAAATACAACATTATATACGCCCTGCGGGCGCACCTGTAACCTTTTATAAGCAGCACTCCATCTTTCGATGACAGTCATACAGTTGTTCACCGCATGCCCAGCAATATACACGTCAGGATGTATAAAACTTCGGCGTCCTACCCTTTCACACGGGTTCAACTGTGCCTGCCACATCGCCCGTACTACTCACTCAAACGCGCCTCTACTCATTTTTTCTTTATTACGTTAATTTAATTTCATACAGATTAACATTTTTCACCCATTCTGTCAACTATTATGAGAAATTTCGTCTTTCAATATGTTAATTTCAGATATGTAATCTGCATATGCTGCCACTTTTTCAGGCAAATTTCTTCCGGTCAGAATCAGCTCTACCGTATCATCCTTCATCTCAATAAGCTTAATGATATCTTCAACACTGATGATTTCCAGATCCACAAGCCCGAGAATCTCGTCCAGAACAAGGACATCACATTCTCCTATTGTCAGAACCTTGCGCACAAAATTCAGACCATTAATAATATTCTGATTCTCTTCCTTCTTTTCCTGCTCTGACAGGTTTTCGTAATATCCTTCTTCCTTTTCAAAGCGGAAAATCTTTAATTCTGGTTCCAATTGATTAAAAAAATCCAGCTCGCCGGTAAGTCTGCCCTTCAGAAACTGCACAACAAATACATTTTTTCCCTCACTGGCACATACCAGAGCTCTTCCAAGTGACGCTGTAGATTTCCCTTTGCCATCGCCACAATAAATCTTAACATATCCCTTTTCCAACTTATCCACCTCAAACAACTGCCTTTACAGCCGCCTTACTCTCATAGTTAAAAACAGGCTACCTTATAGGTAATATCACATTCTGCCTGAAACGTCAATAGAAAAATGTAATATTTGCGCCGATTTTCCCCATATTTTATACCTTCAGACGTTTTATCACTGATCAACACATTCAATTTTGCTCACAGATATTTCATAAGCTGTCCGCTTTTCAACTGTATCCTCATCAATCTTTTTCTGATATGTCCGACTTTGGATACGTCCCCACAGCTGAATATGCTCACCGACCTGGAATTTCCCCGCAAATCTGGCATTTCTTCCCCAGCAGATACATGGAAGGTAGTCCGACTTGCCGTACGGTCTGTTGACTGCCAGCAGAAGATCCGCAATTTCTCTGCCAAGCGGTGTCATACGGTATACCGGCTGTTTACAAATATAGCCGTCAAGATATACACTGTTTGGCCGTACGCACTCTGTACTTTCCTCAAGTATTTCAAATTCACGGACAAACACAGACAGAATCAGCCTGTTTCTTCCTTCTTCATGTTTGTTATAAGAACGAAACTGCCCTTTGGCCTCCACCGTCCTGCCTATTAAATTCTCACTGACATCTACAAGCCGCTCCGAAACCATCAGAGGAATTCTGTCTGCCATATTACTCAGACGGTTGACCACAACCTCCATCACGTAAAATCCTTCCCCGAACACTTCATGACTGTAGGTAAATTCGGAATCCACCACACCTACAATACTCACCTGATTATTATCCAGCACTTTATCTGCCATTGCTTTTGTTCTCCTTTCAATATTTTAATCTCACCTTAAATCTATTCGGTCATTTTGTATTTTAGAACGTTTCAGCAAAAAAACTTTAACACATAAATACCGCTAAAGAAATCATTAAATATCGGCGATTTTCGACACATCCTACAAGATTTGACTGAAAATGTATAAACGCCTTGAAAAATTGCAAAGATATATGTATATTATTTAGGAACGAACAAATCTCCTGACCTGGAAAAGCATATCTTTTCGAGGTCTCTATGTCGTTTTATTATTTCTAAACCTATAGTCACAGGCACAGACGCCGCAGCAATCATCTGCGTCTGCATCTGCATTAAGAAAGGATTTTATATATGGAAATCAAACGTGAAGACATAAGAAATATAGCCATTATAGCCCATGTTGACCACGGCAAGACAACCCTTGTCGATGAACTGCTCAAGCAGAGCGGTGTTTTCCGTTCCAATCAGGTTGTCCAGGAACGTGTCATGGACTCAAATGATATCGAACGTGAACGCGGTATCACAATTCTTTCAAAAAATACAGCCGTATTTTACAAAGATGTTAAAATCAATATTATCGATACCCCGGGACATGCCGATTTCGGCGGCGAAGTTGAACGTGTTCTTAAAATGGTTGACGGCGTTGTCCTTGTGGTTGACGCTTTTGAAGGGCCAATGCCTCAGACGAAGTTTGTATTAAAGAAAGCGCTGGATTTAAATCTTGCAGTTATTGTATGTATTAATAAAATCGACCGTCCTGAGTCCCGTCCGAACGAAGTGATCGATGAAGTTCTCGAACTTCTGATCGATCTGGACGCAACCGATGACCAGTTAGAATGCCCGTTTGTTTTTGCTTCCGCAAAATCCGGTATTTCCATGCTGGAATTATCCGACGAATCACGAGATATGAAGCCTCTGTTTGAGACGATCATTCAGCACATTCCCGCACCGACCGGTGACCCTGACAAAGGCACTCAGGTACTGATAAGCACCATCGATTACAATGAATATGTAGGCCGTATCGGTGTCGGTAAGGTCAGCAACGGTACCATTCATGTGAATCAGGATGCTGTGATCGTCAATGCTCATGATCCTGAAAAATCAAGAAAGGTCAAAATCAGTAAACTTTACGAGTTTGACGGTCTGAATAAAGTTGAAGTTGAAAAAGCAGGGGTTGGTTCTATTGTCGCTATTTCAGGTATTTCAGATATCCATATCGGCGATACATTATGCTCTCCTGAAACGCCGGAGGCTATCCCGTTCCAGAAAATTTCAGAGCCTACAATTGCCATGAATTTCCTCGTTAACGACAGCCCTCTTGCCGGACGCGAAGGCAAATTTATCACTTCAAGACATTTACGTGACAGATTGTTCCGTGAATTAAATACCGATGTCAGCCTCCGTGTGGAAGAAACAGAAAACACCGACTGTTTCAAAGTTTCCGGCCGCGGTGAGCTTCATTTATCCGTATTAATTGAAAATATGCGCCGTGAAGGCTATGAATTTGCTGTCAGCAAGGCCGAAGTATTATATAAACATGATGAAAAGGGCAAGCTTCTGGAACCTATGGAGGATGCTGTCATCGATGTGCCTGAAGAATTTTCCGGCATCGTTATCGAAAAGCTCAGTTTCAGAAAAGGTGAACTGACCGGTATGTCCAAAGCCAGCGGCGGTTATTCCCGTCTTGAATTCTCCATTCCTGCCAGAGGTTTAATCGGCTACCGCGGCGAATTTCTGACAGACACGAAGGGCAACGGTATTTTAAATACATTATTTGCAGGCTACGGTCCTTATAAGGGCGATATCGCCTACCGTCAGACAGGCTCTCTGATTGCTTTTGAGAGCGGCGAAACGATTACTTATGGCTTATTTAACGCGCAGGAACGCGGTACACTATTTGTCGGCCCCGGCGAGAAAGTATACCAGGGTATGGTTGTGGGTGAAAATCCAAAAGGTGACGACATTGAGCTGAATGTCTGCAAGAGAAAACAGCTGACCAATACCCGTGCATCAGGATCCGATGACGCACTGAAACTGACCCCGCACAGAGTCCTTTCCCTGGAACAGGCACTTGACTTTATCGAAAATGATGAACTTGTGGAAGTCACACCGAAAAATATCCGTATCCGTAAGAAAATCCTTGATCCGAAGCTGCGTATGCGTGCCAACAGAAAATAATATCCTGTAAAAAAATGGGCAATCCTCTCTTTATTGAGGGGACTGCCCATTTTGCGCACCGCTGCATCCGCACTGATGTGCCGCATCCGCAGTTTTATTGATATTTTATTTTTTAACTGTTCATAGCCAGGCAAAATTTCACAAAACAGACGTAAAATGCCTGACACTCAGGCCAATGGCTCAGATGGTCTGTCCCTGGACAATATAAGTACATTTTCTTCCGGCAATCTTTCTTTTAAATTCTTCTTCCTCAGATATGGAAATCAGAATATCATCGATCATAATATCGCCTTCACCTGCCGCATCATCAAAATCAATATCCAGTCCAAAAAGGATATCCGCCAGATTTTCCATAGCCGCAGCATATTCCGAAGTGTCTGCCTCTCCAAGAACAAAAGTCTGTTTCTCCTTTTGAGAATTCCCCTTTTTCATCGTCTCTAATGTCACCTGATACATCATCATACCTCCCGTAAACAAAATAATGGGCTTACCTGACTTTCCTATGGTATAACAAAGTGGGCAAGCCCACAAAAACTCTCCTCCCCCTCAATCTTTGAGGGGATTGCCCATTTTGTGCACCGATGTGCGGCTGCAACTGCAGCCTTCCGCTGCACATCGTGTGCATCCCTCGGAGAGTTTTATATCATAGGAAAGTCACCTGACTTTCCTATGATATAAAAAAAGACCGGAAACATTGATCACTCAACATTTCCGGTGCCCCTGCCAAGGAATCGGGGTGACAGGATTCGAACCTGCGACCTCTTGATCCCAAATCAAGCGCTCTAGCCAAGCTGAGCCACACCCCGTCAAATATCTGACTTGCTCATTATATATAATATGTCGCATTTTGTCAACATCTTTATAGCAAATCCGCGGCGTATTATCTTTGCAGCAAATCTGCTGCATATTATAGTAAATCTGCTGCCGCATTTTTTATAATAAATCCGTTAACGGGCACCGATCATTTTTGAATGCCCGCATCCTTTTGACAGATAGAGCGTTAAATGCCGGACTCCCCAAAACCGGGGAGTCCGACATAGATATCTGATTATGAATCAGAATTAATAGTTGACTTCGCTTATCTCAAAATAGCTTTGCGGATGTGCGCATGCAGGACAGATTTCCGGTGCTTTTGTGCCAACTGTGATATGACCGCAGTTACGGCACTCCCATACTTTAACTTCGCTCTTTTCAAAAACGGAAGCAGTCTCCACATTTTTAAGCAGTGCACGGTATCTTTCTTCATGATGCTTTTCAATGGCAGCCACAAGACGGAACTTGGCGGCAAGCTCAGGAAAACCTTCCGCTTCAGCTGTTTTTGCAAAACCGTCATACATATCTGTCCACTCATAGTTTTCACCATCAGCAGCCGCTGCAAGATTCGCAGCCGTATCACCGATACCGTTCAATTCCTTAAACCACATCTTTGCATGTTCACGCTCATTTTCAGCAGTCTTTAAAAACAGTGCGGCAATCTGCTCATAGCCTTCTTTCTTCGCTACAGAAGCAAAGTAAGTATATTTATTTCTGGCTCCTGACTCACCCTCAAAAGCAGCATGCAGATTTTTCTCAGTCTGTGTTCCCGCATATTTATTTTTAACTTCTTCCACAACCGGCTCAAGGTTGCTTCCGGTCGCACGGCATACAGGACAAACCGGTGTTTCTCCTTCTTTCACTTCAAAAACTTCTCCGCAGATTTTACATTTATACTTCATCTTTTTTACCTCCATATTGATTGGTTTTAAACCACTGTTTACATCTTCATTTGGCTGACCTGCATGACGGATGCCCGTATACTGTGCAATATCTCTGTCTGTCGTGATCAGATGCTTCATCGACAGATCGTGAATCGAACGGCTTCCGGTAACTCTTGCAAATGTTTTCAGTTCTTCAAGGGAAACATTCAAAAAGTTTGCCACTCTCTGCGCTGCCGCATCGACATTAAGCCGCTTGCGAAGTTCAGGGTTCTGTGTTGCCACACCCACAGGGCAATTGCCGCTTCCGCAGATACGGTACTGCTGACAGGCTGCAGCAATCAGTCCTGCGCTTGCGATGGCCACTGCGTCAGCGCCCATCGCCAGTGCTTTGGCAAAATCTGCCGATACCCTAAGACCGCCTGTAATCACAAGTGAAATATCTGAATGAACTGAATCCAGATATTTTCTTGCACGACTCAGTGCATAAATTGTAGGCACCGTCGTCGCTTCGCGAAGCATCAGCGGACTTGAGCCGGTCGCTCCGCCTCTGCCGTCAATGGTAATAAAATCAGGACCGGCAAATACACAATATTCCAGATCACGTTCAATATTTCCTGCAGCAATTTTGATACCGATCGGCCGTCCGTCTGAACGTCTCCGAAGCATATCGACCATATCCCGCAGATCTTCCTTTGAGTTAAGTTCCGGGAATTTACTTGGGCTCTGTATATCCTCACCCTGCTTTTTCCCTCGTATTGCCGCAATTTCCGCAGTAACTTTTTCACCCGGCAAATGTCCTCCCATACCCGGTTTCGTGCCCTGTCCTATCTTAATTTCAATGGCATCCGAGGTCTTAAGATTTTCATCTGTAACACTGTACTTATTTGGAATATACTCAAATATGTATTTATACGCCGCCTGCTTTTCTTCCGGCAAAATACCGCCTTCACCGCTGCACATCGCTGTCTTTGCCATGGCCGAACCTTTAGAGAGCGCAACTTTCACCTCTTTGGACAAAGCCCCGAAAGACATATGGGAAATATAAACCGGATTTTCCAATACCATCGGTTTTTTAGCATGTTTGCCGATAACAGTCGTCGTATCTACAGGATCTTTGTCATTTAACGGCGGCGGATTCAGCTGAGAACCAAGCAGCAGGATATCATCCCATTGAGGTACAGGCATTTTCGTGCCCATAGCCGCACTGATTGGCTTTCCTGTCACTGCCATCTCATGAATTTCTGCCATATAACGTGCAGACGCATCATGGCGCGCTGTTTTGCTGTCATAACTCAGATTGCCGGCATAAGTTTCAGTTACTTCTTCTTCCTTTTTTACTTCCACAGGAAGCAAATTGGAAACCGGCTGTTTACAGACCGGACAGCAGTCAAGCTGTGAGACAGGTCTGCCTTCCTTTTCCTCATCATAAACCATTCCGCAAATCCTGCATTTGTAAATTGCCATAAAAAATCCCCCCTAACGATTATTTTTTTCTTTGCATTCAATTTACCATATTTAAAATATTTCATCAAGCAAAGGATGAAAAAAACCTCGATAAAAATCGAGGTTTTCATTTGGTCATTCTGCCTATATAACTCCCCGAGCGGGGCTCGAACCTGCAACAACTCGGTTAACAGCCGAGTGCTCTACCATTGAGCTATCGAGGAATATTTGATGTAACTATCATATATCTACTGCATCTAATTGTCAAGTCAAAATTTAAATTTATTCACAAAAAATAAAGCTGTAACGGTTCAGAGCCAACCTTCAAAATGCTTCGCTTAAAAATTCATGGATACTCATATCCTGGCAAAACCAACGGTTATGATTTTGATTCGTATTATGGCATTCTGTCAATATGGGTAATATCTATTTCTCCCTGAAATACAGTCGCCGCTGTTCCTGTCAGCCATACAGTATCATGATTTCTGTCATAGAATACACGAAGGTCTCCGCCCGGCAAGTGCACTGTCACTTCCGGTTCTGTATGCCCATTTAACACACCGGCCACAACGGCTGCACAGGCTCCTGTACCGCAGGCAAGGGTTTCTCCGGACCCCCGTTCCCAGACACGGACACATATTTCACTTCGGTTTTTCACCTGAACAAACTCTGTGTTCGTTCTTTCAGGAAAAGCCGGATGATTTTCAAAGCATAAACCGGTCTTTGCCACCGGGAAGCCTGAAACCTGCGCTACAAATACAACCGCATGGGGATTGCCCATAGACAGACAGGTCATTTGATATTGCTCATGATTGACCTTAAAAGGTACATCAATCACCGGTGAAACAGGATATTTTACCGGTATTTTATCGGCTTCAAGCAAAGGCTTTCCCATATTTACCGTAACGGAAGATACATGGCCGTTCTCCGTATTCAGAAAAAGATATTTAATGCCGCTTTTTGTTTCAATCGAAAGCTTTTTCTTTTCAGTCAGCCCGAAATCATAAACATATTTTGCCACACACCGGATGCCATTGCCGCACATCATGCCCTCTGATCCGTCAGAATTATACATTTCCATACGAAAATCCGCATTTTCGGACGGGCAGATTAAAATCATTCCGTCAGCTCCGATACCAAAATGCCTGTCACTGACATATTTTGCCACCACTGAAGGGTAATGAAGCCGCTCCTCATAGCCACTGACATATACATAATCATTGCCGCATCCATGCATCTTTACAAACTTCATATCATGTTGAGCTCCTGTTTTTTCACTGATTTTACATGATATGCACCATATACTTTGATTAGAAGAACAAAGAGTCACTTGGTGACTCTTTGCGCGCCTGTCCGGGCACACACGTGCATCTTCATCTTTGCACGGGTCGCATCCTCGCGGAGCGTTGTTATGATATAGGAAATCGAAATTTCCTATATCATAACAACGAGTCACTGATTGCTTCTGAATATGTCGGATGCGGGCGCACCGCTTTTGCCATATCCGTAAGCGTCAGATGATTGACAATGGCCATCGTAAATTCAGAAATCATATCCGACGCTCTTTCGCAAACCATCTGTGCCCCAAGTATGCAATGATTACTCCGGTCTGCAACAACCTTTATAAACCCTCTGTCGTTTCCCGTTAATACAGACTTACCGTTGCCGGACATTGAATATTTATGCACAATAACATCATATCCCTGAGCTCTTGCCTCGTCCTCTGTGATTCCGGTACAGGCAGCCTCGGGTGATGTATAGACACATGACGGAATCACTGTCTTATCCACCGGTATTTCTCTGCCCGCAATAGCATTCACCGCACAAATCGCCTGTGCTGATGCCGCATGTGCCAGCGCAGTCTTTCCGGTAACATCGCCGATAGCATAAATGCCTTGCACGCTGGTCTGAAAATGTTCATCAACCTGAAGGCATCCATTTTTAATAACAGGCATATCTTGCATACCCAAAAACAATGTTTCCGCTTTTGACCGGCGCCCTGTCGCCGCAAGCACGGCATCCGCCGCCAGGATTTTGTTTTCCCCCTTCAGATTGTAAATACAACAGACACTGCCTGCTTCACCATCACATACTTTTTCCACATGAACATCTGTGATCACCTTTACGCCCTGTTTTTTCAAAACAGCCTTCAGCTGCCGTCCGATATCACTGTCCATACCGTAAAGAATCTGCTTTTTTGCCTCAACCACCGTCACCTGATATCCAAAACCGCTGAATATAGAAGCAAACTCAACACCAATGATCCCGCCGCCGATAATGATAAGACTTTGAATATCCGGATGGGGCTTTGCAAGTAATGTCTCACTTGTATATACCTTTTGATGTTCAATACCGGGAATATCCGGAAGCGCACTTTCCCCACCTGTGGCAATCATCACTGCTTTCGCAAAAAGCCGCTCTTTTGATTTTTTTAAGTATATCGTGTGATTTTCTTCAATGCATGCCTCATCATAAAAAACAGTGACTTCATTTTGCTCCATTAGCAGGGCAATGCCTTCGCGAAGCTTTTGTACAACTTCATCCTTACGCTCATAGGCCTTCTCGATATTTAAAGCAATATGGTCTGACATAATCCCAAAGTCACCGCCGTTTTTTAACTCCCGGTACAGCCTGACCGAATTCAAAAGCGTCTTTGTCGGAATACATCCGTGATTCAGACATGTTCCTCCCAGATCCGCCTTCTCAACAATGGCAGTATGCATACCGTTTTTTGATGCCTCGATGGCTGCCACATAACCGCCCGGCCCTGCCCCTATAATCACAAGGTCAAATTGCTCAGCCATAAAATACTCCTTTCTGCTTTCTGTTGTGTTCACAGTCTCTATTACTTTCCACCGGTAAGCCCTGAGTCCTGATGTAATGAATATATCTGTCGCGCATAAAACATAGCTTTATCACTACATATTATCTGTAAAAAGCCGACCTATATCTGATGCCATCGTCAGAAGGGTTTGATTATCTCCCGCACACTGAACGATTTGATTTTCCATATCACTGACGTTGTACCGGCATCCATTAAGCGCTGCCGCAATCCGAAGGATAAAATCCTGATCCATGGCATC
>JALEHN010000026.1 GCA_022770525.1 Clostridiales bacterium
TGAAGCATCACATTCGGAGCAGTTCATGTTTAATCCAGAACTGCTCTTTTCTCTGTCCTGAATCTGATGCTTTACTTATGAATTATAACACATTTTTCCGGATTGACACTATTTATTTTATAAAGATTTCCTTAATATCAAACCGGCGCCGATCTGCATAACATTTATGCGGCGGTATTTATGAACATATCGTTGTCAAAATCTCCCGGAATGGGATTCTGCATATGCATTTGTACGGCGGTATTTCACGGAAGCAAAATCGTCATGCCCGGATAGATGGTGTTGGCATCCTCAATACCATTGAGCCGACAGATGTCTTCCACGTGCCTGTAATCATTGTAAAAACGCCGGCTGATGGCAGCCAGTGTATCGCCTTCCTGAATCCGGTAGCTTGTCCCCGCGCCGGCTGACACAGCCACCTCCCCGCTTTGAGTTCCTGCAATATTTTCATCTGCTAAGGACAAATCGTTTTCCGAAGCCGCCGATTCACCTTCGGCTGTATTGACAGTCTCTGCTGCTTTTGATTCATTTTCATCCACGGACTCTTTGGCCCCGGAATCATCCGATGCAAACATGCTCTCTGTCTGATCTGTACTTTCACTGTCATTTGAAGAAAAAACAGGCCATGTCCCCTCATTTTGCTGCCTTACCGCCGCCACACCGGCCGCCGCAACAACAAACAAAACAAGCATTGCCGCATACCTGGTCATTTTATTCATTGTCTTTGCATAGGCGCCTTTAGCCTTTTTGCCTTTTCCTTCTTTTTTGGCCTGCTTTTTCCAATCTTTAAGAACCACTGTGTCTGCTTTTTTTCCGTCATGCTGCGCAAATAATTTCCCGGAAGCTTTTTTCAATGCTCTTTTAGAGAATTTTCCTGACAGCCCATCCATCGCCTTACCGTTATCATCAGCCTCTTCCTCAAGAAATACCGTATTCATCATTTCTTTGGATTCTCTCTGATTTTTATTTTCAATCATATAGTTCTGCATTTCTTCATTGCGCTCATAGTATATATAGTAACCTTCCTGCAAAACCAGTTCACCCTGCCTGTAAATGTAAAATGCCTCATCATTATCCAGCGGGTCAATAACAAACAATGCCTTGTTTTCTCCCGGGAAATTATCCACATGGATTTTTCGTATTTTTTCCGTAATTTTCAAAGACTTGCCCGGCCGCGTTAAAAACCATCCGGCCACTTTGACATCACCGAAATAAGTTTTAATATCTTCGTATATTTTTGACCAGATACCGCTTGTAAATCCTATGTGGTCTTCCTGAATATTGACACCCGCGGCTTCAATAGCGCCATGAATAAACACATAATCCAGATCATTTTTTCTCACCGTATATCCCAGCAATATTGCCAGCTTCGGCTCCATGGGCGAAATCTGGGCCAGCCGGTTAATAAATGTGATCACATAATCTTCCACATAAATTTTTGTCTGTCCCTGAGTTTTTCCAATCTGACGTATGTTTTTTGGCAACTTAAGCTGTCCGCTGCTTTCGTCATATCTGATTTCTACCATAAACTCACCTTCCTTAGACCATGGTCACGGCACCCTGCCGCATTTTTCAATGGCAGCCGTATGGTACAAGCATAGCATAAACAATGCGCTGTATTTATCAAAAACTGTCAGCTTCTATCTGAAATTTAATCCGTTTTTTCGCTCATTGCCCCCAAATTTCAATGATTAAAACCAATGATGATTAAAACCGACGCTGCCTGGATATATTTGTAATACAGACATTTTCAGCTGACGGTCCAAAGTAACCGGCAGACAAACGGAGGCTTATATGTTTTACTTAATGAATCACAGAAAATATCACTGGGTGGACAGTCTCGCCCCTCAGGCGGATACTGTTTTCGGCGTTAAATTCGGCCGCCTTCTGGCCATGCACCATACATGCCCGGTATTCCTCTGTATCGGCACGCCGCTGCTTTATGGTGATGCTCTGGGCCCGCATATCGGAACGGCTTTAAAAAATCACGGCATTGATCATGTCTACGGCACACTGGACACCCCGGTCCATGCGGAAAATATCGAATATTACAGAAAAGTTATCAATCAATCCTATGCCATGCCGACAATCATCGCTATTGATGCCGCCCTTGGCACAAAAATGCAGGAAGGTTACATAACTCTGCGTCACGGTGCCCTTCATCCCGGAAAAGCCATCGGAAAATCCATTGCACCGATCGGCAATATAGAAATTACCGGTATCTTTGAAAATATCGGTCAAAGAAATGCTGAATCTGTAATGCTTCACATGGGTGAAGTCATTATACAGGGTATTATCAAAAATCTTAAAAAAAAATAAAGATTTTGAGAAATGTTCACAGAATGTTCACAATTATCCTATATACTTTCCTGTGTAGGAAAATTTTTTTCATACACATTCATAACCCCTCTCAAGGCACTGTTGTAACCCCATACGACAGTGCCTTCCCTTTTATCAATCATAAAAGTTAAAAAATCTCTGATTTTCCGTTTTGGGAATTTCAGAGATTTTTTTCATTTCTATTTATCTGTCATAATATCACACGGCCATCCAGTGCCCGAAGCAGCGTCATTTCATCAATATATTCCAAATCGCCGCCGACCGGTACACCGCTGGCAATACGCGTTACTTTGATGCCGGTAGGCTTGATCAGCTTACTGATATACATGGCCGTCGTTTCCCCTTCAAGGCTGGAATTTGTCGCAATAATGACTTCATCGACATCCTGCTGCAGTCTGAGCATCAGTTCCTTAAGCTTAATATCATTCGGGCCTATACCAAGCATCGGGGAAATGGCACCATGCAGTACGTGATAGACGCCCTGATATTTTCCTGTTTTTTCGTAAGCTGCCAAATCTCTCGGTCCTTCAACAACCATAATTGTTTTGTGATCTCTGTGCTCATCGGCACAGATTGGGCAAACTTCCTGATCTGTCAGGTTATAACAGCATTTACAGTACTTTACATTGGCTTTCGCCGATGTAATGGCATCTGCCAGCTGCGTCACCTGTTCCTGAGGCATATTAATAATATGAAAAGCCAGCCGTCCGGCTGACTTTGTACCAATTCCCGGTAATTTTGACAGCTCCTCAATTAATTTGCTTATTTGGCTGCTGTACAAATTCATCAGAAACCAAGACCTCCAAATCCGCCAAGGCCGCCTGTCAACTTAGCCATTGATGACTGGGAAAGTTCATCAACCTTGCGCAGTGCTTCATTTGTTGCCGCTACGATCAGATCTTCCAGCATTTCTATATCATCCGGATCCACCACTTCTTCACTGAGTTTTACTTCAAGAACTTCTTTTTTTCCGGATACTTTAACGTTCACGGCACCGCCGCCTGCAGCCGCTTCAACAACCTGCTCTTCCAGCTGTTTCTGAGCTTCCTCCATCTGCTTCTGCATCTTCTGCGCCTGCTTCATTAAATTGTTCATATTGCCAGGCATGCCGCCCGGAAAGCCTCCACGCTTTGCCATTCAAAAATCCTCCTAAATTCTTTTTTATTCTTAAAGATATTCTAATCTTCATATTCAAACTAACACTTTCAGAGTTTAATCTTCATATCCAAACGAACACCTTCAAGGTTTAATCTTCATATCCAAACTAACACCTTCAGGGTTTAATCTTCATATTCAAACTCAACGCCTTCAAGGTTCATCTTGCGGGGGTCAAAAAAATCCCTCCTGACCGGTTCCTCGTGGGATACGAAGACCGTTTTTACCTCGACGGTTTTCTGAATTTTATCACTTATGACATTTTCCAGCTCTGTCCGATGGTCTTCCTGATCAAAATAACCTTTCTGCATCTCTGTATCAAATGCCAGTACCAGTGATGAGCCTTCGCCCTGACTTACTTTTGCGTTTTTAAGCATCGCTGCCATGGATAGCGACAGATCAGACACGATTTTTCCCCACTGCTCAATCACATGACGCACATCTTCAGACATCGCCGCCGGTTTTGATGCCGGCTGTTCTCCCTGCCCCGTCTCGTCATCTTTCATGCCCTGCTGCGGGCCGTTTTGATCCGTCTGACCTGCGGACACTGTAATCACTCCGTCTGCCAGCTGTTTTTCAATCAATGCGAGACGATTCAAAATAGAATCATAATTTCTTTCCATGGACGGTTTACATAATTTAACCAATGCCACTTCGATTAATACACGTTTCTGGCTGGAATACTTAATCTGTCCTGACAGCTCCGAAAAAACGCGAATGTAACGCATTAAAGTATTCGGGCTGATCATCTGTGCCTCTTCCTTTAAGGCCGCCATATTTTCCGACGAAACATCAAGAACATCTTCCAGGTCATCGGCACTCTGCGCCAACAAAAGATTTCGCATATACCAGATAAAATCTGTGACGAACTGCCCAAGCTCGCGCCCCTGCATGATAATCTCTTCGAGAAGATAAATAGCTTCCGTGATATTCTGATGAATAATACATCTTAACAGCCTGCTGAATACGGATGTGTCCACTGCACCAAGCACTTCAAGTACGTTGTCATAAGTCATTTTCTGATTGATATAGAATGCCGCGCACTGGTCAAGAAGACTCAGCGCATCTCTTAAGGCACCGTCAGCTGCCTTTGCGATATATCTGACGGCCCGTTCCTCCACATCGAGTGATTCTTTTTCAATCAGCTCATGGAGCCGGTCTGCGATCGTGTCCACTGAAATTCTTTTAAAATCATATCTCTGACATCTTGACAGTATTGTCACCGGTATTTTATGCACTTCCGTTGTCGCCAGTATAAATATAACATAAGACGGCGGTTCTTCCAGGGTCTTTAGCAGTGCATTAAAAGCTCCTATAGAAAGCATATGCACTTCATCGATAATATAAACCTTATAGCGGCCTTCTGTCGGTGAATAGCCCACTTCTTCACGGATTTCACGGATGTTGTCGACACCGTTGTTGGAAGCCGCATCGATCTCAATCACATTCATGGAAGTCTGAGCATTAATCGCCTTACACATCGCGCACTCATTGCACGGACTGCCATCGATCGGTGAAAGGCAATTGACCGCTTTAGCAAATATTTTTGCAACGGTTGTCTTACCTGTTCCCCGGGTACCACAAAACAGGTAAGCATGACCGATACGATTCATTTTTATTTGATTTTTAAGCGTCGCCACTATATGATCCTGGCCTTTGACATCCTCAAATGTATCGGGACGCCATTTTCTGTACAACGCCTGATATGACATAAATTTTCCTGCTTTCTGCTCTGTCAGTCACCGAACGAAATTCCAAGATCTTTCGCCTGCTGTACGATTTCTGACTGAGGATCTACATATTTTAATTTGCCGGCAACCTCTTTTAACGGTACAGGCACAATGCTGTTGTTGTTAAAACCAACCATATAACCGTATTTTTCTTCAATGATCAGTCTGGCGGCAGCTGCACCCAGTCTTGAAGAAATAACTCTGTCATAGGAATCCGGCGCTCCGCCGCGCTGTGTATGTCCCGGTACGACCACACGGACTTCCTGACCCAGTGCATCGCCGATCTTTTTGCCAATTTCATAAGATACTGTCGGGAACGGACTTGCCGCACGTTTCTTTGCAAGATCTTTCTTGCTCAGTGCCGCATCTTCTTTAGAAATAGCGCCCTCTGCCACTGCCAGAATAGAGAATCTCTTGCCTGCTTTATTACGCTTTTTCACTGCGCTGATGACATGATTGATATCATAAGGAATTTCCGGAATCAGAATAATATCCGCGCCGCCGGCAATACCTGCGTGCAGTGTCATCCAACCGACTTTGTGTCCCATCAGTTCAACAATAAACACACGGCCGTGTGAAGATGCTGTTGTATGGATACAGTCAATGGCACTTGTGGCAATATCTACGGCACTCTGGAAACCAAAAGTCATGTCTGTACCATAAATATCATTATCTATAGTCTTTGGCAGAGAAACAACATTTAAACCTTCTTCACTGAGAAGATTGGCAGTTTTTTGTGTGCCATTGCCGCCAAGAATAACGAGACAATCCAGTTTCAGATTTCTATATGTTGTCTTCATTGCTTCTACTTTATTAAAACCATTTTCTCCAGGAATACGCATCAGTTTAAACGGTTGTCTGGAAGAACCAAGAATCGTACCGCCGACAGTTAAAATGCCTGAAAAATCCGAAGGCTTCATAAGTACATAATCATTGTACATCAAACCTCTGTAGCCTTCTTCAAAACCAAAAATCTGTACATCACCGTCAAGAACGTTGTACAATGTTTTGGCAACACCTCTCATCGTTGCATTCAGCGCCTGGCAATCTCCACCGCTGGTCAGCATACCTATTCTCTTCATGAAAATCACACCTTTCACCGGATATTATAACATCTCTGGTCCGCCGTGCCTACCTCAAGGCCTTCGGCCTTTCGGTCACGGGCTTCGCCCTATAAGCCCAGATACAGAAAGCTTTTTGTGAGCAAGCTCCCAACAGCTTTCTGTATCTGTACTTGCACGGCTCATTGCCTACGTGTATATCATAAATCATTCGGTGGGGTAATTCAACAAATTTTTTTGTTATTGTATGCCTAGTAAATATATGTTATTATAGGTATATGTGTAAGAAGGTGATGATTAGATGAAAATTTCTACTAAAGGACGCTATGCACTGCGCATGCTTATTGACCTGGCTGAGCATCAGGGTGAAGGCTATATCGCTCTGAAAGATATTGCCAAACGTCAGGAAATCTCAAAAAAATATTTAGAACAGATTGTTCCTGTTCTAAACAGATCCGATATTCTTCAGGCCAACCGCGGTTTTCAGGGCGGCTATAAACTGGCAAAAGCGCCTGACAAGTATACCGTCGGCGATATTCTCCGTCTCACGGAAGGCAGTCTCGCACCTGTGGCATGTCTCGAGAGGGAACCGGTTGAATGTGACCGTGCCGATACCTGTGTCACGCTTCCAATCTGGCAGGGTCTTTTCCGCGTTATCAATGAATATCTGGATGGCATTACGCTGCAGGACATTCTCGACCAGAAAAATGAACGTTTAGCAGATAACTATATTATTTAATAAGTTTAAACAGGGCAATCTTAAATCTTCAGTATTGCAGCATATTTATTCAAAACATAAACTGGTTGAAATTATACAGAGCCGGCCGACGAAATGTAAAGCATTTTGGTGGCCGGCTCTGTATAATTATAATAATTTGAAAAAATTTCCATTTTCCTATTGACATTATGGCAGACTTAGTATATCATACTAAACATATTAATCACATAGGTTTTATAAATTAAAACCTTTGGTCAACCTTAAACAATTACCGGGAGGTGCATTCCATGCATTGCATCGTATTAAAAATGTTAAGACATAATTTCAGAAACGGACGAATGTGCTGTTGTAAGTAAAATCAATTAATGTAAACAAATCATCCAATATTAAAAAAGAGAGGTACTTACAATGAGCAATAGAAAATATAAATTTGAAACAATCCAGTTACACGCAGGTCAGGAAAATCCGGATCCGGCATCCGACGCAAGAGCTGTTCCTATTTATCAGACAACATCTTATGTATTTAAAAACTCCGCTCATGCGGCAGCACGTTTTTGCCTCACAGATGCAGGAAATATTTACGGACGTCTCACCAACTCCACTGTTGATGTATTTGAACAGCGTGTCGCAGCCCTTGAAGACGGCGTTGCAGCCCTCGGTGTTGCATCAGGAGCCGCTGCCATTACCTACACATTTTTAAATCTTGCACAGGCCGGCGACAACATTGTTTCCGCACAGACAATCTACGGCGGTACATATAACCTTCTGGCGCACACACTGCCTCAGTATGGTATTACTACGACTTTCGTTGACGCTGATAAGGAAAATGCTTTTGAAGAAGCTATTGATGACCATACAAAAGCTATTTTTATTGAAACGATCGGTAATCCAAACGCGACTCTGATCGATATCGAAGCTGTGGCAGCCATTGCCCACGCACACAAAATTCCTTTAGTTGTCGATTCAACGTTTGCCACACCTTACCTTGTCCGTCCTATTGAATATGGTGCAGATATTGTTGTCCATTCCGCAACCAAATTTATCGGCGGTCACGGTACAGCCATCGGTGGCGTCATCGTGGACAGCGGTAAGTTTGACTGGGAGGCAAGCGGCAAGTTCCCTTCACTTGTAGACCCTAATCCGAGTTATCACGGCATCAGCTTTACAAAAGCTGTCGGTCCTGCTGCATTTGTCACAAAAATCCGCGCTATTCTTCTCCGTGACACAGGTGCAACACTGGCTCCGCTCCATGCATTTTTATTCCTTCAGGGTCTTGAGACACTTTCACTGCGCGTTGAACGTCATGTGGAAAATGCTTTAAAGGTTGTTGACTTCCTTTCAAAGCATCCTCAGGTTGAGCGGGTGAACCACCCTTCACTGCCTGATCATCCGCATCATGAACTTTACAAGAAGTATTTCCCGAATGGCGGCGCTTCGATCTTCACCTTTGATATTAAAGGCGATGCTAAAGAAGCTCAGGATTTCATTGACCATCTGGAAATCTTCTCACTCCTTGCCAATGTCGCTGATGTGAAGTCACTTGTTATTCATCCGGCTTCAACAACGCATTCCCAGCTGACCGAAGCTGAACTGCTTGAACAGGGTATCCGCCCGAACACAATCAGACTTTCCATTGGTACAGAACATATTGATGATATTATCGAAGACTTAAGTCAGGCATTTGAAGCCGTTAAGTAATATTATGCAGTTTTTTTGAAACTCGCTTTTCTTCACACACGACAGCCGACAGGCCGCAAAACCCATACGCGCTCACCTTATGCGGCCTGCAAAAGCTGTCATGAATAAAACAAAAAATACACTTTATTTTTCTTTATCCCCCAAAAAAAGCCTTTGGTATCAAACCAAAGGCTCTTTTAACTCATTATATTTTATCCGTGCTATAATTTTTAATCATTCCCCTACGGAAATATATTTTTCTTTTAACTCCTTTAAATTCGGAATCTGGCCCGGTCCTACAGACTGGGTCTTAATTTCTGTTGAATGTTCCAGCTTGCCTGCCCAGCGGAATCTTGAACGGTTCTGCTCTTCCTGTGAAAAATGAACACTGATTTTCTTATTTTCTACGCTAAGTTCGCC
>JALEHN010000043.1 GCA_022770525.1 Clostridiales bacterium
AAAGAACTATCACAATATATCTGATAATGCTCTGGGGAGTTCAACTCCCCAGACTTTTAACATAAGCAAAGACAGAAAACTGAGCAACCTACTGACAAGCGATGAAATCACGTCAGTGACAGCTCATGAAATCACTAACAAGAAATCACGCAACTCAAAGCGTTTTCATCATTATAAGATAAGATTGATGTTTCCATATGCATTTCCTGAATCGATTTTTCAACGAAATCAGAATTTTTATTAATAGTTTCCTTCAACAATTTTTCTGATGCAGAAAACGCCTTTATAATTTCTTTCCAACCTGCCCCCTCAATTGCATTTGCAAATTCTGCCTCAACTTCAGAATTTGGAATACATACTTCCTTCTCAACAATATCATAAGACAAATATCCCAAATGAATCAATAATGTCAATACATCATCTTTACATTTAAAATCTGTCATATCATTTTGAAATGTCCTTGGATTAATCTTACATCTGCCGCCTCCAAGCATCATCACTATATCATCTTTCAGACCATCAAAATTCATATCTATATATATTTTTAATGCTTCGTAAGTCTCCGTCTGCGTCCAATAACTGTCAAACTCCCTTCTTCTCATCGCATCAACAACAGACTTTGGATTATAAATATGCGGATATTTTTTAAAATGGTATCCATCATACCACCGTTTCGTTTCTTCAAAATCCATATCATACCTGATACATAACTGCCGGACTTCTGACTCTGTAAAGCCCACATATCTTGCCAGTTCACCCGGATTTGTCATTGAATATTCATCAAACATGTTTAATGCTGAATGAGAACCATATTTTTTAATCGGCAAAATACCCGTCATATAAACCAGCTTCACATACGCAGGTCCTTTCAGTAAACCTCTCAGAAAATCCAGATATGCTTTCTGTGCACTATGATCATACTGATCCTCGCGGAATATACAATCCCATTCATCTATTATAAAAACAAACTGTTTTCGATATTTACCGTAAAGCCTGCTTAGAGCTAAGGCCAGATTATCAATATTTTCATCAATATCTTCCGGATAACAGTTATGAAGTTCCCGGACAACTTCACGCTGAAGCAAATTTATCATATCACCCGCATTTGCAGACGCACTTAAAAACCATTGAATATCAAAATGCATAACATCATATTTATTCAAATGAATTTTATATGACTTATCTGATGAAATCTCTAAATCATCAAACAAAGCAGCAGAATCACAACCGTTACTATAATAAGCCGTCAGCATATTTGCCGTCATAGACTTCCCAAATCTCCTCGGCCGACTGACACAAATAAAACGCTGCTCTGACCCTAGAACTTTATTCGTATAAGAAATTAAACCACTTTTATCTACATAAATTTCTGAATTTTTTGCAGCCCAAAACAAATCATTTCCCGGATTCAAGTAGATTCCCATCGTTCTTCCCACCTATTTCTTTCATTTCATAGATTGTCAACTCAAACAGCACTCTCTTACTTTTTGACTCTAAAATAATAACTACCCTTCATCCAGTATTCCCTCCGCTTTTAACAACCCATTCACATATTCTTCCGGACTATGGACGATTTCCCCTGTATTCATTATTTGTATCTCAAATTCACCTTTAAAGCGCATTATATGCTGCAAATATACAGTCAAATCTTTTTTCTCCGCAATCTTTAAAACCCATTTAGCGCAATTATCACCGCAATTTGACATATTATAAATAAAAGAATCATCTTTCAACATCAGAATCAATACTTTCACGCTGCCGGACAACTCTTTTGGTGTAATATCCCCCAAAATCGGACTCTCAATCACATGTGCACTGATCACAACCGAATGGTCAACATCCTCAATCATTTCTTTTACAAATTCATCTTCAATCCATTCATCTTCATACACATTATCAAAATATGAAGGCGCATCTTTCATATAATCCGTTCCGCCATAATACCATATCTTTAACATTTTTCCACCGCCTCTTCCTTCTGAGCACACAATATTTGTTCTTCTGAATATTAGCTTATACTCCCCACTTCATTTGATTTTTCTTCCTGTATCGCATTTCTCATTATCTTATGATAATTTTCCCAGTCTCAACTTAGTCTCAAAATCTCATTCCAAAAATAAGACTACGTGAGACTAACTTGAGACTATGTTGAAACTGGGTTGAGACTAACTTGAGACTCAGTCAAGCTTTTCACTTCAAAGTCCATGTCGCCGTTTTTTTACCATACATTGCGCCTGTTACTTTTTTGATTTTAGCATAGTCTCTGAATACCGTTTTGCATCAGCGCTGATGCCTGTTTCCTTCTCTATTATATAATAATACAGGGCTGTCCGCAACGCAGATAACCCTGTATTTTCTGACTGTTTATTCAATTTTTCACCGTGGCAATCCGGCAATGCCGCCCCATTTTGTATCTTTTTCAGACAGGATAAAAAGCAATGCCATTTTAGTACTAATACCACGATTTTTATTTCTTACTATCAAATGATACAGCCATGTTCAATCAATTTTTGCTGCCTGCTGGTCAGGATAGACAATTCACGGCTTTCCTTATCACTAAACAAGTATAAACAAATATGTTCCCTCAGTTTACTCTTTTTATCAACCGTTTCATAAGCAAATTGACTGCTGTCAAAATGTTTTCCATCAAAATAACCTTTGATGAATCTTTCTTCCGTATTCCCACTATGGAGCAACTCATCAATAATAACTGCCCCGATATAGCATCTCTCCCTGAGTTCCAGCTCAATCTCTGAAATATAATCAAAAGGAGACTCGCTAGTTTTCATAACCACAAGAATACTCTTTTTATCTTCATTAACCACAATAATATCAAAGGCTTCCATCTAACGCTCTCCTTCCTTTCAAGATTCAAATCACTTCATAATATTCATCGATAATCGCCAGCGTTCTTTTAATCAAGTCATGAGCACCTTCTACATCTAATATTTTCGTCGTATCTAACGGTGCTGTAGGGTCATCCCAATGCTCTAACGGATGACGATTATTATTATAAAAAGTATAAATATTTCCCATATACTTTATCTGCTCCGCCTTCGCATTCCCATATCTTTCCGGTTTTAGCTTATATTTAGCTCCAAGCTTATCTGTTTATTGTAAAATAGAATTACCGAAAGTTGCAGACGGGAATTGGAGAATGTTGCATCTCCAAATTGGAGAAAGTTGCAAAACATTCGCAAAAAGCTCTCAGGAACGGTGCAGCGCCTGAGTGGTAGCCACCAAGTATG
>JALEHN010000048.1 GCA_022770525.1 Clostridiales bacterium
AAAGGCCGCAGGGGCCGTCAGTGGACTTCTGTTTCAGGTGAAAATATTTACATGAGTTTTTTGCTTCGGCCGTCTTTTGAGCCGGAAAAGGCCTCCATGGTGACACTTGTATGTGCGATGGCAGTCAGAGAAGCCATTGAAAAACAGGGATTATCACCGGTCATTAAGTGGCCGAACGATATTATACTAAACGGAAAAAAGACCTGCGGTATTTTAACGGAAATGAGCACGCAGATGGAGTGTATCAATTATATTGTTCCGGGCATCGGCGTGAATGTCCATCAGACCGAATTCCCGGATGAAATCCGCAACGTGGCAACATCACTTTCTCTTGAAAAACAGGGAATGTATCGGCGAGGGCAGATCGCGGCGGATATTCTGGTTGCTTTCGAAAAGTATTACGGTTTGTTTACGCAGACAGGAGATTTAAGCCTTTTAAAAGATGCGTATCATAAGTATCTTGCCAATATGGACAGGGAAATCCGACTTCTTGATACAAATGGTACGAGAACAGGTATCGCAAGAGGTATTGATGATCAGGGCTGTCTGATCGCTGAAATTGACGGCAGGACGGAGCATATTATGTCCGGTGAAGTTTCGGTGCGCGGGATACTCGGTTATGTTTAGACCGGGTTTTACGGAGCCGCAGGATTGTGAGAAATGTGCGCGCGGGATACTCGATTATGATCAAATTGTTGAGCGTTTGTCATGTGACAGTTGATAAGGAGGATATTTTAAGCAGATGTATGAGGAAAGTATGGTGCTTTGCGGTGCCAGTTCATATGAAAAAAAGTTTTATCTGAATGATAAGTTTCAATCATTGCCGGATCAGGTTAAGGATGAACTGAAGGTGATGTGCGTACTGTTTACAGAAGATGTAGGCGGTGTTCTGACATTGCTTTTTGACGAAGAAGGCAATTTAAGTCTTAATGTGACTTCGGAGGAAGAAGATCTTTTGTTTGATGAAATCGGTTCGGCGCTGAAGATTAAACAGATTCAGCAGCAGAAGCAGGAATTATTCGAAGCACTGGAAACATATTACAGGGTATTTATTCTGGGGGAAAAATAATGAATAAACAATTATTACTGGCCATTGATATTGGCAATACAAATATTACATGCGGCGTTTTTGAAGGTGAAAACCTTGTGGCAAATTTCAGAATGACGACACAGATGGCCAGAACATCTGATGAATACGGTGTATTTATCCGTGAATTTATATTGAGCAGCGGATTCAAAATTAAAGATTTTGCGGATGTGATCGTAGGCTCGGTCGTGCCAAATGTCATGTATTCATTTGTCAATGGCATTAAAAAGTACATGAATCTTGAGCCGATTATTGTCGGACCGGGCATTAAAACAGGCATTAAAATCGGTGCGGAAAATCCGAAGGAAGTCGGTGCAGACCTGATTGTTGATGCTGTGGCGGTGAAAGAGCTTTACGGCGTTCCGGCCATTGTGATCGATTACGGAACGGCGACAACATTTGAACTTGTCCTTGCGGATGGAACACTGGATGCTGTCGTTATCTGTCCGGGTATCCGCTTAAGCACAAACGCTCTGTTTTCCGGTACGGCAAAGATTCCTGAAATCGAAATCAAAAAGCCGAAATCCATTCTCGGAAAAGAGACAACAGCCTGTCTGCAGGCCGGTATCGTCTATGGTACGATCGGACAGACAGAGTATATCATAAAGAAGATGATTGAGGAGTCCGGACTTGAAAATGTAAAGGTTGTTGCCACAGGCGGCCTTGGCAAACTGATTGCCAATGAAACGAATGAGATTGATGTTTATGACAGTATGCTGACGTTAAAGGGACTGCGTCTCATTCGAAATCGCTGTCGCACAAAATAAACGAAATTGCATGGTTTGAATGGGCAAATACAGCAAATCAAAGTATATGTGGGAATTTGAGATATAGATTAAGTGAAAGTATATGCTGACAATTGAGGCATTAATTAAGTGAAAGTATATGCAGATAGGAAATGTAACATTGAAAAACCCCCTTGTGCTGGCTCCGATGGCAGGGGTTACGGATCTTCCGTTCCGTTTGTTATGCAAGGAGCAGGGCTGCGGCCTTGTTTATACGGAAATGGTCAGCGCCAAGGGTATTTATTATAATAATAAAAATACAAATATTCTGCTTGAAGTCAGAGAGGAAGAACGTCCGGTATCACTGCAGCTGTTTGGCAGTGACCCGGACATTATTGCAGAAATGGCAAAAAGAATCGAGCATTTAAATTTTGATATTCTTGACATTAATATGGGGTGTCCCGTACCGAAAATTGTCAATAACGGCGAGGGCAGTGCGCTGATGCAAAATCCTTTGCTTGTGGGTGAGATTATTTCAAAAACAGCAAAGGCTATAAAGAAACCGGTGACTGTGAAAATCCGAAAAGGGTTTACCGCTGAAAATGCCAATGCGGCAGAAATCGCCCATATTGCCCAGGAAAGCGGCGCGGCGGCCGTTGCTGTTCACGGACGGACAAGATCCCAGTATTATAGCGGCAAGGCGGACTGGAATACGATAAGGCAGGTCAAGGAAAAAGTTTCCATTCCGGTCATCGGTAACGGAGATATTCAAAAACCGGAGGATGTCGTGGCCATGATGAAGGAAACCGGCTGTAACGGCGTCATGATCGGTCGGGGAATCCAGGGAAATCCATGGCTGTTTTCCCAGGCAATGGCCTATATCAATGAAGGTACAGTGCCTCCGCCGCCGGATATTCATGAGGTTGTGCAGATGATACTCAGGCATGCCATGATGCAGATCAAGTTTAAAGGTGAATATCTTGGCATTCGGGAAATGCGTAAGCATACAGCATGGTATACCGGCGGTTATCCCAACTCATCAAAACTTCGCGCACTTGTCAATAAGGTGGAAACCTATGCGCAGCTTGAAGAACTGCTGAAACGATATGAAGACGGAATTTTATGAGAAGCGTTTAATATACATTGAAAAGTAACGCTATAAGTAACCGGAAAAGTCATCGGATAGGGATAAATATGCAGGAAAATAATCTTTGATGATTGACACCGATTTGCCGATAAGTTATAATACTATGAACACAAAGCCTGAAAACAGTGAGTTTGTGGCGTCTGTGCAAAAGACAGATTATGACGGACACATTTATATTTTTTAGAATAGAAGGGGAATAACATGGCAGAAACAAGAAAAAATATTTTAACTTTTGCCGGCCTTAAGGCTATGGAAGATGAGCTTTTTGATTTGAAAGTGAATAAACGTAAAGAAGTAGCTCAGAAAATTAAAGAAGCAAGAGAGCAGGGTGACTTATCAGAAAATGCCGAGTATGACGCAGCGAAGGACGAACAGCGGGATATAGAATCACGTATTGAAGAACTTGAAAAGCTGTTGAAAAATGTTGAAGTTGTAGACGAAGACGAAGTTGACCTTGATACTGTCAGTGTCGGCTGCCGTGTTCGTGTTTATGACGCAGAGTTTGATGAAGAACTTGAATATTCTATCGTTGGTTCTACAGAAGCAGACAGTCTGAATTACAAGATTTCCAATGAATCTCCGGTCGGTGCGGCATTAATCGGCCGTAAGGTCGGTGAGACTGTGGAAGTTGAGACACAGGCCGGTGTCCTTATATTTAAGATTCTTGAAATTCAGAGAGCAAAATAATCGGCCGGGCGGCGCAGGTTAGAAAAATAAGAGATGAAGGAGCGATTTGAAAGTGGCACAGCAAAAGAATGGTCAGGAACAGGATATTAACCAGTTATTGAAGGTACGCCGTGAAAAATTAAAAGAACTTCAGGAAAACGGCAAAGACCCGTTTGTCATCACAAAATATGATGTGACACATCACAGCAAAGATATTAAAGATAATTTTGAAGCACTTGAAGGTACAATGGTATCTGTCGCAGGACGTATTATGTCCAAACGTGTCATGGGTAAGGCATCATTCTGCCATGTCCAGGATCTGAATGGTACAATCCAGTCTTACGTTGCAAGAGATGAAATTGGCGAAGAAGCTTATGCAGCATTTAAAAAGTTTGATATCGGTGATATTGTTGGTCTTAAAGGTAAAGTATTTAAGACAAAAACCGGTGAAATCTCTATTCACGCAACCGAGATAACACTGCTGACAAAGAGTCTTCAGATTCTTCCGGAAAAATTCCATGGTCTGACAAATACGGATATCCGTTACAGACAGCGTTACGTGGATCTGATCATGAATGAGGATGTTAAAGAAACATTTATCAAACGTTCCAAAATCATCAGTTCAATCCGCCGTTTCCTTGACGGAAGAGGTTTCTTTGAAGTTGAGACACCGATGCTTGTTCAGAATGCCGGCGGTGCTGCGGCAAGACCGTTTATGACACATTATAATGCACTTGACGAAGATATTAATCTTCGTATTTCACTTGAATTATATTTAAAGAGACTGATTGTCGGCGGCATGGAAAGAGTTTACGAGATCGGCCGTGTATTCCGTAATGAAGGCGTGGATACAAGGCATAATCCGGAATTTACATTGATGGAACTTTACCAGGCATACACAGATTATCACGGCATGATGGAACTGACAGAAAGTATGTTCCGCCATGTGGCACAGGAAGTCTGCGGTACAACACTGCTTCCTTACGGCGATGAGATGATCGACCTTGGCAAGCCGTTTGAAATTATGACAATGATCGATGCTGTTAAGAAGTATGCAGGTGTTGACTTCGATGAAGTAAAGACGACAGAAGAAGCAAAGGCTCTTGCTGACAAGCATCATATCGAATATGAAGACAGACATAAGAAGGGCGATATTTTAAGTCTCTTCTTTGAAGAATATGCAGAAGAAAACTTAAGACAGCCGACATTTATCATCGACCACCCAATCGAGATTTCTCCTTTGACAAAGAAGAAACCGGATAAGGAAGGTTATGTTGAACGTTTCGAATTGTTCATCACAGGTCGTGAAATGGCAAATGCTTACTCAGAGTTAAATGACCCGATCGACCAGAGAGAACGTTTCGAAGCTCAGGAAGAATTAAAAGCTCAGGGCGACGAAGAAGCAAACTCCATGGACGAAGACTTCTTAAACGCACTGGCAGTAGGTATGCCTCCGACAGGCGGTATCGGCTACGGTATCGACAGACTTGTTATGCTGCTGACAAACTCACCGGCGATCAGAGATGTACTGTTATTCCCGACAATGAAGTCTATTGATAAGTAGGAATGCAGGAAAATCAAGGGTTTCAGAGCTTGGATGTACTAAAATATATAGTTGGTCAAGGGGTTTTGACCAAGATTTGACCAATTTTTGGCATAGTCAAAAAAAGATTAGGATGAGTTCATATCGGAAGAAGCATTAAATGATATAGCATAGGCACAGAAAATGTGGTATACTGTGCCTATGTGAAATGAATGTTTTACCGAACGGAATTTGGATGAATATATGGTAATAAATGATGCTGCATGAGAAAG
>JALEHN010000056.1 GCA_022770525.1 Clostridiales bacterium
AGTCAGGCTTATTAAAATACGCCTAAAATCTGATGTTTTATGTCAATTCAGAAACAATTCTGAATAATGACCTGTTTTTTCTCCTTATATAGCGGAGAGTTATCCACACTCACCGCAAAAAGCATTTATCAATTACCTAAATGTCTTTACCTAACGGTAAGTCTCTATCTATAATAACTTCGTGTCAATCCTTTTTTTACAAAACCATTCTGTATCAATAAATCATGAACCGCTGCAAATCTTTCAAATAACTTGCCATGGCGTGCATAACAGGACATACCAAAATAATGGAAAAACCCATAGATTCTGTCTGAAGTATCCGAAAGAGCTTTTACAGCTTCGTTTAACAGCATCGTTCCGGCTCCCCTTTGCGCTTCGGAAAAATAAAAATTTCGGATTACCGGATAAGAAACGGTATCTGAAATCTCTCCATGATTGTCAAATCCAATCGCTGTTTTTCCATACTGGATAAACCCAATCAATTTACCTTCAAGATATGCGCCTAAGGTTGTCAAATCTGAAAACAGAATTCTGCCATTTCCGTCAATATCATAAAGATAGGATTTCTCCCAGGTATCAAAATCCACTTCATAATGATATGGAAAAGACAAATTCACCATATAATCGTAAATATCTTTTAAATTTACTATTCTTTTTAAAATCATCTCATCTGCTTCTCCGTTTATACTCATACTTTTATCCACAACGGCCTGATCGGAATTATCATATAATCGTCATATAAGAACAAAAAAGCAAAGATGTATATTTTCCTACCTTTGCTTTTAAACTCTGTCTTTGAAGAAATCATCCCATTCAGGGTTTTCATCATCGAATATTTTTTTCTGTTCTGCTGTAAGCTTTTCAGGATAATCAGCAAACAAGTTGAAAGTGTTTTCCTCTAAACTTTCTATTGAACACTATGAACAATCGTGTTATTATAGATGTAAGGAAAACAACCGCCCACAAGGGGTTGACCTGTTAAATAGTGAACATAGAAAATGCCACCCATTACCGGTCAAAGTATGAGGGTGGTTTTTCTATGCCTTAAAACATTATCTGATAAACGTAAAAACGAATGTCAGCAATGCTAAAATGAACATTCCAAAAGCCATAAGATCTTTGAAATCAAAAGGTTTCCTGTCCATCAGCACCACCCCCATTCTATGTAAGAATAGAGGTCAGCCACCCTGTAACACGGTTGTTTCCTACGACATTATTCTACCATGATATTTTGCTTCTGACAACTCATGTAATTGCCATATACAAAAGAAAAAAGCACCAATGATAAAAATATCATCAATGCTTTTGCCTGCCAATATAACCGTTATATGACTTTATTTCATTCCTTTGCTGATTGTTTTTCCAACAGTAGGAATATGACTGACAGCACCTTTTATTGTTGGTGCTTTTGGTAATGACGGGGTTTTTGCTGCTTTTACTCAAATTCTATCGTTGCCGGAGGCTTTGGCGACATATCATAGCATACTCTGTTGACATGATCCACTTCCGCCAAAATTCTGTTGGTGATTTTTTCCAGCACATCCCAGTCTATTTTTTCAATACTTGCCGTCATAGCATCAACTGTATTGATTGCACGGATAATGACCATGTATTCAAAACATCTTGCATGATTCTTCATACCGACAGATTTAAAATCCGGAACGACTGTGAAATACTGCCATACTTTTTTGTTTAACCCGGCTTTTTCAAATTCTTCGCGCAAAATTGCATCAGATTCTCTGACAGCTTCAAGACGGTCTCTTGTGATTGCTCCAAGGCAGCGTACGCCAAGTCCCGGTCCCGGGAACGGCTGACGGTATACCATAGAAGCAGGAAGTCCCAGTTCGATACCGCAGGCGCGTACTTCGTCTTTAAACAGCTGTTTTAACGGCTCTACCAGTTCAAACTGAAGATCTTCCGGAAGTCCGCCCACATTATGATGTGATTTCACCATTTTTGCTGTCTTTGTACCACTTTCGATGATGTCAGGATAAATCGTTCCCTGACCGAGGAAATCAATACCTTCCAGTTTTCTTGCTTCTTCCTCAAATACCCGGATAAATTCACCGCCGATAATTTTACGTTTTTGTTCCGGATCTGAAACATTCTCCAGTTTTCCAAGGAATCTTTCTGTCGCATCGACATAAATCAAATTTGCGTGAAGCTGATTTTTGAAAACTTCGATGACACTTTCTGACTCATTTTTTCTCATAAGACCATGGTTTACATGCACACATACCAGCTGTTGTCCGATTGCTTTAATAAGCATTGCAGCCACAACGGAAGAATCAACACCGCCGGATAATGCCAGAAGAACTTTTTTATCACCGACCTGTTTTTTAATCATCTCCACCTGATCGTCAATAAAGTTTTTCATATTCCAATTTGCTTCTGCCTGACATTCGTCAAAAATAAAGCTTCGAAGTTCCTCTTCTGACAGAAGTTCCAAATACTGCTTTTCACAGCAAGATCCCGGATAATCAATAGAAATGATCGGATACCCGCAGTCGTACAGTTCCTGCCGGACCTCTACCGCTGCACCATCCACTATACGATTCTCACCGCCGTTTAAAATGATGCCTTTCACATTATCCAGTGCATTCAGTTCATCAACCGTAATATCATGGGGATGTATCTCACTATATACACCCAGGTCACGTATCTGGCGCGCCAGAACAGTATTCTGTGTACTTCCCAGATCCAAAATAACAATCATGTCTTGTTTCATCTTTATACCCTCCAATGCATTTTTTAATATATCTTCTCGACTGACGTCTTGATATATTCATCTTCAGACGGCATCCTTACAATGCACCAAATGCCGTCAACTTCCCATAAACGCGAATAAACGCCTCAACTTCCCATAAACACGAATAAACGCCTCAACTTCCCATAAACGCGAATAAACGCCTCAACCTTCCATAAACGCGAATAAACGCCTCAACTTTCCATAAACGCGAATATCTTCTCCCAGTATCCTTCAAGGACTTTATTTTCTGAATTAAAGATTTCGTGCTTAGCACCAGGCACTTTGACAAATTCAGCCTGTGTATTTCCATAAAGATTTATTTTCTGAACAAAAATATTCTGCTCATATGTTGATACGACATTTTCCTGAGATGCCTGAAATAAAAGTACAGGTACACTAATATCTCTCCATGCTTTTTGCTGCAGGTACCTGTTCAATATATCCGCACCATAAAGCCATCCATACGAAGCTGAACGGGTCTGATAATGCTTTTCGGCGACCCGTTTTTTCTGATAATAGTCATATCTCGGCTTTGAAAGAGAACAGCTAGTTTCAAACGGCTCCTCCCCCTCATAAGGGCGGGTGCCGATCACGTAATCCTTCTTTTTTCCGACCATGCACATCGCCGCAGCGATATTTCTTGCGATATCCCACGGAACGCCTGCAGTCAGCGGCTGAATCATCGGCGATGATAAGATCAGTGCTCTATACAGGTAAGGTGCTTTTGCAGCTGCTGCCGCACCGATGCCGCCGCCCATGGAATGCGCATACAAATACAACGGCATACCTGGATTTTCCTTTTGTACCGCTTTGGAAATAAATAACAAATCTCTGACATAGCGCCCGAAACTGTCCACATGAACAAGGGAGTAATCCTCCACAAGCCGGTAACTGAAACCGTGTCCGCAATATTCAGCCATATATACACTGTAATTCTTTTTCAGGAAATAATAAATGACTTCCTTATACTTTTCGATTGACTCTGTAAAACCATGTGAAATCACCACAATGCCCTTTGGATGGTCCGCCCTGTAATACATACAATGAATCTTTTTCCCTGTTTCACGTTCAGGCCATCTTTCTTCAGCCCGTGTGTCCAGGTAAGGTACAACAATCTGCGTCATCATCTCACTGTAATGATCTTCATCAATCAGTATATCTTTCAAGTTCCCTTCCCCTCTCCGTTTTTCTCTACACATTCATTTCTGTTTTATTACGATACTTTGGCAAAAGTCTTTGCTCCCATGACACTAACGAATTCTTACACATTTTTATGCATTACATGCTTCCGAAACCATCATTCCTTCTTTTGCTTTATTGGTTAATCATGCGGCTGATTTTCTTTTCATCATAAAGTATAAAAATAACACCGCCTATAAAGCAGAGTATCGCTGCAATAAAAGCCGTCAGCCTGTACCCGGTTCCGGCACTTCTGCCTATCGTGGATACTGCCGTAAACAACAGCATGGATATACTCTGTCCCAGTTTAAACGCAAAAGTTCTTGCTGCATAAAACATACCTTCTCTGTTGCTTCCCGTAAGCTTTGCATCACTCCGGGCAATATCCGCCACAACCGCCTGAGGTAAAATACCAAATATCGCCATCGGAAGTGCCGCACCGACTGTAAGAATGATTCCCTGAATAACCGGCGAAATCCCTGTAATTTTTCCGAGAAAACCGGAATACAAATAAGCACAGCAAAAAACAGCAAAGGCAATGAGCATCAGCTTTTTCTTCCCGACCTTTTCTGTCAGTTTATTTATCGGAATATAAAAAATCAGTGAAACGGCAGTCATACCGACAAAATAAATCGTTGTCATTGATTCCGGCAGTTTCAGCAGGCTTGTGACAAAAAACGGCAGTCCTGTCTGAAACATCGTAATCGCAATCCAATAAAAAATATCGGAACCGACAAACTTTCGAAATTCTTTATTTTTAAATGTTGCCGCCAGAGAACGAAATGCCGTATCATCCGTCGGCACTGTATTGACATAGTCCTTTTCTTTAATACAGAAGACAGGCACAAGCATGCAAATCAATGCAGCTGCTGCAATCACTGAAAAAGTAAGCCGTATGGCATTGATACGCCCAAACGCAGGCACAAAAATTCCCCATATAGACGGTGCAAGATAAGCCACTGCCGTACCGGCAATAAACGTAAATGAAATCACTGTGGATATATTCAGCCTGTCTTTCTGTGTATGCCCCAGTTCAGGAATCAACGCATTATATGGTGTACAATATGCCGTCATCGACAGATAATAAGCCATGACCATTAAAAACAAAAATACAACGTTCACCGGACTGCTGCCATGAACCGGAGACCAGAACACAAGCACCGTTGACAGCGCCAGGGGCAGAGATGCCCATTTCATAAAAGGTATCCGCCGGCCGTTCTTCGACCTGCACCGGTCAGACAAAGATGCAATCATCGGATCTGTGAATGCATCGAAGATACGCCCAAACGCAGTAATTGCACCGATCACCGTAAACAGACCTAATACAACAAGCCCCTGAGGAATAAACAATGTCTGCCCCTGTGACACAGCCACATCATCAGGCTGATAGAAATACACAAGCCAGTTTGAAATAAGCCCTGACAGCATCGACCAGCCAAACTGCCCAACCGCAAACTGCCAGATTTTTCCAGTTGTCAGTTTTTTCATAAAAACACCCCCTGTTTCTCCGAAAATTATGTCTGCTGATTTTAATTTTAACATATTTTCGAATATTTTCACAGGGGGTGTTTTCCATTAATCTAATATTTTACCGTCCGTAGATATTGTCACGACACGCCACGGAATAAACTTGCCGCTCGCCTTAAGCGCCCGCTTTACCGCATTTTCAATACCGCCGCAGCAAGGCACTTCCATTCGCACCACGGTTACGCTCTTGATATCATTGCCTCCGATAATG
>JALEHN010000072.1 GCA_022770525.1 Clostridiales bacterium
AACAGCAGACATTTTATGATGCGGTCATGAATGGCAAAGATGTTGTTGTAAAACCGGAACAGGCACTTGTTGTCACAGAGATTCTTGAAGCAATATATGAATCAGCCAAAACAGGAAAACCTGTCTATTTTGATAAGTAAGATGACAGCGTGTTAAAAATGTGAAGCATTTTGTGGGTTGGCTGGGAACAGTTACGGTATTTTAATGAAAATCACGATGAAAACGAGTAAAAGAAAGGAAAATTGAGATGAAATTAGGTGTTTTTAACCCGGTATTAAATGATAAATCTTTTGAAGATGCTTGTACATATCTTGAAGAACACGGTGTGCAGATGGTGGAAATCGGCTGCGGCGGATTTCCGGGAAAAGCACACTGCGATCCGAAAGTACTTTTAAATGATGAAGAAAAACTGAATGAATTTAAAGATACATTAAAACGTCACCATCTGGAGATCAGCGGTTTAAGCTGCCACGGCAACCCTGTGCATCCGGATAAGGAAAAAGCAAAAATGTTCGATGACGATATGACAGATGCAATTCTTCTGTGTGAAAAGCTTGGTATTTCTATATTAAACTGCTTCTCAGGCTGCCCGGGTTCTGATGAGACAGCAAAAATGCCAAACTGGGTGACATGCGGCTGGCCTGAAGATTTCAGCGAAATTCTTGAATGGCAGTGGAAGGAAGTACTTGTCCCTTACTGGAAGAAGAAAGTGGCATTTGCAAAAGAGCACGGTGTCAATAAGATTGCCCTTGAGCTGCATCCGGGATTTTGCGTATACAATACGAAATCACTGCTTCGCCTTCGTCATGAGGTCGGCCCTGAAATCGGTGCAAATCTTGACCCGAGTCATCTGATCTGGCAGCAGATGGATCCCGTGGAAGTTATCAGAGTCCTTGGAAGTGAAGATGCGATTTTCCATTTCCATGCAAAAGATACACAGATTTTTGAGCATAACTGCAAGATCAACGGCGTTCTTGATACAACACCGTATGATGATTTAAAGAATCGTTCATGGACTTTCCGTTCCATCGGTTATGGTCATGATCTTGGTTACTGGAAAAATATTATTTCCGAACTGCGCCTGATGGGCTACGATCACGTCATCAGTATTGAACATGAGGATGGTCTGATGAGCCAGAATGAAGGCCTTGAAAAGACAATCGAGGCATTGAAGCAGATTATCATTTTTGAAAATCCGGGCGAAATGTACTGGGCATAATATAAATCCGGACGGGAGTATTTGAGTCAGCGGGTCCGGCGAAATATACATATTTGACATGAATAAGCGTAAAAGAGGATTTAAAATGACAGCAAAAGTGTTTAAAATGGCGATTGTCGGTTTTGGCGGTATGGGAAACTGGCATCGGGAATTAATTGAAAGCATTGAGCATCTTCAGGTTAAAGGTGTTTATGATATCGATGAAGAACGTGCGCAGTATGCCAAAAGTCTCGGACTGACAGCATACGTAAGTCTCGACGATGTTCTTGGAGATGATGAAATTGATCTGATTCTTTGTGCCACGCCGAATGATGTTCATAAAGAAGTTGTGATCAGAGCTTTAAATGCAGGAAAAAATGTTGTCTGTGAAAAGCCGGCAACGATGCATTCAAAAGATTTTGAAGAAATGATGGCAGCACAGAAAACAAGCCGTCTGTTTGTGCATCAGAACCGCAGATGGGATGAAGATTATCTGACCGTCCGTGAAATTTTAAAACAGAATCTTCTTGGTCCTGTCTTTAAAATAGAATCAAGAGTTCACGGTTCCAGAGGTATCCCGGGAGACTGGCGCGGTACTGTAGAGCATGGCGGCGGTATGGTTCTTGACTGGGGTGTGCATATATTAGACCAGGCACTGCAGATGTTTGATGGCAAGGTAAAAAAAGTATATGCCACGATGACCAATGTTACTAATGAACTGGTAGATGACGGTTTTACAGTGCAGCTGTTTTTTGAGGATGGTCTGGTATATACACTGGAAGTGGGAACGAGCAACTTTATTTCCCTGCCAAGATGGTATGTTCTCGGAAGAGACGGCAGCGCGGTGATTAGAGACTGGGATTTATCCGGAGAGATTGTCCGTGTGACAAACTGGGATAAAAATGATGCTGTGCCGATTAAAACGGCGGCAGGTCTTACAAAGACGATGGCACCGAGAACAGAGGATACCATTAAGACTGAAAAACTTCCGATTGTTCACAGCGATATCAGAGATTACTATCGCAATGTCATGGATACTATTGAAGGTAAGTGTGAACAAATCGTAAAAAATGAAGAAGTACTGAGGGTTTTGAGGCTGATGGAAGCGATTTTTGATTCGGCCGAAAAAAATCAGGTTGTTGATTTTGAATAGTTAAACTAAATGAGTAATAAGCGGATAAGTCCGGCAGTAAGGCTTTCTCTGAAGTGTCTGAGTGTCAGGCTTTTTCGCATATTTGGGACTTTTTAAAAAGTAAAGTACCCATCAGGCAATACCGGGTGAGTAATCCCGGGGGATTGAGGGGCAGGGACGGTTATGCGGGCTTGCCCATTTTATTTATTTTTTAAGGAGAAAGCGTATGCAGGAACAAATTTTAAGAAAGCTTTTAAATGAAATGTCACTTGACGATAAAATTGCACAGCTTCTGCAAATATCAGGCGGAAGTTTTGAGGAAGAGGATGTTGTGACGGGGCCGAATGCCATGTATGGTGTTGATGAAGATGTGGTTTACAATCTCGGTTCAGTCATTAATTCCATAGGGGCGGAAAGAACAAAGAGAATTCAGAATAAATATCTTGAGAAGAGCCGTCATAAGATTCCGCTTTTGTTTATGTCGGATATTATTTACGGATTGAAAACAATTTTCCCTATTCCGCTTGGCAGTGCCTGCAGCTGGGATCCGGCACAGGTAAAGCACAGCGCGGAAATTGCAGCGAAAGAATCAGCGGTGATGGGACAGCATGTGACGTTTTCGCCGATGGCTGACCTTGTGAGGGATCCGCGCTGGGGACGCGTTCTGGAATCACCGGGTGAAGATACATATTATAACTGTCAGTATGTCAAAGCCTGTGTTGAAGGCTTTCAGGGAGAGCAAAGTAAAGATGGTGCCATCGATGTCAGCGAACACATTGCTTCCTGTGTTAAACATTTTGCGGCTTATGGCGCTGCGGAAGCCGGCAGAGAATATAATACGGTGGATATTTCAAAAAGAAGACTGTATGAAAGTTACCTGCCGTCTTATAAGGCTGCTGTGGATGCAGGAGCTAAAATGGTCATGACTTCATTTAATATTGTTGACGGTATCCCGGCTTCGGGTAATCAGTGGCTGAACCGTGATGTACTGCGCCATGAATGGGGATTTGACGGTGTGCTGATCTCTGATGCATCTGCCATTGAAGAACTGGTGCCTCACGGATATGCCGAAGATAGAAAAGAGGCGGCGAGAAAGGCCATTGAAGCCGGTGTGGATATTGATATGATGTCGCCTTCGTACATTAAAAATCTGAGAGCTCTTGTGGAGGAAGGCACGGTATCTGAAGAACTTATTGATGAAGCTGTATGGCGGATTTTAAAGCTTAAAAAT
>JALEHN010000079.1 GCA_022770525.1 Clostridiales bacterium
CAGAGAAGATGAAATTAAAAAAATTCCTTCAGACAAATGTTCTGTTTCCAAAAATGCCGTTTTACTGAATGTTTTTACCAAAAACGGCGAATTCTTCTTTTTCATGATATATTTTGATAACTTTTCTAAATATACTTCGTCATTATCACAAATATACAATGGTGAATTTCTCACCCGATTCCTCCTCTCATGTTTTGTAACTGTCCTAAGTCCGTCTCAAAACAGTATCAAATTCTTTACAATATTTCCAATCCTCTAAGTATCAGAAACGCAATCAATAAAGGTAATGTCAGATGCATACATGCCGCCTTGTCTTTATTCTTAAAATCCATATACCGGATTTCTTTCTGCAGTCTGAATTCTTGAAGGAAATTAATAAGATATGCCATACGATGTCTGAAATTTTGTCTTTTTATTAATAGAATGATAGCAATGACAGCTGCCGTTACCAATGTGAAAACGGTGACAACAATCCCCCGTTTCAGTCCCAGACAGCCACTGATAATGCCTAATAGTTTAATGTCTCCCGCACCCATAACTGAAATACAATAAAGCAGGTACAAAATACCGATCATGGAGACTGTGCCGATCAGCCACTGTGCAATTCCCATATAGGAATTTACAATAAAACGGTAAATAAGCCCGGCAAAACCTCCTGCGATAATCATTTGATTCGGAATTTTGTATGTTCGAAAGTCACAGACAAGTGCTGCAATCAGAATACAAATCAGAACAAAATAAATCACATGCTCCAATAAAAACCACCTCTATGAAATTGTCATAAATCATCATAATCTTAGGGAATTTAGAAAAGATATTTGTAAGAAGAATTTTATGAATTGATTATAGCGCGATGAAAAACTGCTGTCTAGCCCCGTTTTCATTTTCTTGTCGACAGAATTCGACATCTCAAGCATCACTTTTTATATATTTTCTTCGTATTATTCATTATTAACTCATAATAACGAATAACTCAACGAATTTTGACTTACGAAAATAAGCATACCCGCGGTATTAAAAACGTTTTTCGGAAAGCATCCCTTTTATTTTAAATGTATCTTCCAAAAAACAGGCCGGGATATTTTCAGTTTATGAAAATATCCCGGCTATCTGTGTTATGCCCGCACATTCGAACATAAACCAATGAACGTCTTATCCTTTAAAGCTGACCCGGCAATTTTAACGTCTTAATTTATCTTTCACAGCCGGCATGGTAATTTTAATGCCCTAATTTATCTTTCACAGCTGATGCGGCAATTTTACCCGCAAGACCTGCGATACTGTATTTCTGATTTTCATCAAACCGGTGTCCCTGAAGGTATGTTGCAAGTACACGAATATCTTTAATATCTTCTGCCGGAATCTTTAACGGATTTTTATCAAGCACAACAAAATCCGCATATTTTCCGTCTGTCAGACTTCCGTGATCATCTTCATCAAAGCCCGTCTTTGCCGCCCACAGTGTATGCATTTTCAGCGCTTCTAACGGTGTGACGCTCTGCGCCGGATTCGGATGATTACAGCAAAGATAAATGCTTCGGATCGGATCAGGTAGCGTACACGGTGCATCACTGCCCGCGCTTAAAATAATACCCTTATCGAGCATACTGCGCAGCGGAAGTATTTTAGATGCCCGGTTACCGAGAATAGTATTTAAATAACTTTCCGGCTCCTGCTTCCAGTCAAGAAACGCCGGCTGCAGGGCAATATAGATACCAAGTTTTGCAGCTTTCTCCTGAAGGTGTTCCGGAATCAGATCCGCATGGATAATAATATGCCTGTGGTCACTGCGGGGTGTATCTTTAAGTGCCGCTTCATAGGCATTTAGCGCCTGTTCCACAGCGACATCACCGATGGCGTGCATTGTGATCTGCATGCCGGCACGGTTTGCTCTGATACAAAAGTCATTGACTTCTTCCTGCGTATATGCAAGAAATCCCTTATTTTCAGGGTTATTGGCATAGCCCTCCGAAAGTGCCGCGTCTTCTGAGCCAAAGCAGCCATCTAAAGCAAGCGAAAAACAGCCGCCGATACACTTCATTTTCCGCGCAGCCACTTTTTCAACATTCATCGTCTGAAAATAAATTCTGAAATGATTCGGCAAACCTTTTGCGGCAATCCGCATCGTATCAATATCAATGTCATTTTTATAACCGACGCCTTCCACGGTATGTATATACCCGACACCTGATGAAGCCAGCTTTCCTGCCGCTTTGTACATACCATCCAGGATTTTTAGCGGGGATACTTTTTCTGTAATAAAATTGACCCCCTTATAAAAAGCATTCTGATATAACCAACCGGTTTCTTCGCAAAATCCCTCATCATTTTTTACGTCATCAGGGAACTGGCTGATCAGAGCAGAATTGGCCACAGCGGCGTGACCGTCATATTTGACGATAAGAAGCGGCAGATTCGTCATCTGATCAAGATCACTTCTCTCAGGAAGCCTGCCCTCTGCCACTGTATGTGCCGAACACCCGTAAGCAGGCAGAAATTTTGTTTTCGGATGTTTTTCGATATATATATTTAAAGCTTTTCCCATGGCTTCAAAATTTTCACAGTCTCTTACATCCACTGTAGACTGAAACAGGGCATAGCTCTCAAAATGCATATGTGTATCTGAAAAAACAGGAACCACACATTTTCCTTTGAAGTCAGTCACTCTGGCACTTTGATACCGCACAGGAACTTCATCGCCTGTATACACAATACGTCCTTTGTCTTCCACAAGAACAGAAAAATTCCTGTTCTCATCTTCACATGATATAAATTCTCCATTTTTAAATACTCTCAAACCCGATTCCTCCATTCTTATAAATCCGGTCCCCGTAAAAGGACACCGTGTCCGTACCAAATCATAATTTTATTATAATCCCCCCACAAAAAAACACAAGCCGCAAATCATCGGACAGCCTTTGCAAATTGCACTGTTTATTATAATTTCCGGCATCAATATCCGCATTCCATAACATCAACGAAAATCTCTTGTCTAAACATCTAAAAAGGAGCCGACAACTGTTTTTATAAATGTCAGCTCCTGAAACTATATGTTCTTATTTTTTTGTGAATGAGAGCATTTAAATGCAGCTTATCACAATATCAGCTATTTTCCAAAAAACGCATGCCGTTCTGCTTCTGTTTTTCATGGTTTGTCAGATCTCCAATCCGTCCCATGCAACGGTACATATCATCGGCAGCCCCGATACATCAAACATTTTCTGAAGCGTTTCATGATCCGCTGTATGGCAGTGATTAATATGGGTCAGATAGACTCTTGTGCTGCTATCAATGGTTCCCTGCAAAAGCAGCCGCTCAAATACTTTGACACAAGCCGTATAGCTTAAATGTCCCGGATTTGGATAAGTATCCTCACCGCCGCCGTAAGTACATTCGCTGATTAAAATATCAATCTTTGTGTTTTTAAGCGCCTCAAAAGTTTCTTCAAAATAGGGTCCCGTATCCAGGCCATAGAAAAGCGTCCTGCCGTCAGCCATCCTGATCAGATAATTGGCCGCGTTTTCTTTCATATCGCCATAATGATTGCCTTTAAGCGGTGTCACCCGGATATCATCAATTTCATATGTCCTGCCATATTCCAGGCAGTGGCATCGGATCACATCATTCTCTAAAAGCTTTTTAAACTTTCCGCCGAGGATAAAGTCCGAATCCGCATAACGCTGCACCATATGATAAGCATCACCTGTAAAATAATAATTCAGCGGCTTTTCAATACGCTTTGTCGCCATTCTGCGGACCTCCATCATTGCATACGAAAAGTGATCTGAATGGGTATGGGTTACAAGGACGTGCTCCAGATTTTTAAAATCGCCATACATTTCTGCCTGTTTAAAAGCATCAGGTCCAAGATCGATACAGGTTTTTTCACTGAGTCTGAACATGGAACGGGTTCTTACATCTTTGCCGCCGTGCTTTCTGGCATATTCGCACAGATAGCATTCACAGAATGGATTTGGAAGCCCTTCGGCGGCACCTGTGCCGTAAAATCTCATGCACCGACCTTCTTTCTGGGAATTGTCAGCGTATTTTCCAATTCATATGCTTCATCATAAACATGAATTGTCTTTGCATCACCGTTTACAAGTGTAAATACGCTGCTGTCACTGCCGACTTCCACCTGAATCTGGCTGCCTTCGTACATAATCTTAAACTTATATCCGGTCCACTGCTTCGGAAGTGACGGTGCAAAATAAAGACCGCTCTCTTTAAGTCTTAAGCCTCCGAAACCGTAAACGATCGCCATATAGTTACCGCCCATATTTGCTGTATGAATACCGTCTTTTGTATTATGATGCAGATTGAAAAGATCAAGCTTTGCAGAATCTCCGAAATAAGCATACGCTTTATCCTCAAGACCAAGCTTTGAAGCCACAATACTGTAAATACATGTGGACAAAGATGAATCGTGGGTCGTTACTTTTTCATAATAAGCAAAGGATTTTCTGATGGTCTCAATATCCTGCGCATCTTCATAAACAAAATGTGCCAGTACGGTATCCGCCTGTTTGCAGACCTGATATCTGTAAATATAGAGCGGATGATAGTGAAGCAGCAGCGGATAATGATCCTTCGGTGTATTTTCAAAATCCCATACTTCTTTCTGAAGGAAAGAATCATCCTGCGGATTGATTCCCAGTTCTTCATCATACGGCAGATACATATTTTTTTCTGCTTTTTCAAATGCCGCAACTTCTTCTTCGGTCAGACCGATTTTTTCGATCGCCTGTGTCTTGCCCGCCTCTTTTAACAGTTGATAGAAGCGAACGGCCCAATGAAGATTATACTGTGCAGATGCATTTGTAAAATAGTTATTATTTACAATGCATGTATATTCATCAGGCCCTGTCACATCATTGATATGGAACTGACCATGATAGTAGTTGCCTGTATCCATCCACAGTCTTGCTGTTTCAAAGACGATTTCAGCACCTTTTTGGGCAATAAAATCCAGATCCTTTGTTGCCAGATAATAAGCAATGGTTGAATAAGCAATATCGCCGTTAATATGATACTGTGCGGAACCTGAAGGGAAGTAACCGCTGCACTCTTTGCCCATGATTGTACGCCACGGATAAAGGGCGCCTTTTTTATGTCCGAGAATTTTTGCATTTTCTCTTGCGCCGTCAAGAATACTGTAGCGATAAGCCACAAGATTTCTTGAAAGCTCCGGATTTGTCAGTGTAAAGAAAGGCTGCATATACATTTCTGTATCCCAGAAATAATGGCCTTCGTAACCTTCGCCGCTTAAGCCCTTCGCTGTAATATTGCAGTGCTCGTCCTTTGCAACCGACTGAAGCAGCTGGTACATGTTATACTTTGAAGCAAGGCAAAGATCATCATCGCCTTCAATTTCAAGGGACGTCTGATTCCAGAAGTTATCAAGATAAGCCTTCTGAGCTTCGTAATGCTTTTCCAGTGATACGGCCATTGCTTTTGCCATTTCCGACTCAGCTTTTGCCTTACAGTCTGCCTGACGGACAGAATCCGCAAACACGGTGTATTTTACAAGTGTAACCGTCTCATTCTCTTTAATCTGTGACGCAATCGTTGTCTCTGTGCGGTGACCGCCGACACATTCGGAAAATTCGCCATCTTTCATTAAAATGTTTTTCACAGCTGTACATACGGTCAGACCTGATTTTGAAGTATCGGTCACAATATAGGAAACACCGTTTTTAAAGCCGGCGCTGACCGGCACAAGATGTTCAAAGCTTTCGCCTGCAACACGGGGATCGTTTGGATTAAAATAATTTTTAACATCTCCGATATGTGTTGACACGAATGTGATATCTGAATCAAAGTTTAAAGCTTTGACTGTATACTCGATGGTAAACAGCGGCAACTGAACAAACGATGTCATTCGTTTAATGACAATCTCCGCTCTTTTGCCTTTCGGTGAACACCAGACAATACGTCTTCCTGTCACGCCTGCTGCCATATCAAGATAACGGCTGCTTTCCTCCACAGTGCCTTCAAACATGGAAAATGGCTCATCGCCAAGTTTCACTTTAATGCCCTGTGAATCAACAACATTTAACATTGTCTGTTTTTCTTCACACAATCCGCAGAGCTTTTCAGCCTGTTTCATTTCGGCAAAATCATAAAATCCGTTGATATACGAACCTCTGATCGAGTCAAAACCTTCTTTATACCCTTCTTCAAAATTTGATCTTACGCCAATATAACCATTGGCATTATGAAATATCGTTTCATTTAAAATCAAGTCATCATTGGCAAGACTTAAATTCTTAATTTCATAAATGGAATTTCCGTTCATAGTTTCCTCCCTGCGAATTTAAGCGCCGCAGTCCGGTACCATGTATTCAATCATTGCCGGACTGGGGCATTTTAGCATCATCCTTATGTATTTATTCATAATCCGCCGGATCTTTACTGTCCGGATCAATACATGTAATCGTATTCATAATGACACCCTCAGGCCTTGGCAGATTTTTGCTTTCTATAAAATCATCTGTATCTGCCATATGTTTTGCCAGAAGGCCGCGCATGTGTTCTGCAATCTCTGCGTAATCCGGGTCATTAATCAGATTTCGCCGCTCTGCCGGATCAAAGCTTAAGTCAAACAGCATCTCTCTGTCAATTTTTCTTGAAAGCAATCCTTCATTAAGCAGAAAATGCTTACTCTCTCCTTCATCAATGTTAGCAGGAACGTAATCATCATTAATGCCGTAACGTCGAATATATTTGTACCGCTTTGTACGGACACAGCGCTGCGGTTCTGTCGCTGCATGATATGTCACTTCAGAAAATACCGCATCATTAACTTCCAAAGCTTCATTGTTTAAAATCGGCATCAGAGACTTTCCTGTAAGCCACTGAGGCTTTGGTATGCCAAGCATATCACATAACGTCGGATAAACATCAACATGGGAAACAAGAGCGTCCTTAACCGTGCCGGCGCTTTGATTTCCCTTATATTTCATAATCATCGACACACCGATACCTGTATCATAAAGGGTACATTTCATATGCGGAAATGCAATGCCGTGATCCGTCGTATATAAAATCAATGTATCATCGGCGAGCCCCTGCCGGTCCAGCTCATCAAGCACCCGTCCGATGCACATATCCGCGCGCATCGCCGATGTCACAAATCCTGCATAATCTTCCCTTGTCTGCGCATTATCCGGAAGGCAGCCCGGCACACGCAGGTAATCCGGTGAAACACTTTCGTCTATTTCCAGAAAAGGACGATGGGTATGGGCAAGACCATAGGACATGAAAAACGGTTTATCATGCTTTTCTCTTAAATAAGCGATTGCTGCATTACCATTGCTCAAATCCCAGGCTGTCAGATCTTCGGCTTCCCGCCGCGGATCTTTAAATACCCTGTCATAGCCGATTCCCTCAGGATTCTTACATTCATGCTGCATACCGAACAATACAGTTTCATATCCGAATTTTTTCAGATAATTTGCCAGATGTTTTGAATAATCGTTCAATGAAAATCCTCTGTGTGCCAGACCGTACATACCGTTCTGATGCGGCGGCTGCCCCGTCAGCAATGCCGCACGGCTTGGTGAGCATGTCGGGCCGCAGCAATAAGCATTGCGAAAAAGTGTGCCTTCTTTTGCCAGCTTCATCAGGTTCGGAGTCGGAATTGAAGCATCATAAGGCTCGATAAATCTTCCTGTGTCATGTGTATGCACATATAATACGTTCATTTTACTTCTCCTTTGATCAAAAAGGCAAAATCCCCCTTGAACTTTTATTTAACAGCACCTGCTGCAACACCTTTGATAATATATTTCTGTGCGCAAAGGTAGAAAATGACAACCGGAATAATAGTCAGTGTCAGGCCTGCCATGGCCAGATTCCACTGAATGGTGAACTGACCGAAGAAATTTGCCGTTGAAAGCGGAATCGTCCGTTTTGCCTTACTGGACAATACAAGGGACGGCAGCAGATAGTCGTTCCAGATCCAGATAACGTCAAGGATAATGACGGTCATCGTTACCGGTTTAAGCATTGGAAATACAATCTTGAAAAATACGCCAAGCTTTGTACAGCCGTCAATCGTTGCAGCTTCTTCCAGCGCCAACGGTACAGACAAAACAAATCCATGATAGAGGAACACTGACATACTTGCGCCAAATCCGATATAACAGAAAATCAGGCCGCCCAGTGAATCAATGACCGGAAGATGCATTGCGTCACGTCCGAAACTTAATACCTGCATCAAAGGCATCATCAATGTCTGGAAAGGAATCAGCATTGTTGCAACAAAAGTCATAAAAATGATTTTACTGATTTTATTGTTTGTTCTTGCCAGCATCCATGCACACATAGAAGCGAGAATGATAATAAATGCAATTGAAACAAGTGTTACGATCAGCGAGTTTTTAAGCGCATTCAGGATATCCATTTTATCCATGGCTTCCGCAAAATACTTAAATGAGAAGCTTGACGGGAATGCAAGAATATTTTCATAGAGTTCCGCACGGTTTTTAAAAGCGTTGACAACAATAATGTAAATCGGGAACAGCCATACGATACAAAAACATACCAGTAAAACATTGGCGATCACGCCTCTTGTTTTTTTCATTACATTGCCACCTCTTTCTTCTTAGTAATGGATACCTGAGCCAGTGTGATACATGCCACAACGATAAAGAACAAAATTGCTTTTGCCTGCCCGTAACCATAATTGTTCAGCTTAAAGATTTCATTATAAATATTCATGGCAAACATTTCTGTGGCATTGTTCGGACCGCCGCCTGTCAACGAAAGGTTTGTATCGAAAATCTTGAAGCAGTTTGATAACGTCATAAATAAACAGATTGTAAATGAAGGCATGATCAGCGGGAACTTGATGTGGAAAAATGTCTGCCAGAAACCTGCACCGTCAACAGATGCCGCTTCCACAACCTCATCAGGGATTCCCTGAATACCTGTAATGTAAATAATCATAATATAGCCGGCCATCTGCCATGTCGCAACGATGATCAGGGCTACCAGTGCCATCTTCTTATCTGTCAGCCAGTTAAAGAAAATATTTTCAAGGCCGAAATTTTCACCGATCGTCTTCATACCTTCACCGAGGATAAATTTCCAGATGTAACCAAGAATCAGACCGCCGATCAGATATGGCATAAATAACATTGTTCTTGCAACATTTCTTGTTTTTAACTTTGTCGTAACAAACATGGCGAATGCAAGACCGAGAACATTAATCAGTACAACGGCAATCAATGTAAAGATAATCGTATGAACCGCAGAGGACATAAATCTTGTATCGCTAAACAACCGTGCATAGTTTGAAAAACCAACAAAGACTTTTTCATGGATCGGAAGTCCATCCCACTTAAAGAAAGAATAACCGATACCTATAACAAATGGGATAATGACAATAATACAAAATACGATAACCAGCGGCAGCACAAATAGGCAGTACCACGCTCTATCTCTTCTCTTTTTTGCTTTCATGTTTTTATATTCTCCCTTTCACAAAAAAGGACCCCCGCATCTGCCGGAGATAACTAATCCGAAGATGCATGGAGTCCTTTGACTTTTAACTATCAGCCGGTAAGCTTTTATTTAGTTTTACCGTATCAGCCCTGATTTGCTACTGCTTCTGCATATGCATTGTCCAATGCCTGAAGGAACTCTTCAGCTGTCATTTCTGTTGTAAAGAATTCCTGAGCAAGCGGTGCAAAGTATACATCTACAGAGCTTGCAGGCCATAATCTGTTCGGCCAGCCGATTGTCTTGTTTTCAGCAACATATTTCTGAACATCCTGTGAAAG
>JALEHN010000091.1 GCA_022770525.1 Clostridiales bacterium
AAAGAAATTGTTGACCATTACAACCATGCGCTTGAACTGGTAAGGGAAGCATCTTCTTCTACGACAGGCCAGATTACCATCGGTTTTCTCGGCGCTGCCGTCCAACCGTTTTTATCCAGTTTTATTCCTGAATTTAGTGCATCCCACCCGAATATTAAGCTGACCATGCATTGTGATGATATGGATAACCTGGTTAAACAATTAAATGAAGATGCTATTGATCTATGTTTCGCTACCCATATCGACAGTTCATTTTTTACCGGTCTTCAAAGTGAAACCATTTTAACGGACCGACTGATGATTGTAACCCATCCCAAACATCCGCTTGCCTCAAAAGAAAGCGTATGTCTGTCGGATTTAAACGGATATCCTATGATTGCATTTTCCAAAAAATCCAATCCCATTGCCTGTGATTTTCATAAACAGCTGTTAAAGAAAGCAAACGTCACTTACAATGCTGCCCATGAAATTTCCAATCTTGAAAGTGCCTTTTTCCTTGTAAGCATCAATGAAGGTTTTTTTATTATCCCTTCTCATTTAAAACATATGGCCAAAGATTTATGCGCTATACCGTTAACTGATAAGAATTGCACTATTTCACTGAACTTAATCTGGAAAAAAAGTAATTCCAATCCATCGCTTCCGATTTTCCAGAAAGCATTTATGAATCATTTACAAAATACTTCGTTTTAACACAATCCCATGAATCATCATGATTCATGGGATTGTTATTTAAATAAAGTTAGGGAGTGTTTTTCTTTATTCGTATTTGCAATGATATCGCTCTTCAAATGCTTTGATTAATTCCGGTTTAAATTTCGGATGGGCAATTTCAATCAAGGCTTTTGAGCGCTGCTTTAATGTTTTTCCTTTTAAATGCGCAATGCCGTATTCTGTCACAACGTAATCCACATCATTTCTCGATGTTGTTACCGCCGCGCCTTCATCCAACAAAGGAACGATTTTAGAAACCTTTCCTTTGACCGTGGAAGGCATTGCAATAATTGCTTTACCATGTTTTGCCATCGCCGCACCCCGGACAAAATCAACCTGTCCGCCGACCGCGCTGATCTGCATCAGACCAATGGATTCGGAACATACCTGTCCCTGAAAATCCACCTGAACGGCTGAGTTAATGCTCACGATGTGATCCAGCTGCGCAATCGTAAATGGATTGTTTGTATAATCGACCGGCTGCATATTAATCAGAGGATTATGATCGACCCAGTCATAAAATTCCTTCGTACCCATCATAAATGCTGTCGTACATACACCGGTGTCAATCGGTTTCTTCTGATTTGTAACAACACCGGCCTTCACAAGGTTCATGACACCGTCACACATCAGCTCTGTGTGAATACCGAGATCTTTTTTATCCATCAATGAAGCGCATACCGCATCAGGAATAGAACCAATACCAAGCTGCAGCGTGTCACCATCTTCAACAAGCTTTGCGCAGTTTTTTCCGATATTGATTTCCACTTCTGTCAGCGGTGCCGGTTTTAACTCCGGTATCGGCTGATTGTGTATAACAAAACAGTCAATTTCCGATATATCCACTAAAGCCGCCCCGCCTGTGTAAGGCCACTGATCATTGACCTGGGCAATGACCAGTTTTGCATGCTCCAGTGCAGCTTTCGTATAATCACATGACATACCGAGACTGACTTTACCATTTTCATCCGGCGGTGTCACTGTGAGCATCAATACATCCACAGGAACTGCCTCATCAAAAAGTCTTGGTACTTCATGGAAAAATGCCGGTGTATAATCTGCGCGTCCTTCCAGTACCGCCTTGCGGCTTAAGCCGCTTACAAAAAAGGAATTATGGCGCAAGTGTCCTTCCATGCCTTCTTCTGTGCAGTAGCGATGTTTTCCGCTGGAACCCATATGGCAGATTTCCACATTTGTAAACCATTCCTTATGGTCACACATATACTCCACCAGATATTCAGGTTCACTCATGGAATGCGCCAGAAACATACGGCAATTGTCGGGAACTTTTTTCAAAGCTTCTTCAGCAGTCATGATTCTGCTGTCATATATAGATTTCCAACTCATGTTATTTCCTCACTATTTTTAGCCGATTGCTGTTAAACCACCGTCAACGTAAAGAATCTGGCCTGTGACGAAGCTTGATGCTTCAGATGCAAGAAATACAGCCGGACCTGCGCAGTCTTCAGGAACCTGCATTCTCTGCAGAGGCACGCTTGCTGCAATACCTGCTTTTGCTGCTTCAGGAACAATGCTTTCCATCATCGGAGTCATTGTAACAGTAGGTCCGATACCATTGACAGTTACTTCAGGACCAAACTCAGCAGCACACTGTCTGATGATCATATCAAGTGCACCTTTTGTTGCACAATATCCTGCATTACCTTTCATAGGGAATGTAGCGATGCAGCCGCGTACAGATGTGATGTCAATAATCTTTCCGTATCCGTTTTCTTTCATACGTTTGCCAAATGCTTTATTGCACATCATAACGCCTTTAACATTGACATTAAACATGTCATCCCATACATCCATCGGGAAATCTACGGCTTCAAACTTTTTATTAAAGCCCTGAGAGCATACAAGGATGTCTACCTTGCCCATATCAGCAAAAGATTTTTCTGCCAGTGCATTCACATCATCTTCCACTGTTGCGTCACAGATATAGTAAGTTACATCTGCACCGCATGCTTCTTTGATTTCTTTGACAGCTCTCTGTAAAGATTCTTCTCTTCTGCTGGCGATTGCTACTTTAGCACCAGCTTCTGCAAGTCCCTGTGCGATTGCCTGTCCAATACCGCCGGCACCACCAACAACTACTGCGCTTTTCCCGTCTAAGCTAAATTTGTTTCCCATTTTTCTTTTCTCCTTTACTTTCATATTGCTTTTGTTACTTTTTTAAGCTATCTAAAGTATAGCACCCGGATTTTTCAAATGGAAATTCTCAAAATTTGAGTTGTTATGTAAAAAAATTATAACCGTGCTTTTACATTTCAATGATCAATATTTTCTACATTTATTCCTTCATCTGAACAACTTTCACTTTGTGGGCAGGCACATCAAATAATACACTGACTGTATTGACAATTTCCTGGGCAACAGCTGCATCACCGGCCCCCTGCGCAGCCACGACCACGCCTTCGATTTCAGGCTCCAGTGACTTTACCACATAAGGCTCGGCCTGCCCGCTCTGCCCCGAAGCCATTACAGCAGATGACTGCTCCGACTGGCTCTGCGTGATCCTCGTCCCGCCGCTATTATCTGTTTCATCAGTTTTTTCCGACGAGGATGTCCTGTCCTTTTCCACAACAATCTCTCTTGAAGCTTTTGCTGTGATCATCACTTCCGCCTTACCGGCACCTTTGATTTTTTCCACTATATTTTTAAGACGCCGCTCCTGATAAGCGACATAATCCTCCAGCGCTTCACTATTCTGTTGCTCCGGTTCCTGGGACAAAATTCCCGTATCTTCCTCATCACCGCTGTCTTTTCTTCCAATCGGCCATAAAATAATCAGTAAAATAAGCCCAATGCCCACCGCTAGCGCAAGTTTCTGTTTTTTATCCATTTTATCCAGCTTCAGCTTTCCTTTCATCATCCACCGCCCTCTTTAAAATCAATAGATATCTTCGATTCATCAACATACAGCATCTTTGAAATCCTTTTTTTCATTTCGCTCACCTGTTCTGTTACCTGAATATCTGTCCCTGAATACATCGCCGCATCTGCCTGCGTATTCCTTTTTTCATTATTCCTCATATCTGTCTCCAAATTGTCAGCCCCATCGTCTGAAACATCTTTTTCATCTTTCTCAGAAGCCGACACCCTGATTTGGGGTATATATACTTCTGTCACAGCCTGCTCGGTATGACTTTCGTCATTGACGGTTCCGATTTTCTCAAGTTCTTCTATACCCCTGACCGCCGTCACCTCTACAGCTGTTACGCTGCCGTAATTCTTATCCTCCGGCGCTTCAACGATATCAACTTCCACATGAACAGGATTTAATTCACTTCCTTCAAACAATGCAAAAACCTGCTGTTCCAGCTCCAGCTTATATCTTTTCGTTACATAGGACACCTGCTGTGCTTTCGCCGCCTCCCCAAGCCGGCTAAAATCCGGAATCTCAAGTCTTACATTTTCAAGATCAAGAAAATAGGACAGCTGATCCGTATTGCCCGACCATGAGATCATAGGCCACACAGCCACGATCACCAGTATCAGCCCCGTACATACTTTGATATACTTTTTATATCCGGAATCCGGAATAATCTGATTGATCAGTGAAGCCAGTATTAAAAAGATAATCACATTCCTGATCCAGCTGTAAAAGTCCGCCATAGCCATGAACCTCCTTAACTAAGCCGACAATGCCGTATTCGATGACAAAGTCATCATAGCCAGAGAAATAATAAACAATAAAATGACAGCCGAGCATGTCTTTAATAACAGCATCACACCGTCACCTGCCGCATGGACACAGGAAGTCAGACGCTGATCCGATATCGGCTGAATCAATACTTCCAATATTTTATACATAAGAGCCACAGCAAGTAACTGAATCAGCGGCAAGGCACATACAACAATAATGACAATGACTCCCGCCGTGCCGACAGCGTTTTTTAACAGTACACCGGAACCAATGGCGGCTTTGGCAGCCGCGCCAAGGGCATCACCAACCCCCGGAAGCACTGCGGAGACTTTTGTCATCACACCATTTTTCACTGAGTCAAAGGCCGGAAGCACCATATTCTGAATGAGATTAAGTCCGAGCGTCACTCCGAGAATCGCCCTCAGCGACCATTCCACTGCTGTTTTAAACAGCTCACCCATCTTTGAAAAATAGTCTTCCCCGGTCATTTGGTTGACCATGGAAAGCACAACGTATATTTTTATAAAACGCATCAGAAATCCTGCCATGACCCAATCCACTGCAACCACAAGCATCATCAGTAACTGATACCATGCATGACTTGTTGTAACCCCCAGTGCCAGCGTCACTGCCGTACAAAATGCCGGAACGATCACCTGCATCAGCCGAATCAGCCTGTCCGCCGTCTTTACAGCAATATCCGCCGTCACAGCAAAAGATGCACCGAGCAGCGAAACCATAAGCATATACGTGAGATAAAAACCGGTTTCTGCCGCATATTTTCCGGAAAAAGCTTCGGATAAACCTGTAAATGCCGCCCCGATCACAGCGATTGCAGCCATCTGAAGCATCATGCTTCGATTCTTCACGACTTCATCAAATATCTTTTTCAGTGTCCACGAAGCAATCGACTTCAGAGAAAAATCCATTTCCCCGGACAATAAACGTCCCACAAGCTGTGAAAATGAAATGTCACTTTCTGTCATTTCCCCGACAGCTTCATCAATATCACTATAATCCATAAAATACGACGGATCATCATCTGTTTCTCTGCCGTTTGTTTCAAAGCTGTCCAATTGCGCTGCTCCAAAAACCATATCTGTTACTGCGCCGGACTGTTCTGCCCGCGCACTGATATCCGCATTTTCCGAAAATGGCACACCATTTAACATTAAAAATAAAAAAGACAGCCCTCCGGCTGCCGTCTTTTTCAGGAAAATATTCATAGCAACCTCACTGAAGAAAACTCTCGATCGTATCAATAAGCGACATCATCACCGGAAGACTCATGACCATAATGCTGATTTTTCCGGCCATCTCTATTTGAGACGCAACAGACGCATATCCGCTGTCCCGGCACAGGTTTGCCGCAAATTCACAAATATACGCAACACCTGTGACTTTCAATAAGATTGTTATATATTTTTTATCAATGGATATATATGACGCGATTTTAGAAATTGTATCCACCACAGCCGAAAGCTGACTCACAGCCAGGCTAAGAATTATTATTCCTGCAGCCAGACTTAAATAAATACCATATTCCGGTCTGTCATTTTTCAGCCATAACGCCAGCAGTACAGCGGCCACCCCCAATACAGCCACTCTGACAACTTCCACAACTTCCTCCCATTTAAAGAAAACGTCCGGCCTATTGCTCCAAACAGCTCATGTCATAAAGAAAACAGCCGGCGTATTGTTTGAGGCAACCTGCATCATCAAGGAAACATCCGGCAGATTTCAGCACACAGCTCATATTACAAAGAAAACAGCCGGCGTATTGTTTCAAACAGCTCATAGATATACGGGACAATCCACAGTAATACAAGTACAAGACCTGCCAGACTGATTAAAAAAGCATGTTCATCCCGGCCGGAATGCTTTAGAACCTGACAGAGCACAGATACCAGAATTCCAACGGCAGCTATTTTAAAAATCAACCCTACACTCAAGAGCAATTCCCCCCATCTGTCAAATAAGTAAAATAACCGCCATAAGGCCGAAAAAAGCGCCCATACATTTATATACCCTTTGTTTGGCCGCCGCTGTCTCCGACAAATACAAAATATTTGTTTTCAGATTCTCCATATATAACTCCAAAGCCTGAACCTGTGTCTGTCTGTCAAGAAATCCGATATTTTCACCAATGTTATATAATAACCTGAAATCTTCTTCTTTTAGACAGCAGTCCCCAAAATACAGGTCTATACAGCTGCACCAGATTTTTGCAAAGGTATCTCCGTTCTTTTCATAAAGCCGGTCAGCTATTTCCTGAAAAAACTGTCTAAACCTCCCACTGCTCCTTAAGGCAGCCTGCGCCGCAGCCTCAGGCACCGGCTGTGCCAGATAACTGATTTCGCCTTTTAATATCAGCAAAAGTCTGTGCATTTCTTTTAACACAGTAATACGTCCCGTAATTTCAGAACTTTTAAAAAATCCGATACCTACACATCCGACGACCACAAAAGCCGCACCGACAGCCCTAATTAAAAAAAAGATTACTTCCAAACGCATTATATACCGCCTCAATATGCCCGATTTCTTCCCGATTGCTCAGCACAATATAACGTTCAAAAATCCTCGCTTTCACAAGCTTTCCGAGGACCGGCTTCTGCATCAGATCATCAACCGAATTTCCGTGGACTGTAGCAAGCAGCTTGCATCCGCAGTGAATGACATATTCAATCGCTTCCATATCCTCCCTGCTGCCGATTTCATCAACGGCAATCAGCTGAGGTGACATTGACCGCAAAAGCATCAGCATCCCTTTGGCTTTCGGACATCCGTCAAGCACATCTGCCCTGATGCCCAGATCATTTTGCGGGACACCAAGATAACAGGCTGCTATTTCCGACCGCTCGTCAACAACACCGATGCTCATCCCTTTTTCTCTTTCTGATACCTGACGGATCATATCCCTAAGAAGTGTTGTTTTGCCGCAGCACGGCGGCGATACAATCAACGTGTGACATATCCTGCCCTTTTCAAAAATATAGGGCATGACTTTATCGGCGCATCCCTTAATCTGATGCGCCAGCCTTATATTCATAAATGAAATGTACTGGATTGTTCTTATAACCGCACCCTCCAGTACAATTTTCCCGGCAATGCCTACCCTGTGACCGCCTTTAATCGTAATAAATCCCTGACGGATATCATCTTCATAAGCATACACCGAATAATCACTGACAAGAGCCATCGTTTCCCTTATGTCTCTTGCAGTAACAATATAAGCCTTATCAATACATGTACAAATTCCGCCGTCACTGTCTATCATATATTCTTCATTATCTTCAATCACAATCAGCGGTCCGTTGACACGCAGCCGGATCTCCAGAAGCTTATCAAATTCCAACGGAATTTTTCCCAGCAGCCTCCGAAGATCCGGCGAAAAAATTTTTAATACATCATCCTTTAACGCCATAGTATCACCTGCCTGATATACTATATGCGCTGCAATAAAAAATATGACCGGTTATACCTGTTTTTATGATATAGGATATTACGTCTTGATGCCAAAACAGAATTTATCAGTAGGTATATATAGAAATGCTGCCGGCCTCGGCATCAGCGCGCAGCTGGCGGTTTGCGCCATTGTTGATTTTCTTCTCCACAGAAATACCGCTGTATTCCTGTCCGTTAATCTCTACACCGCCAATGTTGCTCTTCAGATCATAATTCAGAGAATTTTCATCACCTTCAACATAAAATGTAATACTTCCCGCATCGCACTCCAGCTGCGCAGTTCCTGTAAAGCTACCCCTGCAAAATTCAATAGCGCCTGCATCGACATCCGCTTTGATATCTTCAGATGAATAAACATCACAGATAACACTTCCCGCATCGACGTCAACTTCCATCAGCTTCTTCGCTGATATATTTTCAATATAAATCTCTCCGGCATCCAGATCAATTTTAACACTGTCAAATACTTTATCCGAAGGGATACAAACATCAATGGCTGTTAATTTACCGCTGCCTGATATCGTCATTTTTCCTTCCTGTTTAATCAGCAATTTGCCGTTCTTAAGTTCACTCTTACAACTGCTTTTGCTGCTATGCGACTCGATCCTGATCTGATCCGTATCTTCTGTATAAATATTCATCTCAGCGGCATCAACGGAAATCTCCAGCGTATTGACAGTCCCTGCCTCATACACGCCTTCTGTCTCCGCCATATTTCCGATTTCATCGGCATTTCCGGACACTTCCTCATCTGCCAAAGATTCGTCAATGCCTGTATGAATCCCCTGGTTATCCACATAAATCTTCATATTACCTTCGCGAAGCATCTGAAACGGCGATGCCCCGGCGATCATACCCACAAGGCATAAAAGAAGACCGCACACAAGCGCAGCTGCGGCTATCACACCGCATATTTTATAAAACTTTTTCATACGCCTTTTCTCCTTTTTGAAAGATTTCCTATCATTTTTTTAATCCATCTCAAAAACTTCGGAAGGATCGCCGTAGCAAACCATACTAACAGCATCATCAGTATCAGGCCAAGACCCAGTTTGACAAGACTTGTTCCGCAAAGCGCTATACCCTGTGAAGGACTTGAAAAGCATAAAAAGATACCTTTGATAAATCCGAAAATGCCGCCAAATATACCACCGACCGCACCCCCGATGACACCGGCGATAATGCCTATAATACCGCCTATGAGACCGACCACCGCACCGAAAATGCCGCCGCCGATGCCTAACAATACCGGTGCCGCGCAAATACAGAGAACAATGATCGCAATCGTCTTTCCGTTTAGCTTTTTATGAGGTCTTCTCTGAGGATATGCATTATTATTGTTATCATAATTGTACTGCCACTGCCCGTTTTGCTGATCACCGGCACTGTTTTGGTATCCCGTATTCTGACCGTAACCGGCGCCGTTTTGATATCCTGCATTCTGCTCATAACCGGTGCCGTTTTGGTATCCTGCCTTCTGTTCATTTTCTGTGCTGCTTTGATATCCCGCATTTCCATCATTGTATACCATCTGTTCTGTGTGTGCATTCTCATAGTTTTCATGATAGCCGTCGTCACAAAACTCGCCGTTTCCGGCAGTACCATCAACGCCGGCCCGAATCGAAGCCGCCACCGCTTCCGGGCTTTTTAACTCTTCAATAATATGCTGCTCATTTTCAGGACCGGCATCATCAAAGTAATTGTTATAAAACTTCAATGCTTCCGAACGTTCTTCAAACGGCAAATCCGCCAGAAGCTGAGCCAGCGCAAACATAAATTCACTGCGATTCATCGTTCGCTACCTCCCTCGAATATCTTTGTAATCTTTCCTGCATATGACTGCCACTCACTTTTGTAAAGCTTAAGCTGAACCATTCCTTTTTCTGTTGTTTTGTAGTAGCGTCTGTTTCTTCCGTCAAACTGTACATCGTAAGTCGTCAGACAACCATCTTTCTGAAGCCGGCGCAGCACCGGATATAATGTAGACTCCGACACATCAATAGCCTGCCGGACATCCTGAGTGATCTTATATCCGTATGTACCTTCCTCTTCCCCCGACACAACAGCCAGGACGATTGCGTCCAAAAGCGCCGCACCTGTGTTAAAAACCATTTCATCACGCTCCTTCAAACCAGTGATTTCTTAAGCTCTGGTATTATATTTTCTTTTATATTATATATTTTTCTATATTATACGTCATATAATATATTATTTTTTATAGTATGTCAACCCTTTTACAATAAAAATAGGCAAATCAGTTACAATCCACACAGAGTGCAAAATGTAACACAAATCAAAAAAAGTGTAACTTCCATCAGGAAATTACACTTTTTTGAACGCCGTTTTTTATCAGCACCATGCCTCAATATCTTTAATTAATTCATCAACTTCTGCCGGATCGGTGGCCCAGCTTGTACAGAAGCGGACAGAACGGACAGCCTTGCCTGTCGGCTTTTCATCATCACACGTTGCATATTTTTCATCAAATTTCCGAATAACATCAGCGGTGAGCATCGCAAACTGCTGATTCGTCGGACTATCCACCTGGAACGCAACGCCTTTTGACTCAAATGCCTTTTTAATGCGCATCGCCTGATCCACTGCATGTTTACATATTTCGAAATACAGTCCGTCTTCAAACAGCGTCTCAAACTGGATACCGAGAAGCCAGCCTTTAGCCAGCATACCGCCGCGCTGCTTCAGGATAAATCTGAAATCTTCTTTCAGAGACGGATTCGTAATGACAACCGCTTCACCAAACAGCGCGCCGCACTTTGTTCCGCCAATATAAAACACATCACAGCACTTTGTAATCACCGGCAGGTCAAGGTCGTTTTCCGGTGACATTAATCCGTAGCCGAGACGGGCACCATCCATAAACAGATACAGTCCGTCTTCATGGCATACTCTGCTGATTTCCTCAAGTTCAGCCTTTGAATAAATAGAACCGAACTCTGTCGGATTTGAAATATAAACCATCTTTGGCATAACTATGTGTTCATAGCTTTCATTCTGCTTATGTGCCAGATAGTATTCATGGATCTGCGCTGCCGAAAGCTTTCCGTCATCACTCGGAAGACCGATCACCTTATGTCCGGTCGACTCAATGGCACCGGATTCATGATTGTTGATATGTCCGCTGACAGCAGTCACAACACCCTGATGCGGGCGAAGTGCCGCCGCAATAATCGTCGTATTTGTCTGCGTTCCGCCGACCATAAAATGTACAGCCACCGACTGATCCTGACAAAGATCTTTAATCATCTGTGATGCATGGGCACAATGCGGGTCTTCCCCATAACCCGTATTAGGCTCCATATTGCACTGATTCATACGCTCCATAATCTTTGGATGCGCACCGTGATGATAATCGCAACTTAAATAAATCATAATAACCCTCCTGAAAAATTCTCTTATGTAATATACATTTTTTAACCATAAAATCCCCGGAAATCTTCATTTCCGGGGTAAATCATCTGCATTATAAAGCTTTTAAAAGTATTCATCTGAATCAAACGCATGAAACATGTCCTTCCAAATCGAACGCATGAAACATATTCGTCCCGATCAAACACTTAAAAGATATTCGCCTGCATCAAACTCTTGAAAGATATTCGCCTGTTCTTGTATCGATCTTAAGCTTATCGCCGATTTCAACAAATAAAGGAACATTCAGTGTAGCGCCTGTCTCAACTGTAGCCGGCTTTGTTGCACCTGTTGAAGTATCACCCTTGAAACCAGGTTCTGTTTCAGTAACTTCAAGTTCAACAAATAACGGCGGTTCAACTGAGAACACCTCACCATTGTGTGAAAGCATCTTAACCATCTCATTTTCTTTAACGAACTTCAGAGCATCGCCGATTGCATCTTCATTCAGGGCAATCTGATCATATGTCTCAACGTCCATGAAATGATATAATTCGCCATCGCTGTACAGATACTGCATATCTGATCTCTCGATATGTGCCTGTGGGCATTTTTCAGTAGGACGGAAAGTTTTTTCTACAACACCGCCGTTTTTAATGTTTCTTAATTTAGTACGAACGAAAGCAGCACCCTTGCCTGGTTTTACATGCTGGAATTCAATAACCTGATAAACGTTTCCTTCAAATTCAATCGTTAAACCGTTTCTAAAATCACCTGCTGATACCATAAAATGGAAACCTCCTTAATCATTAGCTTATTATAGTATAAATAAAAGGCAGAGTTTTTTCAACTATTTTTTATAAAAAACCTATAAAATACCCTATTTTTGTTACAATACACCCTCTGAGTACCTTAACTATTTTTTCAGACGTCGCTTATAAAAATATAAAACAATTCTTTCAAGTTTTCTCTTAAAAACAATCTGCTTATCTTCTTTCGGATGAATCGGCTTCACAAGAATATTTCTCATACCGGCTCTTTTTGCGCCAAACACATCGGTAAACAGCTGATCCCCGATAAACACCGTTTGCGCCAGATCAACATGCATCATTTCTGCCGCTTTAATATAATTCACTGTCGACGGCTTATGTGAGTCAAACACATACTTGCTTTTAACATCTTCAGCAAACGGCTTTACCCTCGGCTCGTGATTATTTGATATCAGACATGTATCAAATCCAATATCCCGAAGCCGCTCAAACAAAGCGACCGAACGTTCATCTGACGGCGCGCCGTGAGGCACAAGGGTATTATCAATATCAAATACAAGCCCTCTTATTCCTTCCGAATACAGCTTTTCAAAATCAATTTCATATGTGGAATCTACCCATGCATCCGGGTAAAACATCTTAAACATTATTCCTCCATTCTGAGCCTTAAAGTCTTTCCAAAAGCTTTCTGCACAATTCTTCTGCGATGTCCTCTTTTTTTCTGCCGTCGGTTTCGACGATCAGATCCGCTGCCGCCATATATTTCGGCATACGCTGATTTAACAGATTTTCAATAAAAGGCACATTTTTATTGCCGCGAAGCAGCGGTCTGTCATCATTATTCTTTACTCTCTCAAGAATCGTCTCCGGCTTCGCTGTCAAGAGAACAACAAGACCGCTTTTCTTCATCTCGGCAACATTTTCCTCTCTGAGGACAACACCGCCGCCGCAGGAAACAAGAAGTCCGCTTTTGCTCTGAAGTTCCACAAGAAGCTTTGTCTCAAGGCTTCTGAAATAAGGCTCTCCTTTTTCTTCAAAAATCTTACTGATGGTCATTCCCTGCTGCTTTTCGATGGTACTGTCCATATCAAGTTCTTCAATACCTGTATGTTTTTTCAAAAAACCGGATAATGTCGTCTTTCCTGTCCCCATAAAGCCAACAAGGAAAATATTATAGGGATATCCGCTCTGCGTTCTTATTTCTTTAAATGTCTCGGTATACTGCATTTTTTCCTCCAAAGTACTGTCTTTTTTGATGTCTTTACATCTGATCGATGGTACATATCATCAATGGCCCCCGGTCGGTGCATGACATCAGCGTACAATCTTCTGTGTTGTCTTTGCCGATGAACACTTGTAAAGATTATCATGCATCAATTCAAGTATTTTTTTAAGCTGTGTCACTTCGATCTGTCCCGGTGCCGATGCCCGGCCGACACATCCGAAGGTCACCGCACTGCCGAAAACTTCACCGGAGAGCCTGCTTACAAGCCCAAGACCCGACATAGACATCGTAATCACAGGGCGCCCGAACTTTGATGCTTCCTCAGTCACATCAAGAAGCCGGACAACATCCTTTGCCTTCTGCGGCATGACTGCAATTTTTAAAATATCCGCACCGGCCTTATCCATTAATGCCATTCGTTCGAGCAGTACTTCTTTTTCCGGTGTTCTGTCAAAATCATGGTTCGAAGCAACCACATACACGCCCTTTTCGTGTGCCGAACGAATCACCGTATCGACCGTCTGCGAATCTGACATAATTTCAAGATCAACCATATCCGCGTATCCGCTTTCAATCGCCGACATAAGAATAGCTTCATAGGTCTTCAGATCCACTTCCAGCTGTCCGCCTTCCTTTTTTGTCCGAAACGTCACAAGCAAAGCCATATCGCCGATACATTTTCTAAGCCTTTCTAAAACTCTTTTTACCTGATCCGAATTGAGCACTTCTTTATACCAGTCACAGCGCCACTCAAGAATATCGGCGTCCAAAGCGCAGATCGCTTTTGACTGTTCCAAAATTTCTTCTTCACTGATTCCGGTCACAGGCGCACAGATTTTCGCCATACCTTCACCAATGACCAAATCCCTGATTACTACAGATTTCATTTCTTATCCTCTTTAAATATATCAATATTCTTTCTCCCATAACAATGCCGGGACAACTATGCTGATTCTTATCCATTTAAAGGCTTGATTTCATAAAGCACATATCACAATACACAGCATATGACCGGCTACTTTATCTTACAACAAAAAAACTTTCCCGTAAAGACAAATTCTTGGTCTGTCTTACAGGAAAGTATTTATTCTCTACAGGTTTCGCCTGTTATATATGCTACTTAACGCCAGTTCGGATCACGATTCATAAAACGCTCCAGTTCTTCCGCCGTAGGAAGCCCGTCATTATCGCCGATACTCATCAACTGAACCGCACCGACAGCATTTGCCTGACGGACAGCCTGCTCAACAGATAAGCCCTCATTGATACCTGAAAGAAAACCTGCGGCAAAACCATCACCGGCACCGACGGTATCAACAATATGCTTTACCTCAAAGCCTTTCACAAACCCGCTTTCGCTGTGTGAAGCATAATAGGCACCGTCTGCACCCAGTTTAATGACCACGAGCTTTACGCCTCTGTCCAGGTAATACTGTGCCGCTTTTTCAGGTTCAACAATATCTGTCAGTATTTTAAGTTCATTGATGCCCGGAAGGAAAATATCACTTTCGTATGCAAGCCTGTTAATCACATCAACCATTTCTTCACGGCTTTTCCAGAGCTGGGGGCGCAGATTCGGATCAAAGGAAATACGCATCCGCCTTTCGCGGGCCCGCTGTGCCAGCCGAAACATCGCATTTTGTGTACCTTCCGTCAATGCCGCTGTAATACCGGTCATATGTACAGCGTCATATGACTCAAGACTGAGCACGTCCATATCTGCTTCACTGATTGTTGACGCTGCGGATCCTTTTCTGAAATAAAATATTTCCGGATCACCGCTGTTTACTTTGGATTTCAACATAAATCCTGTCGGTCTTTCATCTGAAAATGTGATCAGCTCTGTTGATATTTGATTTTGATTCATCACCGAGATAATCCGCTGGCCGAACGGATCATGACCAAGCTTTGTATAATAACCGACCTGCTGGCCAAGTCTTTCCATACCAATCGCAACATTAAACTCTGCACCTGCCAGTGCAAAAGTATATTGACTGACATCACAGAGACGGCCTTCTTCTCCGGCGATAAAAAGCCCCATCGGTTCTCCCACCAGTAATGTTCTTTCTTTCATTATGCTTCACCTTTACTCATGATTTATTGACAAGCTTTATCAAAAATCCGCCAAACTTTTCCTCAAGGCATATTTCCATGATCCTGCCATCTGAATATACAGCGGAATCCATATCCATATGAAAGCCCCTTTTTTCAAGATGATACACCGACCTTGAGATATCATTGCATCCTGTCACAAGCATATTTAAACCGTCTTTTGCTGATGCAACCGGCAAATTTTCAAATGTTATTCCCTCAGCCGTTTCGTTTGCTTTTCCAAAAATGGCCCCGAATTTATGCGTCTCAAAAGATCCGCCATCTCCGTCTGACTGCCCGATGATTACCTGCTGTAATTCAAATCCAAGTACAGCTGCCACTGCGGATTTTGTCATTGCTGTAATCTCATCATACTTTTCTGCATCAACCAAAGAAGGTGTGATCATCCAGCTGCCGCCGCAGGCAACAACTTTTTTAAAAGCTAGGTACGCCGCAATATTTTTTTCATTAATGCCGCCGGTAGGCATAAATTTAAGATTGACATACGGTCCCGCCAGCGCTTTAAGCATCTTTAATCCGCCGGCTGCTTCTGCAGGGAAAAACTTAATCGTATCAAGGCCTGCCTCCAGCGCCATTTCAATCGCATTGGTATCCATACATCCCGGAATGATTGGTATACCTTCGGCAATACAGTAATCAACAACTGTCGGATTGTATCCAGGTGTAACAATAAATTTCGCACCGGCAAGTACAGCTTCATCAACCTGTCTTTCAGAAAGCACTGTCCCGGCACCGACCAGCATATCCGGAAATGCTTCTGCCATAAGTTTTATGGATTCCTTTGCCGCCGCTGTCCTGAAGGTCACCTCAGCACAATTAATACCGCCATTTCTTAAGGCATTGGCTACAGGCACTGCTTTTTGGGCATCATTTAACACAACAACCGGAACAATACCGATTCTTGAAATCTCATCCAGTAAATCTATCATTTTTTTCATTCCCTTCAAGTATGTCAATCCTCACGCACCGACATATTTTTTCAGTGTTTTGCGGACCGCACCGACACCACTGACCATTTCAGCAAAATAGCCTGTTATCTTTTCTGCCATACCTGCCTCATAAAGATTCACACCGAATATCTGTTTATTTGACAGAATCGGCTGAAGCTTTTCTCCGAAATCTTCTGCGCTTCCGAGACGGATATCTGCCACATAAGGTTTGAGGCTCTCATAAAGCGGATCGGGACTGACCAAAAAAGCCTTTCCTCTGTCATCAATGCCCATCAGATATCTGCACCATCCGGCAAGCACAAGCGGAATCAGCTTTAGGCTCTGTACATCCCTGTCCGGTGATGCCATATAAGCCTTAATCGTTTCTCCGTAACGAATCGATATTTTCTGTGATGTATCCGTAGCAATACGCTGCGGTGTGTCCGGCATAAATGGGTTCGGTATGCGGATATTTAAAACCTCATCAATGAAATCCTGCGGTGAAATAATACCCGGGTCTGTCACAACCGGCAGTCCTTCATTGTATCCCATGTCAAACACAAGCTTTTTAAGCTGTACATCCTTCATTTCATCCGAAATTTTTGTATAAGAGAGGAGACATCCAAAAACAGCCAGCGCTGTATGCAGCGGATTTAAACATGTGCAGACTTTCATCTTTTCCACTTTATCCACGGTCTCTCTGTCTGTAAATATCATACCTCCCTTTTCAAGCATTGGCCGGCCATTCGGAAATGCATCTTCAATGACAAGATACTGCGGTGCCTCCGCATTGACAAACGGTGCAATATAAGTATTTTTCGAAGTAATGATTGCTTCCGGATTCTCAAGGCCATCTTTCTTAAGCATCTCTGTCACGATTGTATCCGGTCTCGGCGTGATTTTATCAATCATCGTCCACGGAAATGACACTTTATTTTTGTCACATACATAGGCTTTAAAATTTGAAGATACAAGGCTGTTTTGTGCCCATTTTTCAGCAAATGTATGTAATGCCATGAAAAGTTTATCACCATTATGAGAGCAGTTATCCATGCTGACCATGGCGATCGGCTTAGCACCGGCCATAAAACGGGCATATAAAAGTGCTGTCACTTTACCGATATAGCTTTTCGGACAATCCGGACCTTTTTCAAAATCCTCTGCAACTTCATTTAAAAGCTCACCTTTTCCATTGACAAGACTGTAACCCTTTTCAGTTATCGTAAATGTTGCCATTTGAAGAGAGTCTTTTTCAAAAATTTCCTTCAGTCTGCCAAAATCGGAAGTATTTTCCGAATCCAGTGTCAAGGACTCCATAACACTGCCAACAACTGTTTTTTCCACGCTGCCGTCGGCCTTAAGTGTGACAAGTATGCTGTAATCATCATGGGGCTTATTGATCTTTTCAATAATCTCATAATCATAACCTTCTGCCACAATGATACCGCGGTCTATCACAGCCGTATTTAACAGTTTCTGAGCCACATTTGCCTGAAAGGCTCTGAATATATTACCTGCTCCGAAATGAATCCAGAACGGATTTTCCTTTGTGACTTTACATGCTTTTTCTCTGTCGAATTCAGGCAATTCGTATCCGGCAGCCAGCCACTGTGCTCTGTTTTTAATTCCCTCATTATTTAATATCATAAACGATCAGACTCCTTTTTCACCGATTTATCTATAGCTTCCCACAAGCCGTTAAGATAAGCCGCACCAAGGGCTCTGTCGTAAAGACCGTAGCCCGGCATAGCGACCTCCCCCCAGATCATTCGGCCGTGATCTGGGCGGATCGGTCCTTCAAAACCGATATCATAAAGGGCTTTCATAATTTCATACATATCAAATGTGCCGTCTGTTGACAAATGGGCCGCTTCCTCAAAATCTGTCGGTGAATTAAACTTCAGGTTACGTACATGGGCAAAATGAAGCCGTCCCTTTAATGAACGGATCATATCCGGCAGGTCATTTTCAAGGTTTGTGCCATAGGATCCCGAACAGAAAGTCACACCGTTATGGGGATTATTAACCATTGCCATCATGCGCAGAATATTTTTTTTATTGATAATAATTCTAGGAAGTCCGAAAACACTCCACGCCGGATCATCAGGATGAATTGCCATGTTAATGTCATATTGATCACATACCGGCATAATACGCTCCAGAAAATATTTAAGATTTTCAAACAGCTTTTCATCATCCACATCTTTATACATTTCAAATAATTCTTTAACATGAGCCATACGTTCCGGCTCCCATCCCGGCATCACCGCACCGTTTGTATCCCCGGCAATAGAAGCAAACATTTTCTCCGGATCAAGGGCATCTACAGCTTCCTGTGTGTATGCAAGAACAGTAGAACCATCAGGTCTCTTACGGGCCAGCTCTGTTCTTGTCCAGTCAAAAACAGGCATAAAATTATAACAGACAAGATGGATATCCTCTTTTCCCAGATTTTCCAGTGTTTCTATATAGTTATCTATATATTCATCCCTGTCCGGTGAACCGATTTTGATTGCATCGTGAATATTGACACTTTCGATACCGGAAATTTCAAGGCCTGCCGCCTCTACTTCTTCTTTTAATGCATGAATTCGCTCCTGAGGCCATACTTCGCCGGGAACAGTGTCATAAAGTGTCGTAATAACACCTTTAACACCCGGTATTTGCCGGATCTGTTCCAGAGTTACTGTATCAAATTTTGAACCATACCATCTTAAAGTCATTTTCATAAATTATCCGCTCCTTAAAAAAACGGGGAAGCTAAAAAATCCCAGCTTCCCTTATTTCATCATTAATTAAATATACAGCACCATCGCTTTATAACTGTTATTATTCTGTTTCTTCAACCAGATGTTTACCAAGTTTCTTTTCTACTTTATGCTGTGCCCATGTAAGGAATGTTGAGAAAAGAAGATATACAAAAGCTGCTTCAATATATAATACCAACGGTTTATATTTAATTGCTGAAATTTGTTTTGCAATCATAAAGATTTCCTGAACAGTCAGTACAGATGTCAAAGACGTATCCTTTAACAAGCTGATGAAAGAGTTACCCAGTGCAGGAACTGCTGTCAGCGCCGCCTGAGGTATAATGACATGTATCAGTGTTTGGAATTTTGTCATGCCAAGTGCCTGAGGTGCTTCATGCTGACCTTTCGGTATACCTGTCAGAGCACCCCGGATGACTTCTGAGTTATAAGCACCCTGACTGATTGTCAGACCGAGAATTGCAGATACAAACGGTGTAAATACAATACCGACACTCGGAAGACCGTAAAAGATAATAAACAACTGTACTAAAAGCGGTGTACCGCGAATAATCCATACATAAAATGCACAAATTGATGAAAGAATTTTAAATCTTGACATACGGCCAAGAGCAACAAGTAAAGCCAGTACAAGACCAAGGCCAAACGAAATAAGCATCATTGGAATCGAATATTTGATTCCGGCCAGAACCATCGGCCAAAAGGATTGAACAACCAATTTCAAAGTTTCTATCATATTCATTCTACCTCCAACATCCCGGCTGCTGCCAGTGACAGCAGCCGGCAAAATTATACCTTACCTTTCGCTCAGGGCATCAAATTCTGATATGCCCGAACGGGTATATTTCGTCAATAAATTACTTATAAAGCGTTACGTTGTTGGCAAAATCTTCCCCAAAGTATTTAACTGCCAATTCTTTTGCAGTACCGTCAGCAATGATTTCAGCAATTGCTTCGTTTACTGCGTTGCAAAGATCAACATCACCTTTGCGCATAATTGCAGCTGACTGGTTTTCATATGCATTTTCCGGTGTGTAGTAAGCTACGATTTTAACGTCTGCATCCGGATTGGCTTTCAGATAGGAGTTGATTGAAGCAGCATCATTGATCGTACAATCTGCACGGCCCTGTTCGATCAGCATCATACCCTGTTCCAGAGAAGCTTCATATAAATCAGCACCATAGTTTCTTGCAATATTACCTGAACTTGATGACAGAGAGTTTGCGGAAGTTTTTCCTGCCAGATCTTCAAAAGATTTAATCTCATCATTATCTTTCTTAACAACTAAAGCAATCAGCTGTTCACCGTAAGGATCAGATACTTCATAGATCTCCTGTCTGTCAGGATTCGGGCTGCATCCACAGATAACTGCATCGTATCTTTCAGCATCAAGACCTGCAAGAACACCGTCCCATGAATCTGCGATATGATCAGCCATATCCAGTTCAACACCCAGTCTCTTTGCGATTTCTTTGGCAATTGCAACTTCAAAACCGTCAAGTTCACCGCTTTCGTTATTGTAAACATAAGGCTCCCAGTTACCTTCAGCACCTACTGACAATTTACCTGCATCAAGAACTCTCTGAAGAGATCCGTCACCGCCTTCTGTGTCAGCCGCTGCCTGTGTGTCTGCAGGCGCTTCTGTATCAGCTGCTGCCTGTGTATCCGCTGCTGCTGTATCAGTTGCTGCCTGTGTGTCCGCCTTCTGTGCATCACCGCCAGAGCAAGCTGTAAATGCAAATGTCATTGCCAGTACAAGACTTGCTGCTAATGCCTTTCTTAAAAACTTTTTCATTGGTTCTTTCTCCTTTCAATGCTTTTTTTATTCTTCAATAAACCTTTCCAGCACTCTCATATTTTTTATATCTGCCAGATAAGGGTTACTAAAGTACTTTTCATCTGCAACTTCCTGGACTAAATATCCGGTAAAGCTGTATTTATTTAACGTCTGCAGCTGCTGTTCCAACGATGTATTGCCATCGCCCCAGACATTATGCAGATACGGGTCACCGTCAAGAAAATGCATGTGAATCAGATTTTTCCCAAATGTATCAAACCATGCATCAAGACTTTCACCTGCGGCTCCCGTCGCAATTGAATCAACCATCATTTTCAGATTCGGGTGATTCACCTGATCAAACATTTTTTTTGCTGTTTCCAGACTGTTCACAATATTTGTCTCATCATCACGCATTGATTCCATCATACATACAATGTCATATCTTTTCGCAATCTCGGCCAGTCTGTATAAATTCTCGGCGGAACGCTTCCACATATCTTTTTCATTTTCATGGATATATCCCCATCCAGAATTGACAACCACCCTGTCTGCGCCAAGCTCAGCGGCGACCTCTATGCCATTGGCAAAATATTTAAAACTTTCCTCCAACGATTTTTCTTCCTGAGACGCATACTGATACTGATAAGCACAACTTGGTGTCGTCACCGAAACGACTTTAAGACCTCTGGCTCTTAACTTCTTTTTCAGCGGTTCGCATGATTCATGTCCTTTGGAATCAATATAGAAATGAGCTGCACCACACCAGAGTTCAATATTTTTAAACCCCACACGTTCCTGACAATCCAGAAAATAATCCAGTGAAAATCTTCTGTAATGCTGGTTCATCGCAACCAGCTGTTCCCTTTTTATTGATGCCATATGCACTCCTATTCTGCCATACGTTTTAAATAAGCCAGATTTTCTTCATCTGCCGCCTGTGGATCGGCGATATATTTCTCGCCCGGTATCTGAAGTGAATATTTCCCATGATAGTCATTGCCTCTGATCTCATCAATGTATTTACGGCAGGGCAGGCATCCTCTGCCCCATATCCGATAGCCATTATAATTACCGTCAGTCAGACGGATCAGCCGAAGATCTCCACCAAACATATCAAACCACTGCGTTATTGTTTCGCCGCAAAGGCTGATAACTTCTGTATCCATATATACTTTTAAATAAGGTGAATGAACATTTTCCACCACCTGCTTAACTTCTTCTACATGTACAAGCACCGGTGTTGAGGCATTCGTCGGACATTCTTCGCCAAGAACCGTCCCCAGCAGCAGTGTTACATCATGTTCACCTGCAAAATCGGCAAGAAGCATTAATGCCGTCTCTGCATTTTTCAGAAGTCTTTTGCCGTCATAATCATAGCAGCCGCCGCTTGCAGTCACACAGAGATATGATGCGCCCAGGCTTTGTGCCGCCAGAATACACTGCTTATAATAACTAATCGTTTTTTCCAGCTGTATGGAACCTGCATCAGCGCATATCGTATACCGGTATGGCAGCGGTGTCACACAGTAAACACTGATACCATTTTCTTTCATTGCCTTTTGAATGGCTGCCAGATTCTCATATTCTTCACTGTCCACATAAATATGCGGTGCCTGAAGTGTCAGATCAATTTCTTTAATACCGAATTTTTTCTGTGCTTTCAGAAAATCTTCAAACGGATATCTGATGTACTGTCCATTATTTCCCAAAAGATTCAATTCACACATGATTTATGCCAAATCTCCCGGGTAACCGTCCGTACAAAGTTCAAACCAGATATACTTGTAAGCCTCACCTTCCTCACACCAACTGCCGTGATGTGATGAATGCGGCGTAAATGTGATATCCCCTTCGGTTACATGAATTTCTTCTTTTTCACCGTCATGCTCTGCATAATATGTAAATTCAGAACCTGGAAGAACAATGTACCACTGTTCCAGCTCATTATGAATATGTGTACCAACTTTTGTTGGTCCCTGATCAATCGTACCGCCCATGGAAAGTCTTCCCAGATTGCGGTGTTCAAGCAGTGTCAGCTGCTGAACATTTTCTGCTGTGTTAAACTCTTTATAAAGCCATGCCTGAGAGAGGCCACGGAATCGCGGCAATGACATTCTCGCATGTTTTAAGCACTGTAAATCATATTCCGCAATTTCCGACACTGCATGCATAATCTTTAAAGGTTTTTTGGATTTGGCAGAACAGTGGATTGTAAAGCTTTCCTTATCAAACTCAGGAACAAATACAGCAACTTCCGTAATATTAAAAATCTGTCTCGGTGTCCTGACATAACCTTCACCGTCCATAAACAAAAACACCTGATTATGTTCTTCCAGTTTATAAATATCCGGTTTCCACTGGCAGCCCGGCTTTATGGCAACTCTTTCCAGTGCGCAATCTTTGCACTCGCCCACAAGGATAGGCACTCTTGCCACTCCGTTTTCATCATAGTTATATACGATATCCGCATCTCTCGAAACTTTAACAAATGACATATTCTTATCCTCCATACACATTAATTATTCAATTTCTCCGGGATAGCAATCCTGAACCATCTCAAACCAGATATAATCCAGTGTATCGCCTTCGGCTACAGTTGTTCCATGATAATAACCTGTCGGTGTATAGCTGATATCACCACTCTCCAGTAATACGGATTCATCACCGGCTGTATATGTCATCTTTGAACCCGGAAGTATAATGTACCACTGATTTAATGCGTCATGGATATGCTGTCCGACCGTTGAAGGCCCTTTACCAAGTACGGCACCACATGATACACGTCCCAGATTTCTATGTTCGAGAAGCATTTTTGACTGAATACTTTCGTCTTTGAAATCTTCATAGTAATTCCAGCCATCAGAAATATTTCTGAAGCGCGGCAGCCGCATCTTTGATGCATAAAGACAATGTTTGTCATAATCATTCAATTCTGTGATAATATGGATATATTCGAGCGGTTTTTTGCTGTCCGCTGAACATGCAATTTCGAATTCTTCTGTATCATAATCCGGTACAAATACCGCAGCTTCTTTTTCAATATTAAAGCCTTTATTTGGTGTTACAACATAACCCTTACCTTCAAGGAATATAAAAACCTGTGTATGCTCCTTTGTTGTATAGAGCGCAGGTTTAACAGATTTCCCAGGCATCAGTGAACACCTGATAAACTTTGCCTGATCACATGCCCCCTGTAACACTTCTGCTTCAGCATAGCCATCGGCATATTCGAAAATCACATCTTTCCGTTTTGCAACCTTAACTAAACTCATTTTAATCCTCCTCTAAAATAAAAATATTTCCTTTCGTGTATATTAAGCCTAATGGCTGACACGCATTGAATTAAACGCTTTTAGCGCACCCAAATTACAGCATCTTGCTGAGGAATTCTTTAAGTCTTTCATTTTTCGGATGTTCAAAAAACTCCTCCGGTGTCGTATTTTCCTGGATCATACCTTCATTAATAAATACGACCCTGTCCGCAACTTCTCTGGCAAATGCCATTTCATGGGTAACAACGACCATCGTCATCCCCTGCTCTGCCAGTGTTTTCATAACGTCAAGAACTTCACCGACCATTTCCGGATCCAGTGCCGATGTCGGTTCATCGAAAAGAATAAGTTCAGGTTCCATACAAAGTGTTCTTGCAATTGAAACACGCTGTTGCTGGCCTCCGGACAGATTTGACGGATATTTATCCGCTTTTTCTGTCAATCTGACAAGCCCCAGATACTTTAATGCCTTTTCACGACACTCCTCTTTGGATATTTTCTGTACAAGACGAGGAGCCATCATGATATTGTCAAGCACTGTCTTATGTGGAAACAAATTAAACTGCTGAAATACCATACCAACACCTTTTAATGCATTAAGTCTGGACTTTTTATCCATTTTCGTCAGATCCTGACCATGATAGATAATTTCTCCGCCGTCAGGTTGTTCCAGAAAATTCAAACATCGGATAAATGTACTTTTGCCGCATCCGGAAGGACCTATAATTGCAATAACCTCGCCTTTTTCTATCTCAATATCAACACCCTTTAAGACTTCATTACTGCCGTATTTTTTCTTTAACCCTCTGACCTGAAGAATCGTTTCTCTTTCACCTTTATTCTGCATATTTCAGAATCCCCTCCTTAAATAAAAGCTTTAAAAACCAAAGTAAGTTTCTGCGTTATCATGACAAATTCCCCGGATTATTTTTTCAAACATCTGATCATCCTTCGGATATTCACCCTGATCAACCCATCGGCCGATCAGACTGCACAAAATCCGTCTGAAATAATCATGTCTTGTGTATGATAAAAAGCTTCTCGAATCTGTCAACATGCCCACAAACTTTCCAAGAACACCCATGCTCGCCAGCGATATCAACTGCTGCTCCATACCTGCTTTGTTATCATTAAACCACCATGCACTTCCATGCTGGATTTTTCCTGCAGCATCTGAATTCTGAAAACTTCCGATAATTGAATCAATGACCGCATTATCAGACGGATTCAAAGAATACAATATTGTCTTAGGCAAACCAGATTCCAGATTAACATCATCAAGGAACCTCACAATCTTTCCTGAAGGTGCGTAATTACTAATGCAGTCATAGCCTGTGTCCGGTCCGAGTATTTTAAACTGCCTGGAATTATTGTTACGGTCACACCCGTAATGGAACTGCATGACCCAATCACGCTTTTTATATTCTGATGCCATAAACATGAGTACTTCCGTTTTATAACTTTCAATCTCGCAGGCTGAAATTTTCTGTCCTTCCAAAGCATTTCTCAAAGTTCGATCAAGCTCACTTTCGCTGCACCGCCGGTAAGGGATATATGCAACGCCATGATCACTGACACAACAGCCTTTTTCGTCAAAATAATCTATTCTTTTCCTGATAGCATCTTTAAGAGAATACCAGTCCGTAATATTTACACCGGATGCTTCTCCAAGTTTTTTTATATATTCCGCGAAAGCGGTCTTTTCTATATTCACCAGCTGATCAGGACGCCAGGCAGGCAATACTTTCACCGAATAATTATCCTCTTTTAATTTCTGATGCCATATAAGACTGTCTGTGGGATCATCGGTTGTACAGATAACCTCCACATTGGACTCCTCAATGATTCTTCTTACAGATAGCGGCTGCTCTCTTAACACTTTATTGCATAAATGCCATACCTTATCAGCCGTCTCGCTGCTCAATATTCCGTCATATCCAAAATACTTCTTCAACTCCATATGACTCCAGTGATACAACGGATTTCCGATACAACATTCCAACGTTTCAGCATATTTACAAAACTTTTCGTAATCATCGGCATCACCGGTAATATACCGTTCTTCAATGCCTGATGCCCGCATCACGCGCCATTTATAATGGTCACCATAAAGCCATACCTGTGTAATATTTTCATATTTTAAATCCTCATATATTTCCTTTGGATTGATATGACAATGATAATCAATAATCGGAAGTCCGGCTGCATATTTTTCATATAATACCTTTGCTGTCACGGACTCAAGCATAAAATCTTCATCAATAAATTTTTTCACAATTCATACTTCTCCTTTTGCTCTCTTATTTTCTTGTTGTATGACGCTCAACATATTTTGTAGATACAACAACCTTTTGTGAAACTTCCTCTTTATTCAGCACCCGCATCAGCATAGCAACTGTATTGGCACACAGAAATTCGCATTTATTGTCTATCGAAGACAGCTCAGGCTGACAGCAAATGGATAGTATCGAATTATTGCATCCGATAATTGATACCTGTTCCGGTACTCTAAGTTCCATTTCCTGCGCAAACTTCAGCGCGCCCAACGCAAGCTCGTCATCGCACGCAATAATTGCATCAAAATGATGTCCGTCATTTTTTCCGGAGTTCTCTTTCAAGAAAAGACACTGCATTCCCAAAATATATATCCGCAACATCAGCACACAGAATACCGATTGTTTTTGTGGAACCTATACCAAGTCCCCTGGCAAAAGCATTGGGCTCGTACCCAAGTTCCCGTATAACATCAAGCACTTTCTCCTTTGTCTTTTCACTGACCTTGGCATGCCCGTTCAGCACTCTAGACACAGTTGCAATTGAAACACCTGCTTTTTGTGAAATGTCATAAATCGTCGGCTGTTTTGTCTGATTTGTCATAATGTAAACGCTTACACTCCCCTCTGAATGACCTTAGTATATAATGATTCTCTTAGGTTGTCAAGCATTTTTTTAGCATAAAGTCTATTTATTTCTGTTTTTATTATGCATTTTTGTAGTTTTTGCTATGTTTTTTAAATTTCTATGATTGAATCACCTATCATTCTTCAAAACTTCTTTATGTAATCGCTTTCATTTTTCTCTGGCTATATCGCTTTCGGATTTCAAACCTTGTGCTTCTGCCCGAAGGCTTTTGTTTTTTGCTGCGCCAGAAAATTATCCAATCATTTATACAATAAAAAAAGCTGAACATGCAGGAAGTACATCCTCACATTCAGCTTTTCTTCGTTTTGTTATTTTTAATTCAAAAATCCGTTGTGCACCTTTTTTCTATCGTACACGGCACACTGATTTTTTTCGGAATATCCCTTTCCCCCTGAACAAGCCTGATCATAAGATCTACTGCATCATTACACATTTTACACGGATGATTATTGACAGATGTCAGTTCCGGCTCACAACTGATCGCCAGTGCCGAATTATTATAACCGCACACACTTATATCTTCAGGCACAGACAGCCCTCTGATCCGCGCATACTTAATGGCACCAATAGCCAAACCATCCTCCACTGCCATAACTGCATCAAACTGCAGGTTTTTATAACTTAACAGCATATCTCTAGTATAATGGATATCATTTTTACAATAAAGCTTCAGATCGCCAAGCACCGGATAACCTGCATCAATCAACGCTGCCTCATATCCTGCCATTTTCTGTTTTGCTGCATATGAATATGCATCGCTTAAAAAAAGAATTCTTTTTTTCCCCCGGCGTATAAAACCTGATGTCACTTCATAAACAACTTTAAAATCTTCACACAAAAAACAATAAATGTTATCGCCTTCCACATAGCCATTCAGCATAAATACCGGTACCGTCTTCGCTGCTTCCCTGATATAATCCGTCTCTTTTGCATCTTCACCATCACCGGAATATACGGAGCCAACCATAATAAGAATATCAATACGCTTTGACATTAAAAGCTTTACCTGAAGTTCTTTATTTTCCGCTTTCACTCCACTGCAGCTGACAATGCAGTTATACCCATATTCACTCAGGCGCTTTTCAAGAACCGCTACAGCTTTAGACATATAGTCATCAGCAATATCCGGACACAATATCCCCACACTTTTCATTGAATCCAACCCAAGACCGCGGGCAAACACATTTGGCGTATAATCCGCAGCCTCAATGACAGACATCACCTTTCTTTTTGTTTTCTCACTTACTTTCGGACTGTTATTCACTACCCGGGATACTGTAGCAATCGATACCCCCGCCATTTTCGCAACATCATAAATATTCATCTTTTCACATTCTCCATCTTTAATAAACGGTACCTCCGTTTTTTTCGAGAAACCGTTTACGCATTTCCTACTTTTTATTCTACACTATTTTCAATGAACGACGCAAGTATATTGCCCAATCAATCTTCATTTCGGTACTGTTAATCATTTCTGCCACGCTTCGCGTTTAAAATGGACAACCTCCGAAGCCTAAAGACTTTCATAAGATAAGCCCGGCACTTGATATTACCTGCCTGTGTACGGAAAAGATCAAAAACCGACATAAATTCTTCATTTTTCAGTTGACTCATGACTCAATTTAGTGTATTCTCTATGTAAGCGCTTACAAATCTATTTATATATTTTCTATAATACAACAGCAAATCCTGCACATCTCCCCTCCTTTTAAAAGGCAGACCATTTTCAAAATACATCTCTGCCCAAAATTATTTGCATCTATTGCAGAAAGGAGCCTTTGTGAAAGAATTTATAAAAATCCATCCCAATGATAATACGGCAGTTGCACTGAATTTTTTACCTGCCGGAAAAACAATTCAATGCGATGATTTTTCCCAACCTGTCACCTTAAAAGAAAATATTCCCCAGGGTCATAAATTTGCCCTGTATCCTATTTCAAAAAACAGCCATATTATCAAATATGGATATCCGATTGGATACGCCACAACTGATATTGATACCGGCACCTGGATACATACCCATAACATAAAAACAACATTGAACGACTGCATTGATTATGTTTATACGCCCTCCATTCAGCCGCTTTCTGTACAGACACCATGCATCTTTCAGGGTTTTCGTCGTCCAGACGGAAAAGTCGGTATACGCAATGAGATATGGATTATTCCTACGGTAGGATGCGTTAACAATATCGCCACAGCTATCGAACGTCAATCAAAAAAATTAATTTGCGGTTCCATTGATGACGTTGTTGCTTTTAATCATCCTTATGGCTGCTCCCAGATGAGCGAAGATCAGGAAAACACACGAAAGATTCTGGCCGATCTTGTGCGCCATCCCAATGCCGGCGGTATTCTGGTCCTTGGTCTCGGGTGCGAAAACAGTAATGTTGATGAGCTGAAAAAATATATTGGTCCATATGATCCAAATCGTGTCCGTTTCCTTGTCGCTCAGGAAAGTAATGATGAAATTGCTGATGCTCTTGACATCATCAATGACCTTTGTGCCTATGCCGGACAATTTATACGTGAACCAATCAGTTGCAGTGAGTTGATTGTTGGCATGAAATGCGGAGGCTCTGACGGACTTTCAGGCATTACCGCCAATCCGGTTGTCGGTAAATTTTCTGACCTTCTGATTTCCAAAGGTGGAACAACAATTTTAACCGAAGTTCCCGAAATGTTCGGTGCCGAAAAGCTGCTAATGAATCGCTGCGCTAATGAAACTCTATTTGAACAAACGGTTTCTCTAATTAATGATTTTAAAGATTATTTTAAAATCCACCACCAGACCATTTACGAAAATCCGTCACCCGGCAATAAAAAAGGCGGCATTTCCACACTGGAAGATAAATCTCTCGGATGTGTCCAAAAATCCGGTACTGCTCCCGTCAAAGGTATTTTATCCTACGGTGAAACAATCACCGCACACGGCCTGCATCTTCTTAGTGCCCCCGGCAATGACCTTGTAGCTTCAACCGCATTAGCTGCATCAGGCGCTCATCTTGTCTTATTCACAACAGGCAGAGGTACTCCTTTTGCCTGTCCCGTACCTACAGTAAAAATTTCAACAAATAACGGGTTGAATGCCAAAAAAAATCACTGGATTGATTTTAACTGCGGTACACTTATTGAAACAGATACACTGGACTCTTTGACAGACCAGTTATTTGATACAGTCATTGATATTGCTTCAGGTAAAAAAGTCAAATCAGAGCTTGCAGGATTTCATGATATGGCAATTTTTAAACAAGGCGTAACTTTATAAATATAAGTCCGATAACAAGTCACTCTTCTTCTATCGGAAATAATCAAAAGTCAAATATTACTACAAAGGAGCGTATTTTTATGAATAAGCTTTGTTATCACACACTGGAAGAACAAAATTACGACGGTTTTCTTTTAAAAGATGCACCTGAACGTGTTCTTCAATTTGGTGAAGGTAATTTTCTAAGAGCATTTGTCGATTATTTTATCGATGTAATGAACGAAAAAACCGATTTTAAAAGTAAAGCGGTTCTCTGTCAGCCAATCGCTCAGGGTCTTGCCGACGCAATAAATGCTCAGGATGGTCTTTATACACTATATCTCCGCGGTTTTGAGAACGATCAGAAAGTTGTTCAAAAACGAATTATCTCCTGTGTCAGCCGCTGCATCAATCCTTACAGCGATTTTAATGCGTTATTGGAATGTGCCAATAACCCCGATCTTCGTTTTATAATATGCAATACTACTGAAGCCGGCATCGTCTATGACCCATTATGCAATCCTACTGACACACCCCCTTCAAGCTATCCCGGAAAACTGACCCGGTTTTTATATGAAAGATTTAAAAAATTCGGCAATCTACCGGGTAAAGGCTTTATCATTCTTTCCTGCGAACTTATTGATGATAATGGTCAGGAATTAAAACGCTGTGTCAAAAAATATGCGGTGCAATGGCATCTTGGTGATGCCTTCCTGCACTGGATTGAAAATGATAATATTTTCTGCGCTACACTTGTGGATCGTATTGTTACCGGTTACCCTAAAAATGAAGCTAACGATCTCTGTCATGAAAACGGTTATGAAGACTGTCTGATTGATACCGGTGAAATCTTCGGATTTTGGGTAATTGAAGGTCCAAAAGAACTTGAAAAAGAACTACCGTTTAAAAAAGCCGGACTGCCTGTCCTCATTACCGATAATCACAAGCCTTATAAGCAACGCAAAGTCCGTATTTTAAACGGTGCTCACACCTCCTTTGTTCTTGGTGCTTATCTTGCCGGACAGAATATTGTCCGTGACTGCATGAATGATGATGTTATCCATAGTTTCATGAACAAAACGATTTATGATGAAATTATTCCGACATTGTCACTGCCACAGAACGAACTGATGACTTTTGCTGCTGCTGTCACCGAACGTTTTAAAAATCCTTTTATTGACCATTCCCTGCTTTCTATTTCATTGAATTCCACTTCCAAATGGAAAGCCCGTGTCCTTCCTACATTAAAAGAATATATCCATAAAACCGGCCAGCTGCCGTTATGCATTACCGCCTCCTTTGCATTTTATATCGCATTTTATAAAGGTTATGAACGAACATCTGAAGGACTTACCGCTTCACGCATAAGTAATACATATACCGTCAAAGATGATCCTCATGTTCTTGATTTCTTTTATACACACAAAGACGTTAATAACAACGAGCTTTGTCGGGCTGTATGCAGAAACATTGAATTCTGGGGGGAGGATTTAAGCCTTATTCCCGGCTTTGAAGATGCCGTATCCAAATATCTCAATGATATAACCAAACGCGGAGCATATGATGTTATGAAAGAATGCCTATAGGCCACTGATCATCGTACATTTTGTCCTGTTTTATATTTGAATTTTAATAAAACTTATAGTATAATCTGAAATTAACAGCAATTTTGTTTTAGCAGAAGATAATACCATTATTATCGTACTTTTCACTGCACAATCAGCAAAAAGTACAATGCATCAATTAATGGAAGGAGTATTTATATGATTCAGCAAATTACAGGACATACTGTATTGTGCGGACTTTTAGGCAGTCCGGTCTCCCACAGCATCTCACCGATGATGCACAATGAAGCATTTGCGCAGCTTGGTCTTGACTACGCCTATCTTGCCTTTGATGTCGACACAGATAACTTAAAAACAGCCGTAGAAGGACTTCGCACACTTGGCGTCCGCGGTTTCAATGTCACTATGCCGGACAAAAACATGATGACCAAACTGGTGGACAAGCTGACACCTGCAGCTCAGCTGACTGGCGCAGTCAACACAGTCATCAACGATAACGGTGTACTTACAGGGCATACAACGGACGGTATCGGCTACATGCTTGCCGCAAAAGATGCAGGTTACGATCTGACCGGCAAAAAGATGACATTGCTCGGTGCCGGCGGTGCTGCAACATCAATCCTTGTTCAGGCTGCACTGGATGGGCTTTCTGAAATCCATGTTTTCAATATCAAGGATCAGTTTTTCGGACGCACCGAGATTTTAACAGATAAGCTCAACAATCAGACTTCCTGCAAAGTCGTGCTCCATGACCTGAAAGACACAGATGCTTTAAACGAGAGCATTTTAAACAGTGATATACTGACCAACGGAACAAGCGTAGGTATGGCTCCGAATACTGAAAACTGTATCATCAAAGACCCTTCCGTATTCCGTCCGGAACTGATCGTTTCCGATGTTATTTACAATCCAAAGGAAACGCTGCTTCTTAAAATGGCTAAGAAAGCCGGATGTCCGACCTTTAACGGCATGTACATGCTTCTTTATCAGGGCGCTGAAGCATTCAAACTGTGGACCGGCAAGGAAATGCCGATTGATATTATAAAAGAGAAATTTTTCAGTTAATTAAAGAAGGCAGCTATGTATAACGAAACTTCCGGCGCCCGTGACGGCGCCAAAGAAAAAATTAAAAAATATTTTACAAATCTTCTGGATATCCGAAGTGATATGATGAGTTATGATGAGCTTGATGACATGATGGAGGAAAATACGATCATCCACGGTTCCAACATGTGGATACTGATGATGGCGATTCTGATTGCTTCCATCGGCTTAAATGTCAATTCCACGGCAGTCATTATCGGTGCCATGCTCATTTCACCGCTGATGAGCGGCATACTCACCATGGGCTATTCCCTGGCCATTCAGGATCTGACGATGCTTCGCAAAGCCTTCACAAGTTTTTGTACCCAGGTCGTCATAAGCCTGATTACATCTGCAATCTATTTCAGAATTTCGCCCCTGGATATACCGACAAGCGAAATGATTGCCCGCACAAACCCTACATTATGGGATGTTTTAATTGCCCTGTTTGGCGGCATTGCAGGCGGCATCGGCAATACCCGTATCAAAAAGAGCAACGTCATTCCCGGTGTGGCCATCGCCACAGCACTGATGCCTCCGCTTTGTACCGTTGGATACGGCATCGCCACACTGCAGCTTCGGTTTATATTTGGTGCATTTTACCTTTTTTCAATCAATACGCTTTTCATCATGCTTTCTGCGGCTCTTGTGACAAAGCTTCTTGGTGTTCCTTCCCACAAAGCAATTGACACAAAACGTCAGAAAAAAGTCAGCCGATTGATCGCCATGATCACAGTTGTAACGATTATACCAAGTATCCTGTTCGGAAGCTGGACGGTCTACAGTACTGTGATGGAACAAAATATCAGCAGCTACCTTAACAATGAATTTGTTTTTTCCGATACGCAGATGGTTCAAAGCAGTACGGATACACTCAATAAAAAAATATCCGTCTCTCTTGTGGGCGCACAGGTTTCTGATGATGTCATTGAAAAACTGGAGCAGGCCCTTGACCATTATAACCTGTCCGGTTATACCCTTCATGTCACTCAGAACAAAATCACTGAAGGTGATCATACTGAAAAGGTAACGATTGCCGTTTTGCAAAAAACAAACGAAGAACTTCAAAATCAGCTTAATGAAAAACAATCTCAGGTGGAAAGCCTTGAAAATCAAATCAGCAGCCGGATTGACTGTGCGAAACTTTCCCAAAGCGCAGCCGAAATCTTTACAAAGCTTTCAGATATAAGCTGCGGCATTATGTCCGACGGAAACGATGAATACATACTCTTAAGCGGAACAGAAGAAAAACCGCTGACCGACGATGAAAAAGAAACAATCAAAAACTGGCTGATCAACGAAAGCGGCCTGGCACAGGCAAAACTTCAGCTGAAGTAATTGTGTTTTCAGGAGACACCCACATTCTTCAAGTCCACTGCCAAAGCATTCCAACTTTTTCAAACGATCTGAAAATCAAAAGGGGCTGTCGGGGAAATAGCGATTGTTGCCCATGATATGTAAGAAGGAGATAGTCCGGTAAAAATTCAGGCTTTTTCATGGCCCTTGATTTTTACCGGACTTATCCGCTTATTACTTATTTAATTATTCAAAATCAACAACCTGATTTTTTTCGACTGAATCAAAAATCGCTTCCATCAGTCTCAAAACTCTCAGTACTTCTTCATTTTTTACAATCTGTTCACACTTACCTTCAATGGTATCCATGACATTTCGATAGTAATCTCTGATATCACTGTGAACGATCGGAAGCTTTTCTGTTTTAATGGTATCCTCTGTTCTCGGTGCCATCGTCTTTGTAAGACCTGCTGCTGTCTTAATCGGCACAGCATCATTCTTATCCCAGTTTGTCACCCGGACAACCTCACCGGATAAATCCCAGTCACGAATCACTGCACTGCCGTCTCTTCCGAGAACATACCATCTCGGCAAGGAAATAAAGTTGCTGGTTCCAACTTCCAGTGTATATACCGGACCATCTTCAAAAAACAGCTGCGCTGTAAAACCGTCATCAACCAGTTCATTAGTAACATTTGTTATCGTAGCATACACTTTTTTCACTTTGCCGTCAAACATCTGCAGTGCCTGGTCTAAGATATGAACGCCCCAGTCCAGGACCATGCCTCCGCCATGCTCTACGGTACCGCGCCAGTCTCCCGGGATACCTCTTGAACCATGAACTCTGGATTCTATTTTAAATACAGGACCAAGAATATTCTGTTTTAAAATTTCCCGAACTGTCAGATAGTCTTCATCCCATCTGCGGTTCTGATGCACAAACAAACGGCTTGTCTTTTGTGCTGCCATCATTTCCTCAAAATCTGCAGAATGCATCGTTGCAGGCTTTTCACAGACAACATTTTTCCCTGCATTTAAAGCCCTGATCACCACTTCTTTATGTACATCATTCGGCGTGGCACAAAGAATCAGATCAATTTCTGCGTCTTCTAAAACAGCATCAAAGCTATCATAGGCTTTAAGCCCGAGACTTTCTGCAAACTGTGCACGTTCTTCCTCTATATCATAAACACCTTTGACCTGAAGATGCTCGATACTCTCAATTAATTCCCGATGCCAGTTTCCCATACCGCCAAAACCGACAATCGCCATTTTAAACTCTTTTTCTGTCATCTTAAATCCTCTTCTCTGCTTTGCGTCATCCCGTTGTCCAAAGCCAACGGGATTGCCGTCACTTTTTACAAACGCTTCTTATTTCTCATGAACAAAATCACGAATGTTCGCGTCAGATCATCAATGATGCCCAATCATTTCACCCGGATCTTCAAAAAAATAATCTGCTTCAGTGCCTCAATCGTTTTTTGAAGGCCTTCATTCTGGCTCATAAGACCGTTTTCACACAAGACACTTAAACACTGATAAACCTCCATTGGAATCGGTCATATAAATGTAGCCTCTGTCATCAACAAGTACATCTTCACACCTTGAGATTACCTGACCATCATTCATCATTTTTGGTATCGGCCATACATCTTTTTCGGGATCCTGCGGGATATAATAAGCAATTTCCCTGATATTAAATATATCAGAAGTATCATACACACGTATTCCGCCATTAAAACATGTCAGATACTGGCGATCTTCACGATCTTCATAATTTGGCTGACCCTGTGGCTGATGAAAATTATGAAGTCCAGGACGTCCGCCTTTTTCAACATAATTTTTAAACGGCGCATCTTCAGGAACTGAATAAGGAGGAAATAAAGAAACAAGTGTTGGATTTTTCTTATCGGAAATATCTACAATCCCTGCAAATTGAGCGCGTTTAGCTGTTCCACCCATTTCCTGTGTCAAGATCAGATAGTTACTGTTTTTTCCACTCATTGGCAGTGCTGTATGACAGGAAATAAAATCTGAAAACGGCGGATCAATCCTTAAACTTCCCACATATTTTGGTCGTGTAACGTCTTTAACATCCAAAATAACTAATCCATAACCGCAATAAGCAAGATATGCATATCCATCCTTCACCTGAGGCATGTGTAAATGATAATGTTTATATCCTGGGTATGGGCACAATGCCTCCGGATCAATTTTATCTGTATCCCAATCAACATGATCCATACCGTCAAGCCATTGCTCTTTCAGGTACCAGCGTCCAACCTCCACCGGCTCTGCAGGATTATCTATATCAATAATTCTCAGGATATTATTTAAAAATCCGGGACAGCTTGATGTGGTATACACATAACGTCCTCCAGCATAAAAATTACGATGTGTATTGACGCCGTCAATCCCCTCGCCGCCGCCATTGCTCCAAAATCCCAATAATTTCGGGTTCATAGGGTCTGTCTTAACATCCCAGATTTCAATACCAGCATCATAATCATCATAATCAACACCTTCCATTGGAAGGAAACGGACTCTCTGTCCCGATGCAGTTATCATAATACCATTGGCAATCTGTACTTTAGGGTAGACTGTACCTGATTTTCCTCGAGGATCATCAAGGTGTTTGCACTTAATATTATTTAAATCGGTAACGTCAAGAATCTGCCAACCTTTATGATAATATGTCGTCACATATAGATAATAACGTCCTTCAACAACCTGTAATGCCATCTGAAAGCCAGGCTGTCCATTCAAATCATGATAGGCAACCAGTTCCATGTTTTTTGATAAAGGTTTTTCTAATTTTACCATTCCAAACACCTCATACTTTCTATATATGTGACTATTACAATTTGATTTCTCTTCCTTCTGCAGATGAACGATAAATTGCATCAAGAATCTGCGTAACAACGAAAGCCTGTTCCGGTTTAACGAGCGGTTCTTTATCATTGATAATTGCATCCAGCCACTGTGCACACTCAAGATCTTTTGGCTCCATACCTCCATTGCCTTCAAAGAACGCAACTGATCCACTTGCCGATAAAGTTTCTTCTGTTAGTTTTCCATAGCTTGTTTTATTAAACACAAGCTCATAACCTGAATTACTCATACCGCCAATAATCTCAGCGCCGCCTTTTGTGCCGCAAAGAGTTGTCGCTGCCTCTCTAGATTCTCTTACATTAAGTGCCCACGCTGCTTCAAGAAAAATTGTCGCACCATTTTCCATTTTAATGTATCCAAAAGCAGAGTCTTCAACCTCATATGTTTCCGGATCCCATGGTCCAAACAGATTCCCCTCAGTAGCTTCCGGTAAATGACCTAACTTTTCAAATACAGATCCCATAACGGATACAGGTTTATAGTTATCCATACACCACAATGTAATATCAAGTGCATGTGTACCAATATCTATCAATGGTCCGCCACCCTGCTTCGATTTATCAGGAAACACACCCCATGTCGGAACTGCACGACGTCTTACGGCATGTGCCTTTGAGAAGTAAATATCTCCAAGTGCACCTTCTTCACAGGCTTTGTGAAGTGTCATCGTGTCCTGACGAAAACGGTTCTGATACCCTACAGTAAATTTCTTTCCTGACTTTTTCCAGGCATCCATCATTTTTTCAGCTGCTTCTGTATTATGTGCCATCGGTTTTTCACACATAACATGTTTCCCTGCTTCAAAAGCTTTCACCGTAATCTCGCTGTGTGCCACATTCGGTGTTAAAACGTGAACAACATCAATTTCCGGATCTTTCAATAATTCTCTGTAATCTGTATATACACCGGCACCCTCAGTACCATATTCTTCTGCGGCTTTTTGTGCCCTTTCAATTTCAATATCACAAAATGCTGCCATTTCACATTTATCAGCCTGATTTTTAAGTGCAGGTAAATGTTTCTGGTTTGCAATACCACCGCATCCTATAATTCCAATCTGCAGCTTACCATTTTTCATAATCTGTCACCTCATTTATTCTTAGCCTTATTTTCAAAATAACGAATCATTTTCTGATGCGCAGCAACCTGTTCTACAGGATCCATGTAAATGTCACAGCCGATATCAAAATAATCTCTCTGACCTTCATATTCTGAAGAGATATATCCATCCCATCCTGTTTCAACCAATACACGTATTGCATTCTCATAATCAATAGATTTTTCAAATCCATCTTTATTTATTTCGTAGAATTTGCCATGAATATGTTTTGAATATGGAAGTACTTCCCTTAACCATTCCGGATCATCATAAATAAGTGCGCCCAATCTTCCTACGGCTGAACAATCAGCTGCATTTCCGCCCATCTTCTTAACATCTTCTACAGATAACGGCTCACCGGCTGCATGTGCTTCACTGATTTTATCAAGTATTTCCGCATGTCCGCCATCTCTTAAAATACGTTTATATGCTGATTCAGACAAACCTTTTGAAAAAATTGCGAAATCAGGTACAAAACCGGCAGCTGGACTTCCTGTTTTTTGGATGACCTCCAGCCATTCCTGCGTATACCATGTATGTATGCCGCGAGGTGTATGAATTTCACAGCCAATCTGTATGTTCAAATCCTCTGCCAATGGAATGCATTCTGTTAATAAAGCAATATCTTCTTTTCTCAAAATGCCTGTTCGATATACTCTAAAGCCCAATTGTGCAGCCATCTTAATATCCTTTTGCACAATATCAATCAACTCTTTCATTGTAAGCTGGCGATTGGCATAGTTTGTAGTAAATACTTTTGCGCCATAAGACTGCGCAATTACTCCATTTTTTTCAAGCAATTCGTTCCACTGATCAACAACTTCCATTGACAATACTCTGTCATTTTCTCTCATGCCCGGTAATGGCATCTGATCAGGTAAAAGTTCAATAGCATCTACACCTATTCCATTTTTCCCCATTGCTTCAATACAACTTCTAAGGTCACGTTTACCGGAAAGGTAATCTTCCTGCAAACTATATAATGATACACAAGATTTTATTGACATATGACTTCCTCCTAAATTTCAAATTTTAAAATTGCAGTGTTAAGCGTATCTTTTGGGAAATAAAACACAGCGATTCGTACTTCAACTTTTAATTCATGTTCTCCCTTCGGAAGACCGCCTTCTTTTAAAACGACTGTTCTAAGACTTTCGCCATACTCCCAGAAGTATGTTCCTACTGTGAGAATTTCTGACATTTTAAATTCTTCACCGGTTTTCATAATAAGCCGAATATCTTCCGGATCAACCTCGGTGCCATCCATATAAACTTTATACAGGTCAATCTGGCTTAATGGTACTCCCATATAATATGGAATCTTTACACCAAATTCGTAGCCTTTAATCGTATTGTCGCATACATATTGCTTAACCCCTGAAGGATCAATCATATACTTTGCATTCATCGCACTTCCTTCTTTACTGAAAATGTGATTTTTTTTATTTGCTTCCATTTTATCCATAATCATGTCTCCTTTACTATGTTGATTTTTTTATTATCCGGGCAGACAAGCTGCCCAGATAACCATATATGTTAAAAAGTTATTGATTTACACTATAAATATTTGTCAGGTCGACAACCGCCATACCACGCAGTCCCAGACCTTCAATATTTTTTGCTGTCAGACAGAGGTAGCTGCTTGAGAAAAGGCCGCAGGACACATAATGCTCTCTGAAGTGTGCCAGTAATTCAGCATAAGCTTCTTTACGTTCATTCATATCAATTGCAGCATAGCAACGACTTGCAATTTTAGAAAATTCTTCATTTTTATACCCTGTACCGCCCATAACATCACTATACTTATAGTTTATACCATCAACACAGCGTACCGGTTCTGTATAATATGCAAATTGCTGAAGTGAATAGCACATATCAAAATCACCCTCTGCAAGTGCTGCAAAATGCACAGGAATTTCTGCCAATTCAAGTTCAACATTAATTCCACCTTGACGAAGCTGCTCCTGAAGCATACTGATTGTAGCAGTAATTGCATACACACGGAACTTCAGATTAACACCATCAGGATATCCGGCCTCAGCCAGCAATGCTTTTGCTTTTTCATAGTCCGGTTTGTAAATTTCAGGTTCAACACCATCCCAAACCGGTGCTTTTGTGGAAATCATTGTATCTTGAATTTCACCAAAACCGCTCATGCCAACCTGACGTAATGCTTCTTTATCAAGTGACCAGTAAACAGCTTCACGAACTTTTTCATTTTCAAGCGGACCACCATTTCCACTGTTAAGGAATAAAACTGCTGTACGGTTATCGTTAAGCACTACTGCATTGATATTTGCATCTGATTCATACACATTATAGTTTGCAAGGTCAAGACCGATAGCAATATCAACATCGCCGCTCTGTACAGCCATACCACGTGCAGATGAATCATTAATAAAAACGAATTTAATGTCTTTATAATATGGCAGTGTCTCCTGATTCCAGTAATTTTCATTACGCGTTACTGTAATGTGATCACCCGGAACCCATTCAGCTAATTTGTACTTACCTGTACCAGCATCTTCAAGATACTGTACAGTTGAACCTGCGCCTCCGGCTGCTTCAAATGCTTCCTTATTAGCAATGAAAAACATTTCAAAGCCAAGACGGTCCTGTGCCTGCGCCCATGGCTGTACTGTAGCAAAAATAATATTGTAATCATCTTCAACTTCAAAATTTTCAACATCATAAATGCTATATTCGCCCTTTAAAGCACCCTGAGCGCCCTGCTGGAATGTATAAAGAACATCCTCAGTTGTCAAATCTTCTCCATTCTGGAATTTAATACCCTGTTTCAATGTTAAACGGAAATGTGTATCATCAATCTGTTCTGTTTTTTCCACTAATGAACTATCTGTGTGTTCCATTGTTTCATATTCGTTTTTATACAATGTCTCATAGAGCAGTGACATAATAACTGCATTTGTTTCTGTACCACACTGAATTATCGCCGGCACCAATGAGTTTGGTTCTGCAGGTAAAGCAACTGTAATCGTCTCATCGCTCAATTCTCCTGTAGGTACTGCTAATGATTGTGCTACATCTTCTGCGCTGCTTTGAGCTGCTGTCTCATTCTTTGCCGAAGTATCTGCTGATTTTTCATTACCTCCGCATCCTGCGAGCATGCCCACTGACATTGCCATCGTCAATAAAAATGCAATGCTCTTTCGTAAACCACCAATTTTTTTCATTTTAGTTCCTCCTTAAACTGAATATATTTTATTCCTCATGTGCTATTTCTGTGCTTCACCAGTCAGCTCTTCAGCTCTGAAACATTTCACATAATGGCCTTTAACCGATGTTTCAACTAATTCAGGTTCACTTGTTCTGCACAGTTCCGTTGCATGAGGACAACGTTTCGCAAATCTGCAGCATTTTGCAGGATTAATCGGACTTGTAATTTCACCTTTCAGCAAAATACGTTCCTTTTTCTTATTCAGGCTCGGTACTGGAATCGCCGAGAGTAATGCCTTGGAATAAGGATGCATCGTATTTGTAAATAATTCTTTTGTTTCACAAAACTCTACAACCTGCCCCAGATACATAACACAGATGGCATCTGAAATATGTTTAACAACTGACATATCATGTGTAATAAAAATATAGGTCAATCCCTTATCCCGCTGCAGATCCATTAATAAATTAAGAATCTGTGCCTGGATGGAAACATCCAAAGCTGATACAGGCTCATCACACACAATAAACTCCGGGTTCAGTGCTAATGCCCTTGCTATACCAATTCTCTGTCTTCTCCCGCCATCAAGTTCATGAGGATAAACATTTGCCAGACGCCTCGCAAGTCCTACGGTATCCATCAATTCAAACACTTTTTGTTCCATCGCTTTTTTATCTTTAGCAAGCCTATAGGTCTTAATCGGCTCTGCAATAAGTGCCGAAACACTCATTCTCGGGTCAAGTGAAGCATATGGATCCTGGAAAATCATTTGCATTCGTGTCCGCATCTGCTTAAAAGCTCTCAAACTCATTTTAGTAACATCAGTACCGTCAAAATAAATTTCGCCTGAAGTAGCCTCCTCCATCCGGATTAAAGTTTTACCAAGAGTTGATTTACCGCATCCCGACTCACCGACAACACCCAATGTTTTGCCTTTTTCTATACTAATCGTTACATTATCGACTGCATGGAGTTTACCACCCGGTGTATCATAATATTTTTTCAAATTTTTAATTTCCAGTAATGCCACTGTTTTCACCTCCTTTACACTCTGCAAATACGCATCTTACAAAATGACCAGGTTCTACCTCCACTAACTGTGGATTTTTTTTCTTACACTCATCACATTTTCTATCGCATCTTTCATAAAAACTGCAATAAGGCGGAAGATTCATCGGATTTGGCATCAACCCTGCAATTGGTTTCAATCTGTCAGTTTCATCTTCCAGATTAGGTATTGAACCAAACAGTCCAAGTGTATAAGGGTGCTGTGCCTGATTAAATATATGTTCTAACGTACCATACTCAACAATTTCACCTGCGTAAACGACTGCACATTTTGAACAGATTTCTGCAACAACACCAAAATCATGTGTAATAAAAATCATTGATGTTTTGTATTTCTCCTGGAGTTCTTTCATCATCTTCAGCACCTGCGCCTGAATCGTCACATCAAGAGCGGTCGTTGGTTCATCAGCAATAATCAGATCAGGATGACAGGCAAGGGCAATGGCTATAATAATACGCTGCTTCATACCACCCGAAAACTGATGCGGATATTCCTTATATCTTTCCGCCGGAATACCAACAATCTCAAGCATATCACAGGCTCTTTTCTGCGCTTCTGCTGCCGATACTTTTTCGTGAATTTTTATAACCTCCGCAATCTGGTCACCAACATAATGAACAGGATTTAGTGCTGTCATCGGATCCTGAAACATCATTGTAATTTTCTTTCCCCGTATTGTACGGAACATTTTTTCAGTATTTTTCTTTACTTTCTTTATTTTTAACTTTCCCGCAATATCAAAAAAGCTCTTTGGATCATCAGCTTCATCTATAAATTCTTCACCGTTCAGCTTAATACTTCCTGATACAATGTGCGCCGGCGGTTTTGGTAAAAGACCCATAATTGATAATCCAATGGTTGTTTTACCCGCTCCGGTTTCACCAACAAGCCCAAGGATTTCTCCCTCTCCGATATCGAAAGAAACATCATTTACAGCTTCACAAACGGCCTCATCAGTTTCATAGTGAACAACCAGATTACGAACTTCCAAAATATTTTTACACTCTGCTGCCATTACTCGTTCCTCCATCATTTAAGTCTAGGGTCAAGTGCGTCACGAAGACCATTGCCAAACAGGTTAAATGCCAATACTGTAATTGCAATAACAAGTCCCGGGAAAAGAACTGTATGCGGCGCTACACTGATATATGTCTTACCCTCCGATAAAATAGCACCCCATTCTGGTGTCGGTGATGTCAGACCAATACCTATGTAACTTAGCGCTGAAATTGTCAAAATACTTTCTGAAACCGAATTTGCAGCATTAATTACAATAATACCTACTGCATTTGGCACCAAATGTCTCAGCATGATCATTAAGTTAGAAACACCAATGGACTTTGATGAAGAAACATATTCGCTGTTCTTCACCATCAGTACCGCAGCTCTGCACGATTTTGTCATTCCCTGTATAGAACCTGCTGCCACCGCAATAATTAATTGAACAACACCGTTCCCAAGTATTGCCACCAGTGCTATACATAATAATGTTGACGGAATTGCCTGAATAATATCAATAAAACGCATGATAACATTGTCTGTCTTACCACCGAAATATGCCGCAATTACGCCAAGAATACCACCTATAATAAGACCGACGGCAACACACATTATACCGATTGGAAGTGAGTATCTTGCCCCATAAACACAGCGGCTGAAAATATCCCTTCCTGTACCGTCAGTACCAAACCAGTGTGCTGAACTTGGTCCCTGCAGCACTGCTGAATAATCCTGTACCTGATAATCATATGGTGCAATTAATGGCGCAAATAAACCTACCAGCAATAACGCAATAATAATAATAAGACCTGCAACTGCTGTTCTGTCCCGCATCAAACGCTTCAATGCTTCTTTACCAGGTGACGAAACCCCTTCTATATTGTATTTTTTCTTTTTGTAAAGTTTTTCCATTGCCGGTGTTGTTATCTTAGACATTAATTTCACCTCCCTGTTTTACTCTTTTTCTTTTTTTAGACGTAATGAACGCTGTTTTTAATCGTGGATCAACAATCGTATAACAAATGTCAACGACAATATTGATAATCGCATAAATTAATGCAAGCATAATAACACCACCCTGTACAGCAGGAAAATTTCTTTGTGAAACAGCATCTGTAACATATTTACCGATACCCGGCACAGCAAAAACTGTTTCTACAATCAAAGAACCTCCCAAAAGCATCCCCAAGCCACTGCCTATACTTGCAACTACAGGAACCAAAGTATTTCTGAATGCATGCTTTACAATAACAATTGACTCCTTCTGACCTTTTGCTCTGGCTGTTCTCACATAATCCTGACGGATAGTTTCAAGCATGTTAGTTCTGATTCCACGGACTGTTGCAGATATACATCCTATACTTACAGCAATAACAGGCATGATGTAACCGCTCACAGTGCCATCATACATTGCCGGAAGCCAACCTAACTTTACTGCAAAAAGCATAATCATCATTAAAGCCAACCAAAAACTCGGTAAACTGGCTCCGACAATTGATAGCAGAACAACGACATTGTCCACCCATGAATATTGTTTGACTGCAGCCAGAATTCCCAAAGGTACCGCAACAATTAAGTTCAATGCCATTGAAACCAAAGCAATCACCAATGTTTTGGGGAAACGTTGCAGCAATTCATCCATGACCGGCTGTTTTGTTTTATAGGATGTACCTAAATCGCCCCGAGTAACTATTCCCCACACATATTTCCCGAATTGCTCATAAATCGGATCGTTAAGCCCCAGTTCCTCTCTCATTTCCTCTCTCTCTTCTTCAGTTGCTGAAGCCGGAAGCAGTTCCATCACCGGATCTCCGGGCATTACCATCTTCATGAGAAAAACAAGAACAATAACGCCAAACATAACAGGAATTAAGTATAAAATTCGTTTAAAAATATACCTAATCACAAAAACCTCTCCTTTCCATTTGCTGTTTTCCTAACCATATTATGTCAAAAAGTTCTGCTTCAGTCTTACCGCTTTTTTACACAAAAATGCCTGTTTTTTTACAGTTAATATTGATTTTTTATGCAATATATCTTATAATGTCAATTATTGATAAACGTTTTTTGTCATTAGATTTATGCACTTTTTCCAATATATCTATCATTTTCAGGAGTTACTTATGAGAAAATTTAAAGAAGAATTATTATTCAAGCTTCGATTCAGCTTTATAGAAAATGTTGACACAATCCTTCACTCGGAATTAGAAATTATCTATGTTTTGAACAAAAACATCGAACTACATATCAATTCCGAAAAGATTCTATTAAAAACTGGAAACATATACATTATTAATCCCGGAATTCCTCATTCATTTCATTCGGACTGCAACGGTCTGATTTGCCGTATTTTAATTCCGTGGAACAGATTTAACAGTGAGACTCTGCATTTACCGCTGTTTCAAAGTGATTTATCAATAAATAAAAACAATCAGGATCAGGAAATTTATTTTTTGCTGAACCAATTATTATATTTTTATTTAAAGCAAAATAAATCTACAAAAGATCTGAATCTCATTTGTAAAAATATCATTTCTGTCCTGTCCAGAGAATTCATTATAAATACACATGATTTTTTTGGAGTCAATGATGACTCTGATCAGGATATGCGCATACGGGAAGCCCTCTATTATATCCATACCAATTATGATAAACCGCTTTCCCTGACAGAACTCTCTGATCATCTTCATTTATCTGCTTCATACCTTTCACGCTATTTTAAGAAAAATCTCGGCTTTAATTTTAAAGATTATCTTACAAAAATACGCCTGTGGCATGTTGCAGATGACCTTGAAAATACTTCAGGTTCTGTACTTCATCTCGCTTATGCCAATGGATTTACTAATTTAAATATTTTTGGAAAATCATTTCGCGAGCTATATGGTATGTCACCCACAGATTACCGCACTACAATAACTTCAAAATATGAAACACAGCTGAAGAACAACAGCACTTTTTTCAAAACGCTTTTATCGGAGATTGAAAAAAAATATCCGACACTGAATATTCAGACCTCTATTAACACCTGCTCGAGTAAGATTGATACACAATCTACCATTCCTATGACATACCCATGGAAAAAGGCTATCAATATCGGTGCCCTTATTGATGTTTTGAATACAGTTGTCCAAAAACAACTTTTACAGTTGAAAAAAGAAATGAATTTTATGTATATTCGAATCTGGGGTATATATCCTGAAATTTTAAGTATTCATGAAAAGACTTTTCAATTGAATTTCAGCAGAATAGACAATACCATCAGTTTTCTATTAGAAAACGATATGCGTCCTATGCTTCAGCTTGGTCCAAAACCAAGAGATAAAGATGATATTCCCGATTCTATAGGACCTTTTGAATTAAACAATATTATTCCAGAATATCTTGATGATACTGCTTATGCAGCAATATTAGATGAATTCATGCACCACATGGTTGTTCGTTTTGGTCCCGGTGAAGTTGCGCACTGGATTTTTGAAATGTGGTGTCCATGTCCCTGGGATGCACCGTGGGATACATGGTATACTGATGAAAAGTATAAAATTTTTTACAATACAATAAAAAAATATGCCCCTGAGGCTCTGGCCGGATATGGTGAATTCGTTGTGCCCATTCACGCTCAGCTTATTGAACAATCCTCCGTATATTGGAAAAAAAATAATATTTTGCCTGATTTTATATCCTTCCAGCTCTATGTCGACCACGACATAGCAGAGACTGTTCATACCAATACCAACGGCATTTCTATGAATAACTATTTTTCACATGAAATAGAATGTATTCATCAATTGCTTAATAAACTGGATATGCCAAAGATTCCGCTTTTCATATCCCATTGGAATATGACAGCATCACATACTAATAATTTAAACGATACGTGTCTCAAAGGCGCATGGATGATGAAAAACATGATTGATATTTATAGACACACAGACATGCTTGCCTATTCCATGCTTTCAGATATGTTTGGTCAGGCAAAGCATATCTTGCCAATGCTTTCCGGTGAATCTGGATTAATTACTAAGGACGGCATATATAAACCGGCTTTATATGCCATTCTTTTTCTTAACAGGGCTTCTGAATTTATGATTGTGATACGTGAGCATTTTATGCTCACAAGAGATCGTTTCGGCAACTTTGCGTTATTATTTCATAATATCCGCTCTGATGATGTTATGGCTGACGATACTTCTGATGATGACGATGAAAAATACACACTAAATATTCATTTAGTTTTAGAAAATGTAACATCCGGTAAATATTATGTACGAAAAACCTCCATCAGCCCACAATATGGAAGTGTTTTAGATGAATTCAGCCACTGGGGATTTCCTGATCAGTTATATCCTGAAGATTATAAATATCTCCAGAAAATCTGCATTCCTCATGTAAATATTATGCAGTGTGAAACATCCGGAAACTTCCTCGAACTAAAAATAAGTGCATCCGCAAATGAATTCGGGATAATTGAAATTCTGCATCAATATTAAGGTCAGCGCATAAAGGACTATTACTCTACTTTCTTTAGTTTTTTAAAACTCAAAAAAACCGGTGTAACTTTCGTTACACCGGTGTCATATCAGTCAAAATTCTTTATTCATTTTCCGCAATGACTTTTTCTATTCTTCGCTTAACAAGTGAAGCGATTTCATTGGACTTCATCTGTCCATACATCTCATAAGTCATCGGTTCAAGAAAATGCACCTGAACGGTCAGCGGTTTTATAGAATGTGTATCAAATGCTTTGTAAGCATCGATCAGAACGACCGGAACGATCGGGCATTTTGCCTTAATGGCTGATTTAAAGCTTCCGCCTTTAAATTCACCGACAGCATTCGGGTTTTTCGTTCGTGTACCTTCTGCGAAAATCAGATAATTATGTCCGTTTTTCACTTCTTCTGTGACCTGATGAATCACCTTCATAGACTGCTTGATGTCTTCACGGTCAATGGCCAGTGCCTTCATACACTTAAATACCTGCTTAAGCCCCGGAATATTCTGAAGTTCTTTCTTCATAACAACCGAAAACGGTATCGGTGACGCCTGTATAATCGCCAGTACATCGTAAAGTCCCTGATGATTCGGGAAGAACATAAATCCGTTCTCTTTCGGTATATTTTCAACACCATGAACCTCAATATTAATCCTCCCGCCCTTATTGGCCTTTCCATCAATATACTGCAGCAATTCATACCGTTCTTCATCGGTATAATCATCTGCATGCTTTGCATAGCGGCAGAGCTTGATCCATGCGTAAGGCAGGAAAAAAATGTTTCTCAGCATCATCAGTATAATTCGTTTCATCATTCATACCTTCTTCCACTTAGTATAGTGCAACCACTGTGGATATTATAGCACACATAACGTTATGATGCAAACATTGATATTAATTTCATGTAGTTTTTTATACCTCATGTTCGATTTTACATGAAATTTTTGACTGAAGAAATGTTCTGAATTCATCTACTGTACCGCCTTTAATCTCCGGTTTATACAGGAAGAATGAATTGTTATCCTTTGCGTATACAAAGAAAAATGACGGTGACTCGTAAACTTTTGTGATATTATTCCAGAAGATTTTCTTTCCCTGTCTGTATCTCTGTGTCGCAGCATTAAAATACGCATCATAAAACTTAAACTCGTCAACACGGTTTACGGCGCCTGTTTCCTGCTGCCTGCGCATGCTCTTTCTGACCGCTGCGCGAACAACAAATGTTTTATAAAACAGTCCTCTTGATAAAAAGAAAATGCCAAGTGCAATTGAAATCACGCCCAGTACGATAAACGGCACCGAACCGAGCCGTTTCGTAAAACAAAACCATGCCTGATAACCGACCGCAATCGTTGCCGCCAGATAAATACACCGGTACAGCAGCATTTTTCGACGCTGTTTCGGTGAAATTTCCATCGTCTCCAAAATAATCTTTTTAAATGTTTCCTCATCCAGCGTTACTGAATCTTTAAAAATAGCTTCCATGAACCTTTCGGTATCCTGCCAGGAATACCGCCCCTCCTCTCAAAAAGTTACCTTCAGGATTTATATACTTACCCTCTTTGACAGACATGATTCTCAATCAAAGCTTAAGCATCATCAACCATCCGTTATATCTATTTTACAACATTTGCACGCAGCCCGCAAGAAATAGGGGCATTTTTTTACATCCTCCCCAACTGCTGCAGTAAAAAATGCCTCTAGCCACGGATATCCATGTCACTAAAGGCATTTTCATCAATATCATATTTGTCTCCATTTGGCCGTTTTGAAGCAGCGCAAAACATCTTTAAAATCTCTGTTTTTACATTAATCTCTGACAATATATTTTCCGACATTCCGGCTTAAGATCATCGCAACGATCAGCTTTATAACATCCGGTATAATATACGGAATCACGCACCATCCGAGTGCTGCGCCAAGACCAACAGCGCCGACATTTTTTGCATAAGCAACCATAAACCATGCTGTTCCGAAAACATAGTCAACAAGCAGCCCGGCAATCATCGATATAAAAAGGATCACTGTACGGTTGCCCGGTATTTTTTCCATTGCCCACATCACAAGGGCCATACATATAAAACCGATAATATAACCGCCGGTATTGCCAAGCAGTGCACCGATACCGCCTTTAAAACCCGCAAACACCGGCACGCCGACAGCCCCCAGTAAAATGTACACGAGCACAGCAACGGTTCCCCGTCTGCCTCCAAGCATACCCACGGCCAGCGCCACACCGAGAACCTGAAGTGTAAATGGTATCGTCGTCGGTATGGATATCCACGCGCAGATTGCAATCAATACCGCAAACAGCCCGATATATGCCATATCCCTTGTTTTTATTTTGCTTTTCGTTTTAGTCACAGTTTCTGAACTCATTTTCTCGCCCTTCTTATGTTACTTTTATTATTGACAATCAACATGAATCATCAATTACAGATAGTAATTTATCATAATCGAGAGCGAATGTCAACCTTTATTTATTCAAGGTTAACATTATCCTTAATATCTTCCCCGGACAAGCTTCATCCCAAAAAGCAGCGTCTTAATTTTTCCAGCGCCCTTTTTTCAATACGGCTGACATAGCTTCTCGAAATACCGAGATTCGCGGCAATTTCCCGCTGTGTAGCCGGTGTACGCCGAAACAAACCGTATCTTAAATAAATCACTTCCTTTTCCCGCGGTGTCAGAACTTCCGATGCATACTGATACAGTTTTTTCACATCATGCTCCAGCGTCATCCGCTCAACGACATCTGTTTCTTCACTTTCAATAATATCCAGAAGATTAATCTCATTGCCTTCCTTATCCGTTCCGATCGGATCATACAGAGATACTTCTCTGGCCTGCTTCCGCTCACTGCGCAGAAGCATCAGAATTTCATTTTCAATACATCTTGCCGCATAAGTTGCCAGCTTATGTCCCTTATCCACCTCAAATGTATTGACTGCCTTCACAAGTCCGACAATTCCCACGGAAATCAGTTCTTCCGAATCTCTGCCGGAATGATTATACTTTTTAACAATATGTGCAACAAGCCTTAAATTCCGCTCAATTAAAATGTCCCTGGCCTGCATATCGCCATTCTGATAGCGCGCCAGACACTCTTTTTCCTCCTTCGCTGTCAGAGGCTTGGGAAACGACTGCAAAATAAGCACCTCCGGGCATGCTTTAATTCAATTTATGCATTTTTTTGTCCTAAAGTGCCTTTCCACACCGGATTTATTTACTCTGAATAGTTACCTTAACTTTAAATAAAAGAAACCATCGGGAATATGAGACAGCATTCTCAGTTCCCGATGGTTTTTAAGTGTTTACGCTCTTATACGCTTTTATACAATTTTCATTGCCGCAGTCCATCCCTCTCTGACGGAATCACCGATCTGTCTGGCTTTGACACTGTCACCGATATTCCATACCGGTACTGTGACAGCCGTCAAAAGGTCATCGACCTTATGTGCCCGGCGGCCCATAGCATTGACTACGGAATCTGCTTTTATAGTTATCTCTTTGCCATTCTGCTCAGCCACTACAAAGTCTTTGCCGACACGGATAACTTTTGCATTCACTTCATTTTTTGCGCCGTTCTTGTCAAGGAAATCATGGACAGCTGTTCTATATAATCCTACAACTTCAGGCATCAGGCATTCCTGCATTTCTACAACAGTAACATCTACGCCGTGATCCAGATAATCACATGCTGCTTCACAGCCTACGAGGCCGCCGCCAAGAACGATTGTGCTCTTTCCAAGTCCTTTAAAATCATTTGCATAAACATCCATTGCAGTCATAGCATTTTCAATGCCTTCAATCGGAAGAATCAAATCGTCAGAACCAACTGCAAGTATCACTGCTTCCGGAGCAATTTCCGCAATCATTTCAGGTGTAACTTCTGTATTCAGACGAACTTCAATATCACGTTTTCCGACTTCTCTGACTAAAAGATCTTTAAAGTTGCGGATATCGATTTTGTGATCTGTATGGTCTGTAAAGTTCAGCAATCCGCCAAGCTTATCTGCCTTTTCGCACAAAATCACCTGATGGCCTCTGTCGAATGCTGTCATTGCTGCCTGCATACCGCCGCATCCGCCGCCAACAACAAGCACTTTGCGGGATGCTTTTGGAACCGGCATATCCTCCGGCAATATTTCATGATGGGAAGCCGGCCATACAGTGTATGGATTAATGGTACATGAATCCAGAGACGGGAATTTAACTGCCTTACGCTCTGTCTCATGCTCACCTGTAGGTCCCGGATAACATCTGCCGCATCTTAAACAACGGCGAATATCTTCCGGTCTTCCTTCAGCCGCTTTATTCGGGAATTCAGGGTCTGCAAAGAACTGTCTTCCCATAGAAACCATATCAATCTTACCTGCCGCAATGGCTTCTTCTGCCTGTTCAGGAGAGTTAATACCTCCGACAACTGCAACAGGAACAGAAACATTCTGCTTAATCAGGTAAGCATTTTCAATATTTGCGCCATGCGGTGCATATGGTGTGGTGAATTCCCAGCTTCTTGAAGAACTCATATAGTGACCGCATGATACATGAATCATATCAATATATGGCTCACAGAGTTTACAGAATTTAATCGCATCTTCAATTTCAAGGCCACCCGGCAGATGTTCTGAACCGCTGACACGAATTTCAATCAGGAAATCCTCGCCCATCGCTTCACGGATCGCTTTTAACAGTTCCACTGAAAATCTCGCTCTGTTCTCAAAAGATCCGCCGTATTCATCTTCACGTTTGTTATACATCGGTGATAAAAACTGTGCCGGCAGCCAGCCATGACCGCAGTGAATCATAATGCCTTCCCATCCGGCCTCTTTAAACCATTTGCAGGCTGTAATATGTTCCTCGATATGTTCTTTGATTTCTTCCACAGTAAAAGCATCCAGATGGGAACCGTCATACAAAATCTTTTCAGACGGTCCTTTAGGGTTAATGCCGTCGCCGATACAGGTTTTAATCTCGCCGGTACTAAGAAGCTCCCCGATCGGCAGCGCGCCATAGCTTTTAATCATCTCTGCCGTCTTTTTTGTAATCTCAAAAATCTCATCATTGTAATTGGTAAAATCAATATCCGGTTCAAAAGGAAAACGTTTGCAATATGTATGATTTGGACTCAGTTCTCCCAGTACAACACTTCCGGCGCCGCCCTTTGCCTTTGCTTCCAACATCTGAAAAGCTCTTTTTGCGCCTTCCGGTTTGAATTTCATCTGCGGACAATCCTGATAATGCAAAAATGCAAATAAAGCAGGTGCAGCTTCAATTCTGTTTTTAATTGTTTTTGTTCCGACTTTGATCGGGCTGAACAAGTTCGGAAAATACGGATTCAACTCTCCCATCTTTTTTCTCCTTCTCTCTGCGTATTTTTTAGTTGTTACATTAGCTTTAAGTTATCTTAATTATAAATGAATTATTATCTGTTTGCAAATACCATTTTTAAATGTTATAATAAGTAAAACTTATTATTATGATATACAATTCGATGTGTACTGTGACAACTTTTTTATTCGGAGGTTCATATGCAGATTCGTCAACTTGAATACTTTGTGGCGGCAGCCGACTATCTGAACTTTACTAAAACCGCAAAACAGTTCCATATTTCTCAGACTGCGATCACCCTGCAGATCAAGGCTCTGGAGGAAGAAATCGGTGTCTCACTCTTTCACCGTACAAACCGCAGGGTCAGTCTGACGCCCGCCGGCCGTACATTCTTAGAGGATGCCAAAGCCATCCTTAACCGGACGCAGGATGCGATGGAGCGCGCCAAAAGGGCCGATACCGTATTTACCGGAAATCTCAACATCGGATTTATCAAGGGATTTGAAAAAACAAATCTGTCCGATCTGATTGCCGACTTTCACATCCAGTATCCAAACATCAATTTTTCCTTTACAAGAGAAAATGTTGCCGAACTTTACGACGGACTTCTGGACAACTCACTGGATATCGTTTTTAATCTTCAATATTCCACGGACAACTTAGAGAATATGGATTATGTCGTTATCAAAAACTACCCGCTCTACGCAGTGGTTCCCGCCTCTCACCCGCTCTCGCACCGTTCAATGATACGACGTTGCGAACTGAAAGGTTACCCACTGGTAGATATTAAACGCAACGACACCCTCTACGGCGAGAATGCCACAATCACAAAAAAATTCACTGAAGCCGGCTTTCTCCCCAAAATTTCCTACACTTCCAATGATATCGAAACTACAATTCTTGCCGTAGCTGCCGGATTCGGATATGCCCTCCTCCCGGGATATGTTACAGATACACTGACTTTAAAAGAAAAAGTCATACCGATACCGCTTGAAGCAGAGGAAGAAATTATGACAATTACAGCAAGCTGGCGCAAAGGGGATCACAACGAAGCCCTGGAACGTTTTCTTTTGGACGCTGTATATCCTGCCATAGAAAATGGACGGTTTTAACACCGTCCATTTTCCCGGATACCAAAGCGTGCACACCGTGGTATTTCGGTGAGCATGCTTCAACGTTTTTCGTTCTAATTAATCATTCATTTTAATTTTCTTCAAATGGCCTTAACAATGTGTCCTCTAAATCAGAAAGCATCACACCAAGGGCAATAATACCGCCTTCGGCCGTATACCATACATTGGAATCCATCGAACGCACAAGTGTATTCTGAATGCTGGAAAAAAATGAAGTTATTAGTTAGTTATTTCTAACCCAAAGGCATAAAAATAGCGCATCTAAAAATCATACTTAGTCGAATCGGCCTTCTATGCTTTCGCAATGCACATTCTAAGATAACAATATCAGGTTAGTTTTTTCTAACTGCAAACACTATAGCATTATGCATCAAAATTGTCAAGTTTTTTATCCTATTTTATGCTAATTGACAAAAATTCCCATTATTAACAGATAACTTTGTCTTTGAAAAAGGTATACCTTCTCTCTTATTCAACAGGGCAACTTTTCACTCATGCATTGCCCAAACAGTTTTATTACATCAAAATCTTTTGTGCTGCAGCTTTGTCCGGCACCGTGCACCTAAACAGTGACGGCGACTTTTACGTCACCGCCACCCCAGTATTCTATTCAAGATTTACCATGCTTTCAGATTACCTAATCTCCCTACGACTTCACCAATCTTTTGTGGATCTACTCCCATTGGTATCAGATCAAACAAATCATATACCTGCCTGAACGCATTATCTGAATTGCGATACATGACTGCCATGCTAATCTCTGATAACACAAGCTGTTCTGCTTCTGGATGTGCAAATACATCTGACAGAAAAGCTTCCGGTCCAAACATACATCTAAGATCTTTATTTGGCATATAAGTTTCTTCGTAAACACCAGTTGCTAAATCCACTACTATTCTGTCATTATATGGGAGATTCAATGTTGCATGACAGCCAAACGGTACATTTACTTTTATATAGATTCTGCCATCTAAAAGCAGCTTCCATTCTACTTCATACTTGCCGGAAGCTGAATCATAAGATGCTTTCAAATGCTTAATCTTTGGATTGATTACCGGACTAATCATCGCATCTCTGAATCCGTGTTCTCCCGGACGAATGCCAGCCATATATTTATACATAAACTCGCAGATACTTCCATAGCTATAATGATTCAGGCTGTTCATACCCGTAGGATTTATCCTGCCATCAGGAAGGATTGAATTCCAGCGCTCCCAAATTGTCGTCGCCCCCATGTTCACCTCATATATCCAGCCAGGATAATCTTCATTTAAAAGATAATGATAAGCCAAATCTACAAGACCACACTTTGCAAGGACCTGACACATAACAGGACTTCCTGCAAAACCACCACGTATCTTATACTTATCTTTTCGAAGCTGCTGTACAAAATCCTGAATAAGTATCTCCTGATTTCGATACACTTCAAAATTCAGTGCTATGATATAGGCAGTCTGTGTATTCACTGTCAGATGACCCTTTGGAGAAAAGTATTCATCAAGCAGGGCCTGCTTTTGCTGTTCAGCAAGTTTTTCATAATAGTCTTTTTCAGAAAAGCCAAGACAACCTGAAGCTTTTGCTACAATCCTAAGACTATTATAGTAATACATACTTGCCATGTAAGTATCTGGCGTACTGCCTTTAAACTCCATCTCACTGAAACCATCCAGCGCCAGCCAGTCACCAAACTGGAAGCCTTCAGACCAAAGACCATATTTTGAACCATTCGTCTTTTCAACTTCTCTACCGACATAATCAACCCAGTCCTTCATCATCGGATAGGCTTCTTTAAGCATGGCTTTATCATGATAATAGGTATAAAGTACATCAGGAATAATCGTTGCCGCATCTCCCCAGCCTGCTGCCGGGTCACACAGGATAATACCTTCCGGTACATAAGCAGGCATACCCCCCTGTTTATGGTTCTGCGCAGTACGCATCATCCACATGAATTTACGATAAAATGCCGCTGTATCCATATTGTAAGTCGCTGCTGGCGCAAAAATCTGGGCATCACCTGTCCAGGCCAGTCGTTCATCTCTCTGAGGGCAATCTGAAGGAATATCAAGGAAATTGCTTCTCTGCCCCCAGACACAGTTCTGATATAAACGATTCAGCTTTTCATGATCCGTTTCAAATGTTCCCGTCTCATCCAAATCTGAATATAAAACCCATGCAGCAAAATCTTCAGGTCGAATATTTTCCATGCCTGTTACGCGCACATATCTAAAACCAAAGTATGTAAAATGAGGTCTTACAAGCCGCTTTTTACCATCACTTGTATAAGTGAAACCACCTGTTGCCAATCGATAATTCTCATTATAAAAATTGCCCTCCTGCAGCACTTCACCAAATTCAAACCGAACTTCCTGTCCTACTTTAAGTAAGCCATTAAAAACAACCCAACCAGTCATATTCTGCCCAAAGTCAAGAACATATTCCCCTTTTGGCGTCTTTAAAACTTCTTTTACAGGAATCTCCATCTTTTTAACTACAGGAAGACTATAACGATCACTTAATCTGCCTATCCCATGACCGTCAAGAACAAGTGCCTGTTTCCATACGACGGCTTCTACTGTTCGATCAATCACTTCGCCGCTATAGATACCACTGTCCACCACACATGAATTCCTATATACCCAGGAATCATCCGTAACGATGATCTGTTCGCTTTCATCTTCAAGCCTGATATGCAATTCTGCGATCAATCTGAACTGATCAAATGCACACTGACCTGACATGCCAAAAGCGCCTTTATACCAGCCATTGCCAAGATAAACTTCCAGTGTATTGTGCTGTTTCAAATATGAACTAATATCATAAGTCTGAACCTGAACATCGTCTATATAGTCATTCAAATAAGGGGCCAGATACTCTTCTCCTATCTTGGCACCATTAAGATATGCCTCATATAAACCAAGCCCAGCTATATATAATCTGCCCGATAGACAGGATTCCAGATCAAATGTTTTTTTAAATACCGGATGATATTCATCTTCCGGATTCATACTAATCCAGCTTGCATCCCATGTCTCATTCATCTTACCTGTCTCAAATGTCGTCACAGCACTGGCGCAGTCTCCCATCTCATCTTCTACTGCTACCTGAACATAATATGTTGTCCTTGCTTTGAGATCCAGATTAAGCCTTGTGCCCTCGAATTCAAGTTCATCACTCTCAATATGAAAAAGGAGTTTGGAAAAATCAGAACGATTCGAAACGTCGATTGATGTATGAACAGGCCTTACTCCCTTTGCATCTACAACTTTCCACGAAAGTATCACATTATTCATCTGATAGCCTATAGGCTTTATGACTCCATTTATCTTCAACTGTTCTAATTTCATATTATTTTCCTTTAAAAGCCTAAAATATGTTATTCTTCACTACGCTGTGAAAGTTCTTCACGAATCTGAGGCATCTTACCATCAAGATTATATAATGCAAAAATCAAAATCTGACCCAGTGTACAGATAAATGTTACACCAATATAAAGGAAAATAATGCCATTTACTGCTGCTGGAGTCTGAGTAGGTGCATTACCTACGTAACCAGTAAGAGCAAGAACCCAACCAACTAATACACCTGAAAAACCAGAACTTACTTTATTTGCAAAACTGATAGCACTAAATGCCATACCTTCTGCTTTTACACCGAATCTCCACTCACCGTAAAGAGCACTATCTGCAATGAAGGCATTACCCGCACCCTGTACTGGAGCAAAGCAGATACCTTTGATTACAAGACCTGCGATGAATAATGGTAAATTGTAAATATTTAGAAACATTAATGCAAAACCGATCATTGTACAACAAAGACCGATGAGCGCTGCTTTTCTCTTTCCAAGTTTATTTGAAAGACCTAGTGCAAATGGCATAGCGATAAGAGACGGTACGTTATCTGCAATAACAAGGATTGGTATAAGTGCAGGATTTCCAAGTACATAAAGACCATAGTAAATCATCGCCGCAAGACGACAGTTTAAGCCAAGGTAAATGCATACTGTGTTAAAGAGCTGCATTACCCAATATTTATTTTTAAGAAGAGAACCGATGCTCTTTAATGTCGATTCTTTTTTTTCTGCTCTTTGAACTTCATCAGGAATTTCTTTTGTTGTCACATAAGTTAAGATACTACCAATTAAGCAAACAACACTTAAGATGATCGTCATGATTATAAATGCTTCTCTTGTGTAGTTTGAACTGCCGCCACTAAGTGCTGTCAAAATACCAACTGCTGAAGCGTTGATGAGTACGTTACCAAGAATCATACCAAACATCATGAATGTAGAAAGTGAATTAATGTCTTTTTCATTTCTTGTCAAACGAATATTCAATGTGTTTATCGCACAGCCAAGTGCTGTATAAGCGATGGCATAGAGATTGTACATAATGAAGATCCATGCAATCTTTGCACCATTACCAAAGCTTCCGGGTGTTGCAAACAATAATATTGTAAACAGCACAAATGGAATGATTGATCTAATAATCCATGGTCTTGCTTTGCCCTGTTTACTCTTTGTCTTATCTATGACAGCGCCCATTGCAAGGTCTGTTACACCATCAAATATACGTGAAATCAATAAAATATTACCCATTGCAAGTGCAGATACACCTACGATATCTGTACCAAAGTAAGTAATATAACCAGCCACAAGACCTGTAAGCAAGGACTGGCCTAATAAACCAAATAAAATGCTAAATTTAGTACCTTTTTTAACTGTTCCCATACCTAATCTCCATTTCAAATTTTACTTATAAAAATGTGCATAAATAAATTCAAGGCTATGTGCTGCACATCTTCCTATAGAACCATCTGATATCTGAGCTTTCACAGTATCGCTTAAAAAATCCTGACCTTCTGCTCCGCCGAATAAAAATCCACCACCATTCATCTGTTTATCCATACTCATCACTCCCTTCTAATTTTTCTTGACAATCATATTATAATTTTATATAATCCCCTTAAAAACCATTAAAATTGTCCAAAAATCATACTAAATTGCCTATGTTTGAAAGAATACATTTTATAGAACACAATAGTTCGACATTAAATCAATACAATATGCATAAGCTTGCAGCATCTTCAGATTCAGGCAACCCGGATGCTACTATAGAACGCGCTAAAGAACAGGCAGGCTATAAATTTGCTATCGATGGCCGTGTACGTGCACTTTTCCCATCGATGAATATGAATATCGATAAAGACCACTATTACTATCCTCAGCTCTTTTGCTGGTTTGAGTGCGGTCCATCCTACTACACAATCCGTTCAAATTATCAGTCCTATGAGATTGTCTTTACTTATTCCGGCGAAGGCTATCTGGAATATGAAGGTCAAACCTACATCATAAGTTCTGGTTGTGGCTTCTTCATCGATTGTCGAAAACCGCACTTTTATAAGACGAATGCTGATTTCTGGGAACATAGCGTTTTACATTTTGATGGCTCAATTGCCAGAGATTTGTACAAAGAATATGAATCCTATGGAGATGTTACATTTCACGATAATTTAGATGGCAGCTTCCAAAGCTACTTAGAAGTGCTTTTGAATATTTGGGATCATTTTCAGATTTATAAAGAACTCCAGATGTCAAACACCATTTCTGATATCATCACTTATCTTCTTCTGCTTAAAGGTATGGAACAGAAATCAAGGAATGTACCGGAAACCATCAACTACATCACAAAGTATATTCAGCACAACTTTGCCACCCCTATCACTCTTAACTTTCTGGCATCCTTTGCCAATGTCAGCAAGTATTATCTGACAAGAGAATTTAAAAAATATCTTGGCACCTCACCAATACAATATCTTATATCCATAAGACTCATCAATGCCAAATTCATGCTGATTCATACACAATTGCCAGTTGCTGTGATTGCAGAGCAGACAGGATTCACAGATATCAATAACTTTAATCGGCTATTTTTAAAAAATATCGGTGTCAGACCTATGGAATTTAGAAAACAGCACAGAGATAATCCAAACACAATATAGAGCAAAGAGTTCTGCTTGCAAACAAAAGATTTCAAGAAGAAGGTGGACAAAATCAATAAATATCCTACAGACAAAATAAGTTCGTATTTTAGAAAAGAAAGCCTGATTTTACTCATCGTCACAATCACCGGTATTCTATACAATATCGGAATGGTTGCCGGTCCGTGGTTTGAGGGCCAGATGGTACAGACACTATGCGATATTATCGGAAACATAAAAAAACCGGAGGCAATGCTTTACCTGGCAGCCTGTTATGTACTGACGATCTTTTTTGTTCAGTTCATGCGTTATCTGAAACGCCTCTATGTGCGAAAATTCGCCAATAATATCAGCAAATCCATGAAAATAACGATTTATCGGAATGTGTTATCGCTGAAAAAAAACGAACAGGAGGAAGCTGGCACTGTCATGACAAAAATTATTGCTGATGTGGATGCCTGCGTGGAAGGTATGCGCAAATTCACAACGGAAGTTTTTGATACCGGCGTTGTCATGATTGCTTATCTGGCGATGCTTCTGTCCTATGACTGGAAACTAACACTGCTTTCCATGATTTTTCCGCCTGTCGCTTATTTTCTCGCAGAAAAATTAAAGGTCATTGTTACAAAAAATACAGCGCAAAGCCGTGAAAGTATGAGCAGGCTCAATGAATCCGTACTGGAACGAATCACAAACGCCTTAACCTATCGTGTTTATGGTCAGGAAACCCGCAGAAATGAAGCCTGCGAAGTTTTGCTGAAAGATTATGAAGAAAAAGCGATTCGGGCAAATATATGGGAAAATGCCATGCAGCCGATTTATAAAGTCATCGCCATGCTCGGCACGATCATGATTATTTGTTTTGGAAGCAAAAATGTTTGCGGCACCGGCTGGACAGTCTGGAATATTGCCGCATTCTCAACCTTTTTTTCCTGCTATCAAAAGCTGGCTGTGAAGTCTTCCAAAGCCGCAAAGCTTTTTAATTCAGTCCAGAAGGCAAAAGTATCCTGGAAAAGAATTAAACCATATCTTACAAAGAACCCAACTCAAACCGAACCTGAAGAGACTAAACCGGCACCACTACATGTTTCTCACCTTACCTTTGCCTATCCCGGTCAGACACCATTATTTTCCGATGTTTCTTTTGATGCCTTTCCGGGCCAGATCATCGGCATCACGGGGAAAGTTGCCTGCGGCAAATCCACATTCGGTAAAATTTTTACCGGCGAGCTTTCCTATCGGGGTCATATCACATTGGGAAACATTTCATTTTCCAATCAGGGCGATTGTTATGAAAACTGTGTCGGCTATATGGGACATCAGCCGGAATTATTCAGCGGCACCATTGAAGATAACATCTGTCTCGGAAAACCGGGAAATATCACCCCTGTGCTTGAGGCTGTCTGTATAGATCAGGAGGTTGAAACACTGCCTGACGGCATTCATACACGCATCGGAAACGGCGGTGTACGTCTTTCCGGCGGCCAGCAGGCCCGAATTGCGCTGGCCCGGACACTGTGGCACAAAAAACCGCTGCTTATCCTTGATGATCCCTTTTCCGCGGTCGACATGGAAACAGAAACTAAAATTTTCAATCATCTTCGTCTTTACGCCAAAGATTGTGTGATTCTCCTGATTTCCCACAGACTTGCGCTTTTTCCGCAGATGAATCAGATTTTGTGGATAGAAAACGGCACAGTTTCTGTATCAGACCACGAGACGCTTATACAGAAAAATGAACACTACCGCACACTTTTTAGGGCTCAGATAAATGAAGCTTCCCGCCCACTCTGTGAGACTAAGATAAATACGGCTTCCTGCACGATCAATGACACTCAGAAACATGGAGGTGACTTTCACCATGGATAAAAACTCAGTTTTTCATATTACCTGTGATACAATCCGGAAAAATAAAGGCTTAAGTCTGGCTGTCCTGCTTACTGTTTCCGGTTCAGTCATGTGTGCATTAGTACCGCCGCTCATTCTGGAGCAGATGATCAATGATCTTACATCCCGGCAGAACCTGCTTTTATCGGCAGCTTTCGCTTATTTTCTGGCAGCTGCATTATCCGGGTTAGCGGACGCCGCCAAAGAAAGCCTGATTACAATATTTGGTCAGAAAGTCACACACCGCATCCGCTCTGTTATGAATGATAAGCTTCTGCGGCTTCCGGCTGCTTATTTTATCAAAAATGAACCCGGTGTCACTGCTTCCCGTTTTATGAACGATGTCAATACCGTTGACAGTCTGTTTACCTCCGGTGTCATCAGTATGGCTGCCGATGTATGTAAACTTGTCAGTATATTCATTGTTATTTTTACGAAAAGTAAAGGTCTTGGGCTGCTGCTTTTGATGATTACACCTGTTCTTTTTGGCATGACCCGTCTTTTTCAAAAAAGAATGCTGAAAGCCCAGATTGAAAACCGCATCGCTGTAGGTAAAACCAATCAGCAAATCCCCGAAACGCTGAAAAATATCCGTACAATCCGTATTCTGCACCGGGAGAATTACATGCAAAAACGCTATGGCAAAACAATTGACCAGAGCTTCATAGCACAGGAACGCTCCAATTTTTACGATGCCATTTATTCTCCAATCATTATATCCGTCAGCGCACTTTTAATCGGTGTCATGATGACTGCTGCAGGTCAAAGCGGCATAACCCGTGAATTTTTCGGCATGTCCGCCGGTACTGCCGCCGCAGTGATTGCTTATGTCGGAAATTTTTTCAATCCACTAGAAAGTATCGGTATGGAAATTCAGAACGTCCAGTCAGCGGTTGCCGGTGTCCGCAGAATTAATGAATTTTTAAAAGAACAAGAAGAGAACCTGCTCGAAGAATCTGTGGCTGACCCATATATACAAAATAACAACGGCTCACCTGCTGTCAGTCTGTCCGGTATCTGCTTTCGATATGATAAGAATGAACCTGAAGTTTTTCACGATTTGAACATGACTGTCAGTGAAGGCGAAACCGTCATCATAAACGGCCGTACAGGTGCCGGAAAAAGTACACTGATGAAGTTAATCCTGGGGCTGTATCAGCCGGGTCACGGACAGGTACGGATTTTTGAGACATCACCTCATCTGATTCCAAATGAAGAAAAACGTCGTTTATTCGGCTATGTGGAACAGGAATTTCATCGTATTCCGGGAACTGTCGGCGCACAAATTTCCCTGAATGACCCGCAAGTTACCGATGAACAGATTCAAAAAGCACTGGATACCGTCGGAATGTGGGAGGTTATCCAAAGTCTTCCCCGAGGAATCCATGAAACCTGTACTGAGCATATGTTTTCGCAGGGACAGTTTCAGCTTCTGTCCATTGCAAGAGCGATTGTTTTAAACCCAAAACTTTTGCTGCTTGATGAAATCACGGCAAATCTGGACTCCAAAACAGAAAATCAGGTACTTATGGCATTAAATAAAGCCTGTGAAAATCGTACCGTCATATCCGTGTCCCATCGGCTATTTGAAAAACAGAAAAACGAGGCGAGAATCATATCGCTATAACAAAGCGTCACCAAATGACATTTTGAGCGCCCGTGCGGGTACTATCCTTATCCCCAAAAAATACAGAGCCGGACTCTATAAAAGAATCCGACTCTGTATTTTTTAATCCCAATATCCCGTCAATGTTTCATTGACAACTTTACCGTCTGCCTTACCTTTCACAAGAGGCATCAGCACTTTCATAATCTTACCTTTGTCCTTCATTGTCGGCGCTTCAATACCAAGGTCGGCAAGGACTTTTTCAATCACAGTTTTGATTTCATCAACTTCCATCATCTTCGGCACAAATTCCTCATAAACGGAAATTCTTAACTTACACTGATCGATAATATCTGTGCGGTCAGCCGGTGTAGACTCCAGTGTTTCCTGTGTCTGTTTAATTTCCTTGCGAATAACAACATCACTTTCTTCATCTGTCAGATCGGCACGTTTGTCAATCGTCGCATTTTTCAATGCTGAAAGCAGCATAGAAAGCGCATTCTTTCTCTCCTTCTCACCATTTTTCATTGCCTGCACCATGGCAGCTCTGACAACATCAACTTTTGCCATTAAAATCAACTCCTTTTGGATAAAACACATTTTTAAAAGACTTATCACAAAACAAATCTCTCGAAAAAATCACTCAAATGAAACAACCTTTTCCAGATCTTCAAAACATTCAATTTTCTCCGCGCAGTCTTTCGGATCCGCGTCTCCAAAGCCATAAGCTGCAAAGATAAACGGTACACCGGCCATTTTACATGCATCGGCGTCTCCCTGGGTATCGCCCACATAAACCGGATACTTTATACCGTTGCGCTGACAGATCAGTTTTATATTTTCTGCTTTTGCAAGACCTGACCGCCCCGGATTTTCATAGTCCTTAAAATACTTTTCCGTATCAAACGCTTTGAAAAAAGTTTCAATATATCCGGCCTGACAGTTGCTGACAATAAACAGCGGACACTTCCCTGACAGTGACCTGATGGTTTCAATCACCGTCGGATAAAGCATCGCACCGTTTTCTTCAATGTATCCATTTTCAAATACAACGCATTCTTTTAATATTTTAAGCCGCAGCTGTGCATCTTCCACCTGAGGCATTGCCTTTGCGGCAAAATCCTCCATCAAAAGTCCCATACATGATTTAATCAGCGGAACTGTAAAATGAATATCATCTCTGTATTTTTTTGCAATAATATTCCATGAATCTGTGACTTCTTTACATGTATCCCATATCGTCCCATCCATATCAAATATAATGCCGTCTGTTTTTATCATGATTCTTCGCCTTCTTTCTTCCGAAGCAGATCACCGTCATTTAACGAAATACCAAGATCTACAAAAATACGCTGTTTCGGATGCGGACAGCTCTCTATCGTATTGCCTTCATCATCCATCATGCCAAGCACCTGAACCGAAAGATTTTCGCCGGTCGGCTTCATGACTTCAATCGTTTCACCGACCGAAAATTTATTTTTCTGTTCCAGACCGTAGTATCCGTGAGCATTCTGTCCATCTATAAGGCCGAGATAGGTATATTCCTTCACATAGGTATTGCTGTCATAAATCTGCGTATCATGGTTCGGTTTTCCGAAGAAAAATCCGGTCGTAAACTGGCGGTACGTACATTTTGAAATTTCTTCCTGATAATAAGGAATCCTCGATTGATAAAGTTTTGGATCTTTCATATAGTCATCGATGGCCTGTCTGTAGGTTCTTGCCACCACCGCCACATACAAAGCAGTCTTCATACGGCCTTCGATTTTAAAACTGTCGATGCCCGCATCAAATAATTCAGGGATATGCTCGATCATACATAAATCCTTTGAATTAAAGATATACGTTCCCCGTTCATTTTCTTCCACCGGCAAATATTCACCGGGACGGCTTTCCTCCATGACAGCATACTTCCAGCGGCACGGGTGCGTACACGCCCCCTGGTTGGCATCTCTGCCTGTAAAATAGCTGCTGAGCAGGCATCTGCCTGAATAGGAAATACACATCGCCCCATGGACGAAGCTCTCGATTTCCAGTGTATCCGGAATATTCTTCCGAATCTCCTTAATCTCATCAATCGATAATTCTCTGGCAGATACGACACGCTTTGCGCCCATCCGGTGCCAGAATAAATAAGTCATATAGTTTGTATTATTTGCCTGCGTACTGATATGAATCTCAATCTCCGGACAAATCTCCCTGGCAATGGTAAATACACCCGGATCAGAAATAATCAATGCATCGGGGCCGATTTTCTTCAGTTCACTAAAATATGTCCTGACACCCTCAAGATCACTGTTATGTGCCAGAATATTGGCTGTTACAAACACCCTGACACCGTGGGCATGGGCAAATGCAATGCCCTCGATCATATCTTCTTTAGAAAAATTCTTTGATTTGGCGCGAAGGCTGAAAGCTTCACCGCCAATATATACCGCATCCGCACCAAACAAAACTGCCGTTTTTAAAACTTCCAGACTGCTGGCCGGAATCAATAATTCTGGTTTTTTCATTTTCTATATAATCCTTATCTCACTTTTCAAAACTCATTCTGCGACCCGTGTACTTACGGTCACACCATCACCGATCGGAAGTACGATTGTCTGGAAACTGTCCATATGGGTCAGCTCCCACAGATAGTCTCTCATCCTGCTGTGAATCGTCCGGTTTCTGCGTGTCACCGCATAGCGTGATTCAACAACATCGCCATCCTGAAGTACATTATCCGATACAAGTGTACCTCCAACCTTCAAAAGCCGCATCACCTCAGGCAGGAAGTGAATATACTGCCCTTTGGCTGCATCCATAAATATAAAATCATACCCCGGAGACAATGTCTTCATAACCTCTGCGGCATCGCCCTCCAGCAATGTTATCACATCTTCCTTGCCGGCTTTTTTAAAATTCTCCCGTGCAATGGGTATGCGCTTTTCATAATTTTCTATTGTTGTAATCTTTGCACCTGCTTCAATATATTCACTCATTAAAAGTGCGGAAAAGCCTACAGCAGTTCCCACTTCAAGGATCTGCTCAGGCTTTGTCATGCAAAGCAGAACCCGAAGCAGCCCTGCCGTTTCCTGACGGATAATCGGTACACGGCTGCTTTGCGCCTGCTGTTTTATTTCTCTGATCAGAGGGCTTTCGCACCGGTCAAGGGAGCGAATATACTGCAACATTCTCTCGTCAACGATCATTGCTGCTCTCCTGCTTCACTCTCACCAGTCTCACTTTCTGATACTGATTCATTGGTAATTGTTCCGGACGCATCCTCACCGGCCTGCATGCCTGTACCGGCACTGTTCTCCTCAGTCGGTGTCGTCAGTATTGCAAGAATCTGGCTGGAAGTCATCGACGGACTCAGTTCATATGTCCCCGGTACGAGACTGTTGTCAAGCTTTGACAGCTTGACCTTGATGACAAATGCCGTCTTGTATTTAATAAGTCCGGCATCTTCAAGCTGAGATGCCACATCTTTCGTCACCGAGCCTTCGGCAACTTCAAAACTGACTGTATTCTGATTATACTTTGACATGGCTGGGTCACCGAACACATGATAGGAAAAATCAAATCCCAGTGTTGCCGCGCGTATAAACACAAAAATAACGATAATATATACGCAGACATGGATCACTGTTTCCAGAAATCCCAGACCGACTTTTTTTCCAATTTCTGCTTTTCTGCTTTTAGCCATCGTTTTTTGATACCTCCTCCAAAATGAATGCCATATCAAAGCTTACGGCTTCATCTAAGATATCGTGTACACTCTGCATCATCATGCAGAATTGCTGCTCTTTTTCAAGAAATTCCCGAACACCGCCCTTACTTAAGGAAGCCGCAAACTTCGTCTGTACCTGGAAAGCCTCTCCGGGATTTTCGCCGTTTAATGCCTCAAAATAGGCTTTTCTCACTTGATTTATTTCTTTCATCAGTGCCGGATCCTTACACATCTGACGGCGTATGGCCTCAAATTCTCTGAATTCGTCACTCATTTGTATACTTTGAGCCAACTGCTTTGTCTGTCGTTCAATTGCTGTCCTGTTCATCTTTATGCATCCACTTCCATAATAATCGGTAAAATCATAGGATTACGCTTCGTCTGCTTCCAGATAAAATCACCCAGTGACTCCCTGACAACATTTTTAATCTTGCCCCAGTCACTGCACCGTTTGCTGAGACATGCATCAAGCGCCGAAGATACGACCCGTCTTGCTTCTTCCATAAGGTCTTCGGACTCTCTCACATAAACAAAACCTCTTGATACAATATCCGGACCCGAAAGAATCTGATTGGTATACCGGTCAAGAGTCATGACAACGATAATCAGACCGTTCTGAGACAGAAGCTGGCGGTCACGAAGGACAATATTTCCGACATCACCGATGCCAAGACCGTCAACCATAATACCACCGGCCTGTACATGCCCAGTCACCTTTGCCTCATTTTCCGAAAGTTCAAGAATATCACCGGTTTTCATAATAATAATATTTTCTTTATTCACACCCATCGTTTTTGCAAGTCCCGCATGGGCTTTCAAATGGCGGTATTCGCCATGGACAGGGATTGCAAATTTCGGCTGTGTCAGCGCATAAATCAGCTTGATTTCTTCCTGGCAGGCATGTCCCGAAACATGGGTATCCTGGAAAATAACATCGGCACCTTTGCGGTACAGCTCATTAATCACATTGGACACCGCTTTTTCATTGCCCGGTATAGGATTCGAGCTGAAAATGACCGTATCCCCCGGATTAATAGAAACCTTCCGGTGAACAGATGCCGCCATCCTTGACAGTGCCGCCATCGTTTCACCCTGACTGCCCGTCGTAATCAGGACAATCTTCTCCGGTGTATAGTTTTTCATACTTTCAATATCGATCAGTGTATTGTCCGGGATCTGTATATATCCCAGTTCCTGAGCAATCGTAATGATATTGACCATACTTCGGCCTTCAATAATAACTTTTCTCCCGTACTTATATGCCGTGTTGATAATCTGCTGTACACGGTCAACATTTGAAGCAAATGTTGCGACAATAATACGTGAATCCCTGTGTTCATTAAATATATGGTCAAAGGCTTTGCCTACAACACGCTCGGACTGTGTAAATCCGGGACGTTCGGCATTGGTACTGTCCGCCATCAGCGCCAGCACGCCTTTCTTTCCAAGTTCCGCGAATCTCTGCAAATCTATACGCTCACCGAATACAGGCGTATAATCGATCTTAAAGTCACCGGTGTGGACGATAATACCTGCCGGTGTATAAATTGCCAGTGCTGTCGCATCGGCAATACTGTGGTTTGTTTTAATAAATTCGATTCTGAAACAGCCAAGATTAATGGACTGTCCATGTTTGATGACTTTTCTTTTTGTTGCTTTGACAAGATTATGCTCTTTCAGTTTATGCTCAATAATCCCCATCGTCAGCTTTGTCGCATAAATCGGCACCTGTATTTCCCTGAGCACATACGGCAGCGCACCGATATGGTCTTCATGACCGTGGGTAATAATAAAACCCTTAATCTTTTGAATATTCTCCTTCAGATAGGTAATATCGGGAACAACAAGGTCAATGCCAAGCATATCATCTGTCGGAAACGCAAGACCGCAGTCCACGATAATAATACTGTCCTGATACTCAAAACAGGTAATATTCATACCTATCTGTTCCAGTCCTCCAAGGGGAATAATCTTTACTCCTGTTTGATTGTTCTTCGTTTTCAAATTCGCACCTCCGCTAATTATAGACGTCCGTGCACCTTCACAATCTAACTTTGACAAATCTCTATTCAATTTTTAATAACCGCTGTGCCCAAAAAAAGCCGCAGCGCATCTTCCGGCACAGTGTACAGCTCCGGTATCACATTCTTCGAAAGCAATCATCGTTTGTCCCAGTTATACCGTAAATTACACGAACTTAATTTTAACAAAGCGGACGAATCCGCTTCTTACTCTCTTAAATCCTCATTTCCCGAGTCCCGCTTACATCGGTTCAATATCGACATCTTCAAGTAATTCTCCAAAAACTTTTGAAATTGCTTCCAGTTCAGTATCATCTTCCACAAATTCAAAAACAGATTCCTCTTTGGCCGCATCACTGAATGTCTCTTTTAAAATATATGCTGTTTCCTCATCATCAGCATCTGTCGCTAAAATATAATTAATATTGTTGATTCTTGTCTGTTCAACGATATAAAATTCCAAAGTATCGCCATCTGCAGATGTAAACACAACTTTTTCCTGCTTACTCATCATTTCCTCCATTCGTCCGGAGACTGTCAAGATATCCTTGCAATATAAAGACAGATGCCAGCTGGTCCACATATGCTTTTCTGTGTTCTCTGCGCACCTGTCCCTCGATCAATGTTCTCTGTGCAGCTATCGTACTCATTCGTTCATCCCAGAGGATCACTTCAAGGCCTGTCCGCCGCATAAGCATCTCCTTAAAAGCCTCTGTCTCATCACAACGTATACCTTCTGAATTATTCATGTGCTTCGGATAACCCAGAACAATCCGGTCCACTTCGTATTCTTCAATCAGCTGCTCGATTCTCGCCAGTGTTTTTCTTAACTTATTCGCATCTTTTCTTGTAATTGTCTCAACTGCCTGTGCTGTCAGCAAAAGCGGGTCACTGACCGCCACACCGACAGTTTTTGTTCCATAATCTAATCCAAGTATTCTCATCTTTTATTATCCACAAATTCCGTGGCCTTCATTACTTCAGATTAACTTCTATATAGTTTTTGAGAAGTTCTTCAAGAAGTTCATCTCTGTCAACTTTCATAATCAGATATCTGGCATTCTTATAGCTGGTCACATAAGTCGGATCACCTGACAAAATATAACCTACGATCTGACTGACCGGATTATATCCTTTTTCTGTCAGGGCAATATAAACAGCTTCAAGAATATCTTTGACAGCAATGTCTGTTTCGTTATTCACTTTAAAATATTGTGTATTTTTTATATCTGGCATTCTTTTCACATCCTTACGTCTTATGCTGAACTTTCATCATGGGATCATCACCCGCAGCCAAAACAAATTTGCTGCCCGCCGCTTAGCGCTCTGCGCACCGGAAGCGGGGGACACCCCGGCTGAAAGTTGTACACGAATCTGCTACATACTATATTAATATATTATGTCACAAAATTCAATCAATTCTTTCACAAATCAGAAATTCCCCTTCGGTTTTGTCTTTTGAAACAACCCGGATGACTTCATTGGCCTGCAGACTTTTGTTATCCGACGCTTTCGTATGGCTCTCGTCATCGGCCTCAACAGCTGCCCGGATATATGCCTTGCTGTGTCCGGTCATATAAGTTTTTCCGTGAATCTGTACCGATTCCTCCAAAAGAATTTCCATCGGCCGCCGGCGCCACTGTGCCCGGTATCTTTCTTCCAGTCTGCTGTTAAGTAAAAGCAGACGGTCGCTTCGCTCGGTTTTTATATTTTCCGCCACCTGATTTTCCATAGCTGCCGCTTTTGTTCCGCTGCGCCTTGAATATTTGAAAATATGCATCTGTGCGAAAGCGATTTCTTCAAGAAATTTTTCCGTTGTTTCAAACTCTTCTTTCGTCTCTCCCGGGAATCCCACGATCACATCGGTTGTCAGTGCGGGACAGTCAAAATATTTTCTTAAAATATCACAGCGCTCTTTATACTCCGCTGCCGTATAATGGCGATTCATGCGCGCCAGCGTCGCGTCACATCCGCTCTGCAGCGACAAATGGAAATGTCCGCACACCTTTTCAATCGATGACAGACGTCTTGCAAAATCATCTGTAATAATTCTCGGTTCCAGCGACCCGAGACGTATTCTTAAAATAGAATCAACTCCGGCTATTTTTTCAATCAGATCAAGCAAATGATTCCCGTTTTCCGGATGCCGGTTATAATTTTCGCCCTCAAAATCAAGACCGTATGATGAAATGTGTATACCGGTCAGCACGACTTCTTTATAACCGTGATCCGCAAGCCGTCGTACCTCATCAACAATATCCTCCGTCTTTCTTGAACGCACCCTTCCTCTGGCAAACGGAATAATACAGTATGAGCAAAACTGATTACACCCATCCTGGATTTTGATATATGCCCTTGTATGCTCTGAAACTTTGCTGATAGAAAGTGTTTCATACGTATCCTCATGAGCTATATCAACCAGGCGCGCCTCTTTTGCAGGATCGCTTTTTGACATATATTCTTCCACAATATCTACAATTTTATTTTTCTGATTATTTCCCACAATCAGATCCACCCGGCCGTCTTCAAGCAGCTTCTCACCGGCAGCCTGTACATAACATCCGACTGCCGCCACAACAGCTTCCGGATTTCTTTTCTTTGCGCGGTGCAGCATTTGTCTTGATTTTCTGTCAGCCATATTTGTGACTGTACATGTATTGATCACATAAATGTCAGCACATTCGCCAAAGTCTACTGTCTCATATCCTCTTGCCGCAAATAATTCATTCATGGCATCCGTCTCATATTGATTGACCTTGCATCCCAGTGTACAAAAGGCCACTTTTTTAACTGACTTATCACTCATCTGTCTCACCTGTTTCCTGTTCTGGATTTTTTTCTCAGCAGCTGTCTCATGTGTTTCACAATGATGTTCCTGTGCAGAGCCAAATAAAATATCACTTTTTTCCGCCGCAATCTTATTGACTTTTCTCCGTCGTAATTGTACTATATACTTATCAATGATTTACGGGTACAGATTGAAAATCATTTCACCATCAAACCCGTAATATTAAATTTTTAATAAAAGGGGAGTATATTCACAATGAAAACTGTTCAAATTTGTCTCGATTCTATCGATAAAGTAAAATCATTTGTTAATGCGATCACTACTTTTGATGCAGAGTTCGATTTAATCTCCGGCAGATATGTCATCGACGCAAAATCCATCATGGGTATTTTCAGCCTTGACTTATCCAAACCGATCACTCTGAACATTCATTCAGAAACTGATACAGATGCTATCATGGCTGCTATCAAACCATTTATCGTAGAATAATCATTAAGGCAATTGCCGGAGCCATACGCTCCGGCTTTTTGTTTGCCTTTACGGTTCGCAAATAATAACCTCTCTTGTATTTACAGCCTCGTCAATCATTCCATCTATGATTTCCGAAAGATTTCGTTCTGAACGCTCAATGGCTTTAATGTTCGGTTTTGTCACCGGATGTTTTGCCACAAATATCGTGCAGCAGTCTTCAAACGGCTGGATCGATGTCTCAAACGCCCCGATTTTCTCTGAAATCTCAATAATATCATTTTTATCAAATCCGATCACCGGACGATAAACCGGAAGTGTACATACGGCATTGGTGGCTGCCAGGCTCTGCATCGTCTGGCTTGCAACCTGACCGATACTCTCCCCTGTAATCAGTCCCAGTGCCTTACTTTCAAGAGCAATGCGCTCTGCGATTTTCATCATGTAACGGCGCATAATAATTGTCAGTTCCTCATGCGGGCATTTATCATAAATTGCCAGCTGTATATCTGTAAAGTTAATAATATTCAGCTTGATCGGACCGGCATAACGCGCCACGATTTTAGCCAGATCCACAACCTTCTGCTTTGCGCGCTCACTTGTATAAGGCGGCGCGTGAAAATAGGTCGCCTCAATGACCACACCGCGTTTTGCGATCATGTAACCGGCCACAGGGCTGTCAATACCGCCCGAGAGCAAAAGCATGGCTTTTCCGTTGGTTCCCACCGGCATACCGCCCGGTCCCGGTATCGTTTTGGAATAAATATGTCCCTTCGCGCGCAGCTCAATGTTTAAAAGTACATCCGGCTTGTGGACATCCACAGACAGCTCAGGGAAACGATTCAAAAGATACTCTCCCATATCCGCGTTGATTTCCATGGATACTTTCGGATAGGACTTATCTGCCCGCCTTGCTTCAACTTTGAATGTAAAATGTTTATCTTCATAAGCTTCGTCAATATAATCACCGACAACACGGCACAGATTGTCCCATGAATAATCATCACAGTGGATGACCGGACATATACCTACAATACCAAACACCCGCTGCAGTGCAGACACTACTTCATCATAATCATAGTCTGACAATGCATCCACATAAATACGTCCCTGTTCTTTAGTCACCGCAAATTCACCTGCACCCTTTAATGCAAAACGAATCTGTCTGATCAGGGCATCTTCAAAAATATATCTGTTTTTACCTTTAAGTCCGATTTCGCCGTACTTAATCAAAAAAGCCTCATATTTCATATTTTTCTCCATTCTGCCAAAATTAACCTGCTTTATCCTGTTTATCTTTTTGCTTATCCGTCTGTTATTCTTTTGTTTATGCGCATGTTTATCCTCTAATTGATCCGCATGTTTATCCCCTTGTATATCGTCTCAGTACCGGGACGAGTTCTTTAAGGCACTGTATGCAATAATCGGTTTCCGCCTCTGTTGTCTCAAGGCAAAAACTGAACCGGATTGTCGCGTCAAGATACTTTTTGCCGACACCGATAGCTTTCAGCGTGCCGCTGATGGCCGGATGATTTGACGAACAGGCCGATCCTGACGATACATAGACCCCTTTTTCCTCAAGGGCATGTAAAAGCACCTCCGCCCTGATCCGTTCAAAGCTTGCGCTGACAACATGCGGTGCGCAGCCTTTCGAAAATCCCATATCCGTCACGTCTTCATAACCGTTGATATAGACACCTTCGATTGTTTTCATCTTTGCAATAAAATCTCTGCGCACACCGTAAAGCCGTTTAATCTTTTCATCAAAATTTTCATACACATCAGCCGCCGCCCTGGCAATACCGGCAATTCCCGGGACATTTTCCGTTCCCGAACGCATATCCTTTTGCTGACCGCCGCCAAGAATCAGCGGGTGCACTTTGACTTTATCTTTAATATATAAAACGCCGACGCCTTTAGGGCCATGAAGCTTATGGCCGCTGATGCTGAGCATATCCGCCTTAAGTCTTGCCGGATAGATATACATTTTTCCAAACCCCTGAATCGCATCCACATGGAAAAGAATATCGCTGTTATAATCCTTTACAATTTTTCCGATTTGATCAAGAGGCTCTATCGTACCGATTTCATTATTCACACACATCACAGATACAAGAATCGTATCCTCGCGCAAAGCGCCTTTAAGTGCCTCAAGATCAACAACACCAAAATGATCCACCGGCAGATAAGTCACTTCAAATCCCTGACTCTCAAGATAAATGAGCGGGTTATAAACAGAAGCATGCTCAATGGATGTCGTAATAATATGCTTTCCCCTGCGACGGTTTGCCATAGCCGCACCGATTAATGCGGTGTTATTGGATTCCGTGCCGCCGGATGTAAAATAAATTTCCTTTTCATTCACTTTTAAAATTTTTGCAAATATGCGCTTTGCATCCCGAATATAATTTTCGGCCTCCACGCCTTTCATATGCAGCGAAGACGGATTTCCGTAGTTTTGTCCCATGGCCTCCATCATCACCCGGCAGACATCATCATACACCCGGGTCGTTGCCGCATTATCAAGATATGCCTCCATAAGGCTGTCTCTCCTTTACCAAATCAACAAACTTTTAGTTCATAAAACTTTCATCGCATCAATCTTCCGGCACCATCAGACCTGCCTGTGCGTCACCAGACTTCATTACAAATCAAGTTCAAACATAAGAATACTCAGTGCGGCCAGACCTGCCGTTTCTGTCCTTAGAATACGCCGGCCCAGCGTCATCATATGCGCACCGGCCTGACCTGCTGCCAGAATTTCTGTCTCATCAAAACCGCCTTCCGGGCCGATAAATATTCCGATGGACTTTTTACCGGACATACTTCGAATCAATTGACGTGCCTCATCCATGCCTTTGGCTTTTTCATAAGGCAGAAGTACCGCATCAAGGGTTCCCGCCATATCAAGGGCCTCTTTAAAGTCCATCGGTGCCGTCACCTCAGGAATCACCCCTCTGCCGGACTGCTTGGCCGCACTTTCAGAAATTCCCTGCCATCTGGTCAGCTTTTTTGCCTCTTTTTTCGCATCCAGCTTCACAATTGTCCGTTTCATCACCACCGGCACAATACAATAGACACCAAGCTCCACAGCTTTCTGAATAATCAGTTCCATTTTATCAGCCTTTGGCAGTCCCTGAAATAAATATATTTTGGCCGGCAGTTCCACAAAAGAATTCCACGAATTTTCAATATGCACCGTGACCCTGTCTTTATCCACAGACTGAATCACACCGAAATAATCTTTGCCCTCACCGTCACTGACGGATATTTCCTCACCGGCATTCATTCTCAAAACGTTTTTTATATGATTGACATCACCGCCGGTAATGTAGATTTCATCACCGACAACCGAAGACTTGTCCACAAAAAACCTTGGCATCAACTTCCTCCTTATGCTCTGGCTGTAAATGACACCCACTCACCGGAACGTGTCACTTCCACAATCTCAAATCCGTTCTTAATCAATGCATCTCTTACCGCAGATTCTTTCATATCAATAATTCCGGATGACACAAATAAACCGCCCTGCTTCATATTGTCTTTAATCACTGCTGACAGCGGAATAATAATGTCTGCCAGAATATTTGCCACAACAATATCAAACTTATGCTCACCCATAGACTTTCTGAATGCTTCATCGGTAATAATATCACCGGTTTTTACAATATATTTTGACATATCGATATGATTTACCGCAGCGTTTTCAATGGTTGCTTCCACAGCATGCGCATCCACATCCGTCGCTGACGCTCCGGTACATCCAAGCATCAGACCGATAATTGATAAAATACCGCTGCCGCAGCCCACATCAAACAGCTGGTGTTCGGGCTTCAGATACTTTTTAAGCTGTGCGATGCAAAGTCTTGTGGTATGGTGCATCCCTGTGCCGAAAGATGTTCCCGGATCAAGTTCCACCACAAGTGTATCATCCCCCATCGGCTCCAGCGTTTCCCATGTCGGCTTGATCCATATATCTTCATCCACCTGAAATGGCTTCCAGAACTTTTTCCAGTTATTCATCCAGTCTTCATCCGCTGTCTGTGTCTTAACGATCGTACCTTCACCGATATCCACAAAATCCTTCAATTCATGAACCGCATCAAGAACACTGCGTATAAGTGCCTCCGAATCATTTTCCGGTTCTATATAAAAAGACACATAAGCGACACCGTCATCAGGTCCAAGCTCCGGCAAAATATCAATAAACATTTTCTTTTTATCTTCATCGGACAACGGAATCTTATCTTCAATTTCGATACCTTCAATTCCAAGTTCGCCCAAAGTATAACTGATCATATCCACAGCTTCTGTGGTCGTCGTCAAAGTATACTTATTCCATCTCATTTACTAAACCTGCCACTCAAAATGTGTTTAAACATACATAACACATCGAGAAATCGAAGTCCTCACGGATACTTCTTACTGTTTCGCAGTGTATGCTTTGGCGGTTACAAGTAACACGCTACTCACAGGTTCATCTACACTCCACAGTCGTAAATTCCCGAAATAGCCTTCGGTACATACTTACGTTTACCTGATCATGCAACTTCGTAAGTCACAGCATCTCTTAAATTTAGACTTGCATTAAAATCCCTGTCTTCAACATAACCACATGCGCATCTGTAGATCCTGTCAGAAATCTTTAAGTCTTTCCTGATCCGCCCGCAACAATGACATAATTTCGAAGATGGATAAAATCTGTCAGCAATTCTTAATTCAATGCCATTATCATCGCATTTTGCTTTCAGTCTGGTCCTGAACTCGCTAAACTTCTGCGATGCAACAGCTTTTGAAAGATGCCTGTTCTTCATCATGCCTGATACATTCAAATCTTCAATAGTTATATAAGATGGTTTGGTTTTCACTATCTCAGCTATGATCTTATTGAAGTAGTCGGTGCGGATATTGTCTATTTTATGATGCAATTTCTGTACTTTGAGTTTTTGTTTTTGTATATTTGCTCTTTGAGTGACTTCTCCTTTCTTCAGATTTTCATATTTACGAGACAGACACCTCTGT
>JALEHN010000096.1 GCA_022770525.1 Clostridiales bacterium
GATGGTGACGTTTTAATGTATCTTTAAATTCATTCAGTTTTTCTTCATCATTTAAAAGCACCTTTGGATCACAGTGCGCTTTTCCCGGAAATCCGCCGCAGCCGATTTCCACCATCTGCACGCCGTGTTCTTCAAGATATGTACAAGCATCTTCAAAAGATTTATCATTTAATACAGGGTTAAAAACACCTAATTTCATCTCAATCTTCCTTTCCTTTACTCATTTTTTATCGTAATTTTCATTAAAATACTGTAACTTTTCCCAGCCAACCACAAAATGCTTCACATTTTTAACACGCTGTCATCTTATTTATCAAAATAGACAGGTTTTCCTGTTTTGGCTGATTCGTATATTGCTTCAAGAATCTCTGTGACAACAAGTGCCTGCTCCGGTTTTACAACAACATCTTTGCCATTCATGACCGCATCATAAAATGTCTGCTGTTCAATCACATCAGGGTCTTCACCTTCACCATCGAAAAATGCAACACCGGCAGGATCAAGCTCAGGTTTTTCGACAATCTGTTTATTATATTTAACCCGGTTAATGCGAAGACCGTCTTTCATATCCGCACCGGCCAATGTACCGCACAGTGATGTCTTTGCTTCATCCACATCAAGGCTGTTAAGTGCCCATGCTGATTCAAGCATAATTGTCGCGCCGTTTTTCATTTTAATGAAACCAAAAGCTGAGTCTTCAACCGTATACTTTTCAGGATCCCAATCTCCCCATGCATTACCTGTTTCTGTCTGGTCACCAAGCTTTTTATACACAGAACCGACAACCATTTCAGGCTCATAATTATTCATCATCCAAAGTGTCAGATCCAGTGCATGTGTTCCGATATCAATTAACGGACCGCCGCCCTGTGCATCTGCATCAAGAAATACCCCCCATGTCGGAACCGCACGGCGTCTGATCGCATGTGCCTTTGCTACATAAATATCTCCCAGTTCGCCGTTATCACAAGCTCTTTTTAAATACGTTGAATCCGGACGATATCTGTTCTGATAACCGATTGTCAGAACTTTTCCTGATTCTTTGGCCGCCGCAAGCATTTCCCGTGCTTCTTCGGCTGTCTTAGCCATCGGCTTTTCACACATGACATTTTTTCCGGCTTTTAACGCATCTATTGTAATATAACTGTGCTCACGGTTTGGTGTCAGAACATAAACCGCATCAAGATCTTCTTTCAGCAGTTCTTTATAGTCTGTAAAAATCTTTGCCTCCGGCCAGTTATAAGTTTTCTGATAATCTTCGGCTCTCTCTCTTATTAAGTCACAAAGAGCGACAACCTCAATATTTCCCTGTTTTCTTATTGCAGGAAGATGTTTGCCTCTGGCGATACCGCCGCATCCTACAATACCCACTCTCATTTTCTTTTCCATGTCATTAGCCTCCTTCATAATTATCGCTTGTTATTCATTCACAAATTCGATATAATTGCATTATATCTATCAAATGATAAAAAATCTTGTATAATATCGTGCATATATAACACAATTTCTACTCTTTTAAGTATTACTTTTTAAGCTTTACTACTTTATGTTTTTACTATTTTATAAGAAGACTGAATCTATGAAAGGAATGACGATTATGGCAATCACTAGTAAACCGGCTGTTGACAGCCAGCTTCATGAAAACAGAACCCACGGAAGCGCCCTGTTCTCTTTTGCCAGCTATCCGGGCTATAAGGGTACCGAGAATCTTCTTGTCACCTATCACTGGCATAAAGAAGTGGAAGTCATCTGCTTTCAGTGCGGCAATGCCACTGTATTATTAAACGGTAAAGAGTATCAGGCAGAGGCCGGTGATATTATTTTTGTTAATCAGGGTGAGCTCCATCAGATTTCATCCGACTGTCCGGACCTTTTATATCATGCCTTTGATTTTCTGCTTGACTCGCTGAACTTCTCAGACAAAGACTACGCTCAGAGCCATTATCTGACACCTCTGACCGAAAAAGCAATGTTTTTCAGCCATTTTCTTTCTCACTCTGAGGAAACAACAGCGCCTGTTTTTAACACGTTTTTAGAAATACTTGATACATATGAAAAAAAAGCGGCAGGCTATCAACTTCTGATCAAAGCCTCCCTTTTAAAAATCATCAGTATGATGATTGAAAATAATCAGCTGATCACACCCGAAGCTGCCGGTATCAGAGTCCACTACGAAAGAGAACGCCAGCTTAAGGAAATCCTGACCTACATTCATAATAACTATGCTCAAAAAATGCACCTTGAGGATATCGCCGATACATTCCATATGTCCGGCAAATACTTTTCACGCTACTTTAAAAAACACTTCGGCTACACTTTTGTGGAATATCTGAATCATTTCCGCATAGAAAAAGCCTGTGTTCTGCTCGTTACCACAGATATGCGCATCATGGAAATAAGCTTTGACACAGGCTTTGAGAACTTCAGCTACTTTATACGGAAATTTAAAGAAATTACCGGTTTCACACCGGCTGCTTACCGAAACTATGTTGCTGAAAAAGTTAAGTAAAATATCGCCGTTTTTAACTTTATATTTTACTTATAATTTTACTTATGACTGACCGGCATTTTAAGCTTCCGTCACTTTTAAGAGATCTGAAAATGTTGTCAGATTGTAGGTTGCAAGACCGCTTGCCACAGCATCACCGATGGCTGCGCAATCCATACCACCGCCGATGGCAGCTAAAAGTCCTGCCTTGGCATCCTCAACCACAAGACAGTCTTTCGCGTCCTCGCCGACAAACTGGCTTGCTTTAACAAATACCTCCGGATCCGGTTTTGAATTTGTGATATTATTACCATCGGAAATAGCATCAAAATAATCGCCAAGTCCGAGACGCTCAAGAATAAACTTCGCATTTTTACTGGAAGAACCGATGGCAAGCTTTGCGCCTGCAGCCCGCAGGCCGTCCAGTGTTTCCTTAACTTCATCGCTTAAATCCGCAGGTGACATATTGTTAAGAAGCTCTTTGTAAATTTCATTTTTCTCAGTCGTATAAACTTCCTTTTCCTCCTGTGACATCGGCTTGTCATAACGCTCAAGAATAATCTCAAAGCTTTCCATACGGCTGACACCGCGAAGGCGGTTATTGATCACCTCATCAAAATAAATACCCAATTTGTCCGCCACAGCTTTCCATGCCTGGTAATGGTACTTGTCTGTGTGACAGATCACACCGTCAAGATCAAAAATAATTGCCTTATACTTCATCTTCGACACACCTTCTCCTTTCAAAAATAGAATGATAGGCACTTGATAAATGCCATAACCCATTAATTTTACTGAGTTTTCTTATCCAATTTATATAAATTTTCTCTCCACAAGTGGTAAAATATAGGTAACGACACCAATCATTATAACACCTATGGAGGAGAAAATTTATGAC
>JALEHN010000124.1 GCA_022770525.1 Clostridiales bacterium
AGATAAAACGGTCCTCGTTACCGGCGGAGGCGGCTCCATCGGAAGTGAATTGTGCAGACAGCTGGCGGGTCATGGCGTGAAGCATTTGATTATTTTTGATATATATGAAAATAATGCTTATGACATTCAGCAGGAATTAAAGCGTACCTATCCGGAACTGAATCTGACGGTATTGATCGGGTCTGTGCGCAATACGCACAGAATCAATGATATCATGAAAAAATATCATCCGGATCTTGTTTATCATGCGGCAGCGCATAAGCATGTGCCGCTGATGGAAGACAGCCCGAATGAGGCTATTAAGAATAATGTTTTCGGTACATATAATACAGCTATTGCGGCAGGGGAAAACGGCGTCGACCGGTTTGTTCTGATATCTACAGATAAGGCGGTTAATCCGACAAATATTATGGGTGCGTCAAAACGTATGTGTGAAATGATCGTCCAAACGCTGAACCAGCATTATAATACGGACTATGTGGCGGTGCGATTCGGAAATGTTTTAGGGAGCAGCGGCAGTGTTATACCGCTTTTTAAAAAGCAGATTGCCATGGGCGGACCGGTAACGGTTACCCATCCGGATATTATAAGATATTTTATGACGATTTCTGAGGCAGTTTCGCTTGTGCTTCAGGCCGGCGCTTATGCCAAAGGCGGAGAAATATTTGTTCTTGATATGGGTGACCCCGTAAAGATTGATGATCTGGCCAGAAATCTGATTGAGCTTTCAGGATTAAAGGTCGGAGAAGATATAGAAATTCAATATACAGGACTAAGACCCGGCGAAAAGCTTTTTGAAGAACTGCTGATGGCTGAGGAAGGACTTAAAGAAACAGCGAATAAGCTGATTCATATCGGCAAACCGATAGAGATGGACGGGGAACTTTTTATAAGACAGTTGAAATTGCTTAAAAAAGAAGCTGACAATGACAGTCCGCTGATCAAACAGCTCGTCAGTGAAATTGTACCGACATATACATATAAAGAGGAAACAGAGTGATGGAAAAAGACAGTTATTTAAAAGTAAAAAGGGCATTGGATTTTACACTGGCCCTGCTTGGGCTTATTATCCTTGCACCATTGTTTTTAATACTGGCATTAATGATTAAATTGGATTCAAAGGGACCGGTTTTTTTTACACAAAAGCGTGTTGGTATCCATAAAAAGTACTTTAATATTTTAAAGTTCAGAACAATGCGTACGGATACACCAAAGAACATGCCTACACATATGCTGAAGGATCCGGAGCAATACATTACAAAGACAGGCCGTATCCTGCGCAGAACGTCTCTTGATGAATTACCGCAGATCATTAATATTCTGCGAGGCGATATGAGTATTGTAGGTCCGAGGCCTGCGCTCTGGAATCAGTATGACCTGATCAGTGAGCGAGAAAAGTACGGTGCCAATGATGTTTTACCTGGGCTTACCGGTTGGGCGCAGATTCACGGCAGAGATGAATTGGAAATTCCGGTTAAAGCAAAGCTTGACGGTTATTATGTCAGACATATGAGCTTGGGAATGGATATCCGCTGTTTTTTTGCTACGATATTTAAAGTCCTCAGAGAGGATGGCGTCGTTGAAGGCGGTACAGGTACAGTACATCAGAATCATAAAGTTACAGACGGCACAAAAGCAGCTAAGAGAAAAAAGATTTTAATCATAACAAATCACTCTTATATGTTGTACCGGTTCAGACGTGAACTGATTGAAGCATTAATGGAAAATCATGAGGTTGTTCTTTCAATGCCGTTTGTGGGACATGAAGATGATTTTATGGCAATGGGACTTCGGTGCATTAAGACTGACGTGGACAGACGTGGTATCAATCCGAAGACAGATTATCGGCTGTTTAAGACATATTTCAAAATGCTGAAAAAAGAAAAACCGGATCTTGTACTTACATATTCAATTAAACCGAATATTTATGCCGGACTTGCCTGCGGTATTCAGAATATCAGATTTTGTGCCAATGTGCAGGGACTTGGAACTGCATTTCAAAAACCGGGACTCGCACAGTTTGTCACGGTTCTGTATAAAGCAGCATTCCGGAAGGTTGATACAGTCTTTTTTGAAAATGAAGGCAATGCAAAATTATTTATAAAACATAAGATTATTCCGACGAAAAAGGTTAAGCTGCTTCATGGTGCCGGAATCAATCTAAAAGAATATCCGTATAAGCCGTATCCTAAATGCAATTCCGAACATGAAAAAATCCATTTTCTTTATCTTGGAAGAATTATGAAAGAAAAAGGTATTGATGAACTGTTCGATGCGGCCAAAAGGCTTCATCGGGAGGGGCATGCTTTCGTTCTTGATCTTGTGGGATTTTTTGAAGATGCCTATAAAGAAAAGGTGGAAGAACTGCAGCGTATGGGTATTGCTGAATTTCATGGGTTTCAGGAAGAACCGAGGCCTTATTATGAAGCCGCAGACTGTGTAGTGATGCCAAGCTATCATGAGGGTATGAGCAATGTCCTGCTGGAGGCTGCAGCGATGGGAAGACCTGTGATCACAACAAATATTTACGGCTGCAGGGAAGCTGTGGAACATGGAAAGACAGGTATTCTCTGTAAGGTGAAGAATACAGACAGCCTTTATGAGGCCATGAAAAAATTCCTTGGACTGTCAGAGAAAAAACGGGAAAACATGGGTGTTCTCGGACGACAGAAAATGGAAAATGAATTCGCCAAAGAAAAGGTTGTGGAAGAAACTGTGAGGGTGCTGGTAAGACAGTAAGGTTACAGAAAAAATAAATAACCAATAGAGCTGATTTCAGCAATGAACTGGTCGTTATTTTGAAATAGCTTATTGTTTCGTAAATTGCAATAAATTGCGCAGAGATTGGCACTTGAATTCGGGTGCCTTTTTTAAATCATAGAAAAGTGTTTGGAAAAAAGCAGTTTGCATGGTATAATTAAAAATTGAAAATCTATAGAATTTGGTTCTGGTGCAAGAAAAGAAAGGATCACAGTTATGATATTAACGAGTTATTGGTGGTTGTTGATCTGGTGCTTCATTGGAGGATTTCTTTTAGTGAATCTCTTTCCAATGCGGCAGGAATTGGTATTAGGTAAAAAAGAAGAACGTTGGAGTGTTCCGGCAGCAATTGCATTGGCAATCCCCTATATTGTGGCTGCGGCACTCAGATCAGATATGATGGTGGGAGACACGGCATCTTATCGTAGTTGGTTTTTATCTATGCCAGCAACGATCTCGGAATGGTCTGGGGTTCTTTCAGAAGTTGTGAAGGATAAAGGATTTTCCGTACTGCTGCTTATTTTCAGGCTGATCATAAAAGATTCAGATGTTTTGTTTTTTTTCATTATTGCAGCTTTTCAAATTATTGTTGTTGCGATGATATGCAGAAAGTATTCGTGTGATTATTGGATGAGTATTTTTATGTTTATTGCAACTACAGATTATATTTCCTGGGTAAACAATGGTCTGAGACAGTTTCTTGCTGTTACAATTATTTTTGCGGCAACAGGATTGATGTTGAAAAAGAAGTATCTTCTAACGATTTTGTTGATTTTACTTGCAGCAACAATACATGGCTCAGCGTTGCTCATGATTCCGGTTGTTTTTATCATACAGGGCAAGCCGTGGAACAAAAAGACAATCTTATTGATTTTAGTGAGTAGTGCCACTTTGTATTTTGCAGATCAGCTTACGAATATTCTGGATTTATTGTTGTCAGAAACAGTGTATACAAATATGGTAAGTGATTGGCAATCATGGAATGATGATGGGACTAATCCGCTTCGAGTCCTTGTCTACGCCATTCCAACGATATTATCTTTAGTCGGCCTGAAATATATTAAAGAAGAAAATGATCCTGTAATCAATTTGGCAACGAATGCAGGTTTAGTATCAACAGCGCTTTACATCGTATCCATGGGAACTTCCGGTATATTTATGGGACGTCTTCCGATTTATGTGAGTATGTAGCCCATTGTCAAGATAGGAACAAAAAAATTATTGCAGATTTTTCCTCACTCGAAAGAGTGCTATTTTTTTACGTTTTTCCAGGATCTTCAAATTTCTATTAAAAGCTATGAAGCGTTTTTTGTCCCTATTATATCTATAGGGGGTTATCGTTATTATTGGAGATGTCTGACATAAATAAGCTTTCAATAATTGTTCATATTATCTCACGCCCTGAATCTTGGGCAAATTCCAAAGCCCTATGGCGATAGGTGTCATAACATTTTCGGGTTCGGCTGCCAGCCCGCCGCTCTTGCCTAGCGGAAGTATCATTATCATCTACAGATTATGGCTCAGAGGAATGCCGGTTCCTCCTTAGATCACCTATGAAATCGCTGCGTATAATTTCGCCTCCCTTCCCGGTCATGGCGATAGAATATCCTGGCTCCTTGTAGATGGTTGTTTTGGAATACCGATATTAAGATGTCAAGGTGCAGCAGAAGGGCATAGAAGGGCCTTCTTACTTTTATATCGTTTTCATGGGAAGATGCGTAAAAATTAATTGCTGATTCAGTAAAATGAAGGTCGATAATGTTCGTGTAAAAAGGTGGAATGTATCGATGAAGTATGGTATAATATTAGGCTGAATAAATGTAGCAAAAGATTTTTTTACCTATAGATTTAGACGTTGACAGATGAATAGTTGATAAGGAGCATTTTTATGTCGCAGTATATTTTAATATTGATTTGGTTGGCGGTGGTTTTCTTTTTGAGCCGTACTTTGCATGTGCAAAGAAATGAGTATGTACTCGGCGAACAAGTAACAAGAGTAAGTGTCGGATTTGCAATTTTTGCAATGATTCCGCTTATTTATTGGACGATTACCAGACCCTTGTCGTTTGGTGACTCAGATGCATACGTGAGAATGTTTGCTGCGTTACCGAATACACTTTCTGAGTTGCCATCGTATATTGCCGGGGTGAACAAGGATAAAGGATTCTCTGTTTTAAGCATCTTGATTAAATGTGTAGTCGGAGAAAGATACGAACTGTTTTTTGCAGTGATAGCGCTTATTCAAGGACTGAGTGTTGCGCTTGTGTTCAGAAAGTATTCTTCTAATTTTGTTTTGGCACTATTCTTGTTTGTCACAACAACGGATTATCTTTCATGGATGCACAATGGTGTGCGTCAGTTCACAGCAGTAGCATTGATTTTTGCTGCAACAGAGTTGATGCTAAATAAAAAATATGTTTCATTGATTGCCGTAATTCTTTTGGCATCGACAATTCATGGTTCAGCACTCTTGATGATACCAATTGTTTTTATTGTTCAAGGACGAGCTTGGAATAGGAAGACCTTTTTGGCAATCATTGCTTTTGCGGTTGCAATTATGTTTGTGGATCAGTTTACAGATTTGCTTGATACGTTATTAACAGACACGCAATATGCTAATGTTGTTAGTGACTGGCAGGCAGGTAATGATGATGGAACTAATCCGTTAAGAGTATTGGTATATTCGATTCCTACGATACTTTCTATCATCGGAATTAAGTTTATCAAGCACGAAAAAGATCCAGTCATAGATTTGGCTTGTAACATGGGCGTTTTGGCGACTTTATTCTATTGCTTGAGCGCAGTGACTTCGGGAATATTTATCGGACGTCTCCCAATTTTCTGCTCTATGTACGCAACGGGCATCCTCTTGCCGTGGGAGTTGGACAACATTTTTACGGAACAATCGTCTAGATTATTGAAATTAGGAATGATTGTTTGTTTCCTTGCTTTTTACTACTACCAAGTTCATTTAGCATGGGGTTTGATATAAGAATTGAGGTGAATAAGGTATGATTACAGTTAGTGTAATTATGGGAATTTACAATTGTGCCACTACATTAGGAGAAGCCATTGATTCTATCGTAAATCAGACTTTTTCTGATTGGGAACTGATTATGTGTGACGATGGTTCACAAGATGATACGTTAAGCGTGGCACTTTCATATAAAGAAAAGTTTCCTAAAAAAATTGTTGTGTTAAAAAATGAAAAGAATTTAGGATTAAACGCTACACTCAATAAATGTTTGGCAGTAGCGAAAGGAAATTATATTGCACGTATGGATGGAGATGATGTGTGTTCTCCGGAGCGTATTGCCAAAGAATTAGCTGTATTAGAGAGTGAACCGGAAATAGCAATTGTCAGTACAGACATGGCATATTTTGATGAATTTGGTACATGGGGTAAAATGAGTCATCCCACATACCCGCAAGGTATTGACTTCTTGTACGAAACACCTTTTTGTCATGCCCCTTGCATGGTAAGAAAAGAAGCTTATGATGCAGTTCAAGGATATTCGGTAGACAAGAAATTGTTGCGAGTTGAGGATTACCATTTGTGGATGAAGATGTACAAAGCAGGATATAAAGGAAAGAATATTGGTGAAATCCTTTATAGTATGCGAGATGATCGAAATGCGTACAATCGCAGAAAGTTTAAGTATAGACTCAATTCTGCTTATGTGATATGCCTTACGATAAAAGAGTTGAAATTACCGATTTGGGGTTATGCAAGAGCGTTAAGACCAATTATTGTTGGTCTGCTTCCGAATTTCCTATATGATAAATTACATAAATGGAATTTACGAGGAAAGAAATAATGATTAAGGTATTGTTTTTGATTCATGATTTGGGACAAGGTGGGGCAGAAAAAGTGCTGGTGAATCTGGTCAACAACATGGATCTAACTAGATTTGATGTAACAGTCATTGCTTTGTTTGGCGGTGGCGTGAATGAACAGTTCTTGCGTCCTGAAATTAATTATCGGACGATTTTCCCTAGAATGATACCAGGGAATAGCCATATCATGAAATTGTTTACACCTAGACAATTGCATAAATGGTTCGTGAAAGACGAATATGACATAGAAATCTCTTATTTAGAGGGACCAGCCGCAAGAGTAATTAGCGGCTGTAATAATAAAAACACGAAATTGATTGCCTGGGTACATTGTACCATGAATACACAAAAAGATGTTATCGAGTCTTTTAGGAACAAGGAAGAAGCAGAAAACTGCTACAATGCAATGAATAAAATGATTTTTGTTTCTCAAGGTGTTCGTAAAGCATTTTTAGAACAGTGTTCATATAGTGGTGCTACAGATGTTTTATATAATACGGTTGAGTCTGATAAGATCATTACGATGTCCAAAGAGGACGCCTGTGAACTCCAATATAAAAAGATTGGGCTGATTGGTGTTGGCTCATTGAAACCGGTGAAAGGGTTTGATCGCTTTCTTAGAGTTGGAAAAAGATTAAAGGATGAAGGGTATCCAGTACATTTATATATTTTAGGAATGGGGCCTCAGCAAAAAGAATTGGAACAATTAATCATTGATAATTCGTTGTCGGAGACTGTTTCCCTATTAGGATATAAAACAAATCCGTATAAATATGTCGCAAAATGCGATTTGTTTGTGTGCTCTAGTTTATCAGAAGGTTTTTCGACTGCAGTAACAGAGGCATTGATTGTTGGAACACCTATATGCACAGTGGATGTATCTGGAATGAAAGAATTGTTGGGCAGCAATAATGAGTATGGATTAATCACCAAAAATGATGAGGAATCATTGTATGCGGGAATAAAAAATCTATTGGATAATCCTGAACTGCTGAAACACTATAAAGACCAGGCAACGGTCAGAGGTGAAATCTTTAAAGTAGATCAGACAATTAAAGATGTTGAGAGAATGTTGGTTAGGATGATAAGTGAGGATTAAATATGGTTGTTTTGCAAGCATGTGCATTTGCTGCACCTGCACCAGGTAATTTTATTTCTTCGTTGCTCAGCTTGGAGAGATCTTTAGCTGATAAAGGAATAAAAACCATTTATGCCTTTCCGGAACGTGCAAGGGATAAAGAGTGGTGTAAAGAAATAGAGAAAAGAACAAAGGTATATTTTCTGCCGGAAGCTCAGGCTAGATTACGAATCAATACCTATAAGATATTTAGAACAATATATAGAGAAAACAAAGTTGGAATAGTACATTCTCATTTTGAACTGTATGATATTCCTGCAACTGTTACTGCCCCTAAAAGTGCAAGGGTGTTTTGGCATTTGCATGATGCATTAAAGGAAAACTATGACAAGAGTACGTTTTCAAGAAAAATTTTGACAAAAATGCAGTATGGGGTATTTAGTCGTAGAGCATTTCTTTTGTCCGTATCTGAGGAACATGCTCTGTTTGCAGAACAATTGGGATTTAAGAAAGAAAACATTACGTATTTACCAAACGGTATCAATACCTCCAGAATTGATATTGAACAAATTGATCTTTGCAAAAGCAAAAAGAAAGCGTTGATGTTTGGATGGGAAGTTTATCGCAAAGGTGTTGATGTTCTTGTAGATGCTGTGAAGTCAATGGCACATGGCATACAAGTAAAGGTTATCGGGCAGGACGAATGTGAAAGATATTTAACTGACGCAAACGTAAGTGAAAAGATTGAATTTTCAAAACCTGTTTTAGATATCAACATTCTTTATAAAGAAGCTTTTGTATTTTTGCATATCAGTAGAGCAGAGGGTCTTTCTTATGCACTTTTAGAAGCCCTATATGCAGGGCTCCCAATCATATGTAGTGATATACCAGAGAACTTATTTGCTCAGGAATTCAGAAATATTCTCTGGGTAAAATGCGGAGATG
>JALEHN010000131.1 GCA_022770525.1 Clostridiales bacterium
ATACAATGGAGGATATTTTGAAGAACGCAATAGGAATCATCGGAGGTATGGGACCGATGGCGTCCCAGCTTTTTTATAAAATGGTTATTGAACATACACAGGCGCACAAAGACCAGGATCATATTGATATGATTCTGTTAAATGATGCCTCGATGCCGGACCGGACAGAAGCGATTTTATCCGGCGACTATGAAAAGCCGTTACATCAGCTTCTTGAAGATGCAAAAATGCTGGAACGGTGCGGCTGTAAAGCCATAGGCATAACATGCAATACATCTCATTACTTTGTGGATATGATGAAGGATCAGTTAAATATTCCAATCATTCATATGATCCGTGAGACAGCAGCGTATACGGCCGGTCTGTGTCCGGGAGAGCTTGTGGGAATTATGGCAACGGACGGTACTGTAAGGACCGGCCTTTACCAGAAGGCTGTCATTGAGCAGGGACTGCGCCCGTTTATACCGTCACCGGATATTCAAAAAGAGGTCATGTATCAGATTTATGACCGGATCAAAAACGGGAAGAATTGCGACCTTGTGCGCTGGAAAAAAATTGAGGAAGCGTATCAGAGTGCCGGATGTAAAAAAGTACTGCTTGCCTGTACGGAACTGTCAGTGATCAAAGCGGATGAAAACCTGGGGGACTGGTATGTGGATTCCATGGAAGTGCTGACGAAAAAAGTGATCGAGTTTGCGGGTAAAACGTATTGTTAGCAGTTTGTTACAGTTTTGGGCAAACTGAAATTATTCCTTTTCAAACAGGGGGATACTGTGTTATAATTTGGATAGAATGTATATCAAAGCCGAACGATAAGGCAGCATTATATTAATGGAGGGTTTGGAATATGACGAAAGAGCATGACGAGGAGTATGCGATGGAAAATATAAGCAGTTTAGGCACAGTGAAGATTGCGGATGAGGTTGTTGTTATTATCGCAGGACTTGCAGCCACAGAAGTCAAAGGTGTGACATCTCTGGCGGGAAATATTACAAATGATCTTGTGAGCAAGCTCGGTATGAAAAATCTTTCAAAAGGTGTGCGCATTGAAGTTTCACCGGAGGATGTCAAGGTTGATCTGGCAATCAGTATTGCCTATGGTTACAATATCCCTGAAATTTCCAAAGCTGTTCAGGATAAGGTTAAGAATGCGATCGAGACGATGACAGGACTTCATGTTTCCGAAGTGAATATCCGTATTGCAGACGTGAACTTTGACAATGATAAATAGTTTTTGCATAAAATGAGCAAATTCAGGGCTGTCTTAGTTGCAAGGCAGCCTTTTTCATTACATTTTAAACCGGGACTTTCATGTATGAAAATTTGCGATTTATGCCATTACCTGTGATGTAGAAAGGATTATGAAATGAACAGATCAGAATTAAGAGAACACCTTTTCAGAATGTTATTCAGGATTGAATTTCATGATGAAAGTGAATATGAAGAACAGATGAAGCTTTATACAGAAGCACTGGCAGATCCGTCAGAGGCGGAACTTTCTTACCTGCTGGGAAAAAGCAGCAAAGTGATTGAAAAAGTCAGTGAACTGGACCAGATGATCGATGAGGCGGTTTTTGGATGGAAAACAGACCGTATGGGCCGTGTGGAACTGACAATTATACGTCTGGCACTTTATGAGATTAAGTTTGATGATGATGTACCGACAGGTGTTGCTATCAATGAAGCTGTGGAACTGGCGAAACGTTACGGCAACACAGAATCAGCTTCCTTTGTCAATGGCGTGCTTGCGAGACTGGCGTAGTATGAGAGATATTTATTCGGTTTCGGCAGTGAATCAGTACATTAAAGAGCTGATCGGCAGTGATTATGCACTGAATCATATTTATGTCAGAGGTGAGATTTCAAATTGTAAATATCACTCATCGGGACATATTTATTTCACATTAAAGGACAGAGGCGGTGCCATTGCCTGCGTGATGTTTGCGGGGCAGCGCAGAGGACTTGCGTTTGTGCTGAAGGAAGGTATGCAGGTCATAGTCCTTGGCAGTATCGGTGTTTACGAACGGGACGGCAAATACCAGTTATATGCGTCTGAGATTGTTAAAGAGGGCACAGGTTATCTGTATGAACAGTATGAACGGCTGAAAAAAAAGCTTGAGGCGGAAGGCCTCTTTGACCGTTCAATCAAAAAGCCGCTGCCGGTGTTTCCTAAAAAGCTGGGAATCGTTACAGCCAGTACCGGGGCGGCGATACAGGATATGATCCACGTATCCCTTCGGAGAAATCCTTATCTGCAGCTTGTATTTTATCCGGCAAAGGTGCAGGGAGAAGGTGCAGCCGGGACGATCGTACAGGGAATCCGGGCCCTTGACAAATATGGTGTTGACGTCATCATCATCGGACGGGGCGGCGGCTCCATTGAAGATTTGTGGGCTTTTAATGAAGAAATTGTGGCCAGGGCGATTTATGAATGCCGGACACCCCTTATATCAGCCGTAGGTCATGAGACGGATTTTACGATTGCGGATTTCGCGGCAGATCTTCGGGCGCCGACACCGTCAGCAGCGGCAGAGCTGGCAGTGCCTGATGTGCTTGCAGTTCTGGAAAAAATCAGAGATTATGAGGCGCGGCTCGATTATAGTTTCAGGGGAAGCCTTACGGCAGCCAGAGTCAGAGTATCCCATATGGAATCGGCTCTCGGACATTTAAGTCCAAGGCAGCAGCTGATACAGAAACGCCAGGATACGATGCATTATGAGAGTCGTCTGGAAGAATTAATGCTTCAGAAGATGACAGCCGTGAAACATCGGATGGCACTTGATGCCCAGCGGCTTAAAGGGGTGTCACCGCTGGAAAAGCTGGGCGGCGGCTATGCTTATGTCAGCAGGGAAGGCAGTCCTGTTAAATCAGTTAACGATGTGGCAAAAAATGATATCCTGGAAATTACAGTTGCGGACGGCAGTATACGTGCCAGGGCAGAGCAGACATTTCAGACAGAGAAAATTTCAGATACGTCCGGAAAAAATGAGAAACA
>JALEHN010000132.1 GCA_022770525.1 Clostridiales bacterium
GAAGAAAGGAGAAGTCACTCAAAGAGCAAATATACAAAAACAAAAACTCAAAGTACAGAAATTGCATCATAAAATAGACAATATCCGCACCGACTACATCAATAAGATCATAGCTGAGATAGTGAAAACCAAACCATCTTATATAACTATTGAAGATTTGAATGTAGCAGGCATGATGAAGAACAGACATCTTTCAAAAGCTGTTGCATCGCAGAAGTTTGGTGAGTTCAGGATCAGACTAAAAGCAAAATGCGATGATAACGGCATTGAATTAAGAATCGCTGACAGATTTTATCCATCTTCTAAATTATGTCATTGTTGTGGGCGGATCAGGAAAGACTTAAAGATTTCTGACAGAATCTACAGATGTGCATGTGGTTATGTTGAAGACAGGGATTTTAATGCAAGTCTCAATCTAAGAGATGCTGAGACTTACGAAGTTGCATGATCAGGCAAACGTAAGTATGTACCGAAGGCTATTTCGGGAATTTACGACTGTGGAGTGTAGATGAACTTGTGAGTAGCGTGTTACGTGTAACCGCCAAAGCATACACTGCGAAACAGTAAGAAGTATCCGTGAGGACTTCAATTTCTCGATGTGTTATGTATGTTTAAACACATTTTGAGTGGCAGAAACGCTATGTTAAAGTCTCAAAAGCTAAAGGCAGAAAAAGTATTTCATGAAAAAACAGGTATAGTTAAGCCTGAAAAGTTAAAGCAGGGAGATAAAGTAGCTATTGTCAGTCTGTCCAGCGGAATGCTGGGAGAAGATTTTTGCAGCCACAATATAGAAATTGGTCTCAGACGTCTTAAAATGTTTGGTCTGGAGCCTGTGTTTATGCCAAATGCATTAAAGGGTATTGATTATTTAAGGAGGCATCCTGAAAAGAGAGCCCAGGATTTAAAAACAGCATTTTTGAACGATGATATTAAAGGAATTATCTGTGCCATTGGCGGTGATGATACATACCGGACGCTGCCCTACTTAATGGAGGATAAAGAATTTACAGAAGCAGTAAGAAGTCATCCGAAATTATTTACAGGTTTTTCGGATACGACAGTGAATCATCTGATGTTTTACCGACTTGGAATGCAGACATTTTACGGCCCGGCATTTATTTGTGACCTGGGAGAAATAGGCAATGAAATGCTTCCGTATACAAAAGATGCATTTTCATGGTATATTCAGGAAGAAAACCGGATGGAGATAAGTCCGAGCCAGGTATGGTATGAGGAAAGAAAAGATTTTTCTAAAGCAGCTGTCGGCACTGACCGTATCGTCCATAAAGAAAATCACGGTTTTGAACTGCTGCAGGGTGAGGGAAAATTTCAGGGAAAACTGCTTGGCGGCTGTCTTGAAAGTATTTATGATATTCTGACATCTTCCAGATATGCCGATGAGGGTGAAATATGTGAAAAATACGGAATTTTCCCGGATGAAGATGAGTGGAAAGGGAAAATACTTTTTATAGAAACATGTGAAGAAAAGCCGGAACCTGAACTTTTCAGAAAGGAACTGGAAGCCTTAAAAAAAGAAGGTGTCTTTACGGCAGTCAACGGTGTTATTGTCGGTAAGCCTCAGGATGAAAAGTATTACGGGGAGTATAAGCAGATATATCTCGATGTGATTGATGATCCGAAACTGTCGGTTTTGTATAATGTAAATTTCGGACATGCGTTGCCGCGGACTGTGCTGCCATACGGAGCTCAGGCGATTGTTGATGTAAATGAACAGAAAATATTTATTAATAATGGCTGAAAGGAAGAATTTATGGAAACAGGGAATGTAAAGATATTATCTTCGCCGATGGCAGCGGCGCATTTATTTGAAGGTTGGGATGAGAAGATTGTTTTATCATGTCTTCAGAGCGTGATGGGAAATATTTATGCGGACAGTGAAGAAAATCCGTCTTCGGCAGCGGCTGTGATGGGGGATTTCTGCTTTTTTGCAGGGCAGCCGTCAGAATGTCTTGTCAGTTATGATTATGAAAAAGATTTTCTGATTATGGTGCCGCAAAGTGAAGCCTGGTCTGAATTGATTGAAAGTGTGTACAAAGAACAGGCAAAACGAAGAATGCGCTATGCCATTAAAAAAGAACCGGATTGTTTTAATAAAGAAGTACTTCTTTCGTATGTTCATTCACTGAAACCGTCCTGTTCGCTTAAGAAAATTGACCGGGAAATGTATGAACGGTGTTTTGAAAATGACTGGAGCCGCGATCTTGTCTCCCAGTTTCCGACTTATGAGATGTATGAGGCACTGGCCGTTGGTATTGTTGTTGTCAAAGACGGATGTATTCTTTCCGGCGCGTCGACATATGCCCGTTACCGTGAAGGCATTGAAATTGAAATCGACACAAGGCAGGACTGCCGCCGCCAGGGTTTTGCGCTGGCCTCAGGGGCCGCGCTGATTCTTGAATGTCTTGACAGAGGTCTTTATCCAAGCTGGGATGCACATAACCCGGGGTCTGTGGCACTGGCGCAAAAACTGGGGTACACCTTTGATTTCGAATATCCGGTTTATGAGGTTTATATATAAAAAACGGCACCCTGTATGATTGTTTATCTTTTTGGAGGAAGATAGTATGGAATGGAATTTGTTATTTTTCTTTAACAGTGTGCTTCTCGGCGTAGGTCTGGCTATGGACGCATTTTCTGTATCGCTGGCCAACGGTCTCAATGAACCGGGAATGAGAAAAAGAAAAATGTGTATTGTTGCCGGTGTTTTTGGATTTTTTCAGGCGCTGATGCCGATGATCGGATGGGTATGTGTACATACGATTGTCCGTTATTTTAAAGCATTTGAAAAGTTTATTCCGTGGATCGCGCTTATACTGCTTTTATACATCGGCGGGAAAATGCTGATTGACGGCATACGGAATAAAGAGGAAGAGGCGGAAGCACTCAAAGTCGGTGCAGGCGCGCTGATCGTACAGGGCATTGCGACGTCCATTGATGCATTGTCTGTCGGATTTACCATATCCGAATATGACTTTTTGATGGCACTTGTCTGTTCACTGATCATTGCAGTAGTGACATTTATTATTTGTATGGCAGGTTTGATGATCGGCAAAAAATTCGGTACAAAATTATCAAATAAAGCAACGATATTTGGCGGTATTATACTGATTATCATCGGTCTGGAAATATTCCTGACGGGCATATTTTAAGACATTCGGCGAATCTTAAAGAATGAAGGGATAAAATGTTTTTAAATAATGATGCTGTATTGTATGCAGGTCTCACAGAGGTGATGAGGCGGGGGACGGCAGAAATTTATGAATACAATGAAAATGGTGTTTTTCTGCGGGATACGGTCAGCGGTGCTTTGATGCTGGCTGCGGAGGATTTTGAAATTGCCGCCGCATGGCTTATAAAATATGAGCATTTAAAATATCGTCTGATGGTCGTCTTTTTGCCTGAGTTGATTCCGTTGATCAAAAACCGGTATGGACTTACAGAGACACTGGATTGTTTTCAGGCGGCGTATTTGCTGACTGATCCGCCGAAGATGCCTCAGACACTTCGCATAGAAAATGCAAAAGATTGTAATCTCGGTATGATTTTGTCTCATTATGATACGCTGACAGAAGAAGAGTTAAAAGCTATTATTCAGCGAAAAGATCTTTTTATCGGATATCATCATAATGATATTGTTGGTTTTGTCGGGCAGCATTTGGAAGGCAGTATGGGTATTCTTGAAGTATTGCCTCAATATCGCCGCAGCGGCTATGGCACAGAGCTTGAAATTTTTATGATTCATCATATGATGGAGCGTCATTTATTGCCGTTTTGTCAGGTTGTGGCCGGCAATGAAAAATCACTGAGGCTTCAGAAAAAACTGGGACTTACTTTTTCAAAAAAACATGTTTACTGGATATTTTAACAAAACATCCGGTAAACATGGAGCAAAAAATATAATTCTTATTTCTGTCGGAAAGCAGTCGGTGTCATGCCTGTTTTCTTTTTAAAAATATTTGAAAAATAGTGTTCGTCGGTGAACTTCAGTAAACAGGCGATTTCACCAACGGACATGGCTGTGCCGCAAAGCAGTGATTTTGCGGCATTTATTTTATTGTTCAGAATATAGGCATACACAGTTGTTTTGAAATCCTTTTTAAATAATCTGTTTAACTGTGACACGGACAGACAGACATGTGCCGCGGCATCGGCTGCGGTAATTTGACTGTAAATATGATTGTCACAGTATTTTTTTGCTTTCAGGGCACAGGCATTATAATCACGGATGTCTTTATGATGCATTGAAAGTTTCTGAAGAATCCTGAAAAATATGACGGTACACTGTTCATAAATGTCCGCAATATCTAAATCCTGCTGTTCGCATAGAGAAAGAAACTCTTCGAATAAATAACCTATATTGATATCTTTATAAAGATATTTTCCGGAAAGCCCAAAGACCTGAATCAGGTGTTCACAAAGGTCACCATCAACGTTTATCCAGATTTTTTTATAGGGTGTCTTTTTGGAAGCTGAATAATGATGGAAGGCACCTTTGGGAAGTAAATAGACGTCACCTGCCTGAGGATAAAAGGTTTCATCGTTGACCCGGACAATACCGCTGCCTTCCATGACATATTCCAGAACATAGATGTCTGATTTTTCTCTTTTAATTTCATATCCGGGATCGGGATAAGTGATGCCTGCCAGCTCTATGTAAAAGGGCAGCTTCATGATACGATCATCGGCAATTAAACTTTTTATATACTCCATATGCTTAAAATCCTCACTATATTAGCTGTTTTATCTATTTTATTTTACACTATAAGATGATAATATACAAATACAATATAGCATGTGGCTCATAAATATGGAAATGAATTTCAGAAAGGTATGGTGTGTGTGATGGATTTTAGAATGGAACATCCGAATCCTCAGTTTGCGAGAGAAAACTGGATCAATTTAAACGGGCAGTGGCAGTTTGCTTTTGATTTCGGCAAAAGCGGCATGGATAGAAAAATGTATCTGGCCGATGAAGAAACAGGCAGGAATTTTGATTTAATGATTAATGTCCCTTTTTGTCCGGAAAGTAAGTTAAGCGGGGTTGCGTATAAAGACTTTATCAACGCTGTCTGGTATCGCCGGGAAGTGATACTGACACCGGAACAGTTAAAGGGCAGGGTGCTGATTCATTTCGGCGCAGTCGATTATGAGTGCCATGTTTTTATTAACGGACAGGAAGCAGGACGTCATATCGGCGGCTACAGTTCCTTCGAATTTGATATAACAAAATTAGTCAGAGACGGTAAAAACATCATTACAGTATATGCCGAAGATGACGTAAGAAGCGGTCGGCAGCCAAGGGGCAAGCAGTGCGCTTCTTACGTTTCACAAGGCTGTGACTATACAAGGACGACCGGTATCTGGCAGACGGTATGGCTGGAATTCGTTCCGGATTCGTATGTAAAGCATATTAAATATTATCCTGACATCGAAGAAAAATGCTTTTATATTGACTGCGATGTGAACAGTTCGGGTAAGGTTGATATAACTGCAAGCTATGAAGGCAGGACATGCGGTCATGTATCAAAGGCTGTGTCCGGCAGCGGCAATAAGTTAAAACTTCCTGTAGATGCTCTGTATTTATGGGAGTGCGGAAACGGCAGACTTTATGATATAGAGATTGAATTTACAGACGGAAATGTCTCAGATCAGATTAAAAGCTATGCCGGCATGCGCAAGGTGGGTATCGACGGCTACAGATTTTTATTAAACGGAAAATCCGTTTTTCAAAGAACGGTTCTGGATCAGGGCTTTTACAGGGACGGCATTTATACAGCGCCGTCAGACGGGGCATTATTAAATGATATAAAGATTTCCATGGCGGCAGGATTTAACGGTGCAAGGCTTCATCAGAAAATATTTGAACCGAGATTTTTGTATCACTGCGACAGGGAAGGTTATCTTGTGTGGGGTGAACACGGTAACTGGGGGCTTGACCTGTCAGAACCGGCCGCATTTTTAAACTTTATGCCAGAATGGCTTGAAGCCGTGGAACGTGATTTTAATCATCCGTCGATTATCGGCTGGTGTCCGTTTAATGAAACGTGGGATTATGAAGGGAAAAAGCAGAATGACCAAATCCTTTCAAATATTTATAAAATGACAAAAGCCCTTGATCCAACAAGACCTTGTATTGATACATCAGGTCACTTCCATGTTGTGACGGATATTTATGATCTGCACAATTATACACAGGACGTGGCAGAATTTAACAGCTGTTATAAAGATTTTTCAGAAAACGGTACTTTCAGAGAGGAACATCCGGGCAGACAGCATTATACAGAAGGTCTTCCGCTGTTTATCAGTGAATATGGCGGAATTAAATGGGACACTTCAAGCGAAAACAAAGATGCATGGGGTTACGGAGAGGCACCAAAGACAGAGGAAGAATTTATTGAGAGATACAAAGGGCTTACAGAGTGCCTGCTGAAGCAGCCATATATCATGGGATTTTGTTACACACAGCTCTATGATATTGAACAGGAGACCAACGGCCTCTATGATTATGACAGAAAGCCTAAATTTGATATGAAAATATTCTGTGAAATTAATGGGCAAAAAGCAGCGATCGAAGATTAAAACAGCATACATGAATTTTAACTGAAAAGCAGTGCGTGTCAGCAAGATGGCAGCACTGCTTTATTTAATTTGAAAAATTTGACATTGGAAATATTTTTAAAGCTTTAAATAAAATATACGGTTCGATTGACATGAATATAGGAAAAGTAGTATAATTCAACTAAAAATAATAGGGGAAAATTAAGAGTTTTAATCAACATGTACAAAAATAATTTAAAGGAGGAGGTTCTTATGGGTCATAAGAAAGTGAGCACACAGACAGTCAGTGCAGATAAGGTAGGTCTGCGGACGAAAATTTTATACGCGATGGGGAATGTTTACGGCGGCGGCGGTTTTCAGCTTGTGGGTTTTTTGTATTCCATCTTTTTAAGCGACACGATTGGCTTAAATATGGCGTACATACCGTTTGTTATGCTTGCCGGGAAAATCTGGGACGGCATTACAGACCCGCTGATGGGGCGCATTACAGACAAAACAAGGTCAAAGTGGGGCAGGCGGCGGCCGTATTTTCTGTTCGGTTCCATTGCTGTGCTGATTTCCTATGTGCTTTTGTTTGCACCGGTATCTTTTGAGAGCCAGAGCATGCTGCTGGCCTATGCTATTTTAAGCTATATGACCTTCAGCACGATATGGACGGTTGTCATGGTGCCGTATTTTGCATTTGGTGCTGAGATTACTTTAGATTACAATGAACGTACACGGGTAATGAGTGTTTCCACATGTTTTTCACTGTTTGGATCTATTCTGGCATCATCAGTACCAACATTGATTATTAACAGTTTTCCAACCAGTAAACAGGGATATACAGTGATGGCCGTTGTATTTGGTGCAATTTTTGGTATATCTGTACTCTGTGTATTTTTTTCGAAAAAAGAGGTTGTCCGTGAAGATACGAACACAGAAAAAGTCAGTTTCTTTAAATCATTTATTAATGCCTTGAAGATTCGCTCTTTCAGGGCTTATGTCGGTATGTTCATTTTTGGTATGCTCGGCATGGACATTATTTCAATGATTATGGCCTATTATACACGCTATTATCTTAGAAAAGACGGTATCTTGGCGCTCTGCCTGACAACGGCGCTTTTGACGCAGCTTGTCTGCATTCCGCTGTGGACAAAGGTGGCCAATAAGTACAGTAAGCGCACGGCTTATATGACCGGCGGAATTTTAGTATCAGCAATGGGCGTTTGTTTGTTCTTCCTGCCGAAGACGATATCATTGCCAGTGATTATTGTAATGATTATCGCCATAAGTATCGGTTTGGCGGCGGTTATGTTCATACCTCATACAATTCTCGGTGATATTGTGGATATCGGTGAATTTGCCTATGGCAAACGTCAGGAGGGCACTTATTCAGGGTTTGCTACTTTTATAAGAAAAATTTCAAGCGGCATCGGTCTGGCAATCGTGACGGGAATTCTTGGTGTATGTGGGTATGTGACACCGCCGGAAGGTACAACAAATTTTACTGAAATTTACCAGCCGCCGATGGTTGAGTTTATGATTCGTATGTTCATGTCTTTGATTCCGGTATGCCTTGTTCTGGTTGGTGTGTTCTGTGCCACACGTTTCAAGCTGGCAGGAGAAAATCACGGAAAACTGATCAAACATCTGAACAGCCTCCGGGAAGGCAAAGGCGGAACACTGACTAAAGAAGAGGAGGAAGACCTTAGAAAACAGCTGATCGGGAAAAAGGCTGTATAAATAAGAAAACTTGTGTCTTACTGAAAAGGAAATGGAGAGAATGAGTTTGGACAATAGCATCAATTTGAAGAATGAAACGGATAAATCAGAACTGCTTGGTGTGTTTGATCTTAAAAGTCTTAAGTTTCAGGGCGGTTATGGACGTGCGGAATTTAAGATGAAGCATGGCAGCTTTAAGGTTCGTGAAAAAATAGATGATAAATTTGTGATGAAACTCCATGAAAGAGATGGTGCATTCATCCTTAAAGACGCAGGCGGCAGAGCTGCTGTCCGTATTCGTGTTACTGCGGGGGATTACGGAAAATGTTTGCATTTTGAACAGATTGAAGGAAAAAAACTGCAGCGGTTTTGGATACAGATTCCTTCTGTCAGTGATGAACATGTCTACGGATGCGGCGAATGCTTTACAGAGTTTAATCTTAAAGGAAAGACAGCGGCTATATGGGTGGCGGAACATCAGAATACTTCGAGAATTTTTGGAAAAGTCATCAAAAATACGCTGTTCGGGGTTAATCCGGACAGAAAACAGTCATTTGAAAAGTATGAAACTTATTATGCCCAGCCGACATTTATCACAAGCCGTAAGTATTATGTTCATGTGGACAGTGATGCCTATATGAAGTTTAAATTTGAGGAACACTGTCATTTCCTTTACATACATGAACTGCCGGAACGGATATATTTCGGTGAGGGTGCGGATTTTGAAGAAGTTTCCCGAAAGTTAACCAATGTACTGGGGCGTCAGCCGCTTTTGCCCGAATGGGTCGATGACGGCATTATTCTGGCAGTTCAGGGAGATACAAAGGTTATTGAAAAGAAGCTTGAGGCTGCCGAAAAAGCGGATATTCCTGTGGCAGGTGTCTGGACACAGGACTGGTGCGGCGCACGTTTTACAGCTTTTGGCCGTCAGGTGATGTGGAACTGGAAATGGGATTCTAAACTTTATGAGAATCTGGACAGCCTGATTGAAAAAATGCATGAACAGGGGAAGCATTTCCTTGGGTATATTAATCCGTTTATAGCGATTGAAGGGGACATTTATAAAGAAGCCCACGAAAAAGGATATTGTATTCACACAAAAAGCGGTGAGGATTATCTGGCCACAACGACCACATTTCCGGCGGCGATGATTGACTTTACCAATCCCGCAGCGTATGAATGGTATAAAGATATTATAAAGGAAAATATGATCGATTTCGGACTTGACGGCTGGATGGCGGATTTCGGAGAATATATGCCGGTGGATGCCGTATTATTTGATTCGTCGGATAATGAACAGACACATAACCGCTGGCCGGCGATCTGGGCACAGTTAAATCATGAAGTGCTTGAAGAAACGGGAAAAAGTGAGGATATTTTCTTTTTTACCAGGGCAGGTCATACAAAAACTGTGAAGTATTCAATGATGATGTGGAACGGAGATCAGCATGTGGACTGGAGTATTGATGATGGTCTGCCGTCGGCGATACTGGCGACACTGTCACTGGCGATGAGTGGTTTTGGATGTACACACAGCGATATCGGCGGCTATACAACGATGCCGAAATGCTGCAGAGATAAAGAGCTTTTGATGCGATGGGCGGAGTTTTCGGCATTTACACCGGCTATGCGCTGTCATGAGGGCAACCGTCCGACGGATAATGTTCAGTTTGACGCAGATGAAGATATTCTGTCACATTTTTCAAGTATGGCCAAATACCATGTGAAGCTAAAAAAATATATCCGTGCCTGCATCATGCAAAATCATAAAGAAGGCATACCGGTGATGCGGCCGCTGTTTTATCACTATGATGAACCGCAGGCTTATGATGAAGCTTACAGTTATCTCCTTGGCAGAGATCTGCTTTGCAGCCCTGTGACCGTGTCGGGACAGATAAGAAAAGAGGTTTATCTGCCAAATGATCAGTGGGTTCACCTGTTTACCGGTGAGACTTATGAAGGCGGCAAGGCTTATGTGGACTGCCCAATGGGACAGCCGCCTGTTTTTTACAGAAAACACAGCGAATGGGCGGATTTTTTTAAAGAACTTTCCAGCTCTGGGGCAAGGGAAAAATTGCGAAGCTTCAGTGCGATGTTTCGGCAATGATTTCCAAGGACATGTTTGATGAGTTTGCCCTTCCGTATCTCAGGGAACAGACACAGTGGCTTGATAAGAGCATGTATCATCTGGATGGTGTTGACGCCATTAAACATCTGGATTCGGTATTAAGTCTTGAAAACTTAAATGCCCTTCAGTGGACGCCGGGCGCAGGACAGCCCGACGGCGGCGATGAGACATGGGATTTTATCTATGAAAAAGCACTGGATCACGAAAAAAGCATTTATGCCCTTGTGGCGCCGTGGAACATACCACGGTTTGTTAAAAAATTCGGTAAAAAAGGTGTTTACATTGTGACAATGGCAAAAGATCAGGCAATGGCTGATGCCATTGTGGCAGGAAAATATTAACACGTCAGCGTAATATTATTAACAGTCAGATTCAGAGAAAAAATGAAGAATTGCAGCAAAACAAAGAAGAACTCCGGCAGAGAGAGAAAACAATTGAAGAACTTATGAAAAAAATCTCTGAATTGGAAAGTCAGAGATGATCATGGAGGCCATAAACATTTTATTAAAAACAGGGGAGACAGTGACTCATATGAGACACTGTCTCCCACTGCTTTCTAAAACAGAGTAAATTGATTTTTTTTAAATGTCAGTAAGCCTTCATCACGCATTTTGCAAAGCTCGGAGGACATGGCACTTCTGTCTACTGACAAAAAATCAGCAAGCTGCTGGCGGTTAAAGGGAATGATAAAGCTTGCGCTGTTGTGCTTCCGGGCTTCTTCTGACAAATATGAAATCAGTTTTTCACGGGTTGAGCGTTTAGACATATGTCCCAGCTTTTGTACCAGTTTTCTGTTTTTTTCGGATATGGCAAAAAAAAGGTTTTGTACGACTGCGGTGTGAAAACGGCAGGACGACGAACATGTCGTAATGATACGCTTTACATCAAAGAAAATGACCGCGCTGTCTTCAATTGCCACCACGTCATTTAATAACGCACCACTTTGAGGGGCAACATATGCTTCGCCGAACATTTCACCGACAGAAATCCGGCCGAGGATACTGCGGTTGCCCCAATAATCATCTTTTTGAATGTGAAGGCAGCCTTCCGCCAGGATGGTGATATCACTTAAGCTGCCTCCCTGCCGCAATACATATTCTCCTTTTTTATACTTACAAAGCCGTGCATTTAGACAGTCAAGCATTAATGAAATTTCGTTTTCGCAAATACCGGCAAACACCTGTGTTCTTTTAAGAACGGAAATGTATTGATTCATTAAATAACGCGTGTCATCCAATAATTTCAGAGTGTACTTGGATTTTCCTTTCTTTCAGATTTGTTTTTGTTGTAAATACAACAGAAATGTCAGAGAGATTGTATTATAATTATGGCATAAAGTCAAGAAAGTGATACAGAAATGATCACATATGCGGATTCGTACAGAAAGCATCGCATATATGAAATTTTGACGCACTTTTTACATGAAGAAGGGGTAGAGGATATGGTCAGAAAAATTATTAAAATTGATGAAGAAAAATGTATCGGATGTGGTGCTTGTGCAGATGCATGTCATGAAGGGGCAATTGAGATGATTGACGGAAAAGCAAAGCTTACCCGTGAGGATTATTGTGACGGTCTGGGTGACTGCCTTCCGGCTTGTCCTGTGGATGCTATAACCTTTGGGGAACGTGAGGCACCGGCTTACGACGAAGCCGCGGTTTTTGCCGCAAAACAGAAAAAAGAGGCATCACCGCTTCCTTGCGGTTGTCCGGGTACGCAGGCGAAAGCAATCAAAAGAGAAAGCTGTGAGATGGAAAATACTTTTGTTTCTCACAGTCAGTTATCCCAGTGGCCTGTGCAGATTAAACTTGTTCCTGTAAAAGCACCATATTTTGACGGAGCAAATCTTTTGGTAGCGGCAGACTGTACAGCTTATGCATATGGTAATTTTCATAATGAATTTATCCGTAAACATATAACGCTCATCGGTTGCCCGAAACTTGATGACGGTGATTACACAGAGAAGCTCACTGACATTATCGGAGGCAATGATATCAAGAGCGTAACCGTGGTGCGAATGGAAGTGCCTTGCTGCGGCGGTATTGAAAATGCGGTAAAGCGGGCGCTTAAGGCGAGCGGCAAGTTTATTCCGTGGCGTGTCGTGACAATATCTAC
>JALEHN010000008.1 GCA_022770525.1 Clostridiales bacterium
TACACTCAGTCTGATACCTGTCAGTAAGTACTTCGGCATTGCCGCCGAACTCAACAATAAAATCCGCATAAAGCTGAGATAATACCTGATTCTCACATAATTCACTCATGGCGTATTATCCTTTTTTATGCTATCCTATGCTCTGCTGCCTTTTTAAATGTCTCCGTTTTCTATAATGAAATATCTCAGTGCCGCCCTTAACCTTCAATGGCAGCCACGCCGCGCATCTGGATCAGCGGACCGCCCTTCTTTTCTATATAGGCCCGTGTAATCGTCACGCTGCCGATGTTATCATCTTTAGGTATCTCATACATAATATCAAGCATAAAGTCTTCGATAATCGAACGCAGTGCTCTCGCACCGGTCTTTTTCTCCAGAGCCTGTTCCGCAATCGCTTCCAATGCATCATCTTCAAACTTCAGATTCACTTCATCCAGTGCCAGCAGTTTCTGATACTGTTTGATAATTGCATTTTTCGGCTCTTTAAGAATCTTAACAAGCATCTCTTTTGTCAGCCCTTTAAGGGTAAAGATAATCGGAAGACGTCCGATAAATTCCGGAATCATACCAAACGCACGCAGATCTTCAATCGTCACCTTGCTGATCAAATCTTCATCATGATCAAATCTGTCCTTTAAATCCGCCACAAAGCCCATGGAACTGTGCTCGGTCAGCCGCTCTTTAATAATATTTTCAAGGTCAGGAAATGCGCCGCCGCAGATAAACAATATGTTTCTCGTATTCACAGTAACCATAGGGACCATGGCATTTTTACTGCTGGCACCTACCGGCACTTCCACTTCGCTGCCTTCAAGCAGTTTTAAAAGTCCCTGCTGAACAGACTCTCCGCTGACATCACGGCTCGTCGTATTTTTCTTTTTTGCTATCTTGTCAATCTCATCAATGAAAATGATACCCTGCTCAGCCTTTTCCACATCATTGCCCGCAGCCGCCAAAAGCTTTGAAACAACACTTTCGATATCATCACCGATATAACCGGCTTCCGTAAGCGATGTCGCATCGGCAATCGCAAGCGGCACATCAAGCAGCCGGGCAAGGGTACGGACAAGATAAGTTTTACCGCATCCGGTAGGTCCGATCATCAGCATATTTGACTTTTCAATCTCAATTTCATCCATCGTGTTGGTCGCCACACGTTTATAATGATTATAAACAGCCACTGAAATCACTTTTTTTGCATATTCCTGACCGATCACATAATCATCAAGCTGATTCTTAATTTTATGAGGCGGCGGAATATTCTTTATATCAAGGACAGGCTTCTTATCTTCAGCCGGTTTTTTCTTTTTCAGACGCTGATTCTTAGGAATCTCGGCATCCATATTCATATTCATGCCGAACATATCCTGCATATTGATCATATTTAAAACATTCGGATCCACCTGCCGCAGCATATCCGCATAATTCATATTGCTGTTATTCATCGCATCAATACTTCGCTGCATACAATCCTGACAAACACAAATATGATTGATCGGTAAATGGATCATCTTCCCCGCTTTACTTTCCGGGCGTCTGCACACATAACAAATATCTTCATATTCTTTATTATCATCCGATGAGTGTCCACCGGTATTATTTTTATCTTTCACCGAGTCTTCCTTTAAAAGCTCGTCTTTATCATGATCGCTCATTCATCTGTCCTCCTGTGTACGATAACTATCGTTTAAACTATATTATAGACGATATAATATACATATTCAACTTAAAGAATTATAAAAATTATATGAATTCCTATACAAAAGCCTCCCTCCGGAATTTTTTATCGTATAGAAAACGCAGTTTCAATACGGCAAAAAACTGCATCGATCCCCGGAAAATATCCGAAAAACGATGCAGTATTTCTAATGTATATTGTCAGGCTATTTAGTATATATCGTCATTTGATTTTGTCCATATCGTCATTTCATATGGCCGTTATTCAGTCGGCGCTTCATCTTTTGAACCGAGAATCGTCGTCAGCGTTTCTTTATTTTTATAATTACCGTTACTGTCCGGTGTATATACCTCCACAGTGACACTGTCACCCGGTTTATAATTTGTAAGTGCCTGCTGTAATTCCTCAATGGTTGTAATCTGTGTACCGTCAAATGCTGTGATAATGCAGCCCTGTGAAATACCTGCTCTCGCAGCTGCAGAACCGTCATAGACATAGCTTACATAGACGCCCTGCGGACAGCCGATCTTCTCTGCAAGTGATTCTGTCACTGTTCCGCCTTTAATACCAAAGTAAGCTGAATCACTGTCAGACTTATTTACAATCTTGCCGCTGATAATATCATTAATTGTTTCCATCGCTGAGTTGATTGGAATTGCAAAACCCATACCTTCAACTGTTGTCTCTGAATATTTCACTGTATTAATACCGATGACTTCACCTCTTGCATTCAGCAAAGGCCCGCCGCTGTTGCCCGGATTAATCGCTGCTGATGTCTGAATCAGATTCATCTCTCCGTCTGTCAGCTGCACAGCACGATTAACCGCACTGATTGCGCCTGTCGTCACAGACTGCCCGTAACCGAGCGCATTGCCAATGGCTATGGCACTGTTGCCCGCTTCAATCTGATCAGAATCACCGATGACAGCAACTTTGACAGCCTGTTTTGTATCTTCGGACAACTCTGAAATTTTTACCGTAATAACAGCGATATCCGCAGTTTCATCATATCCTCTGACCGATGCCTCAGCACTTGTGCCATCGTTAAAGCTTACTGATATAGACTTTGAATCTTCGATTACATGATAGTTTGTGGCAATGTACAGGCAGTCATTATCCTGACTGAAAAGAAATCCTGAGCCTGCACCCTGACCTTCCTGTGAATAAACACGTCCGAAGAAATCCTGAACTGTTTTTTCAACTACTGTATTTACAGATACTATTGACGGCATAACTTCTTTAACAATATCCGAAACATCATTCGCTTCTATAGTTTCAACGTTTTCAGAGGATACTCTGACAACATCAATTGTCTTTTCCGCACTGACCTCACTTTTGCTGTTATTACCGCGGATTGCATCTCCCGCAAAATGAACTGCTTCAAATATAACACCTGCAACAAGACCAAAGACAAGTGCATAACATACAACCTTTGCAAAACCATTCAGCTTTCTGTTTTTATGTGGTTTTTTAGCAGGCTTTGCTGTATGCTGGTACTGATATTCCCGGTGATAATGACCGCCGTCAGAATTGTTTGCGCCATTTTGACTGTAATAGCCATTCCCGCCGTGATGGCTGTTCTGACCATAACTACTATCCTGACTGCTGCTGTTTGGACCATAAGCGCTGTCCCTGCCGTAACTGTTCTGACCATAAGCGCCGTTCTGACCATAGCTGCTGCCTCGACTATAGTTGCCACTTTGTCCATAGCTGCTTCCCTGGCTATAGTTGCCGCTTTGTCCATAGCTACTGCCCTGACTATAGTTGCCACTTTGTCCATAGCTGCTTCCCTGACTATAGTTACCGCTTTGTCCATAGCTGCCGGTTCGACCATAGCTGCTGCCCTGACCATAGCAGCTGTTCTGACCATAGCTGCTGTTCTGATGATAACCGCTGTCCCGACCGGATGACTGACGGTCATTTAATGCTTCATTGTCATAAATCTGATTTTTACTATAACGGTAAACTGAACTCTCAGGCTGTTTTGGGGCCTGGCTCTCAGTGCTGTTCATATCACCGTTTTCCACCGGCTGTGTACTGCTGTCCGGCTGCTGATTTTCATCACTGCTTTCACCGGAAATGTTATCAGAAAATTCTTTATCTTCAAAATCGTCTTTCATAACAAATACCTCTTTTCCTTTATCAAGATTTGTTTTATGGTTATATATTAGCAACGATTTGTGTCCTGACTGTGAAGCGATTGTGAAATATTTTTGACCATTTTATACCAAAAATGCGCGGCCGAAATCACTTTTTATTTTTAAATATAATGACTTTGCTGAAAACATAATTAAATATGACAACAAATATCTGACTTGCAATCTTTCCCACAAGATTGCCCATATGGATAACATCAACACATACAAACATAATCACCATATCACCTGCACCGGACAGAATTCTTCCTGCCACAAACATAAACATTTCACGCAGGATACGCCAAAATCCGCTGACTTTACTTTTAAATACCCACCGTCTGTTGGTAAAATAGGCAAATAAAACGGCTCCTGCCCATGCCACAAAGTTGGCTGCCAGATAGTGAATATGCATCACATCAGCAAACAGCCAGAAAATAACAATATTGACAACGGTTGTCAAACCGCCGAAAAATACATATAAAATTAACTCCTCATACTTCTTATATAAATCTTTCAATTTGTCTGTGATCATCCGTTTTCTCCCCGGCGTCTGCATGATTTGTAACTGTTCAGAGCCAAGCAAAATTTCATAAAACAGACGTAAAATGCTTGCATTTCTAAGACTGTTTTTGAAATTTTATTTGGCGGATACGCCACACCGACGAAATGCGAAGCATTTTGGAGGTTGGCTCTGAACAGATACCATGATTTTTAAAATTCGTATCTTAATTCAAAAAATGCGGACGCTTCTTTACTTCATAATAAATTCTTCCGATATATTCTCCCAAAGCACCGACGGTCAAAAGCCAAACACCGCTAATAAATAGTATCTCACAAATTGTTATGAAATATCCCGGCCCATCGATGCCTCTGTATGAAACAAAAGGGTACTCCAACATCTGTGTCAGAATACCCTTTATTCAAGACTCACTAATGATACTTATCTACCCATCATTGCTGCGGATCAGCTCATATGTGTATAAATCCATCTGATGTTCAGAAGATAACGTATCACCTTTGATAAATCCGGCCTTTAAAGCCAGTGCCTGTGACGCCTGATTATCTTTGTGAATCCGTGCAATCAAACGCTTTGCATCTGTTTCTTCCCGGACAAAGTCGATCACTGCCATAACACTCTCCAGACCATATCCTTTTCTCTGCTCATCAGATTCTATCATGTAGCCGATTTCCATTTCCGGTTCACCATCAAGTTCAGTCATCCAGACACCGCAGCGCCCGATCAGCTTCCCGCTGTCTTTTTTACAGACCGCAAACAGACCAAAGCCATAGAAACCATACATATAGTAAATGTAACTTGCAAGCTTTTCTTTTTCAGCTTCATAATCATCAGTCATCGGCTCTATAAAGCGACGGACATCGCCTGAACAGTAAATCCGGTAAAGGTCATCAAGATCCCCGATTTCAAACTGCCGCAATATCAATCTTTTTGTCTGCGCAATAATATTCATCATCTTTTACTGAAAAAACAGACGGTTGATGGCACTGAAAATGGCACGGATTGAAGAACGTGTAATATTTGAACTGATGCCGACACCAAACGCTGTCTTTCCTGTCTCAACATTCATCAACTGAATATAAGATGCCGCCTGGGAATCAGAGCCAATGGTCAGCGCATGCTCTGAGTAGAAGGTCAGCTTCGTATTGAAGCCTGCCTGCTGGCATAAACCGTGTTTAACGGCATCAATAGGACCATTGCCGTAGCCTTCAATCACTTTTTCCACATCATGATCTGTATATGTCAATGTAATCTTTGTATCATATTCTTCGTGAAGTTCACTGATATCTTCGATCTTAACCTTCCTGAAATGCAGCGGACTCTTTGCATTGATATACATATCTCTGAACTTATTCATAATCTGTTCAGGTGTCACCTCACCCTGCTTTTCCGAAATGGTCTGAATAGCATCAGCAAATTCCTTGTGCATTTCTTTTGGAAGTTTAAATCCGAAGTACTGTTCAAGGATAAATGCGACACCGCCTTTACCTGACTGACTGTTGATACGAACAATCGGCTC
>JALEHN010000007.1 GCA_022770525.1 Clostridiales bacterium
CTGCTTACACACCAACGATTAAAGGTACTTATACTTTAAGATACCGTTACCGCTGGGCATCGATGATGGGCGGCGTATGGGGTCAGTATGTTACCCAGATTTCAGGTGACTACTTATTCCATTCCGCATGGTTCTATCAGCGGAATAACCGTACTTTAAGCGTATCCGAATACAACAAGCTTGGCACAAACGCTTCCCACGGTTGTGTCCGTCTGACTGTCGGCGATGCCAAATGGATCTACGATCACTGCATCGGATCAACTGTAACCATTACAACAAACTGCGCACAGCCATTTGATAAACCGGCAAGACCGTCGGCTGTAAGAATCAGCGGCGACTACGGTTATGATCCGACAGACCCGAACCTGTAAAGCAGCATTATAAAAAAATAGATATAAGCCACATTAAATATCGTATGTTTCGATGTGGTTTATACGAATACAACTCACGTTAAATACTGTACTTTCCCGACATAGGGATACGAACAAAGCGGAGCAATCCTCCTCACACATGAGGCAGCTGCTCCGCTTTTAAAACCCGGTGTTTCTGAAATTTTTTACAGCCCGAACGATGCTGCTATTTTCTTAAATTCATCTGAGTAGGCAAATCCTCTAAACACTTGATATCTTGAATCGCCTTCCTGAAGCCTTGCGACCCATGCCTTTAATCCCGCTTCATCATAGGAACGGTCTAAAAATGTTTTATACAAAACTTTAACATACTCTTCATTAGACAAGTTTTTCGCCTTGAACTCGTTTGAAAAAACAAAACCGTAAGCAACTTCTTCCGGTGTTTCCGCTTTAAGAAGCAGCTGATTTGCCCATGCGTTCAAGCCGTCCTGATCCGGTTTTCGTCCCAGCACTTTATCATAGCATCTAAATACAAACATCGTCACTCCTGAATTTTGATCTCTTGGCTCGGTCAGAACAACACTGCCCCTCTCTATGCCAAAACGACTGCATATGTCTGAAAACTCCGGTGATTCTACAAACCCTTTAAAGATAAACGCCCTTGAAACCCCATTTTCCAGCAGGTGGATCCAGCTTGCTTTGCCTGACGGGTCCGCACCTCTGTCTAAAAATGTCGCATAAAGCATATCAATATATGCACTGTCTGACAGGTTTCTTTTCTTAAGTTCATCGCTGTACACAAAGCCTTCCGCAACCTGTGCACCGGTATTTTCTTTAGACACAAGCTTTTGCGTCCATTCTTTAAAGCCTTTCGGGTCTGCCTGCCTGTTCAAAACATTTTCATACAATCTGATCACAAACTTTTCAACCGGCGTGTACTGCTTTTCTGTCACCTTTACCTGCTGCTGCAAAGCAAACGATTTGCCTGCCACAGTAAATGTATACTTAACATTTGCCGTCCCTGCTTTTTTTGCTTTACATACACCACTTGAAGCATCCACTGTCAAAACCTGTGTATTGTCCGACTGCCACTGACCTTTTGGCACAGTGCCGCTGCCTGTCACAGCAATCTTTGCAGTCATCGTATCATCCACAATACATCCCGAAGCAAGCTGCACCTCAAGACCACTCACACCTCTAATCGTCTCTGCGCCGGAAAACGTATATCCAGGCACATTCTGTCCTGTCCCCCGGATATCCCAGAATACATCTTTACAATCCATGGTAAGATGATCCAGCCAGTCCGTGCAAATGCCCCCTGCTTCTCCGATACTGCCGTTATTTCCGGCGCTGCCTGTACTTTTGACGCTGCCGCACACATAAACGGTATCCATACTTCCGCCGCTCATCTGATACAGAAGTCCGCCGGTACGCTTTCCGGAAACACTTGCTGATGAAGTGACGCGGCTGATTTTTCCTTCTGATGAGAAAGCCAATGCCCCCGCATAGCCATTTGGCGCAGTGATTGTTCCGCCGATGATATGTACATTTTCTATTTCACCTGCATTATGGCCGATGACAGCCGCATTCCCGCTGTCTTTTCCCGCCGTCAGCACAGGATTTTTAAAATTCAGATTCTTAATCACCGAACCTGCTTTCACACTCTGAATAAACTCCGCCGTCTGATTTGAAGTTATCGTCAAATTTGAAATCGTGTAATTGCCGCCGTCAAGAATGCCGGCAAAGGCTTCAATACTTTTAACGGTCTTTCCGCTGCAGTCGATATTATTCATTAACTTGTAATATACGCCCGATCTGCTGCCGCCGATACTCTGAAGGTCTTCCACAGTATAAATTTCATATGGATTTTCTTCGGTGCCTTTGATTTCCTCAGGTTCGGAAAATGTCACATTAAAAGTGGCCGATGTACCGTTAATCACGATATGATCAATGACAATTCCGCTGTTTGTGCCGTCAGAATAATAAATAATACCATTGTCGTATCCTTCATTTTCTTCGCCGGACGGCTTTCCAAGCGAAGTAAATCCCTTTTGATTATCCGGTGACAGCGCCGCATACCAGATGTAACCGCCGCCTTTATTATAAGCAGTTTCATCCGGTCTGAACGCAAAAATAAAATCTTTGATCTGATTTCCGTCTGCGTTCTTATTTCCGTTTTCGGCAGACACCGCGGTATTGATTCGGTAGACAATCAGACCGGTGTTCATTTGTGCCCGGTCTTCCTGCCCGCGGTATTCCACAACAAAAAATTCTCCTGAAGCTGCATCCGGCTTTAAAATTACCGCATACTGCTCATTTGGATCTTCATAAGAAGCCTTTGTTAATGTGATACTTTTGCCCTCGCCGGCATCGGTGACCACCGGAAGCGATGCACCGAACCCAAGATACTCTCTTTGATAATAGGCATTCATATTGACCGGATTCGTTGAACCGCCGTCCATAATATCCCACGGTCCAAGAGGATAAGCACTCTGATCATTATAGCGATACAAATCCGGCATGCCAAGCGTATGCATAAACTCGTGTATTAACGTTCTGGATTCCCGTTTCACAGAACCGGCAATCCCATTCGTCTCGGTTCCGATTCCAAGGAGATTAAATGTAGAAACTCTGCTGCCGCAAAGCGTAACACTTGTATTCATACCGCTGATTTTATGCGGCCAGAGCAAATCGCTGTAACCGATATTATTTTCCGCATAGCTGCCCCGTGTCGGCACAACAAATGCAATGCCGTCAACAATGGCGTCTCCGTTATCATCAAGCAGAAGCCCCGAAGCCTCAACCTGATATTTTACAGCTGCCAGTGCCTCGTTGACCAGCGAACGCTCCCGTTCAATTCTTTCTTCATAGGTCGTATAGCCTGCCGACAAAGTACCGTCACTTTTTGTATACTGCTTTTTATAGAAATCCGCCGGCTGAGACAGCTGTACAGAATAATAATTACCGCCGCTATTTGGAAAAAATGACGTGGAAACATTGACCGCCCCATAAGTCAGGCGTTTGACATACTGATTCAGCGACTGCGCATCTGAATTGTAAGTCAGATCAGCATAACCGATCTTTGTATTATTGATGTATTCTTCACTGTCACTGAACCGTACGAAGACAACAATATTATGAATATTTTCCAGTCTTCCATTCGCATACAGAACAGGAACCTCACCAAGTTCATAATGCTCCAGTTCAAAAGACCGTATGTCTTCGCCCTCCGCCAAACCCCCCGATTCCTCTATATCACCTTCATCTGCATAAGCCTGCAGCGGCATCAGCAGCAAAATACACCACAAAAACACTGCCGCCGCCTTACTCAGCCACTTTCTATATTTCATTTAAGAACTTCCTCCTGCTGTCATTAAAAACTCATATAAACCATAACATATCTTCTGCCGTCACTTAACCTGCGTCAAACACTGTCTGCGCGCATCATTCACCTGAAGCTGTAATAAACAGATCCGCTGGATAATCCGCTGCCTCTGTACTGTGCCAGTTCACTGACTGTCACCAGCTGATATCCTCTTTTGACCAGCTCCGGAATAATCACTTCCGCAGCATCAACCGACTGTTTATGAATATCATGCATTAATACAATATCACCGTCTTTAACATTTTTCAAAACACTATTGATCGTGCTCTGGGCATTTCGTGTTTCCCAGTCTCTCGTATCAATTGACCACAAGATGACCGGTAATCCCACAGCGGATTTTACAGTGTTATTCCAGGCTCCTCCCGGCGGACGCATCACCGTGGCATTACTTCCTGTCGCCTTTTTGATATACTGATTTGTCCTGTTGATCTGGCTCTGAATATCCGCAACACTAAGCCGTGTCAGCGTCGGATGATTATATGTATGATTGCCTATTTCACAACCGAGATCAAAGGCTCTTTTCATCACTGACTGATAATTGGCTGCGTTGGTTCCCACAACAAAAAATGTGGCTTTTGCATTGTTATTCTCAAGACAGTCCAAAAGCCTTGACGTATAGACCCCCGGTCCGTCATCAAATGTAAGCGCCACCATCGGCTTATTCGGATCAATGGATGACTTTTTTCCGACTTCGATACCGTACTTACTGCAAAGTGCCGCAAATTCCGGTGAAAAAATAAATCCGTCGCAAATCTCCTCTCTTGTCATTCCCTTTGACAGTGCTTTACTCCACGACTTTGCACCTTCCGCATCTGCCGAACGGTCAAAAAGCGCCTGATAAAGCATTTCTACAAAATCTGCATTCGATAACTTTTTATCCTTACATTCTTTGCTGAAAACAAATCCACGAACAACTTCCCGTCCTGTAGCTTCACCGCTTTCAAGGCATCTGCTCCAGCTTTGAAGTCCGGCTTCATCGGCATCGCGTCCAAGCGCTTTCACATACAGACGCTTCACAAACTGAGTAATCAATGATTCCGGCTGCGTCGGCTGTTCCTGCCCCGGTATTTCAATCGTACCTTTAATAATTCCAAACCTGCTGCAGAGATTGCTAAATTCCTGTGAATCTACAAAACCTTTGCATACACTGAGCCTGCTCTCACCACCGGACAGCTTGCCTGTCCATGCGGCAAATCCGGTCGCATCCGCTTCCCTGTCAAACAGCGCCCTGTAAAGAATATGTACAAAATCCGCGTCCCCATAAGACTTTTTAATAAACTCCTCGCTGAAAACAAACCCGTAAACGATTTGCGCACCGGTATTTTGACCGCTGACAAGCTGTTGATACCAGCCATCGATGCCTTCCGGATCGCCGCCTCTGCCAAGCACTTTCTCATACATACGCTGTACAAAACTGTAAACTTCCTGATTTTCATAGCTTCCTGCTGCGTCTGCTTTCAGTGGACCAACTATACTCGCCGCCATCACCGTAATCAAACACAACCATGCAGCCAATTTTTTTCTCATACGCATCGTCAAACCCTCCATTCTTTTAATATTGTTGATGCTCTTTTAAAATCACATGCTGTACCCATATTTTAACAAATTGCGGCAAATTGGTAAATATGGCACTTGCATCAAAATTAACTTTAATGCATCATTTCTGACAAAAACAGACAGGAACCTCCGTCATACAACCGAAACCGTTCCTGCCTGTATTTGTGTTATGCTAATCATTCATTTTTTATATACCGTTTTTTACCCGATATTGCCCGTTAAAAAAGTTATCTGTATAAGAGAGAAAAATCACCGACATATGCCTCTTCCAACGGCGTACCATATTCCGGATAATAAGATTCATACAAAAATTCTCTTAATAAGAATCCCGTCAGATGACCTGATTCCATTTTTATGATTTCTGTCGTGCCATAACCCATCTGTCCGTATTCGCAGAAAAGTGTTCCGTTACTATTCGTACTCAAAGATGAATGACCCGCATGAAAACTGTCAACATAATACAGCCCATCATCACAAATCGTCACCACTTCCCAAACGAAATCCGCTTCACAAGTTCCTGTTTTGACAATCAACTCTTTAACACCATTTTTATCAATATCAAACAGCGAGTATGTCAGGTAGCCATCATATACCTCATATACATATTCCAGAACATCTCGGTACAATCTATAGTCTATTATTTGCGGATCCAGTGAATTGCCTACAGAAATCCCAAATGAACTGCATAATTTCCTAAATTCATCAGAATAAACAAAACCACGCAATATTTCATAACGGCTTGTGTAATTATCAAGACGTTCAACCCATGCTGCAAGTCCCGCAGAATCAGCCTTTCTGTCAAGGAAAACCTCATACATTAACTTAACGTACTGCTCATTACTAAGGCCTTTCTCAATAAGTTCCTGTGAAAATACAAAACCGTAACCGACTTCATCCGCACTGGAAGCACCTGAAAGCAAATTGCCCGTCCAGCTGTTTAATCCAAACTGATCCGGATCTCTTCCAAGTATCTTTTTATAGCATCTGTAAACAAACATCGTCACACCGGCATTTTGATCCTTTGCCTCTGTGAGGATAAGATCACCTCTCTCAATGCCGTAAGTATTACAGATTTTTGTAAACTCATTGGATTCCACAAATCCTTTGAGCACGTACTCTCTCGACACACCGTTCTCCAACAGATGAATCCAGCTGTTTTTACCTGCCGTATCTGCCTTTCTGTCCAAAAATGTCACATACAGCATGTCAACATAAGCACTATTTGATAAATTTCTCTCTTTGAGCTCTTTGCTGTAAACAAACCCCTCTGCCACCTGTGCGCCTGTATTTTCCTTAGATACAAGCTTCTGTGTCCATGCATCTAACCCCGCAGGATCATAAGAACGATTTAAAACATTTTGATACAAACGTATAACAAACTGCTGTACCGGTGTATAAACAGGTGCCTGCTCGATCTCAATATTTTCTTCCGTTTCCTGAGCCGGCAAAATCTCATTTTCAACTTCCTGAACCGGCGCTTCGGTTTCAACTGCGCCTTCGGTCTCAGTTTCTTCCGCTTTGACTTCAGCTTCAGTTTCATCTACCTTGGCTTCAGTTCCGGTTTCATCCGCCCCGGATTTTGCTTCCCCTGTTTCAACAGCCGCATTTTCAACAGCCTGCACTTCGGTCTCTTTGCCGGACAACTCCGCTGCACAAACAGTTCCGCTAAAGATCATGCTCATACATAATACCGCCGCTGCAAACCTTTTCATTTTTTTCATAAAACTCCTCCTTTTTCGCCCGAATAATCACATACAATATACGAATCTTCATATTGTTTTCAATCATTCGGAATATTTTCCGTTAATTATCTATACATTAACTATAACATGGCATCTAATGGAAGGCAACTATAATCTGAATTATCGGCAATTTCTGCACGGTGTGTATCCTATATTTTTTGCATCTTCAATCAAAATAGGAATACTGCCTCCTGAAATCAGGCTGCAGGAAGCTTTATGATACTGTGTTCCGCTGTTTGTAACATAAACCAATTCACCCTTTGTTTGAGACAAGCCATATGATTTTAAAATTTCGCCAAATTCCGGAGATTTTGAAATACCATACATCACAGCTTCCCTTTTAGCGCCTTCTTTAAGACATCCAAGCCAGGACTTAAGTCCGGCAGGGTCTGCTTCTCTGTCCAGGAAAACTCTGTATAATACACGCACATATTCTTCGTCTGTAAGTTTTTTGGATTTCATTTCATCTGAGAAGAAGAAGCCGAAAGCAACCTTTTCAGGTGTTGTCTGACCCGATAAAATCTGTCCTGTCCATGCATTAAGCCCGCTGACATCCGGTGTTCTGTTTAATGCCTTGCTATACAGACGGGATACAAATCTTGTAATGCCGTCATTTTGATCTCTCGGCTCAGTCAACGGCACACTGCCTCTGTCAAGTCCGTACATTTCACATAAATGACTGAATTCATTGGACTCCACAAATCCTCTGAACACATATAATCTCGAAAATCCCACCTGAAGGTTATCCATCCATGCCGCTTTACCGCCGGCATCTCCCGCTCTGTTAAACATCGTCTTATATAAAACATCTATGTAACGGCTGTTGTCCAGGTTCTTTTTCTGAAACTCCTCACTGAATACAAATCCATAAGCAGCTTCTGCACCGCTCGTCACCTGACAAATCAAATCCGTAAACCAGTCTGCAAGGCCTTCATAATCTGCCCTTCTGCCAAGAACACATTCATACAAGCGAAGAACAAAATTCTTCACCTGTCTTGCTTCCTCAGTACCAGTAATCTCAACGGCAACTTCTTCATCATAGACACCGCCGTCTTCCAGATAAGCATCATCACCAACGCCGCAGCTGAAGTTTTGTGACCAATAGCAGCCATACTCTGAATCCTCCACATAGACACATGAAACTGTCATCGTCTTAAAATCAGGATCAAGGATATTCGCTCGATGACTCGAAGAATTCATCCATGCCTTAACAACCTCCTCGGCACTGTAATATCTGCCGGCAATGTTCTCGCCATTCATATCCGGATGCGCCGTATACCAATCATAACCATTCGGTCTTGTGTGCTCAAATAAAATCGCACATTCCGCAGCTCTCACACAGGAAGCATATTCCAGGGACGAATCCCATACAAGCGGCGCTATGCCATTTCCCGTACGAATCTTATTGACAAGATCCAGAACTTCATAAGCCATGCCATAGTCATATGTTACCGGCAGAAAAAACGGCACCAGAAATGACTCTTCATCAAAAATAAGATCATCATTGTATAATCCCGGTGACTGGGAAATTGAAACTTTGATACTTTCAGCGTCCTCTCCGATAACACCGCCATCAGCAGAATAATTCTCTGACAGCCACTGCTCAAGACTTTGTTCTTCTGAAACTTCCTCATGTGCTTCTGATTCATTCTGCGATGCTTCTGATTCATTCTGAGGCACTCCTGAAACATTCTCCGGTGCTTCTGATTCCTCCTGTGGTACTTCTGAAACATTCTCATCCATCAGCTCCTGTTCATTTTCCTGAACCTCATCACTGATGACTTCCGGTACCTGCGGTGCTTCTGCCGCAAAGGCCCCTGCGCCGGACATCACTCCCAATACGACCGACATCATCACTGCTGTAAATCTTTTTTTCATTTTCCGCTCCTCCTTTAATTAATTAGTTTTTGTTCTTTTGGAAATTGTTCCACAATTTTTTTAATATTTCTATCTCTGTCTGTCACCACATACTAAAGTTTATTATTTTCATGCCCTAATTACATCCTCAATCACACATTGATGCTGTTTACTTTTCTTATCATAGCTAATTCCTACCAAAAGAACTTTTCCTTTATAACCTTTCAAGCCCTGCACATAATCTTTTCCCTTTATTTGCTCAATTGCCGTATATGCTGACTTGTCCCATTTCAATTCAATAATCATTGCAGGCATTTCGACATATCTTTTATAAGGCACAAAAACCAAATCCGCAAACCCTTTTCCTGATGGTAATTCTCTTATTATAGAATAATAATTTCGAGCACTATAATAAGCTAAAGAAATTGTTGATGCTCCTTTAAAATAGCATTTTATAGATTTTGTTGCCTGTCGTCAGGTTGTTCTGTATACTGTCATTATCCTACAGAAAGAAAAAATCTCAGAGCACCTTCCTGGCAGTTGCGTACTCTGAGATCTGGTAAAAACCATGTTCATTATAGCAGAGTATACGCTTGTTCGCAATGAGGAAAACGGTGTTTTTTGTTAAGAGCAGTGAAAATGTACCAGGATGTCCTTGCTGTGGCGGACAACTCAGATACCGGGATTCCAGGCTTCGTATCAGAAAGCATGAAGGTGGCGATCGGGATTTCCTGAGTATCCGGAGATTCAGATGTACTGCATGTGAGAGCTATCATAATGAACTTCCAGATGTATTGCTTCCATATAAACACTATGAAGCAGAGGTCATCAGTGGTACGATCGATGGGATCGTAACGCCTCATGACCAGGATTCTGAAGACTATCCTTCAGTCAATACCATGCTGTACTGGCTGCGGTGGTTCCAACTTAATCTTTCAAACATGGAAGGATATCTTAGAAATGCAGGATACAGCATTCTCGGACTTGGCAAGGATCTTCTTTTCTCTGACCAGTCACTGCTCGAAGCGGTCAGAAAAAAATAT
>JALEHN010000012.1 GCA_022770525.1 Clostridiales bacterium
ACCAGATCTCAGAGTACGCAACTGCCAGGAAGGTGCTCTGAGATTTTTTCTTTCTGTAGGATAATGACAGTATACAGAACAACCTGACGACAGGCAACAAAATCTATAAAATGCTATTTTAAAGGAGCATCAACATTTAATCTGTTCAGCACCAAGAAGAGATAAATAAAAACATGGGATGTATTTGAATTAATGTTGCTCCTTTTCTCGTCGCTTTACGGTACGTGATAAATAAAAACATGGGATGTATTTGAATGAAAATAAAGAGCCAGAGCAAAATCAGGGCGTTGAGGATAAATAAAAACATGGGATGTATTTGAATGTATCACGATTCTTTCCGTGGTACTTACCGCCTGCGATAAATAAAAACATGGGATGTATTTGAATTGTTTCTTGTTATCCCTCTGATTCCTTTCCAGAAGACGATAAATAAAAACATGGGATGTATTTGAATGGCGGTGCTCACGGCACTGGGAGAAGCGCTGGAAGATAAATAAAAACATGGGATGTATTTGAATAACAATATACAGCGTTTCGCTTGCACGTCATTTGACAGATAAATAAAAACATGGGATGTATTTGAATACGAACCGGAAAACATCAATATGCGGAATCAGTATGATAAATAAAAACATGGGATGTATTTGAATATATGTTGACGAACCGGGAGAGCGTTCCGATGTTGATAAATAAAAACATGGGATGTATTTGAATTACGCATATGACGGGATTTTACCCAGTGACATATAGATAAATAAAAACATGGGATGTATTTGAATTATAGAAAAAGTTGAAAAACACATTTTCTGGAATTCGATAAATAAAAACATGGGATGTATTTGAATGATAGTTTCACCGATTCTGAAGGTTTTTGTTTTTTGATAAATAAAAACATGGGATGTATTTGAATTGGTGTGCTCCTTGCGCACATTCTTTCGATGCCGCTGATAAATAAAAACATGGGATGTATTTGAATGGGTGAAAAGGGGATTATTTTTACAGCTCGATATATGATAAATAAAAACATGGGATGTATTTGAATTTTATTATGGGTATCTTCGCCAAGTCATCCTCATCAAGATAAATAAAAACATGGGATGTATTTGAATTTTGTCCAGTCACCGCCTCTCCCTGTACTCCATACTGATAAATAAAAACATGGGATGTATTTGAATTGCTCTCTTGCACATTCGATACATGTATCTAATTCAGATAAATAAAAACATGGGATGTATTTGAATGAAGCTGACCTCTGGAATCTCCTTTTTTCTGCTCTCGATAAATAAAAACATGGGATGTATTTGAATCTTTGCGGTAGATAAAAGCGCCGCCGATGCCGAAAGGATAAATAAAAACATGGGATGTATTTGAATATGTGCTGCCGCTTCCGGCACACGGATCTATAACAAGATAAATAAAAACATGGGATGTATTTGAATGCAAGCAGTTGTAAGAGTAACGCCAGAAGCGTACAGATAAATAAAAACATGGGATGTATTTGAATATGAAACGCATGAAATGAAAGAAAATATCATTGGTGATAAATAAAAACATGGGATGTATTTGAATTACGGCAGGGCAACCAGTATGAGAAAGTCCGGATAGATAAATAAAAACATGGGATGTATTTGAATGACGGTGCGGAAAGCTAAGGAAAGTACGGTAAACGATAAATAAAAACATGGGATGTATTTGAATTTGGAAATCTCGAGTATTTTCCGGGGGTCTTCAATCGATAAATAAAAATACGAAATGTATTGTAACCAAGTAAAGTATAAAATTGGGGTGCTCTGTTGTCTGATATAAATTTGTCTGCAATATCCTATTGTATTAATAATGCCTATCATTTAAAATATAGGAAGGGATTATTACATTATCGTAACTGTTCAGAGCCAACCTCCAAAATGCTTCGCATTTTGTCGGTGTGGCGTATCCGCCAAATAAAATTTCAAAAACAGTCTTAAAAATGCGAGCATTTTACGTCTGTTTTATAAAATTTTGCTTGGCTATGAACAGTTACACATTATCAAAGGAGGCGTCCTTTTGTGTTAGATCAGAATACACTGACAGAGATTTTACGGGAAGTAGCTGAGATTATCAGAGCAACAGCAGAGCCGATGTCACGGGAAGAAATACTTGGATTTTTTGAACATCAGGATCTGGACGATCATCAGAAAAATCTTATTTTAGAATATCTTTTAAAAATACAGGATGAAGCGATAAAGGAAGAAAAAGAAGAAACAGAAGCAGAGACAGAAGAGTCAATAGATTCAAAAGATTCAAAAGAAGAAGCTGCAGAGGCTGGAAGAAAAGTATTAGGTGAAAATGGCAGTGATTTATTTGAGGAAGAAGAGCCTGAATTAAATTTCGGGGATACAGAGCCGGCTGCTGATGAGAGTGTGGCGCAGTTTATATCGGATATGTCGAGATACGCGCGCGCGTCAGATCAAAAAGTAACTGCAGCAGATGCAGGTACTGATATTGATGCAGATACTGATACCGAAGAAGATATCCATATTGGTAATGATGAGGATACAGAGAATGATACAGATCAGGATATAGCGCAGGATACAGAGAGAAAAAATAAATATCCGTCATCGCCTGTTTTTAAGATGTATCTTGAAGAAATTGAGAGATTGCCGGAGTATTCACAAGAGACATTTGAGCGGTTATATGAAGGTTTGCTGGCGGGTGATGCACAGTCAATTCAGCAAATTTCAGACGGTTGGATGCGGCGTGTTTTGGAACAGACGGTCAAGCTTGAGGTTTCTGACGAGGATTTTGCAGATGTCATTCAGGAAGGAAATATGGCTTTGTTTATAACGCTTTCTGAACTTTGCGGAAGCAATAAGAAAGTTGATGTGGAGGAAGAGCTGTGCCGTGCGACGATGACGGCAATGAAGTCTTTTATTCAGGGACTGGACAGTGAAAATGATATCCGTAATGTTATGATTGGAAAGGCAACGTTAGTTAATGAGGCACGAAAACATTTGATGGAAGAAAACCAGCAGACACCATCATTAAATGAACTTGCGGCATATACGAATATGTCAGAAAGTGAATTGGCAGATGTTCTGGATTGGATTGAACGTGCTGAGAGGAATGAAAAATAAATCAAATAGAAAAATAAATCAAATATAAATAAAAAACAGAAAGCAGGTAGAAAAAATGTTTAAAAAGTATGATGTTGTTGCGTTGGGTGAAGTTCTGATTGATTTCACAATGAATGGGAAAAGTGCACAGGGTAACGGACTTTTCGAAGCAAATCCGGGCGGTGCACCCGGCAATGTTCTGGCTGTTTTGAAAAAATATGGCAAAGAAGTCGGGTTTATCGGAAAAGTAGGTAAAGATCAGTTTGGTACATTATTGAAAAATACAATGGATGAACTTGGCATCGGCACAGAAGGCATTGTTATGGATGAGAAATACAATACGACGCTGGCCTTTGTACATACGGCGGAAGATGGCGACAGAACGTTTTCATTTTACCGCAAACCGGGTGCGGATATGATGCTTTCGGCGGAGGAAATCAACAAAGAAATGATTGCTGATACGAAGATTTTTCATTTCGGTTCGCTGTCAATGACAGATGATATTGTCCGCAATGCAACTAAAGAAGCAATCGAGTATGCGAAGTCACAGGGCAAATTGATTTCTTTCGACCCTAATTTACGGCCGCCGCTCTGGTCAGACCTTGAACTTGCAAAAACACAGATTGCATACGGTATGAGCCAGTGTGATATCATGAAAATAGCCGATGATGAGATTTTATTTATGACGGGTGAAAAAACCATTGATGCAGCAATAGAAGTGTTAACTGCCATGTATCAATTTAAGCTTCTTCTTGTGACATTGGGCAAGGAAGGCAGCATGGCCGTATATAAGAATATGAAAGTCAAAGAAAAAGGATTTGTTAACCCGGATACGATAGAGACAACCGGTGCGGGAGATACATTTTGCGGTTCGGTTCTGAATTATGTACTTGAGCATGATATTGACGATATGACAGAAGAGCAGCTTCGTGAAATGCTGATTATTGCCAATGCAGGCGCATCATTGATTACGACCAAAAAAGGTGCATTAAGAGTCATGCCTGAAAAAGAAGAAATTATGAATCTGGCAAAGACACGTTTATCATAGTAAAAATACCGGAAACAGGTTTTATAGTCATAGGAAAATGTTAAAATATAATTATGATGGAAAAAGTCAAGTATTATTTTAGTAAGGCGTGGGCACCGACTGTTGTAATAACAATGATATTCTTTATACATTATTTTTTCTTCGGTCAGGAAAATACGATCATCGGACCGTTTGTGACGCTGACCTTTTTACGTCTTCGAGGAATGGGTAATTATAAAGGATGTATGATCAGAAATTTTGCTGTTTATGCCGTTATGGCGGTATTGTCCTTTGTGGCAATGCTTGGTGCAGCGGCAAATGTTCTGGTTAACGCGGCGGCATTGTTTTGGATTGCTTACTTTTTAATTGATGAGTTTTGGCCGAACAATTATTTTCCGGCGGGTATGGCACTCGTGTTTTTTCAGATTGCACCGGTTTTGAGCGTGACGGCGCTGGTAAGAAGAGTATTGGCGTTAGCAGCAGCATTTTTGATTGTCTTTATATTTTTACTGATACTAGACAGGCGAAACAAATTATCTAAAGTATCAGATGCTGTTTTGCAGGGGTTGGATTTAAGCCGTCAGCTTTACCGTGTGATTTTAAAAGACAGACTGCAGGCAGCACAAATAAGCCGTCAGCTTTGCAGTGTCAATCGCCGCCTGTGCAATGAAATTTATCATCACAACAGATCGCAGCTTGGAAGAAATGTCCGGGTGAACCGGTATTGTATATTTGTGGCGGCTTTTCAGGAAATTATCAGTTTGGCGGATTGTTTTCAGGAAACAGAAAGTGAAAGTACAGCTGAAGAAATCAGAAGGCTGTCAGAGAAATATGTTCGGATTTATGAACATATTGAGAAAAAACGGTATTCCGGCGCGCAGGCAGAAAAGAAGGAAGATAAGGATTACGACAGAATCAATAATTATTCTCAGAGTTGTATGCCTTTAATGGCGGAGAAAAAACTGAAAATCAGGGTCAATCATCCGGATATGAGATCTTTCAGACTGCGCTTTGCTCTGCGCCAGGTCTGCGTGCTGACACCGTGTCTGGCATTCGGTTATTTCAGCAGCTGGCCAAACCGGTACTGGCTGACGATTTCCGTGTTTTTTATGATGATACCTTTGTATGAACGGACCTTCGGGCGTATTGCACAGCGGATGAAAGGGACGCTTTTTGGACTCTTGTTATGTATTGTACTGTTCGCTGTGTGCAGGACGATGCCTTTAAGAATTCTTATGATGACGGTATTTAACTTTTTCATCTATTGTTCCGGAGGCTATACCGCAATGGTAACATGTATTACTTGTTCCGCACTGGCGCTGAATTTTACTGAAAGCAATTATATGGTTATGCTTTTACAGCGAATGATGTATACGGTGGCCGGAGCGGTCATTGCCTGGGCGGGCAATACATGGGTATTTCCGATCAGGGCATCAAGGCAGATTCAATATATTAAAGATTTATTTCATGATATATGTATACAGATGGAGCAGACATCAGAGCTTTCCAAAGAAGAGAGCGTTGTGGCTATGAATCAGCTGCTGATACGGTCGTATCTGTTGGCGGGACGTATGGAAGATCTCAATGAGGCTTTGCCGGAAGATAAAAAATGCGCAGATTGTCACGCTTTTCTGAAAGGACATTTGCAGACAATTGCGCATTTGATGCTGGCGGAGAATTGATTATTCTTCGTCAATAAATTCGATGGATGCGTTGCCTTTGAGGCCGAGCTTGCATTCGGCTTCCATGCATTTGATAATACCGGCGATTACCGGGCAGGCTGCATGGGCAGGGAAGTTTTCGGACGCATATTTGTAAAATGTGTTCTGACCGGGTTTGGCAAGGACTTCGGTGAATGCGTCAAAAGTGGTGCCAAGTTCGTCCATCATTTTTCGGACACTTTCACATCCGCTTGCAACTTTCAGGTCAACTTTGTACTTTTTGGATGTCGCGGTAACGGTTGTGATCAGACCGCAGACACCCGGATTGATTTTAACTTTTGTCATATGAATTTCGCCTCCTGATACAGGATAGCGTAGCACATTTGGATATATTCGTCAATGCCGGTATTGATGAATATGCGCGAAGGGGATTTTATGCCGGCATTAAGAAAAAATTGCCACTAAACTACGATAGGCATTCAGTGTCTGATGAGTGTTGATATTCGATGAACATTTATATAGGCAGTAATAGTGGGAAAAAAGCAGAAAATAGAAGAAAACAGGTGGGAAATGCCTTCAGAATGGCAGTTTAACTGAACATTCTGAGCAAATCGTTGTATTATGAACTAAAAATTTACACATATTAAATAAATTATGATATGCTAAAACAAAGTAATAATACCAAATTGCGCAGATTTTGATACAGCGTGGTACGGCAGTATCTGTGGCGGTTTCAGGGCAATACAGAATGCCTGGCGGGATGTATTAAAAGATGTGTGAAAGGGTACAGTATAGCTGAGGCAGGCGACTTAAATCATTAGTTAGCCGTATTTAAGACATAATGTGGACAAAATACTAAGGTAAGGGGTACACGTATGGAACAGCGAATGATAAGGTTAGTTGCGGCACATCATCCAAAAGAAGATTTCCTGCTAAAATACTGTGATCACTATTATTGTGACAGACTTTCTATAGCAGTACTCAAGAAGTCACCGGCTGTTGAAATGGTGACTTACAATCATGCTCATGATGAATATGAATTTTTGATACCTTTGACCCCGGTTCCGGTTTTAATGATAGATGACGCTCTATATTTTGGAGAAGTGGGTTATGTGTATCCGATTCAAAGCGCACATGAACATGGTGTAAAGTTTAAAGCGTCGGATATATCTTATGATCATATTGTTATTGATCAGGCTTATATGGACGCAATGATTCGTAAGAAAGGATATGAAGGAAAAGAGTTCAGCGGTAAGTTTGAAGAGAGCAATGAATTAAAGTCTTATATCCAGTTGTTTAAAAACGAATGTGCAAAGGGAAAGACCTGTGACCATGAAAAGATGGATTATCTGGCGGCATTGATTACGATGACACTGGTGGACAATGGCCTTTCACCAACAGCAAGCAGCAGGAAAGAGAGTCATAAGTATCAAAAGGGTATTGCATCTGTTGCAGCCTATATTAATCAGCATTATAAAGATGACATGGATGTGGATTTGCTGGCTAAGATGTGCGGCCTGACAAAAAATTATTTTATTTCAGCATTTAGAAAAGCGATGGGCGAAACACCATATTCGTATTTGTGTAAGCTCAGAATATCCAAAGCAAAAGTTTTGCTTGAGACAACAGAGGATTCTATTCAGAGTGTTGCGATGCGCTGCGGTTTTAAAAAGTCGAATACATTCACAACACTGTTTAAGAGTGTGACAGGGCAAACACCGAGCGAATATAGAAAAGCCTCAAAAAATAGCTGACACATCCTGAAAAGTGCAAGTGAAAGAGAGACTGGCGAAAGTCAGTCTCTTTTTGACGTTCGGGGAAGCCGCAGATGATGACGTTAAGGGAAGCCGCAGATGATGACGTTCAGGGAAGCTGCAGATGATGACGTTTGGGGAAGCCACAGATGATGACGTTCGGGGAAGCTGCAGATGATGACGCTAAGTAACAGTCACCGATGATGACGTTAAGAAAAGCCGCACACGAGGGCTGACAAAATCCCGGTAATATGGTATACTCAGAAAAGAATCACTGGTGAAACAGACGGGAGTGACGATTTTGGACGAGTATGGGCGACTATGCATATTATTAAATAGAGTGTTTGATTATCACGCAGGGCTGGAGCAAAAATATGTGGCAGACAGCCGGTTTGGAGATATTTCGGTTAATGACATGCATATTATTGATGCCATTGGTCCGGATAGTGCGAAAAATATGTCTTCAGTGGCAAAAAAGGTCGGTGTTACAGTCGGTACATTGACGATTGCGATGAATAATCTTGTTAAAAAAGGATATGTTCTTCGAAGCCGCAGCGAAAAGGACCGGCGTGTTGTGCTGGTTTCCCTGTCAGAGAAAGGTCAGGCTGCCTATCTGCATCATCAGAGCTTTTACGGGAAGATGAGCCGGGTGCTTCAAAAGGTGCTCGATGAGGATAAATGCAGTATACTTAATGAATGTCTGAGTGAAGTTTTAAACAGTGATATTCAATGATTCCGGGCGTTCAATCAGACGGTCGGTTATGAAGTTTTTCTGTGCGGAAATTGTGATGTTTAATGATTCAGGCATTCCGGTTGGATACAGGCAGGGGGGATCGGTGTGAAAGAAGCGAAAAAACTGACACCATCAATGGAAGATTATTTAAAGGAAATCTATATGCTTCAGATGCAGTCACAGGAAGTCCGTGTGACAGATATCGCGGCACTTTTGTCAATATCTAAAGCAAGTGTGAATAAAGCTGTTAATATTTTAAAAGACGAGGGATATATTATTCATGAGCATTATGGCCCGGTTTTGCTGACGCAAAAAGGTCAGGAAGCGGCAAAAGGTGTTTGCGATAATTATAAAGTATGTATGCGATTTTTAACGGATATACTGGAGGTTGAGGAGACGCAGGCTGCGCAGGAAGCGCATTTGATGGAACATGCCCTGAGTAAAGGGACAAGAAAGAAACTAAAAAAATTCATAAAAAAGCAAAAAAAATCTTGAGTCAGCCAAGATGAACAGTCATAGTATTCAAGATGAACAGCCATGATATTATAGAAGCCATTTTGAAGCTGTATTTATAGAAGATATAGGGATAGAAGCTGCTCCGACGTTTTATGTCATCGGAGTAACTTCTTTTTTTAATCCTGTTTTTTTGACTTTATAAAAGGATATCGGTGAAAATTCGGTGACAAGCAAACGGACAGCATCATAATCTTCCGGTTCAAAACGAATGGAAAGACCACAATTTGCAGTGACTTCCCTGGGTACGGGTATCATACGGATATGAAAGCCTTTTTCAAGCAGGCGTTTTTCACAGGCAATCGCATGATGCGTATTGTCAAATGCTATAATACAAAATTCTTCCATATAAAATGCACTTCCTTTATATTTTTGTATCCGCACGACTTGCGGCAATCATCAAAGACAGGGCAATCTGAGTGCGATGCCGATAAAATCAATAAAAACATAATAGACTTTATCTAATAAAAATCAAGAATTTTTTTCGAATTTGGGTAATTTATAAGCGACTTGGTCCGGCCTCATTGACATTATAATTACAAAAAAATTATAATAGACTCACAAAGAAATTGCAAACGTTATAACGGTAAAAGATTTAAATCATGCAGCAAATTATGCAGCAAAACAGACTGCAAAATAATGAACAAAATCATGAAAACAATGAGAAATGATGGGGGTCAGTAAGATGACAGGTAAAGAGATTTTATTTAAAGTGTTAAGAAATGAGCCGACGGACATGGTGCCATGGGTGCCGTTTGCGGGCGTACATGCAGGTAAACTTGTGGGATATAACGCAGAAGAAGTGTTAAAAGACGGTGATAAATTATTTAAAGCGCTGATGGAGGTTAATAAAATGTATAAACCTTCAGGACAGCCTGTAATTTTTGACCTTCAGGTTGAAGCAGAATGCCTTGGCTGCGACCTTGTATGGACAGAGGATGCACCGCCTTCAGTGGCAAAACATCCGCTGGAAGGTGAAGATGAACTGGAAACACCTTGCTACTGCACAATTCCTAAGGAAACTGACGGACGTATTCCGATGATTCTTGATGTTATGAGAAGAATGAAGGAAGCAGTCGGTGAGACAACCGCTTTATACGGCCTGATCTGCGGACCGTTTACACTGGCAACACATCTTCGCGGCAATGATATTTTTATGGATATGTATGATGATGACGAAGCTGTTAAGAGTTTCCTTGATTATACATGTGCTGTTGCAAAGAAAATGGCTGAGTATTATATCAATGCAGGCATGGATGTCATCGCGGTTGTGGACCCGCTGATTTCCCAGATTTCTTCCAGCCATTTCGAAGAATTTATGGCAAAACCATTTGGCGAACTGTTTGATTTCATTCGTGAAAAAGGTGCTTTCTCTTCATTCTTCGTATGCGGTGACGCTACAAGAAATATTGAAGTTATGTGTCAGACAAAACCGGATTCTATTTCGGTTGATGAGAATGTTGACCTTTTAGCTGCAAAGAAAATTACAGACAGCTATGACGTTGTCATCGGCGGAAATATTCCATTGACAACAATCATGCTTCATGGTACACAGCAGGATAACATGAAGTATGTTATTGAGCTTCTTGACAGTATGGAAGATAAGAAAAACTTTATTCTTGCACCGGGATGTGATATGCCTTATGATGTTCCTGTGGAAAATGCAATCGGTGCGGCACAGGCTGTTCAGGAGACAGAGGCTGTCCGTGAAATGGTGAAAAATTACGTGGCAGTGGAAGAAGATATTCAGGTGGATATACCGGATTATGCAAATCTTTCAAAACCTTTTATGGAAGTATTTACACTGGATTCAGCAACCTGTGCGGCTTGTACATATATGATGGGTGCAGCAACTGCGGCAAAAGAAGAATATGGCGACAAAATCGATATGATTGAATACAAGTTTACAAAGAAGGAGAACATTGCAAGATGCAAAAAGATGGGCGTTAAGAACCTTCCTTCTATTTATATTAACGGTGAACTGAAATTCAGCTCAATTGTGCCAAGCAGAGAAGAATTAAATGCAGCGATAGATGCGGCCATTGCTGCAGTCGCTTCCAAATAAAATTGTCATTAATTTACAGGGTAGTGATAAAATGATACCGATTTATTTGATTACCGGGTTCCTTGGGGCAGGGAAAACCACCTTCTTGAAAAATTTTATCCGTACAATGCCGCCCTGCCGGATGCATATTATTGTTAATGAATTTGGCAGGGAGGGTATTGACGGTACCCTGTTGAAGGAAATCGGTGCTGTTGTGGATGAAATAAATAACGGTTCCATATTTTGTTCGTGCCGTCTGGATAAGTTTGAGGAAGTGCTTGAAAAAGCCATTGCCGGCGGACCTGAGATGATTATTATTGAAGCATCGGGACTGTCAAATCCCGGCAATGTCCGGAAGATACTGGCTGATGAGCGTTTTAAATCTATTGATTACAAAGGCAGCATATGTCTTGTGGATGCTGTCAGATTTCCGAAGGTCTATGAAACGGCTGTTGTGTGCAAAAAACAGCTTGGCATCTGTGATGCGGTGATTTTGAACAAGACAGATCTTGCAGATCGGTGTCAGATTGAGGAAACAAAACGGCTGATTCTTTCACAGCGGCCGGATGTGAGTATTTATGAGACGTCTTTTGGAAAAATCGACAGCAGTTGGCTTCATCGGCTGCACAGTCCCCATAAAGCGGAAGATGACAATACAGTGCAGACCCAGGATATCACCCTGCGCAGCAGAATTGTGGAAATTTCCCCGGAAATGTCATTAAAATCTTTGGAGAAGTTCATTGCAATGTTTATTGAAAATACATACCGCATCAAAGGTTTTGTAAGACTGGAAGGACGGACATATCACGTGGACTGCGTCGGTACATTTTTATCCATAAAACCTTATGACGGGGAGATTACTGCCGAAAATCGTCTTGTGGTGCTCTCGGCCAGCAGTCTTCATATGCAGAAGAACCTTAAAGAAGCGGCAAAATGGTATGACGGACTGGTAAAAATCTGAATGATGCCGTGAAATATTACTGTACTGCAACTCGCAAAATAAGGCGAAAAGAAATAAAAATGCCGGGTTACAACCGGGAGAAAGAAAAAAACTGCCGGTTTATGTAAAAAAGAAAACAAAAAATCATTGACTGGACCGCCGGAATATGCTATATTATTATAGCTATGGAAGCGGTCTTTTTTTTATGCCTAAAAATAAGACCATATAACTATCTTAAAATAAAACGGAGGTGGAAGTTGTGCGCGTTAAAATTACATTGGCATGTACGGAGTGCAAACAGCGTAACTACAACATGACAAAGGAAAAGAAAGCTCATCCGGACAGAATGGAAACCAAGAAGTACTGTAAATTCTGTAAGGCACACACATTGCACAAGGAAACAAAGTAATTGGTTTGTTAAGGAGTGATAGAATGGGCGATACAGCTGAAAAAGCAGTAAAAACCAGCAGATGGAAAAGAATCAAAGCTGAGTTTAAAAAAATCATCTGGCCTGACAAACCGACTGTCTTCAAAAAGACAGTAGCAGTTGTTGTGTTATCTATTATCTTAGGTGTCATCATTGCTTTGCTTGACACTGTTTTCCAGTATGGCATTAACTTTCTTATAGGCTTATAGGAAGTGTGATCGGTTTCGCATTGACTGTAACAGGCATACGATTGTATGCGGATACTAAGAAAGGGTGAGATGATGGAAAATATATGCTGGTATGTAGTGCATACTTATTCAGGCTATGAAAACAAAGTTAAAGCTAATATCGAGAAATCTATTCAAAATCTTCACCTTGAAGACCAGATTCTGAGCGTTGAAGTTCCGATGCAGGACGTGGTTGAAGTTAAGAACGGCCAGAAAAAGAACGTTCAGAAAAAATTATTTCCGGGTTATGTGTTGCTGCATATGGCGATGAACGATGAAACTTGGTACGTGGTGAGAAATACCCGCGGTGTTACAGGTTTTGTCGGACCAGAATCAAAGCCGGTGCCGTTAACAGAGGAAGAGATGGCTAATCTGGGTATCCGCGAGCCTGAAATCGAAGTCGATTTTGAAGTCGGTGACGAAGTCAGAGTTATTTCCGGTGTCTGGAAAGATACAGTCGGACAGATACGCTCTATGAATATGAGCAAACAGATGCTGACGATCGGCGTGGACATGTTTGGCCGTGAAACAGCCGTAGAGATTAGTTTCTTTGATATTAAAAAATTGTAACATTTATAAGCGTCTGCAGCAGGCAGACGGTGGGAGGGACATTCCCGCATTACCACAATATTCAGGAGGTGCCTTATTATGGCAAAGAAAGTCACAGGATATATTAAATTACAGATTCCTGCTGGTAAAGCAACACCAGCACCACCAGTTGGTCCGGCATTAGGACAGCATGGTGTAAATATCGTACAGTTTACAAAAGAGTTCAATGCAAGAACAGCAGATCAGGTAGGTATGATCATTCCTGTTGTTATCACAGTTTATAACGACAGAAGCTTCAGCTTCATCACAAAGACACCACCGGCTGCAGTTTTGTTAAAGAAAGCTTGCAAAATTGAGTCAGGTTCTGCAAACTCTAAGAAAACAAAAGTTGCAACAATTTCTAAAGAAGAATTACAGAAAATTGCTGAATTAAAAATGCCGGATTTAAATGCAGGCAGCGTTGAAGCAGCTATGCGTATGATCGCAGGTACAGCAAGAAGTATGGGTATCACAGTTGCTGAATAATTCCAAAAGCCTGGAAAAATCGTGCTAAAGGCACAGATTGGATTCAGTGAGCTGTTCACAGGCAAAAGCGCATGAAGTGCGCGCGGCTCAGTGGATATGCCCATATCGCGTTTTGTTATTAATAGTGGGAGGGTAGCTCCCGATATGACCACAAGGAGGATTTTTAGAATGAAAAAAGGTAAGAGATATACAGAGTCTGCAAAATTAGTAGACCGTACAAACCTTTATGATGTAGAAGAAGCAGTTGCAATCGTAAAGAAAGCAGCCAGCGCAAAATTTGATGAAACAGTTGAAGCTCATATCCGTCTTGGTGTTGACGGACGTCATGCAGACCAGCAGGTTCGTGGTGCAGTTGTTCTGCCGCACGGAACAGGTAAAAAAGTTAAGGTTCTCGTATTTGCAAAGGGTGACAAAGCTGCAGAAGCAGAAGCAGCCGGTGCAGATTATGTAGGTGCTGAAGAATTAGTACCTAGAATCCAGAACGAAGGATGGCTTGATTTTGACGTTGTTGTTGCTACACCGAATATGATGGGTGTTGTAGGTCGTTTAGGACGTATCCTCGGACCAAAAGGTTTAATGCCAAACCCGAAGGCCGGTACAGTTACTATGGACGTTACAAAAGCTATCAACGATATCAAAGCCGGTAAGATTGAATACAGACTTGATAAAACAAATATCATTCATGTACCGGTAGGTAAAGTATCTTTTACAGAAGAACAGTTAGCGGACAACTTCCATACATTAATGGGTGCAGTCATTAAGGCAAAACCGGCAGCAGCTAAAGGCCAGTATTTAAGAAGTGTTGTTATGACTTCTACAATGGGCCCTGGCGTTAAGATTAACACAGCTAAATTAAGCTAATCATCGGAAACGTCGGGAAGTATTTGCGCCGGATGACGGTATCAGCGCAAATATTTTTAAAAGTTTCTGCGGTTTATGATTGACAACCGATATAAATTATGCTATATTGTTATAGCGAATGCTGCCAAAGACAGTAGGTGCCGTAAGGCATAAGGTTCAAAACGCCTACCGAGGAAGATATAAGCATGTTCATCAGTGACATTACTTATAATTATAAAACCTCTCTGTCTTGCGGAGAGGTTTCTTTTTTATCCGAATGGCGGTACATCAAAAATTTTTAAGGAGGTGCACCGAAATGGCAAAAGTAGAATTAAAGCAGCCAATTGTAGACGAGATCAGCGAATTATTAAACGGCGCTCAGGCTATGGTATTAGTTGACTATCGTGGTCTTACAGTTGAACAGGATACAAAACTTCGTAAAGCAATGAGAGAAAGCAATGTTGTTTACAAAGTTTATAAAAACACTTTAATCAAACGTGCTATTGCAGGTACAGAATTTGAAGCAGTTGCCGGTTTATTAGACGGACCTACAGCAATTGCAGTCAGCAAAGAAGACGCTACAGCTCCTGCAAGAATCATCGACGGATTCTTAAAGGATATGCCTGCCCTTGAGTTCAAAGGCGGCGTTGTAGCAGGTGAATTCTATGACGAAAAGATGATTCAGGTTATCGCAAAGATTCCTTCAAGAGAAGTTCTTCTTGGAAGATTGCTTGGATCTATGCAGTCACCTATCGCAAACTTTGCTCGTGTACTTAAACAGATCGCTGAAAAAGACGAAGCTCAGGCTTAATACAGCGTAACTATCCGGCAGACTGATGTATATTCAGATCTGCAAAGCGAAACCATATTAAAAATCGGAGGTAAATTATAATGGCAAAATTAACTACAGCTGAATTTATTGAAGCTATTAAGGAATTATCAGTATTAGAATTAAACGAATTAGTTAAAGCATGTGAAGAAGAATTTGGTGTATCTGCAGCAGCAGGTGTTGTTGTAGCAGCAGCTGGCCCTGCAGAAGCAGCAGAAGAAAAGACAGAATTTGATGTTGAACTTACAGAAGTAGGTCCTAACAAAGTTAAAGTTATCAAAGTTGTTCGTGAACTTACAGGTCTTGGCCTTAAAGAAGCAAAAGCAGCTGTTGATGAAGCTCCAAAGACAATTAAAGAAGCAGTTAGCAAAGAAGAAGCTGAAGAAATCAAAGCTAAATTCGAAGCTGAAGGCGCTAAAGTTACAATTAAATAATTTTAGTGGTCAAAATGCTTTATTGATAAGGAAAAGCGTAATCTCTGAAAAGAGTTTACACACTGCCTTACACACATTAATAAGAATTTCCCCTGTGTTTTACACAGGGGATTTTTTTCTTATACAGGAAATTGACACACGGGCGCGCAAAGGGGCTGTTTTGAACAGCCCCTTTGTTGTTGTGGTATATTTAATTTTTGCTATGAGTTTCATCGGGATAGTGGGTCATAATATCCTCGACATTACAGTTTAAAATATTGCAGAAGACAT
>JALEHN010000022.1 GCA_022770525.1 Clostridiales bacterium
ACGGTATCTGCTTAGGGCAGAAGTGGATATACCCGAAGCAGCGGACAGCTCTTTCGCAGTACACTTTGTTTTTTTCAGATACAGATTTAGCACATTAGCAAAGCTCATACGTTAACTCCTTTTAAATGTTTATCATAAAAATTAAATCATAAATTATTGCAAAGGTCTATACTGATCCCTGAAATGTCAATGACAATTTGGGGATTGCGTAAACGGTCAATGGCACTCTCAAACAGGTGGAGAATCCTACTTTTTTTCTGTCGAGATATTGAAAGAAAATCGCTTGTCGCCCGTTCTGACATAGAAAAAGCCGACTGATTCTCCGAAGAAAACCAATCGGCTGTGTAACAACGGTGCGGTTGTCTATACCGCTATAATAAATTTAATTATGATAATCTTGCTTATGATATATAACAAAGGCGAAAGCATCTGCAAATGTGCGATTTGTTCTGAAGCAAAGATTACGCCAAATAATCCTCATTGATCAAGAGCAGCCCGGTGTTTTTTTTGGCAGTATCAAGCATACACTGCGTGAAACCGCTTTTACAGAACACTCCGAAGATAACATCATACCCAGGAAATGCCTTGCGAATTTCGGCAACGCTAGATAGATACGGCGTCAAAGCGGAAGTTTCCTGCCCCAACACACCTGCAATCTTGCCCAGCTTATGGTTTCCGTCTGCAATGGCTTTGGTGATGGAGAAATAGTTCACTGCTGTTACAGATTCACTTTTCAGCAGGAAGTATGGTTCCTCATACAAAAAAACACTTTTGGACAAAACTGCATCTTTGAGCTGATCTTCAAGTCTCCGGCCATCCTCAAAAAACTCCAGATACTTGGGAACACCGCCCGTCACAGCGTACTGTTCCACCGCCTGTTCAAACGGCATTTTCTGAACGGTATATATATCCGTAAATGCCGCTTTCTGAAGAAATGAATTTTTCGTTGTACTGGCAATGACGCCAGCCAGACGCTTCATACTCTGAGATTCAAGTTCTTCCGTTGCAAGGAAGTAGAAGGCTGTTTTTTTTCAGGAACTCTTTGATCAGCGTCGTTTTGCCAACTCAGCGTCGGCCATAGATGACCATGAAACCGCCTTCGCGCTCATATTCTGCGTTCAGCTTTGCCAGTTCCGTTTTTCGTCCTATAAATTTCATACTCATGCCTTATGATAAGATATTTTATGATAATCTAGTTTATGTTATACATCCACATATCAAAAAGTCAATGTCCTGATGCAAGTCATATCCGTTAATTAGTTTGTGAGAAGACGGCAGCATGATTTTCCCGGTTAAGGGAATAAACATTTCTGTGTAAATATGGACAAATACAAGCGTATTTATGAAAGGCGCATGGCGAATTACACTTGCGTCAGAAAGAAAAATGAATTTTTCGTTGACTAACGAACGGTAGGTAGATATAATAGAACTATGTGAGCGAGACGTTTCGATTAGAGTAAAGGAGTATATTCTATGGATCGAGGAAACACAAAGCAGGAAATCCTGGAAGCATCGCTGAGGCTGTTCTCTGTACAGGGATTTGAAGCAACCTCTATCTCCCAAATTGCAGGCGCAGTGGGCATCCGCAAGGCATCGCTTTACAGTCATTTCGAGAGTAAGCAGGCCATTTTGAACGCGATTGTGAAGGATGTTTTGGAACAGTATGGAGAACATTCCATTTTTGCCGGAGCAGATTGGGAGCAAGACACTGGCGACCTCCCTATGACCGCCGATGCCGCTGTTCAAATGATTCAGGGGCAGATTCGATACATCCTCCACGACACCAGCATTAGCAGGGCGCGGAAAATGCTGGTGATTGAACAGTTCCGGAATCCGGAGCTGGCAAAGCTGCAAACGAAACAGAATTATTCCGATGTGCTGTGGTATTTCACCGGACTTGTGAAGCAACTGATACGGCAGGGAGTGCTGGCAGAAGATGACCCGGAGATTATGGCGGCGCAGCTCTGCCTGCCCATTTCCGTGTGGATTAATCTTTGTGACAGGGAACCGGATCTTGAACAGGGGGTTATGGAGCTGGTGGAAAAGCACATCCGGCAGTTTTTCAGACTCTATCAGCCAGGAAAATAAAGAGAGGGATTTTGTATACTATGTGGCAGTTCAAGTTGGAATGAATGGTCAGTTACCTGTCGTTTAAGAAATATGTGAGTTCATTTTTGGAGGAGAAAAATTGTGGAAAATATCATTGATAATTTATCGGTAGCGATGCCACTTTTCTTGATTTCATGGAGCGTGTTTTTTGGGAGCACGTTGTGGAAGCCGCAAAAATTCAGAAATAGCATATTTCTTATGACTGCATTGTTTTTCACAGTGTTTTTCGTCGCTGCATTAGCGGGAGCGTACATGGGAACAGTGTTGTTAGTTTCGTTTCTGCTTGCATTTTTGGCACTTCTTTTGGTACCGATTCTGTTAATCATAAATGGGATTGTGATGATCAGGAAAGAAGCAAGATCATTGGGAAATCTTTTGTCCCTGCTTTTAGGTCTGGTGATTGGCACCGGTGAGATAGCATTTTTTGCAGGATTCGTGTTGGAAATCCATTCTTTCAATCAGGAATATACGGTGGCAAAGCTGGTTGCAATATTTATTGGATCATCCGTTCTGTATATCAGTTTTTGGATTCTTGCGTTTGTGTTGTACATGATATTCATGCAGATTATGCCACATATCAGAGAATTTGATTATTTGATCATTCATGGTGCAGGACTGCTCAAAGGAGATAAGGTGTCAAAGCTATTGGCAAATCGGATTGATAAAGCAATCAAGATTTATAACAAGAGTAAACGCAAACCTGTTATAATCCCAAGTGGTGGACAGGGCGGAGATGAGACAATTTCGGAAGCTGAGGCGATGAAAAAATATCTTTTAGAGCATGGAATTCCGGAAGAACACATTATACTGGAAAATAAGTCAAAAAATACAATGGAGAATCTTCAGAATTCAAAGGATATCATTTTATCGCAAGGAGGAAAACATCGCGTTGCGCTTGTTACAAGCAATTATCATGTTTACAGATGCTTACTCTATGCAAAATCAATGAGACTAAAATGTACAGGCATTGGAGCACCTGTTGCCTGGTATTATTGGCCAAGTGCTGTGATTCGTGAATTTGTTGCGGTATTTACGACAAAAAAATTTCTGATTTGGACGATTATTGGCTATATCTTCGTTGTACTTCTTCCATCATTGGGGTATGCGAAGATGATTTAGAGTGGCCGGAAACAGTTATAACGCGCCATAAGCAGACTGATGACCCGGAAAGGTGAGAATATGCAGGAAATCAAAGCGAGAGTGGTATCCCAGGAACGGAATTTATATCGAATCAAAAGTGAAAAGGGTGAGATTTTTGCGGAAGTATCAGGCAAATTCCGATATGACGCAGGAACTGTATCGGATTTCCCAGCTGTCGGCGATTACGTTTTGGCTTCCTGGCCGGACGATCAAAGCCACGGGGTAATCACGGCACTGTATCCAAGAAAGAACTGCTTTCTCCGAAAGGCCGCAGGTACAGAGCGCCGGGAGCAGGTTGTTGCCGCCAATGTGGACTATGTCTTTCTGTGTATGTCGCTGAATAACGACTATAACCTGCGGCGGCTGGAGCGTTATCTTTCTATCGCATGGGAAAGCGGTTCCAGTCCTGTTATCATCCTGACGAAAGCCGATCTGTGTGCGGATGTTGAGACAAAAGTGCGCGAGGTTTCGCAAATCGCAATCGGTGTCGATGTGATCCCGGTATCTTCTTATCTGGATGATTTTGATAAGGTCTACGATTATGTCCGTCCAGGCATGACCGTGGCATTCCTCGGTTCGTCCGGTGTCGGGAAATCCACGCTGATCAACAAATTGGTTGGTGAGGAGTTGATTGAAACCCAGGGATTACGAAATGACGACAAGGGCAGGCATACCACAACCCATCGTGAAGTCATTGAACTAAAGAATGGGGCGTTTGTCATTGATACCCCCGGCATGCGTGAGCTTGGCATGTGGGACAGTGGGGCCGGAATTGAAACAACCTTTTCCGACATAGAGGAGCTGACCTGCGACTGTAGATTCGGAGACTGTTCCCACACCCGTGAACCGGGCTGCGCCATCCGTGCTGCGCTGGAGTCCGGGGAGCTGGACGCCGAACGCTGGAACGCCTACCTGAAGCTGAAAAAAGAAAATTTGGTTTCCGCGGCAGGCAGCAGTTATCTGGACGCAAAGAAGCAGAAATTCAAGGAAATCTCCAAGATGAACAAGCATAATAAGAAGAAGTGATTCTTTCTTATTGTTCTGCATCATATATGGCGTTTATGCGGCGATCCCCAGTGGACTTGCCGTCTG
>JALEHN010000041.1 GCA_022770525.1 Clostridiales bacterium
CAATGCAGGAAACAGACCGGCTATGATTATTGAGTTAAAATATGATCAGACAGCAGACACTGCAATAGAGCAGATTAAAGAGCGACGCTATTTCGGAAGCTTGAGCGGATACTCGCACCAGATACTTTGTGTCGGCATCAATTATGATAAAGAAACAAAAAAGCATACATGTGTGATTGAAAGTATGTGATTAGACACATAATAAAGTCAAAACTTCCATGACGTTCATGGATCCACTCTGCAAATAAGGACACTTTTTTAAACAAAAGGTGTTCTTTTTTTTGTACCTGAAAACGGCTATGATGGTTACATATTCAAGGTGTCGCGGTTAAAAGTATTTTAACTGTGATGCAGTAAATAAAGGTTACGAAATATTTAACAGTCAGGGGGATATATATGGAGAAGTATTATCTTGCCATAGACATTGGCGCGTCCAGCGGCCGGCATATTCTTGCGCACAAAGCGCAGGGGAAAATGGTTCTGGAGGAGATTCACAGATTTCCAAACGGCATGACAGAAAAAGACGGGCGGCTTGTGTGGGACACAGACAGATTATTTGCGGAAATTAAAGCCGGTATGAAAAAGTGCGCTGATCTGGGTAAAATTCCGGTCAGTGTCGGCATTGACACATGGGCTGTGGATTTTGTGCTTCTGGACAATGAAGGAAAACGGATCTGCGATGCAGTAGCTTACAGGGACAGCCGTACGGAAAAAATGGATGAAAAGGTTTATGAAGTGATTCCTGAAAGTGAATTATATGCAAGAACAGGTATTCAGAAACAGAAGTTTAACACCATCTACCAGCTGATGGCGATGAAGGAACAGGAGCCGGAGATTTTAAATCAGGCGGACTGCCTTTTAATGATTCCGGATTATTTTCATTATCTGCTTGCAGGCGTTAAAACCGTGGAGTATACAAATGCGTCCACTACGCAGCTTGTGAGCCCTGAAACGAAGCGGTGGGATATGGATCTGATTAAAGCACTGGGGTATCCGGAGCAGATTTTCCCGGGGATTACGACTGCAGGCACCTGTCTCGGACATCTGACAGAAGAAATACAAAATGAAATCGGTTATGACTGCAAGGTCGTTATTCCGGGAACCCATGATACGGCATCGGCTGTACTGGCAGTTCCGGCGGGCAAAGATGAAGAGACGCTCTATATCAGTTCAGGCACATGGTCACTGATGGGGACGGAGCTTAAAGAGGCGGACTGTTCTAAAAAAGCCGGACAGTGCAACTTTACAAATGAGGGCGGTTATGATTACCGTTTCCGTTTCTTAAAAAATATTATGGGTCTTTGGATGATTCAGTCAGTGAAAAAAGAAATTGCGGCAGAGCTGTCCTTTGGTGAAATATGTGATATGGCATCAAAAGAGACAATCAGTTCAAGAGTAAACTGCAACGATGACCGGTTTATGGCACCGGAAAGCATGGTCAGGGAAGTGCAGAAGGCATGTGATGAGAGCGGTCAGCAGGTGCCGGAAGGCATTGCCCAGGTGGCATCGGTCATTTATAACAGCCTTGCAGATTGTTACAAGGAGGCTGCTGAAGAAATCGAAGCACTGACCGGCGTGCGTTATAATAAAATACGGATCGTCGGCGGCGGTTCCAATGCGGTATATTTAAACCAGCTGACGGCCAATGCGTCAGGTAAGGAAGTTTACGCCGGACCGACAGAGGCGACAGCCATCGGAAATATTGCAGCGCAGATGATTGCGGCAAAAGAGCTGGAAAATCTGGAAGCGGCGAGAGCATGCATTGGCGAATCATTTGAGATTAAGATTTACAGACCGCAGAGATAAATGGCAGTCATAATTACAATAGTAAATTGCAGGGGTAATTATAGCGGTACATTATATAGGCATACAGAATGATTTATTGACATGGATTTAAAAATTGGTAATTTGAGGAGGATTAATATGAATCAGAGCAGATACGAATCAGCAAAAGAAATTTATGCGGCATGGGGTGTGGATACAGACAAGGCTATTGAAACATTGAAAAAAATTCCTGTATCTCTGCATTGCTGGCAGGGAGATGATGTCACAGGATTTGACCATGACGGCCCTTTGACAGGCGGCATTCAGACAACAGGCAACTATCCGGGAAAGGCGCATACGCCGCAGGAATTGATGGACGATATGGAAATGGCTATGAAAATGATGCCGGGTACAAAGAAGTTGAATCTCCATGCATGCTATGCGATTTTTGAAGACGGTGAATTTGTTGACCGCGACAAACTGGAGCCGAAGCATTTTGCAAAGTGGGTTGAGTTTGCAAAAAAACACAATATGGGTATTGATTTTAACCCGACATTTTTCTCCCATGAGAAAGTGAAAGACGGTCTGACACTTTCAAGTCCTGATGAAGAGACAAGAAAGTTCTGGATTGATCACGGACGTGCATGTATCCGTATTTCTCAGTATTTCGCTGAAGAAACAGGAATGCCTTGCGTGATGAACATCTGGACAGGTGACGGCTTTAAGGATATTCCTGCGGACCGCATGGGACCGAGAATGAGATATAAAGAATCCATCGAGGCCATTCTTGCGGAGCCGTTTGATAGAAATAAAGTAAAGCCTTGTGTTGAATCCAAAGTGTTCGGTATCGGTGTTGAATCCTATACTGCAGGTTCCGCTGAATTTTCATTAAGCTTTGCGGCAACTCATGAAGGATGTCTGCCGTTAATGGATAACGGACATTATCATCCGACAGAAGTTGTTTCGGACAAGATTCCGGCGCTGCTTTGCTTTTATCCTGAAATTGCGCTTCATATTACGAGACCGGTGCGCTGGGACAGTGACCACGTTGTTTTATTTGATGACGAGACAAAAGAAATGGCAAAAGAAATCGTGAGAAATGATGCTCTGGACAGAGTGTACATGGCACTGGATTATTTTGATGCAAGCATTAACCGTATTTCTGCATGGGCGGTGGGCTTTCGAAGCTGGCAGAAGGCACTGCTTTCGGCGATGATCACACCAAATGCAAAGCTTAAAGCACTCCAGGATGAAGGTCGTATGACAGAGCTGATGGTGATGCAGGAAACATTAAAGACAGCGCCGTTTGGCGATGTATGGGCAGAATACTGCAGACAGTGCGGTGCACCGCAGGACGGCGAATGGCTTAAAGATGTTTTAGCTTATGAAGAAGAAGTGCTTTTAAAAAGATAAAAAGCAGGGCGTTAAAAGAAATTTGTGGTCCGGCACAGAATACGCGCGGTTTTAAAGAGGCGTATTCTGTGCGGAAAATTGATTTAAAGGATGAATTGGAGGATATCAGAATGAAAGTATTAGATGCAGAATTTGTACAGGGTTTTATAAGAATGGCAAATGACGGATGGGAACAGGGTTGGCATGAAAGAAATGGCGGCAATCTGTCTTACCGCATCAAACCTGAAGAAGTTGAAGCTGTGAAAGAGAATTTTGAACCAAAGGCATGGCAGCCAATCGGCACATCAGTACCTGCGCTTGCAGGAGAATATTTTCTTGTTACAGGCAGCGGAAAATATTTCAGAAATGTGATCATCAAACCGGAAGATTCCATCTGTATTGTTGAAATTGATGATAAAGGTGAGAATTACCGTATCATGTGGGGGCTTACAGGCGGCGGACGCCCGACTTCCGAACTGCCTTCGCATTTGATGAATCATGAAGTGAAGAAACTTGCCACAGACGGCAAATACCGTGTCATTTATCATGCCCACACGACCAATGTCATTGCGCTGACATTTGTACTGCCCCTTTCAGACGAAGTTTTCACAAGAGAATTGTGGGAAATGGCTACAGAATGTCCGGTTGTATTTCCTGACGGCATCGGTGTTGTGCCTTGGATGGTGCCGGGCGGCAGAGATATCGCTGTTGCCACAAGTAAGCTGATGAAGGAATATGATGTAGCGATCTGGGCACATCACGGTATGTTTGCGGCAGGTGAAGACTTTGATCTGACATTCGGTTTGATGCATACGGTTGAAAAGTCAGCAGAAATCCTTGTAAAGATGCTTTCCATGAGACCGGATAAGCTTCAGACAATCACACCGCAGAATTTCAGAGATCTGGCTGTGGACTTTAAAGTCAATCTGCCGGAGAAATTTCTTTATGAAAAATAATTGAATCATTCTTTAATGAGAAATAATTGAATCGTTCATTATGAGAAATAATTGTATCAATTCAGAGTTAACTTTTAAAGTGGGGAAATATCAGTAATAACTACTAAATCTACACACTGTAAATTGTCTGATTTTGCCGATTTTGAAGCAATTTTGTTGATTTTGTCGGTTGACATCAATGCCCGCTTATATTATGATAAAACATACATGTGGCAGACAGGTTTATAACAGGCCGGATCTGCATATAATCATAGTATAAAGTACGACAGACTGTATTGCAGCCTGTGTATGACGGTCAGCGTGCTGACCGGTGAATCAATAAAGAAAAAAAGCATTGATGAAGACAGTAGCATTGATTTGAAAGTCCCAGAGAGCCGGCGTTGGTGGGAGCCCGGCATGAGTAGAATTTCTGCAAATATCACTTCGGAGCTGCAGAAGCGAAAGCGTTTACAGTGCTGCGATTGGCTGACCAAAGCAGCAGCACAGTGCCATTAGTTTCTGCCGGGATTCTGCCGTTACAAAGAACGCATATGTCAGTATGTTGTAATAGGTGGTATAAACGATTGTGTTATTTATGAGCTTTCGTCCTGTTATGGACGAAAGCTCGTTTGTTATACGGAAAAATTATCAAAAATGTTCAGAGCCAGCTCCGTATAATAAAAAGTTCAGCCGGACAGAATATGTATCCGTGTATAAGAAAGATATCAGATGTATAAGAAAGCTCTCAGTTGTATTAAGAAAGATATCATCAAAACAGATAATGCCCGGTGCACAAAAAGCCCTTCGTGAAGTTTTCATTAAAACAAGGAGGTTATTATGTACGAAAAAGTGGATTCCAATCTGAATTTCGTCGACCGTGAAAAAAAGGTTGAACAGTTTTGGAAGGAAAACAAGATTTTTGAAAAAAGTATTGACTCAAGAAAAGAAGGTCCGACATTTACATTTTACGACGGACCGCCGACAGCCAACGGAAAGCCGCATATCGGTCATGTACTGACCCGTGTCATCAAGGATATGATTCCGAGATATAAGACAATGAAGGGTTACATGGTACCGCGTAAAGCCGGCTGGGATACCCACGGACTTCCTGTGGAGCTGGAAGTTGAAAAACTGCTGGGCCTTGACGGTAAGGAGCAGATTGAACAGTACGGTCTTGTTCCTTTCATTGACAAATGTAAGGAAAGCGTATGGAAATATAAAGGCATGTGGGAAGATTTCTCCGGAACTGTAGGCTTTTGGGCAGATATGGACAACCCGTATGTCACTTACCATGATGATTATATTGAGTCTGAATGGTGGGCATTAAAGAAAATCTGGGATAAAGGTCTTTTATATAAAGGCTTTAAGATTGTACCTTACTGCCCGAGATGCGGTACGCCGCTCTCTGCACAGGAAGTAGCCCAGGGCTATAAGACAGTGAAAGAGCGCTCAGCAGTTGTACGTTTTAAAGTTGTCGGCGAAGATGCCTATTTCCTGGCATGGACAACAACACCGTGGACACTGCCTTCAAACGTTGCCCTCTGTGTGAATCCGAATGATACTTACTGCAAGGTTAAAGCAGCAGACGGCTATACTTATTATATGGCGGAGGCGCTGCTTGATAAGGTGCTTGGCAAGCTTGCCGCAGAAGATACACCGGCTTATGAAGTGCTTGAAACTTATAAAGGCACAGATCTGGAATACAAAGAATATGTTGCATTATATGAATGTGCTGCTTTAGAAGCCCAAAAACGCCATAAAAAAGCCCATTATGTCATCTGTGACGATTATGTTACGATGTCAGACGGTACCGGTATCGTTCATATTGCGCCTGCATTCGGTGAAGACGATGCCCGTGTCGGCCGCAAGTATGATCTTCCGCTTGTGAAGTTCGTCGATGAAAAAGGATGCATGACAGAGGAAACACCGTTTGCCGGCATGCGTGCAAAGCCGTCTAAAAAAGAACTGGAAAAAGATCCGCCGGCAGTCAGCGCAGATCCGGAAGTATTAAAGGATCTGGAAGCCAAGGGACTTTTATTTGACGCACCGAAATTTGAACATGATTATCCGCACTGCTGGCGCTGTGATACACCGCTGATCTACTATGCCCGTGAATCATGGTTCATCAAGATGACAGCGGTTAAGGATGACCTGATCCGCAATAACAACACAATCAACTGGATTCCTGAAAGCATCGGCAAGGGCCGTTTCGGTGACTGGCTTGAAAACGTTCAGGACTGGGGTATCAGCCGTAACCGTTACTGGGGTACACCGCTTAATATCTGGGAGTGTGAATGCGGCCATCAGCATGCTATCGGCAGCCGTGAAGAATTATTTGAATTAAGCGGCAATGAAGCGGCTAAAACTGTGGAGCTGCACCGTCCGTATATCGATGAGATCACAATTACGTGTCCGAAATGCGGAAAGCCGATGCACCGTGTACCTGAAGTCATCGACTGCTGGTTTGACTCAGGTGCGATGCCTTTTGCACAGCATCATTATCCGTTTGAAAATAAAGAAGTATTTGAAAAACAGTTCCCGGCACAGTTTATTTCTGAAGCTGTGGACCAGACAAGAGGCTGGTTCTATTCACTGCTTGCCGAGTCAACACTGTTATTTAATAAAGCACCTTATGAAAATGTTATCGTTCTCGGCCATGTTCAGGATGAAAACGGCCAGAAGATGAGTAAATCCAAAGGAAATGCTGTTGATCCGTTTGATGCGCTGGAAAAATACGGTGCAGATGCGATCCGCTGGTATTTCTATATCAACAGTGCGCCATGGCTTCCGAACCGTTTCCACGGCAAAGCTGTTATGGAAGGGCAGCGTAAATTCATGGGTACACTGTGGAATACTTATGCATTTTTCGTATTGTACGCAAATATTGACCAATTTGATGCTTCCAAATATACATTGGAATATAATAAATTAAATGTGATGGATCAGTGGCTTTTGTCAAAGCTGAACTCAGTTGTCAAAGCTGTGGATAATCATCTTGACAATTACCGTATACCGGAAGCTGCCCGTGCGCTGCAGGAATTTGTGGATGACATGAGTAACTGGTATGTGCGCAGAAGCCGTGAACGTTTCTGGGCCAAAGGCATGGAACAGGATAAGATCAATGCATACATGACATTGTATACAGCATTGGTAACCATCTGCAAGGCGGCAGCGCCGATGGTTCCGTTTATGACAGAAGAAATCTATCAGAATCTTGTAAGAAGTGTGGATAAGACTGCACCTGAAAGTATTCATCTGTGTGACTTCCCGGAAGTTAACGAAGCATGGATCAATGAAACACTTGAAGCAGATATGGATCTTGTGCTGAAAGTCGTTGTTCAGGGCCGTGCCTGCAGAAATGCGGCAAATATCAAGAACAGACAGCCGATGAGTAAGATGTACATTAAGGCGGGGTTTGAGCTGTCTGACTATTTCAAAGATATTATTGCAGATGAATTAAATGTTAAGTCTGTAGAATTTACAGAGGATGTCAGTGCGTTCACTTCTTACAGCTTTAAGCCGCAGCTTAGAACGGTCGGTCCAAAGTATGGCAAGCTCCTTGGAAAAATCCGTGGTGCATTGACCGATATCGACGGCAATAAAGCGATGAATGAATTGAAAACTAAAGGGTGCCTCACCTTTAGTTTTGACGGCAGCGAGGTTATTTTGACAGAAGAGGACTTATTAATAGAAGCAGCTCAGATGGAAGGTTATGTATCAGATACAGAGTATGACGTCACTGTTGTACTGGATACAAATCTGACACCGGAACTGATCGAAGAAGGTTTTGTAAGAGAATTGATTTCAAAAATCCAGACAATGAGAAAAGAAGCCGGTTTTGAAGTCATGGATCATATTATTGTGGGTATTCAGGGAAATGAAAAAATAGAAGCTATTGTGAGAAATAATGAAGAAACACTGAAATCAGAAGTGCTTTCAGAGGCAATTTCCTACGATCAGACAGAAGGCTATACAAAAGAGTGGAGCATTAATGGTGAAAATGTAAACTTGAGCGTTATGAAAATAGGCTGAGCTCACGAAAGGAGACTATTATGAAAAATCCTGATGCGATTGAAAAAACAACAGGGAATAAGTTTGACAAAGAAGCATTTAAAAAAGAGGTTAATGATAATCTTAAATTGTTTTTCAGAAAAACACTGAATAATGCAAGTCAGAGAGAAATCTTCCAGGCGGTTTCTTACTCTATTAAGGACAATATCATTGACCGCTGGATCGCAACACACAAAGAATACGAGAAGCAGGATGTCAAAACTGTTTACTATCTGTCCATGGAGTTTTTGATGGGCCGTGCTCTCGGCAATGAAATGATTAACTTATGCTGCTACAATGAAGTCAAGGAAGCTCTTGAGGAGCTGGGACTTGACCTCAATGTTATTGAAGATGAGGAACCGGATGCAGCCCTTGGCAACGGCGGTCTTGGCCGTCTGGCTGCCTGCTTTATCGAATCACTTTCAACACTTGGTTATCCGGCATATGGATGCGGTATCCGTTACAGATACGGTATGTTCAAACAGAAAATCGAAAACGGTTATCAGGTGGAGGTACCGGACAACTGGCTTAAATACGGCAATCCGTTTGAAATTAAACGTCCGGAATATACACAGGAAGTTAAGTTCGGCGGTTATGTCCGCATTGAGTGGGATAACGAAAAGAAACGCAATAAGTTCATCCAGGACGGTTATCAGTCTGTTCTTGCTGTACCTTACGACCTTCCGGTCAACGGTTACGGCAACAATGTGGTAAACTCACTGCGTATCTGGGATGCTCAGGCTGTTTCTGAGTTTAACCTTGATTCATTTGATAAAGGTAATTACGAAAAGGCTGTGGAACAGGAAAACCTGGCAAGAAATATTGTTGAAGTTCTTTATCCGAATGACAATCATTACAGCGGCAAGGAGCTTCGTCTGAAACAGCAGTATTTCTTTGTGTCTGCCAGCCTTCAGAGAGCTGTTGCGAAATACAAAGAGCATCATGATGATATAAGAAAACTGCATGAAAAAGTTATTTTCCAGATGAATGATACCCATCCGACAGTGGCTGTACCTGAGTTAATGAGAATCCTCATGGACGAAGAAGGCCTTGAATGGGATGAAGCATGGGAAGTTACAACAAAGTGCTGTGCCTATACAAACCATACAATCATGGCAGAAGCACTGGAAAAATGGCCGGTTGACCTGTTTATGAGACTGCTTCCGCGTGTTTACCAGATCGTTGAAGAAATCAACAGACGTTTCCTGATTCAGATTGAAGAAAAATATCCGAACCAGTACAATAAAATACGCAATATGGCTATTCTTTATGAAGGACAGGTGCGCATGGCAAATATGGCCATCGTTGCAGGCTTCTCTGTCAACGGTGTTGCGAGACTTCATACAGAAATCCTTAAAAACCGTGAACTTAAAGACTTCTATGAGATGATGCCTCAGAAGTTCAATAATAAAACAAACGGTATTACTCAGAGAAGATTCCTTGCCCACGGCAATCCGCTGCTGGCAGAATGGGTAACGAAGAAGATCGGTACAGACGGATGGATCACAGATCTGCCGAAGATCAAGGCGCTGGAAAAATATGCCGATGATCCGAAGTCTCTTGATGAGTTCATGGAAATCAAGTATCAGAACAAGCTCCGTCTTGCGAAATACATTAAAGAACATAACAACATCGACGTTGACCCGAATTCAATCTTTGATGTTCAGGTTAAGCGTCTCCATGAATACAAACGTCAGCTGATGAACATTCTGCATGTCATGTACCTGTATAACCAGCTGAAAGCAAATCCGAACATGGATTTCTACCCGACAACATTTATTTTCGGTGCAAAGGCTGCCGCAGGTTACAAGCGTGCAAAACAGACAATTAAGCTGATCAATTCCGTAGCTGATGTTGTTAACAACGATGCTTCCATCGGCGGCAAGATCAAAGTTGTATTTATCGAAAACTACAGAGTATCCAATGCGGAAATCATTTTCGCAGCCAGTGATGTTTCCGAGCAGATTTCAACAGCATCAAAAGAAGCTTCAGGTACAGGCAACATGAAGTTTATGCTCAACGGTGCCGTAACCCTTGGCACAATGGACGGTGCCAACGTGGAAATTGTTGAAGAAGTCGGCGCTGAAAACGCATTTATCTTTGGTATGAGCTCTGATGAAGTTATGGGTTATGAAGCTCACGGCGGCTACAACCCAAGAGATATCTACAACAATGACGGCGACATTAAACGCGTTCTTGAACAGCTTGTAGACGGTACTTATTCAAACGGCGATAAAGAAATGTTCAGAGAGATCTACAAATCCCTTCTTGACGGCACAGGCTATGACCGCGCTGACGTTTACTTTATCCTTAAAGACTTCCGCTCTTATGCAGAGGCACATACAAGAGTTAACCAGGCTTACAAGAATAAACGCGCATGGGCTAAAATGGCACTGTTAAATACAGCAAACGCAGGAAAATTCAGCTCAGACCGTACAATCGAAGAATACGTCAGAGACATCTGGCATCTTGAAAAAGTAAAAGTAGAACTGTAATAAGAAATAAAACCCGGTATCAGCGGCATGAAAGTGCTGCTGAGGCCGGGTTTTATTCTATACGGTCATTGACTTATGACAGAAAGATGTCTATACTGTATTATAGAAGTAAAACTGTAGATTTTTATTTTAAGGAGGAAATGGTTATGGCTAAATTTTATATCTGCCGTCATTGCGGCAATCTGATCGGGATGATTAATGATGCAGGTGTACCTGTTGTCTGCTGCGGCGAAAAGATGGAAGCGCTTGTTCCAAATACTGTAGAAGCAAGCGGCGAAAAGCATCTTCCTGTTGTCACTGTAGAAGATGGCGTTGTTACTGTAAGTGTCGGAAGCGTAGACCATCCGATGATTCCGGAACATTATATCCAGTGGGTTTATGTACAGACTGAAAACGGCGGACAGCGCAAAGCACTGAAACCGGGTGACGCACCAAAGGTTTCATTCTGCCTTGGTGATGATAAAGCAGTTGCTGTTTACGCATATTGCAATCTCCATGGACTGTGGATGACAGAAGTATAAAAACATAAATACATTATAGTGTGAAAAGCCGGCCGGAAAAGCAATGCCAAAGATTGCTTTCCGGCCGGCTTTTTAACTTTCCGACTAAGAACCGGTGTCCAAAATCCTTAGCATTTCGTCAGTGTGGCGTATCCGCCAAATAAATATAAATAATGTCATGATTTCTTAATGTTTTTCAATAAAAAGTATGCTATACTTGATTCATTCGGAAGGTCCTGCCATTGGTTCGGATTACAGGCTTTTGGTTATCATATAAGCCTTCAGGATAGTAAAACAGACTTTTTAATTTGATGAGGTGATGATTTTGTATGGAATTAAATAAGGATAATATTAAAAAGATTATATTTATAGTTACGGTCAGTATTTTTATTTACATGGTTTTCCAAAGATACGAGGTCGTTCTTGATATTGTCAAATGGGTTTTCGGGATTATTTTTCCATTTGTTCTTGGCTGTTGCGTGGCATTTATTCTCAATGTGCCGATGCGGTCGGTTGAGAAGCATTTGTTCGGCTATTATACGGGAAAACGGGAAAAGCTTGTCAATAAAATCAAACGTCCGGTGAGTTTTATCGTGACGCTTTTGCTGGTGCTGGGGGTTATTTTTATCGTTGTATTTCTTGTGGCACCGCAGATGGGCGATACGTTCAAGTCCATTTACGAGCAGATTCCTGTATTTTTTGAGCAGATTCAGCTGTGGATCAATGATCTTACGAAGCATTATTCCGGTATTAATGAGTTTGTATCAAGTCTGGATCTGAATATTAACTGGGCTTCAATCGGTGAAAAGGTGATGACATTTCTTCAGACATTTATGAGCACAGCCTTTTCATCAACGATGGGTATTGCTGTATCTATTGTCAATGGTGTTGTTACTTTTGTGGTCGGGTTTATTTTTTCGATTTATCTGCTGTTTCAGAAAGAAACGCTCTGTGTCAATGTTAAAAAACTGATGTATGCTTATCTTCCGGAAAAGAAAGTGGATAAAATCATAGAAATCGCAGCTTTATCAAATAAAACTTTTTCGAAATTTTTGTCCGGTCAGTGCCTTGAGGCGGTGATTCTTGGCGGCATGTTTTTTATCACAATGACAATCTTTCGGATGCCATATGCGCTGCTGATCAGCGTTGTTATTGCGTTTTGCGCACTGATTCCTGTGGTTGGTGCATTTATCGGATGTATCGTGGGCGGGCTTCTGATTCTTATTCAGAATCCGATGCAGGCGTTCTGGTTTGTTGTGCTGTTCCTTGTGCTGCAGCAGATTGAGGGCAATCTGATTTATCCGAGAGTTGTGGGCAGTTCTGTCGGTCTGCCGTCGATCTGGGTGCTTGTCGCGGTGACTGTGGGCGGCAGTGTGATGGGTGTTGCCGGAATGCTGTTTTTCATTCCGCTGACATCAGTCGTTTACACATTGCTCCGGGAAGTTGTATATAAACGTTTGAAACAAAAGAAAATATCATCGGAGAAGATTTCAAAAAAGAAATGCTGAATGTTCAGAATATCAAATGCTGGATGTTCAGAATACAATATGCTCTGTGAGAACTGATTAAAAGGCGATGACGGACTTTGCGCACAGCCTGAAATTTAACTTTAAAGAGGTGTTTAATATGAATATTAAAGGGATTACAAATACAACATTAAATGATTATCCGGGACTGGTGGCGGCAACGATATTTACGGGCGGATGTGATTTTTGCTGTCCGTTCTGTTATAACCGTTCCCTCGTTGTGAAGCCGGAGAAGCTGCCAAATGTCAGCGAGAGCGAAGTGCTTGAGTTTTTGCAGCAGAGAAGCGCCGCGCTGGAAGGTATCTGTATTACAGGCGGAGAGCCGTTAATGCAGCGGGATCTCAGGAATTTCATGAGAGAAGTTAAGGCGCTTGGCTATAAGATTAAGCTGGATACCAACGGTTATGACCCGACGCATCTGAATCATATTATTGAAGAAGAGCTTGTAGACTATATTGCCATGGATATTAAAAATTCCCAGTTAAATTATGCAAGAACTGCCGGCTGTTACAATATGGATCTGACAAGAATCAAGTTGTCTGTGGATATTATCAGAGACAGCGGCATTGATTACGAATTCAGGACAACTGTTGTGAGAGAGCTACATACGCCGCAGGATATTGAGGATATCGGACGATGGCTTGAGGGGGCCAATGCTTATTATCTGCAGCCTTATGTGGAGGCTGATGATGTGGTGATGCCTGTATTTTCAAGCTATACCTTAAGTCAGATGCAGGAGTTTCAGAAAATGCTCCAGTATTATATTCCGAAAGTAGGGCTTCGGGGATATGATGTGTAAATCCATAGACAAGTAAAAAGATGATAGATAAGGATTTTAAAATGACCGGATCTGTTTATACTAATATAGATGAGAAATATATGAAAGAGGCGATCCGCCAGGCAAAGAAAGCGGCAGCGATCGATGAAGTTCCTATTGGCTGTGTGATCGTATATGAGGGAAAGATTATCGGCCGGGGCTACAATCAGCGCAATAAAAAGAAAAGCACGCTGGCCCATGCGGAAATTCTGGCGATGCAGAAAGCCACAAAATATATCGGAGACTGGCGGCTTGAAGGCTGCACAATGTACATTACGCTGGAGCCGTGTCCGATGTGCGCAGGTGCGATTGTTCAGGCGAGAGTTGACAGAGTTGTGATCGGTTCAATGAATCCGAAAGCCGGATGTGCGGGCTCCGTGACAAACCTGCTTTGCATGGAAGGCTTTAATCATCAGGTGGAATTGACAAAGGATGTGCTCCGCGAAGAATGTTCCACGATGCTCAGCAGCTTTTTTAAAGAGCTGCGCGAAAAAAAGAAAAAGGCAAAGCAGGCGGCTAAACAGGAAACCAAAGCCTGCGGGGAAGAATAAATGTTATCAATTCAGGAAATTAAAAATCAGTGCTATTCGACAACTTATCAGAAGGGGGCTGCCTTATTCCGCGAGGACAGTGTGAAGGCTGAAATCGTACCGTTTGAAGACGAGGACGGAGAATCGCTTGTTTCTGTGGAAGGTGTTGTTAAGGGCAGCGGTCAGAAAAAATATAGAGTTTCTGTTGTGCTTGACCGTGAAGATGAAATTTATGATTATTCATGTGAATGTCCGGCGGCGGTAAGTTACTGGGGCATGTGCAAACATTGTGTTGCCATGGCTTTGCATTACCGGAATGTGCAAAAACAGGAAAGTGCGACAAAAATTAACAAAAAAGCGGTGCGTGCTCAAAAAACTACGGAAAATCTTAAAAATATCATCTCCGGCTATGCTGTCCGGGGCAAAGCATTTGCCGTGGGCGGTTTTTATAAGCAGGTGGAACTGGTTCCGGAATTTAAAGAATATTACGGCCGTTATTCCGTAGAGTTTAAAATCGGTACGAATCGTAAGTATGTACTGAAAAATGTATGCCGGTTTTTATATAATGTGGAAAACGGCGCATGGGATGAGTATGGCAAAAATCTGCAGTTTACTCATGACCGGTCGGCTTTCACCGATGAGGCGCTTCGGTGGATTGATACGATGTCGGATATTTTACGGGTGCAGTACAGCAATATGAATTTTTCAACTCAGCTGTACAGCAGCAATTTCAGGGAAATCGGACTGCAGGGTTATGGTATTGACCGGTGTCTTCAGCTCTATCTCGGAGAAAGTATTTGTATTAATAAAACCGATTACCGTGTTGTTGACGAAAATCCGAATATGACAATTCTTCTTGAAGGTGAGGGAGACGGCAGCGGCCTTAGTATGCATATAGAAAAAATGGCAGCGATTTACGGAAGTCAGAACAGATATCTGATCAGGGATGATGTGATTTATCGCTGCAGTGAAGAATTTGTCCGTGACATATGGCCGATTCTTATTGCGCTGGAAGCTGTGCCGGAACAGGGGTATTCATTTGCAAGGGAACGGGGCGCCTATCTTTCCAGTGAAGACTATTCGGCATTTTGCGGCAACATATTGCCGGTCCTTGAAAAATACACGGATGTTGAAATCAAAAACGTGGATTTTGAGCCATACAGGCCTCAGGAAGCGGAGTTTAATGTTTATCTTGATATGGACAGCAATGACGATGCCGCTATTACAGTGCGGGCGGAGGCTGTTTACGGAAGCCAGAAATACGATTTGTTCGCCGAGAAAAATCTTGAAAAGGAATATAGAGATCTTGAAAGAGAGCAGGTGCTTGATTTAAAAATCAGAAGTTATTTTGATTTTGATGACAATATTTTCCGGCCGGAACAAAAAAAAGACGGTACTGCAGTGATCACCGGCTATTGCCGGAAGGAACAGGATGTTTATAAGCTTGTTCAGGAAGGCATCGGAGAAATACAGCAGCTTGCCAATGTATTTATTGACGACAGGATCAGAAATATCCGTATGCTGAAGACACCGAAGGTGACAATGGGTGTCGGTATTAAAAATGACCTTCTTCAGATGAATGTTCAGGTTGAGGATATGAACATGGATGAAATCATGGGCATTCTTTCGGCATACAAACGCCGGAAAAAGTATTACCGTCTGAAAAACGGGGACTTTGTAAGCCTTGAGGATAATGGTCTTTCTGTCATTTCCGAGCTGGCATCGGGCCTTTTGCTGGATGAAAAGGAACTTAAAGAAGGAAGATTTACCGTACCGGAATACAGAGCCGGTTATGTTTCGGAAGTTTTGAAAAACGGTGCGGAAGGCGTATCCGTTGAGCGGAGTACGGATTTTAAAAAGCTGATCCGTGATATGAAAAGCTATGCCGACAGTGATTTTGAAGTACCGGAGTCATTGCAGGCCGATTTGAGAAATTACCAGAAGGACGGTTTTCGGTGGCTGGCGATGCTTGATGCCTGGGGTTTTGGCGGTATTCTTGCAGATGACATGGGTCTTGGAAAAACATTGCAGGTCATTACGCTGCTGGAAATGAAAAAGAAGACGGCACTGATTGTCTGTCCGGCTTCCCTTGTTTATAACTGGGAAAGTGAGATACGGCGTTTTGCGCCGGAGGCTGAACCGGTTGTTGTGGCAGGCAATGGGGAGGAAAGAAAGCATCTCATTGAAAATATAGCGCCGGCGGCAGGAAAGACGCAAATATGGGTAACATCTTATGACTTGTTAAAACGGGATATCTCAGAATATAAAAATATCAGTTTTGATACGATTATTATTGATGAGGCTCAGTATATCAAAAATGCGGGGACACAGGCGTCAAAGGCGGTGAAGATGTTAAAAGGACACAGGCGTTTTGCGCTGACCGGAACACCGATTGAAAACCGGCTCAGTGACCTGTGGAGTATTTTTGACTTTATTATGCCCGGATATCTGTATGGCTACACGAAGTTTCGGGATGAACTGGAAAAACCGATCGTTCAGTCCCAGGATGAGGTGGCGCTGAAGCGTCTGAAAATGATGGTGTCACCGTTTATTTTGCGGCGGAAAAAGGCAGATGTGTTAAAGGATCTGCCGGATAAACTGGAAGAAGTTGTCTATACCCGTATGACCGGCGAGCAGCGCAGACTTTATGATGCTCAGACGGCGAAGCTTAAAATGGAACTGGCAGGCCAGACCGACGAGGATTACAATAACAATAAACTGAAGTACCTTGCGGAGCTGACAAAGCTGCGCATGATTTGCTGCGCGCCGTCACTTTGCTATGAAAACTACAGGGCTGAGTCGGCTAAAACGGATATGTGCCTTGAACTTCTGGACAATGCCATTGCCGGCGGTCACAGGATTCTTTTGTTTTCACAGTTTACGCAGATGCTTGATATATTGGCCCGCGCGCTCGATGATAAAAAAGTAAAATATCTGTATCTATCCGGTAAGAATACGAAGGAACAGCGAAAAAGAATGGTGGATGTTTTCCAGAGAGGAAACATTCCGGTATTTCTGATTTCACTGAAAGCCGGTGGTACGGGGCTTAATCTGACAGCGGCTGACGTCGTGATTCATTATGACCCGTGGTGGAATGTGGCTGCCCAGAATCAGGCGACAGACAGAACGCACCGTATCGGGCAGAAAAATGTGGTCAATGTGATGAGCCTTGTGGCGAAGGATACCATCGAAGAAAGAATCGTCCAGCTGCAGAAAAAGAAAGCAGAGCTGGCCGAAAGCGTCATCGAAGGCAAGGGTATGGCCGAACACCGTATCAGCAGAGAAGAATTACTGGAATTATTAAGCAGTGACAGATAAATGAGAAAATACGGAGCCGAAAGACTTTCATACGGTAATTTCGGTACCGGAATTACCTGCTTGTGTACCAATGTCAGTTAGTTAAGCTATCGAGCTAGACTCTGAATAGGGGTCTAACTCAAATTTAAAAAAAATACTGTAAGGGGTTGACACAGAGTTCAAAATGTGCGGCCGCTCTCGCTATGGATCTATTACGAGAAGT
>JALEHN010000090.1 GCA_022770525.1 Clostridiales bacterium
ACTGCAGTCTTTTGTTTATATGCCGGTGTTCGGGCTGAATCAGGGCGTGATGCCTGTGATGGGTTACAATTTTGGCGCCGGAAAAAAGAAACGTGTGATGGATGCACTGAAATCCGGCATTTTCCTTGCAGCGTGCATTATTCCAGGCCCTCGGGCAGGGCGTTCAGAGCCTTTTTATGTCTCTGATCCGGCAGCTGATCTGCATTCTGCCGGCAGCCTATCTGCTGTCTAAAATCAGCATCACAGCGGTCTGGTTTGCCTTCCCGATTGCTGAAGGCATTGCACTTATTATGGGATTTATCCTTTTTTCATTCTGTTACAAAAATGTCATCAGTAAGTTAAGACCTGTGGAAGAAAGGATGCAATGATAACGGGAGAAGAACAAATTTAAACAGGGAGAAGCGTGTCTTATATAAGACACGTTTCTCCCTGAAACTTTTTTATGCCATATTATTGATGCTGTTCCTGATAGGTAAGCGCTGCTTCGATAAATCCGTTAAACAGCGGATGGCATTTGTTTGGTCTTGATTTAAATTCAGGATGTGCCTGTGTTGCCACAAACCACGGATGGTCGGTCAGTTCGATCATTTCGATGATGCGTCCGTCCGGTGAAACACCGCACAGTTTCATGCCGTTTTCAATACATTCTGTACGGTAGTCATTATTGAATTCATAACGGTGGCGGTGTCTTTCTGCGATTTCTTTCTGTCCGTAAAGCTTATAAGCCTTGGAGTCTTCGGAAAGAATACATTTATATGAGCCAAGTCTTAATGTTCCGCCAAGGTCTGTAATGCCCTGCTGGTTTGGCATAATATGAATGACAGGATGTGTTGTGTCAGGATTCAGTTCTGAACTGTTGGCATCTTCATATCCGAGAACATGACGGGCAAACTCAACAACAGCCAGCTGCATGCCGAGGCACAGACCAAGATACGGTACTTTGTGTTCACGTGCATACCGGATGGCGGTAATCTTACCTTCAATACCTCTGTTGCCGAAGCCGCCCGGTACAAGGATGCCGTCTGCATCCCGGAGCAGTTCGTCTACGTTAAAATTGCTGACAAGCTCGGAGTCAATCCACTTGATATCAACTTCGGCACTGTTGGCAAAAGAGGCATGTTTTAAAGCTTCAACGACACTTAAATAAGCATCATGGAGCTGAACATATTTTCCCACAAGTGCGATATGGACTTTCTTTGTCGGATTTTTCCATGCATTAACCATAGCGCGCCATTCATCAAGATCCGGTGCCGGGCATTCGATGCCAAGACGCTTGCAGACAACATGGGCAAGCTTTTCTTTTTCCATGGCAAGGACAGCTTCGTAAAGTACCGGAACATCAAGGTTCTGAATAACATTTTCAGAAGGAACATTACAGAACAGGGAGATTTTTTCCTTAACGTCCTTTGTAAGCTCCAGTTCGCTTCGACAGACGATAACGTCCGGACGAAGGCCGAGACCCTGCAGATCTTTGACGGTGTTTTGTGTCGGTTTTGTTTTCATTTCGCCGGAAGCTTTAATATATGGAATCAGTGTTACATGAATCAGCATACAGTTTTCATGGCCGACTTCATACTGGAACTGGCGGATGGATTCGATGAACGGCTGGCTTTCGATATCACCGACAGTGCCGCCCACTTCAATGATTGCGATTTCTGTCTCTTTAGACGAAGGATTTGTGTAAAAACGGCTTTTGATAGCATTGGTGATATGCGGGATGACCTGAACCGTGCTGCCGCCGTAATCGCCGCGGCGTTCGCTGTTTAAAACATCCCAGTAAACTTTACCGCTTGTGACATTGGACATTTTATTCAGGCTGTTGTCGATAAAACGTTCATAATGTCCAAGGTCAAGATCTGTCTCAGTACCGTCATCTGTGACGAAGACTTCACCGTGCTGATAAGGATTCATTGTTCCCGGATCCACATTGAGGTAAGGGTCGAATTTCTGCATAGTTACAGAATAACCGCGGGATTTGAGAAGTCTTCCAAGTGATGCTGCCGTTATGCCTTTGCCGAGGCCGGATACGACGCCGCCGGTAACAAAAACATATTTTACTGCCATAATAAGTGCCTCCTTTGTGTGGTGAATGGTCTGTATGAAATAGGAATTTTTAAAAATATTTTAGTATTATACACCAGCTTAAACAACATATCTATATTTTTTTTTCGAAAATTAAAAGTTTTTATAAATTTTATAGAAATTAACTGGACGCAAGGTGAAATTTAGGATATATTAGATGGAGGTGAGTTCTGCATTCGGGCTTTATGTGAGCCTTTTTTGGATGCGGTTGTCGACCGGAAAAGCCTGCGCGAGTGTCTGATTAAGGAGGAATATTTAAAGACAGATGAATCAGAATAATAACAATAAAAATAATAAAAACAAAAAAAATATCACAATGGCAGTGATGCTTTTGGTGGTTGCTCTTTTTATTTTCATGATCGGGCAGATGGCTGTAAGTCAGTTCAGGGAAAGTCAGAGAGAAGAGATTCAGTACAGTGAATTTCTGGATATGCTTGAAAAAGGCGAAGTCGGGACAGTTCTTGTAAAGACGGACGGCACCATCGAGATCACAAAAAAAGGTACAGAAAAAAATATCATTAAAATGACTTATTACACAGGCCAGTTTAATGATCCGGATCTGATACAGCGGCTTGACGATGCCGGTGTTACATTTAAACGGGAGATTCAGAAAACAACATCGGGATTTGTGACGGTCCTGCTGTATTATATTCTGCCTTTTGTTATTTTATACGGTATTTTGTTCTTTGTATTCCGGAATGTTTCCAAGGGCGGCGGCATGATGGGTGTCGGCAAAAGTACCGCAAAAATGTATGTACAGAAGGAAACCGGTGTGACATTTAAGGATGTTGCCGGTCAGGAGGAAGCAAAGGAATCATTAAAGGAAATTGTGGATTTTCTTCATTTCCCGGGAAAATATACACAAATCGGTGCAAAGCTTCCAAAAGGTGCCCTTCTTGTGGGACCTCCGGGTACCGGTAAGACCCTTCTTGCGAAGGCTGTTGCAGGTGAAGCCGGTGTGCCGTTTTATTCACTGTCAGGTTCTGATTTTGTGGAAATGTTTGTCGGTGTCGGTGCTTCCCGTGTCCGTGATTTGTTTAAACAGGCACAGCAGTCTGCGCCGTGTATTATTTTCATCGATGAGCTTGATGCTATCGGTAAGCGGAGAGATACAGCTTACGGCGGCGGCAATGACGAGCGTGAGCAGACACTGAATCAGCTTTTATCCGAGATGGATGGTTTTGATTCTTCAAAAGGTATTATCATTCTGGCGGCAACAAACCGTCCGGAAATTCTTGATAAGGCGCTGCTTCGTCCGGGCCGTTTTGACAGGAGAATTATTGTAGAGAAGCCTGATTTAAAGGGACGTATAGAAACACTGAAGGTGCATGCGAAAAATGTCAGCCTTGATGAAAGTGTTGATTTTCATGAAATCGGTCTTGCCACCAGCGGTGCCGTCGGTTCCGATCTTGCCAATATGATCAATGAAGCTGCACTTCATGCGGTGAAGCATGGACGCAGGGCAGTGACTCAGGCCGATCTTTTTGAGGCAGTGGAAGTTGTCATTGCCGGTAAAGAAAAGAAGGACAGGGTTTTAAGTCCAAAGGAAAGAAAGATTGTTTCTTATCATGAAGTCGGTCATGCATTGACAGCAGCCCTTCAGAAAAATACAGAGCCGGTTCAAAAAATTACGATTGTTCCAAGAACGATGGGGGCACTGGGTTATACGATGCAGGTGCCTGAAGAAGAGAAGTTTTTGATGTCGCAAAAAGAAATGGAAGCCGAGCTTGTGATCTTATTCGGCGGCCGTGCCGCGGAAGCCGTGAAGTTTGATTCTGTGACCACAGGCGCAAGCAATGACATTGAACGTGCGACAAAGATGGCCAGAGCGATGGTGACAATGTACGGTATGTCTGAAAAATTCGGGCTTATGGGACTTGAATCTATTGAGGACAGATATCTGGACGGCCGTGCCGTGATGAACTGCGGTGAAGAGACGGCCGGTGAAATTGATAAAGAGGTTATGAAAATCTTAAAAACAGCTTATGATAAGGCTTTGGAACTTCTCAGAGGCAACATGGAGGCACTGGATAAGATTTCTGAATACCTGATTGCCAATGAGACAATTACAGGCAAACAGTTCATGAAGCTGTTCTATGAAGTCAAAGGGATTCCGTGTGATAAAGACGGCAAACCGGTGAAACCACTGGAAGAAGACGGCGAACCGGTAAAATCTTCGGAAGAAGACGGTTTGAAATGTTAAAAAATTACAGAGTCATTTTTATTGTGAGTGCTGCTTTTTGCGGCACTCATTTTATCATGTGAGGTATAGAGTTTATATTGACTGTGAAGTATAAGTCATAGATTCCGTCATTGGGCAGGAAGGGGATAAGATGTTTAATATTGAAGAAGAATTGAAAAAGCTTCCGGCACGTCCGGGTGTTTACCTGATGCATAATGCGCAGGATGATATTATTTATGTCGGGAAGGCCATCAGTCTGAAGAATAGAGTCAGACAATATTTTCAGAGCAGCCGTAATCTCTCGCCGAAGATTGTTCAGATGGTCAGCCAGATTGCCAGGTTTGAATATATTGTCACAGATTCTGAACTGGAGGCGCTTGTTCTTGAATGCAATCTGATTAAAGAGCATCGTCCGAAGTATAATACAATGCTGATGGATGATAAGACCTATCCATATATCAAGGTGACTGTCGGAGAAGCTTATCCGAGGGTTTTTCTGACACGGACAATGAAAAAGGATAAGGCAAAGTATTATGGTCCGTATACAAGTGTCAATGCGGTGAGAGATACGATCGAGCTGCTGCGTAAAATTTATAAGCTGCGAAATTGCAGCCGCGTACTGCCAAGGGACATCGGGAAAGACAGACCGTGTCTTTATTATCATATTAAACAGTGCGACGCGCCGTGTCAGGGAAATATCAGCCAGGAGGAGTACAGAAAAAATGTTCAGGGCGTGTTAAGCTTTCTTGGCGGCAACTATGAAGCTGTGGCGGATATGCTGAAGGAAAAAATGATGGAGGCCTCAGAAGCACTGGAGTTTGAGAAAGCTATTGAGTACAGGGAGCTGATGGGCAGTGTGATGCGTATTATGGAACGCCAGAAAATTACAAGCGCTGAAATGGACGATAAAGATGTCATTGCCATGGCAAGAGCAGAAGACGAAGCGGTTGTTCAGGTATTCTTTATCAGAAACGGCAAACTAATCGGCAGGGAACATTTTTATCTGACCGGTGTGGCCCATGAAAGCCGGACAGAGACAATGACGGCATTCGTCAAGCAGTTTTATGCGGGAACGCCGACGGTGCCGGCACGGCTGATGCTGCAGGATGATATCGAAGACAGAGAAATTATTACCCAGTGGCTCAGTGGCCGCAAGGGGCAGAAAGTACAGATTATTGTGCCGAAAAAGGGACAGAAGGAGAGGCTTGTGGAGCTGGCGGCGCAGAATGCAAGTCTTGTGCTTTCAAAAGACAGTGAGAAAATCAAAAGAGAAGAGGCAAGGACGATCGGAGCGGTCAATGACATCGGAAGACTTTTGGATATTCCATCCATTGCAAGAATCGAGGCATTTGATATTTCAAATATCAGCGGTTTTGAAAATGTAGGATCCATGATCGTTTATGAAAACGGGAAGCCGAAAAGAAACAGTTACCGAAAGTTCAAAATCAAATGGTTTAAAGGGCAGGATGATTACCGCTCCATGGAAGAGGTGCTGACAAGGCGTTTTACCCACGGCCTTGAGGAACGGCATGAACTGGCGGAGAAAAATATGGACGTATCGATGGGAAGTTTTTCGGTATTTCCCGATTTGATTATGATGGATGGCGGCAGGGGACAGGTCAATATTGCCCTTAAAGTACTTGATGCATTAAATCTGAATATACCGGTGTGCGGCATGGTCAAAGATGATAATCACAGGACAAGAGGCCTGTATTACAATAATATCGAAATACCGATCGATAAAAATTCGGAGAGCTTTAAGCTGATTACGCGGATACAGGATGAGGCACACCGGTTTGCCATCGAATATCACAGAAGTCTTCGCGGAAAAACGCAGATCAAATCCATTCTTGACGATATTCCGGGCATAGGTCCGGCAAGGCGGAAGGGACTGATGCGCCGTTTCGGGTCGGTGGAATGCATTAAAGAAGCCACAGTATCCGAACTGATGCTTGCGGATGGCATGAATGAGGCCAGCGCGCAGGCGGTGTATAAGTTTTTTCACTGAAATGCGAAGCAGTTTGGAGGTTGGCTCTGAACAGTTATGATATCAATCGGGTGTATCCTTCACAAATTTTTCGTCGGGCGTATATTGAAGCAGTACAAAATTTGTGGTAAAATTAACAAAAATACGCATTAGATTTTACGAGGAGGTTCCCATGTTTGAGGATATGAAAAACTTGTACAGTGTAAAGCTGTCAAAGGTGATTGAAAGAGCAGCGCTTAAAAACCTGAATCCGGATATAGATACAAATAAAATACTGATCCATGAGTCAGGTCTTAACCGTCCGGCGCTTCAGCTGGCAGGGTTCTTTGATTTTTTTGATAATAAACGTATCCAGCTGATCGGAAAGGTCGAATACACTTATCTGGAACAGGTTTACGACGATGACGGGGCGGCAATGATTGAAAAGATGTTCCAGAAAGGCATACCATGTCTTGTTTACTGCAGAGATCTTCAGCCGTCTGAAAAAATCATAGCGCTGGGCAACAAGTACAATATCCCGGTATTATCCACAGATCAGGATACATCGACGTTTATGGCTAAGCTGATTCATATTCTCAACGAAGAGCTGGCACCGCGTATTTCAATTCACGGCGTGCTTGTGGATGTTTACGGTGAAGGTGTTTTGATCATCGGTGAAAGCGGTATCGGTAAAAGTGAAGCCGCACTGGAGCTGATCAAGCGGGGACATCGTCTTGTTTCTGATGATGTTGTTGAAATCAAGCGTATCGGTGATGATAAGCTTGTGGGTACAGCCCCGGATATTACACGGTATTTTATTGAACTGAGAGGTATCGGTATCATCGACGTGAAGTCTCTGTTCGGTGTTGACAGTGTTAAAGAGACACAGACCATTAATCTGGTCATCAAGCTGGAGGAGTGGGACAGAGAGAAAGAGTATGACCGCCTTGGACTTGAAGAAAAATATACAGAATTTCTAGGACATAAAGTTGTGTGCCATTCGATTCCGATTCGCCCGGGACGTAATCTGGCGATTATCGTTGAGGCAGCTGCTGTCAACTACAGACAAAAACAGATGGGATACAATGCGGCACATGAACTGTACCGCCGTGTGACAGGCAATCTTCAGAGAAAACGTGAAGAAAATGAAAATCTGTAAATACAGAAAAACAAAGCATAAAAAAATCTGTAAATGCAGAAGAACGAGATATACAAAAAATCTATGTATACAAAGTGTTGAAAAATCACTATAAGAAAGAAAAGCGCAGTGTTATTTATCACAAAATGCGTTTTCAATATTTTATAAGTAAGGTGGAGGAATAAAGATGTCAAAAATTTGTTTTGGTATTGACGTTGGAGGAACAACAGTAAAAATCGGTATTTTAACTGAGGAAGGCCAGTTAACGGATTCATGGGAAATCCCTACAAGAAAAGAAGATAACGGTTCTCATATTCTTGAAGATGTTGCGGCTTCTGTAGAAAAAGCGATTGCAGATAAAGGTTACAGCCGTGAAGATGTTGTCGGTGTAGGCCTTGGTATTCCGGGACCTGTCACAGATGACGGTAC
>JALEHN010000104.1 GCA_022770525.1 Clostridiales bacterium
CGCCTGCTTTTAGAGGGAATCGGTGAGGATCCCGGGCGGGAAGGACTTAAAGATACTCCGGAACGAATTGCCAATATGTGCAAAGAAATTTACGGCGGTATGGATGAAGATGTCAGTGCCTATCTGAATAAAACATTTACAGTTACAGGCAGCGATATGGTTCTTGAAAAAGACATTACATTTTATTCAATGTGTGAGCATCATCTGATGCCGTTTTACGGCAAAGCGCATATTGCCTATATACCTGACGGTAAAGTTGTTGGGCTTAGTAAACTGGCAAGGACAGTGGATGCTTTTGCAAAACGTGCGCAGATTCAGGAAAGGCTGACACAGCAGATCGCTGATGCCATGGCAGACTGTCTGGCACCAAAAGGTGTGATGGTTATTCTGGAAGCAGAGCATATGTGTATGACCATGCGGGGGATTAAAAAGCCGGGAAGCCGTACAGTGACCTATGCGTGCAGAGGTCTCTTTGAAAATAATCCACAGCTTATGCAGATGGTATTTGACAATATTAAAGCAGGCTAACTACGGAGAGATAGAGTGGACAGAATAGACAGAATCATTCATGACCGGCGTTTTACGGAGGCATTGCAAAAACTGCGGATTTATGAAAAGGGACGTATTTTTTGCGGTCACGATTTGAAGCATTTTCTGGATGTTGCAAGAATTGCATGGATATATATTCTTGAACATCATTTAAATTATAAGAAAGATGTAGTTTATGCAATGGGACTTTTGCATGATATCGGCAGGATTTGCCAGTATGAGGAAAATATACCTCATCATGAAGCCGGAGCCTGTATGGCTTCTGCTATTTTAAAAGATGCCGGTTATGACGAAGCTGAGACAGCATTGGTTAAAGACGCAATTTTGCATCACAGGAAAGAAGAAAATGAAGATCCGGCATCGTTAAATGCGATTCTTTATATGGCCGATAAAAAATCAAGAGCATGTTATATGTGCGATGCAATCGATTTGTGTCACTGGCCGGATTCAATAAAAAATAAATCAGTTACAGATTGAAGATAGAGAAGAAGACAATGATAAAACAGATGAAAATTGGAAACAGAATTTTTGATATCGGCAGCCATACGTACATTATGGGCATCCTAAATGTGACACCGGATTCATTTTCAGACGGCGGCAGCTACAAAACGGTAGATGATGCATTATATCGTACAGAGCAAATGATTGGCGAAGGCGCGGATATCATTGATGTGGGCGGTGAGTCTACCCGTCCCGGTTATAAAAAAACGCTGACAAATGAAGAGGAAATGGCAAGAGTGCTTCCTGTGATTGAAAAAATCAGGGAAAAATTTGATATTCCGATTTCTATAGATACCCATAAGGCACAGGTGGCCGAGGCTGCAATTCTTGCCGGAGCTGACCTTGTCAACGATATATGGGGATTTAAATATGATGCAAAGATGGCGGACATTGTTAAAAAATATGATGCGGCATGCTGTCTTATGCACAATAAAAATGAGGCTGTATATCATAACTTTATGAAAGAATGTGCAGATGAACTGAAGTCATCGGTGATGCTTGCAAAAGCTGCAGGTATTTCTGATGATAAAATCATGATTGATCCCGGTGTCGGATTTGGTAAGACTTATGAGCATAATCTGATCGTTTTAAAACACTTAAAGGATTTTAATGCTCTTGGATATCCGGTACTTCTTGGAGCTTCAAGAAAATCTGTGATAGGACTTACCCTTGACACATCTGTGGATGACAGAGTGATCGGTACTTGTGTGACAACGGCTTTTGCTGCGGCGGCAGGTACAGCTTTTGTCCGTGTCCATGATATTAAGGCAAATAAGCAGGCCATCATGATGGCGGAAGCTATAAATCATATGAATCAGTAACAGATGGGAGCATGGAACATGGATCAGATAACGATTAAAAATCTTGAAATATTTGCAAACCATGGTGTGTACGAAGAAGAAAACAGGCTCGGTCAGCTTTTTATCGTCAGCGCGGTGCTTTACGTGAATACGTGGAGAGCGGGCAATAAAGATGATCTTGATATGTCGGTTGATTATGGCAGTGTCTGTAAAATGATCGCAGACTGCATGGAGAAAAAAACCTTTCATTTAATCGAAGCTGCGGCAGAATATACAGCAAGAGAGATATTAAGGGCATTTCCTTTAGTTCACAGGGTCGACCTTACGATCAACAAGCCGTGGGCACCGATTGGACTTCATCTTGATACAGCGGGGGTGACCATACATCGGGGACGTCACAGAGCGTATATAGGTGTGGGAAGCAACATCGGTGATTCAAAGACGATTATTTCTATGGCTTTAAAGCATATTTCAGGCATTCCGGATATAGAGATTAAGAAGTGCTCTGACTTCATAATCACACCGCCGTATGGTGTGACAGATCAGCCGGATTTCTTAAATGGATGTGTGGAAATTGAGACACTGATGGAGCCGGAGGAGCTTCTTGATACTTTAAATCAGATTGAAAAGATTTTCGGCCGCGAGCGGGTGATTCACTGGGGACCGAGAACGCTTGACCTGGATATTTTGTTTTATGATGATTGTGTGATCAACACTAAGCGGCTGACAGTACCGCATCCGGATATGGCAAACCGCGGTTTTGTACTGGAACCGTTAAACCAGATTGCCGGATGGTATATGCATCCGCTTTATCATAAAACAGTAGAAAAGCTATATAATGAATGGATACGGGGGAGAAAAGAATGATAGATCTTCATGTACATTTGGATGGTTCCATTCGTCCGCAGACACTGGTCGAACTTGCCAGAGAGCAGGACGCTCATCTGCCGACTTATGATATCAACCGCATTAAGGATTACCTTGTGGTTTCCGCAGATTGTAATAATATAGACGACTATTTAAAGCGATTTGATCTGTCACTTGCTGTATTGCAGTCAAGAAAACCAATCCGCCGTGTTGTCAGTGAGCTTGTGAGAGATCTTGACCATCAGGGTGTCATTTATGCTGAAATCAGATTGATGCCTCAGTCCCACATACTTCGGGGTATGACGCAGAAACAGGTAGTGGAGGCGGCGCTTGAAGGCTTAAAGCAGGGAATGGAATACAGCCGTCATATTAAAGCAAACCTTGTTTTGTGCACAATGCGCGGCGCCGATGAAAAAGATAATTTCGCAACGATTGTTGAAGCTGCAAATCACATGGGACGTGGTGTTGTCGGTGTGGATATGCTTGGCGATGAATATACTTATAGAAATGATATGTATGCAGGTCAGTTTCAGCTGCTTAGAGAAGAACATATTCCTTTTACAGTTCATGCCGGTGTTATGGTCGGCGCTGAAAGCATCCGCCAGGTTGTGGAATATGGCGCAAAACGTATCGGTCACGGTATAAGGGCAACTGAAGACGAGAGTCTGATGCAGCTTTTAAAGGAACAGGGCATTATTCTTGAAATGTGCCCGTCAAGCAATGTCCAGTCAAGATCCGTGCAAAATATTGAAAGTCATCCGATCAAGAAGTTTTTTGATATGGGAATCAAAGTGACTGTTGGCACTGATGATATGACCATCTGTGATACAAACCTTAAAAAGGAATATGCACTGATCAAAGAGCATCTCGGATTTACAGATGAAGATATATATCAGATGAATCAGTACGCCATTGAGGGGGCATTTATTTCGGGGTATGAAAAAAGGAGACTTAGTCAGAGACTGAAGGAGAGTTTTTTCGATGAAAACGCTAATTGAATTAAGAGATGAAATAGACAGAATTGACAAAGAGATGGTGCGCCTGTTTGAAGAACGTATGCTTGTGGCAGAAAATGTGGCAAAGTATAAAATGACGATCGGCAAGGCTGTGCTTGACAAAACCCGGGAAAAAGAAAAAATTGAAAATGTCCGTTCACTGGCGCATACAGATTTTAATGCCAGGGGTGTTGAGGCTTTATTTTCACAGCTGATGACAATCAGCCGTATGCGCCAGTATATGCTGATGGCACAGGCAGATACCGACAGCTTTGGCTTTAAATGCGATACGCAGGTGATCACACAAAAGACAAAGGTTGTTTTCGCGGGTGTCAGAGGCGCCTACGGTCAGCAGGCCATGGATGGTTATTTTGGTAAAGACATTGATAGTTTCAATGTAACAACATTTAAAGAAGCGATGGATAAAGTGTCTTCCGGTGAAGCCGAATATGGTGTTTTGCCTATAGAAAACTCATCAACAGGGATTATTACAGATGTTTATGACCTTCTTGCGGCTAATAATAACTATATCGTCGGTGTCTACGATGTCAAGGTTGAACATGCGCTTCTCGGTATTCCGGGCGCGAAAATTGAGCAGATCAAAACTGTTTATTCCCATGCTCAGGGACTTTTGCAGTGCAGAAAGTTTTTAAAAGATAAAAACTGGGAAGAGATCAGTCTTGCCAACACAGCCATTGCTGCCAAAAAGGTGGTTGATGACAAAGATCCTTCTCAGGCGGCCATTGCCAGCGTCCTGGCGGCAAAAGTACACGGCCTTGATATTCTGGCTAAAGAGATCAATGACATCGATAATAATACAACCCGTTTTATTATTATAAAAAATCAGAAGCATTTTACACCAGAGGCTGATAAAATCAGTATTTGTTTTGAAGTCGCTCATGAAAGCGGTACACTTTATAATGTACTGTCTCATTTTATTTTTAATGGTCTGAATATGTCAAAAATCGAATCACGGCCGATTCGCGGTCAAAAGTTTCAATACCGCTTTTTTGTCGATTTTGAGGGAAATCTTAACGATAAAAATGTTATCGGCGCAATGACCGGTATTATGTCAGAGACACAAAATTTCAGAATTCTTGGCAATTATGAAAGTATTGACTGAGGTGACAACAGTGAAGATCAGAAAAAGTGAATTGATTTTATATAGAAGTTTTAATGAAGACGTATTTGAAAAGATGGTCAATGCGGCCAATACATACGACAGCGGGGATTGTGACAGGGAAGCGCTGATTAATGATATTTATCATTGTATTAATGAAATTGTTTCCATAGCCCGTGATCACGGGTTTGAGGGCAATCTCTGGCACGGTTATCTGACGTATTTGCTGACAACCAACGAAAATGCGTTCAGTATGTCCTGTGAAAAGCAGGGTGCGATTGAAGGCAGCTTAAATGATCTGGCGCTGCATGATCTGGAAATCTTTCGGGAAGCTTATGCCTTTGACTGGAAAACGGTTGAAAAGGTTCTTCATGTGCGTTTCCTTGGACTCATCAGCGCTTATGAAGGTGTCGATAAACATGGTGTTGTGTACAGCCGTTCATTAAGAGACAGGATCGACCAGTTAAACGGGCTTTTGTCACAGGCATCGTCGGCAGAGGAAATGTATCTTGCACTGACATCGTTTTACAAGGATTACGGTGTCGGAAAGTACGGACTTCACCGAGCCTTTAAGCTTATGGAGTTTAAACAGGGTGAGACATGCATTATGCCGATTACAAAAACAGAGAAGGTCAGTCTTTCGGATATTGTCGGCTATGATATTCAGAAGCAGAAGCTTGTTGATAATACAAGAGCGTTTGTCGAGGGACGAAGAGCCAATAATGCCCTTCTGTACGGTGACAGCGGTACCGGCAAATCAACAAGTATCAAGGCAATTTTAAATGAGTTTTATAAAGACGGTCTGCGAATGATTGAAATATATAAGCATCAGTTTAAGAACATTTCAGATGTGATCGCTCAGATTAAAAACAGAAATTACAAGTTTATTCTTTATATGGACGACCTGTCGTTTGAAGAATTTGAAATTGAATACAAGTTTTTAAAGGCAGTCATTGAGGGCGGACTGGAAACGAAACCGGATAATGTACTGATTTACGCAACAAGCAACAGAAGGCATCTGATCAGGGAAACCTGGGCAGACAGAAAGCAGAACGCGGATGATGTTCACGGCGCTGATTCTGTTCAGGAAAAACTCTCTTTGGCAACAAGATTCGGTGTCAGTATTTATTACGGTAAGCCGAGCCAGAAAGAATATATCAATATTGCCCAGACATTGGCGAAACGTTATGGCATAGCAATGTCTGAAGAAGACATCGCAAAAGAGGCTGTGAAGTGGGAAATGAGTCATGGCGGGCTTTCAGGCCGTACGGCACAGCAGTTTATCAATTATCTGGCAGGAAAGGTACCGGATGAAGTGTAAGGGGGAGAAATGCATGGCAATGAAAACCTTTGCGGCTATTGAGGTCGGCTCAAACGAGCTGGAGCTTAAAGTATATGAGATTAGTAAAAAAATAGGAATCCGGCAGATCGATCAGGTCCGTTATATCATCGAACTTGGCAGTGATGCGTATTCCAGCGGAATGATCAGCTATGAACTTGTCAACGAGCTTTGCAGTGTTTTAAAGAAGTTCAAGTTTAAAATGGATGAATATCAGGTGGATAATTATGTGGCTTACGGCGGCAGTGCGTTAAGGGAAGCCTCAAACGGCAATATGATCGTTGACCAGATCAGAATAAAAACCGGACTTAAGGTGAAACTGATCAGCAACGCACAGCAGCGTTTTCTTGTCTTTAAATCCATAGCCTTTAAAATGAAGAATTTTGAAACACTGATCAATGAAGGGGCGCTGATTATTGATATCGGTTCGGGAAGTCTTCAGGTATCTGTATTTGAGGACGGTGTTTTGCAGGTTTCAAAAAATATACGCCTCGGCTCATTAAGAATACGGGAGCTTTTATCGGCGATGGAAGGACAGACAAGTGATTTTGTCAATGTCATCAGAGAATTTGTTGATAACGGTATTTACGCCCACAGTCTTCATCAGCTGAAAAATATGAAGCTTAAACATGCAGTTATTGTCGGAGAAGAATTCTCAACGATTGTGAAATATAGCGGTATACAGTCTGAAGAGGGATGTATGACGATCGGACAGTTTGATAAAACATACAAACAACTGATCGGCAAAAATCCGAATCAGATTCAGGAAGAACTTGATATCCCATATGAGCAGGCTTCGGTCATGATTCCGACAGCGATTGTTTTAAAAGAAATCGTACGTCAGACATCTGTCGATACGCTCTGGCAGGCGGCGTCAGATCTCTGCGACGGCATGGCGCTTGATTACAGTCAGAAGGTGGAACGTTTTCTTCTGGCTCATGATTTTACAAAAGATATTATTAAAAGCGTCCGTTGGATCGCAAAGAAATATGACAGCGATGAAGCCCATGTGCGCAATGTGGAAAATCATGCAAAAGCACTTTTTGATGCGACAAAGAAAATATCGGGATTGAACCAGCGGCACAGGCTGCTTTTGCAGACAGCGGCGATACTGCACGATACAGGTAAATTTATTAACGGTTCCAAAAGCGTTTATAACTCCTGTCACATTATCAGGGAGACGGAAATTATCGGACTATCTGATGCGGAAAGAGAGATCGTGTCCTGTATTGTTTTATATAATTCCAGCGCTTATGTACCAAAATATGAGAAAATGAGTCATGAAATCGACAGAGACAGCTATATGGATCTTTTGAAACTGTCGGCTATTTTCGGACTTGCCAATGCCATGGATAAAAGTCATCGTCAGAAAATGGATAAAATTCGCGTCACCATCGCAGAAAATGAAATGAAGATTACTGCCGATACGATTTATGACATCACACTTGAACAGAGTATGGTCGAAGAAAAGTCAGGATTTTTTGAGGAAATATTTGGTATAAAACCAGTGCTTCGTCAGAAGCGCAGTATTTGAAAGGAGTAATATCAATGGCTGAACAGACAGTGAAAAAAGCGCCGGAAGCGGATGTCATCAATAAAGATGAACAGACAATGAAAAAGCCGGAATATTATACAAATCGCGAGTTAAGCTGGCTTGAATTTAACTATCGTGTGCTCAGCGAGGCGAAGGATAAAACACTCCCGCTTTTTGAGCGCTTAAAGTTTTTAAGTATTACGGCATCAAATCTTGATGAGTTTTTTATGATTCGCGTAGCTTCTCTTAAAGATATGGTCCATGCAAACTATACGAAGCCGGATATTTCGGGCATGACACCACAAAAACAGCTGACAGCGATCAGCAAAAAGACCCATGAGCTTTGTGCGGCACAGTATAACACATATAATCGTTCATTTTTACCGGCACTGAAAAAGGAAAAGCTTCAGATCGTTTCAAATTTTGAAGATTTGACGAAGGAACAGTCAGACTATGTGGATGAATATTTTATGCGTGATGTTTATCCGGTATTGACACCGATGGCTGTAGATTCATCCCGCCCGTTCCCGCTGATTAAAAATAAAACATTAAACATCGGTGCATTGATTTACGATGAGGAAAAGGGTGATAAAGCCTTTGATTTCGCAACCGTCCAGGTGCCAAGTGTTCTGCCGAGGTTTGTAAAGATACCTTCTTTGAAAAAAGGTGAAACAACCATTATTTTACTGGAACAGATTATTGAGAAAAATATTCAGAAGCTGTTTTTAAATTATAAAGTCATCTGCGCTTATCCGTATCGGATCATGAGAAATGCGGATTTAACGATTGAAGAAGACGAGGCGGAAGATTTACTGAAGGAAATCCAGAAGCAGCTTAAAATGCGCCAGTGGGGTGAGGTTATCCGTCTTGAAATTGAGGAAGATGTTGATAAACGACTGCTGAAGCTGCTTAAAAAAGAGTTTAATGTAGGCGAGGAAGATATTTATAAAGTCAATGGCCCCCTTGATCTGACATTTCTTATGAAGGTTAATGGTATGGATGGCTTTGACCATTTAAAATATAAAAAGTATAAGCCGCAGCCTGTCCATGGTATGAACAGCGAGGAAGATATCTTTACCCAGATCAGACGTCATGATATTGTTCTGCATCATCCGTATCAGACCTTTGATCCGGTTGTTGATTTTGTCCGTCAGGCGGCAAAAGATCCAAATGTCTTAGCTATTAAACAGACACTTTACCGTGTCAGCAGCAATTCACCGATTATAGCTTCATTAGCTGAAGCAGCTGAAAACGGCAAACAGGTTTCAGTTCTTGTGGAGCTTAAAGCGCGGTTTGATGAGGAAAATAACATCATATGGGCAAAAATGCTTGAAAAGGCAGGCTGCCACGTGATTTACGGCCTTGTGGGCTTAAAGACCCACAGTAAAATCACACTTGTTGTGCGCAGAGATGAAGACGGCATTCGCAGATATGTCCATCTCGGTACAGGTAACTATAACGATTCCACGGCGAAGCTGTATACAGATATGGGGCTTATGACCTGTTCAAAACCGATCGGTGAAGATGCCACCGCTGTATTTAATATGCTGTCGGGATATTCAGAGCCGGAGGCATGGAATAAGCTGATTGTCGCGCCGCTGTGGATTCGCGACCGTTTTTATGAAATGATCGACCGGGAGAAGCAAAATGCCCTCGAAGGCAAACCTGCAAGGATTGTGGCGAAGATGAATTCTCTCTGTGACCAGAAGATTATTGCCAAACTTTATGAGGCTTCTGCCGCCGGGGTTAAAATTGACCTGATTATCCGGGGCATATGCTGCCTGAAGGTCGGTATACCGGGTGTCAGCGAAAATATTACAGTGCGTTCAATCGTCGGCAATTTCCTTGAACACAGCCGTATTTTCTATTTCTATAATAATGGCTTTGAGGAAGTTTATATGGGCAGTGCCGACTGGATGCCTAGAAATCTTGATAAGCGTGTGGAAATAGTTTTCCCTGTGGAAGATGAAGCCTGCAAAGCAGAAGTGATGGAAGTGCTTCGCATCCAGCTGGAGGACAATGTCAAAGCCCGTATATTAAAACCGGATGATTCGTATGAGCGGGTTGACAGAAGAGGAAAAACAAGCCTTTCATCCCAGGATTATTTCTGTGAAAAGGCCATTGCCCAGGCTAAAGAAAACGAAGAAGATAAAAAAGAAAAAAGCAGAGTATTTGTACCTGTAGAGAGTATTTAAACTACTGAAAGTAAAAATGGAGAATCATAAATGGAGAATCCCGCTTTGCGGGGTTCTCCATCTGCAGTAAAGCTAAAACAGAATCGGTATCATCCACGCTGATTGATGTGGATGATACCGGCGCATTTACAGTCCCTGCATTTCGTATATTTCATTGAATATTTTCTGAAATTCAGGGAGCGACATCATATAAAATACGGACACAAGCATCAGTATTCCGGCAACAAGAATAACAGCACTGATAATAATACCGGCAATGGCCATGCCTTTGCCGCCGCCTTTTTTTAAGGCTATGATACCGAGAACAATGCCGACGATATCAAGCGGTATTGAAAGATAAGGCAGAAAGCACATGAAGAAAATGCTGGCAATACCAACAATCATGGAAGCCAGTGCGAAAGAATTAGCCGGCTGTTTCGGCGGCTGATTCTGCCAGTATGGCTGATTATTATTAAAGCCCTGATTGTTCTGCTGATTGTACCAGCCCTGATTATTCTGATTGTTGTTCCAGTATTGGCTGTCAGGGTTATTGTTCCAGTTCTGGCTGTTTGGATTATTGTTCCGGTTTTGACTGTTCTGGCTGTTGTTAAAGCCCTGCCACTGGGATGAAGAACCGTTATCATTTCGGGTTTCGCCGGATGTATAATAATCATCGTTATTGGAAGCCTGTCCTGAATTCTGGTTATTGTCAGGCTGTGGGTCTTTCGGAGCAAAACGCTGACCGCAAAAAACGCACTGTGATACGTCATCGCTGTTTTGTGAGCCGCAGTTTGGACAGATCATGAATATTCCTCCTTGGTATGACGTTGATGTCATTTGTTATATTTTGTGAATAGTATAACGTATTTTATTTTAATTTTCAATATATTATAAAACATGAAATGACGGATTAAGAAAATGAACATATTAATATTTATAATGCTTATATTTTTCGGACTGGGACTTATTGACTGTATCACAGGGCGGCATATGGGACTTGCCGATGGCTTTGAGCGGGGGATTGCTCAGACAGGAAGTCTCTGCATGTCGATTGTCGGTATTTACTGCATCGGTATCACCGTTGTACGGCAAAATATCGAATCGGTAGCAGCGTTGTTTGAAAAACTTCCTTTTGACGGTTCGATCATCACATCAATGATACTGGCACCGGATCTTGGCGGTTATCCGCTGGCACTAGAAATTGCCGCATCGCCGGAGCTTATTGTGTTTTCAGGGTTTTTATTATCAGGGGGTCTTGGATGCCTGATCAGTTTTCAGCTGCCGATTGCACTGGTAATGATAAAAAAGGAACATACAAATGAGATGATGCAGGGCTTTGTACCGGGAATCATTGCTATTCCGGCGGGATTATTGGCGGGCGGTATAATGCTGTCAATGGATATTCGTGTGATGCTCATCAATATGGTGCCTGTTTTAGTTGTATGTCTGATCCTTGCCTTCGGTGCGGTCAAATTCCCAAAAGGAATACAGAAAGTTCTCAGTGCCTTTGGAACGGGAATCCGGTATTTGTCTATGATTTTATCCGCAGTTGTGCTGATAGGCCTGTTTTATGAGCCATGGCAGCTTGCGCCTTCGGATCTCGTTAAGGAAGCTCTTGTAATTTCGGTAAAAATTGCCGTTGTCGTATGCGGCGGGCTGGCCCTCTCGGATTTCATTTTAAATCACTGCCGTGGGGTGATTCGTACAGCGGCTTTAAAACTGGGCATCAATCAATTTGCCATGGTCGGACTTGTTTTAAGTCTCACATCGGGCATTGCCATGCTGCCGCTTTTTGAAAAAATGGATCATCGGGGGAGACTGATGAATGCGGCTTTTTCTGTGATGGGTGCGTATGTATTCGGCGGTCAGATGGCTTTTGTGGCAGGACTGACAACAACAAAAAATCTGTTAATTTATATGGCCGGAAAGCTGATTTCAGGCATTCTGGCATTGGTCGTTGTATGGCTGATGGATAAAACCCGTAAAAGTGCAAAAGGTCCTGTGGAGGAATGCGTGCATACCAAATAACAGATGATGAAATCACCAAAGAATGACAAAAAAACTGCACAGTTTTCTACAGGTGTTTTTATTGAATTCGTTGAAATGAAAAAAAGATTGTGCTATACTTTTTTTCGTGAGGTTATATCAATGAGAAAACGAATGAAATCAGAAAATAAAAATAAAGGTTTAATACCGGGAGTAAAGATGATACTGGTGTGCGCGGTGCTTTTCATCAGTTTATCAGCTGCCGGTATTTTTTCATATATCAAGTACAAAACAGATGAGACCGGTCATTATATACCTTCTGTCAGTTCCGTGAGATTTGAAAATGGCAGGGTACTTGAGCTGACATGGTCTTTTGGAAAATATAAAAAGGTGCAGGCCGGGGATTACAATTACAGGCTGCAGTTTTACGATGAAAACAGGCAGCTTCAAATGGAACTGAATGTCGGTAAGATCAGTGATACGGCAGTGGATCTAAACAGTGGTGAGATCAGTGATACGGCAGTGCCTCCAAACATTGGTGAGAAAAGCGATGCGGCAATGGCGCTAAACAGTGGTGAGATCGGTGATATGACAGTGGTGCAGTGTTCGGCGGCTGTATATGGTGATGACGGCAATGAAGGGACGACAGAGAAATATCAGACGGTACTGAACTTTCCGATATACATTGACAGCGATGATGTCATCCATCTTGTACTTGATGCACCGGATGACCGGGCAGCCATGCTTTGTTTACAGCCCGGGGCCGATGGTGAAGATTTCGACAGCACATACAGTGCTATGAAACTGTGGACAAAAGCAGGTATTGATCTGACGAAAAAAATCTATGTCCGGATCCAGGCATGCGACATAAGCGGGACAGGCGGAAAATGGGCGCAGAGCGGCTATGAAAATCTTTTGATGGGACAAGGCTGTGACAGTGAAAACCACAGATATACAATCAGTAACAGCCGCCATTTATTCAATATCCGTTTTATGGAGTATCTGTTTAGAGATAAAGACACGTCAGTGACATATTTGCAGACAGAAAGTTTTTCGTGTGATGATAAAACGTTTATTCCGATAGAAAGTCTGTCGGAAAATTCTGTTTATGACGGCACCGGTGAGACAATCCGTAAGCTTATTCTTTGTGCTTCAGCAGAGGATGAGAAGCTTGGTTTTGTGCGTGAAAACAGGGGAACGATCAAAGACCTGATTATTGAAGAAGCCTCTGTGGAGGGTGCCGGAGGGTGTGCGGCATCGGTGACGGGCGTTGTCTGCGCAGTGAATCTTGGTGTCATTGAAAATGTCAGAACAGTACAATGCCGTGTCCTTGGACAGGATTTTGTCGGCGGTATAGCGGGCTGTTTGGGTGACGGTGAGATGGTTGACTGTGAAAATGATGGCGGTACGGTATCGGGAAGGGATTTTGTCGGCGGTATTTACGGATATGCTTGTGCATCAGATGATGAAAAGTCGGTGTTTGACGGCAAAGGAACGAAAAACAGAGCTGATGTCACCGGACGCAGATATGTCGGCGGTATTACGGGATTTAACGGACATATCCGCCGTGCTGCGGATACGGAAGGCAAAGACAAAACTGTTTATCTGCCGGATTTTGATGCCTGTGACGATATTGAGATGATTCACTGGATCAACGAAGGTCTTGTGTATGCGTCGGAAAAATATGCCGGAGGTATTACCGGCTATAATACGGCAGTGATCACAGACTGTGAAGTGATTGTGGAAACGACTGATGAAGCGTTAGAAAGGCTTGATGCAATCACGGGAACTGATATTTCTGCCATGGGCAGCTATATCGGCGGTGTGGCCGGATGCAGCAGCGGTGTCATCAGAGCTTTGGAAGAAGGCGGTATCGTTAATGTCTACTGTCTGGTCAGAGGTAAAAATTATGTCGGCGGTGTTGTCGGATGCAGCAGACCGTCGGCAAAAATAAGCGGGTATAAATTATCCGGAGGCAATATTACAGGGCAGAGCTTTGTGGGCGGTTATATCGGCATTAATCATTCACCGGAAATACTTAATGGCACTGTGCTTGAAGCATCACCCCGTCTTGTAAAGGGGCAGTGTTTTGTCGGCGGCCTGATCGGAGGAAACATTGTTCTTGTCAGTGATGATCAAAGATCGCTGACTTTGAATTTTAATGTTCATCATGAGGAAGGAGAAGTGATCAGTGCCGGACCGTATGCCGGCGGTGTTGCAGGATTTAATGCATTGTTTACAAAACTTAATGAAAGTGAAGCATACGGCGGCAGTGCAGCGGATATAATTCTTGAAAAAAATGAACAGATGCGCCTCCTTTTTGATGATGCCGGAAAGAACAGCCAAAAGATTACAAAAGCGATGGAAGAACTGTTATATAACCGGGGAAGCGGGGGCATCGGCAGGAGAGCCGGAAGCGGATGGCAGCTTCAAATGACGACCCCGGCTGTATTTCTTGACAGCTATGGCGATATGATATTGGCAAAGGTTTCAGGAAGTGTGCATGTGGGCGGCGTTTGCGGCTACAATGACGACAGAACCGTTCTTAAAATCAAAGGTATAAGAAATAAAGCGGATATTTATGCAGAAAAAACACTTGGTTCTTCGGAAGGAGAATTTGCTTATGCCGGCGGCATCATCGGACTTGTGCAGAAGAATTGTACAGTGAATCAGTGCACGGTTTATGAAAGTGTATCTGTTTTGCATCACGGTACTTACCATGGTGCTGTTGCGGAAGTAAATGAAGGTATCATTACCGATTGTGAAGGCGGTGAAGCAGGAGATGTAAATATCAGTCATCTCGGCGGTATTGTGGGGCTTAACAGGGAACATGGCACTGTTTTAAAGTGCAGGCTGACGGGAACCCTGAGCGGAAATTCAAATATCGGCGGCATCGCTTCAAAAAACAAAGGCAGGATTACAGAGTGTACGATTGATGGTGATGTTACAGGCGTCGGATATAATATCGGCGGCGCTGCGGGTATCAATGAAGGGGTGATTCAGGATACGGCTGTCCATAAGTCGGTTGTCGGTTCCGGTGATTCGGACGGTAAATATTTCCGCGGCAATGGCTGCTGTGTCGGCGGTATCGCAGGTTACAGCACCGGTAGTATTGAAAACTGTACTGTGGAAAGCGGCGGTATCAGAGGCAGCGGCTTCGTGGGCGGTTTTGCAGGCTATCAGGATAAAAATTACAGACAAAATACCGGAGGCATACTGACAGGGCTTGTCAATACGACAGAAGTTACGGCTAAAAACTATGCCGGTGGTATTGTCGGCTATGTCGGCGGTGAGGCAGAGCTTTCCCAGTGTTCGAATCAGGCGATTATTTACTGTTCGGAAGGGATTGTCGGCGGAATTACTGCTTATAATGATGAGTCGGGTCAGATTAAACGGTGCAGTGTACAGAGTCGTCTTGAAGCGCCAAATGCAAAGACGGCCGGCGGCCTGTGCGGCATTAATAACGGAAAGATTGAACAGTGCCGTGTGGACGGCGGATTTAAAATCGTCGGAAGTCATATCATCGGCGGTATTGCGGGTATAAATAACGGCTATATCAATCTTTCAACGGCGGCAGAAGTTGAAATCGCACTTCAGGGCGGTATGCCTGAAAGCGCAGTGGGCGGCATCGTCGGAAAAAATTCAGGCACGATTGCTGTCAGCGGTTCTCCGGTCAAAACTTCGGGCAAAGCGGCAAAACCGGTGATCGTAACGAGCAATACCGGGGGCAGTTTTGTGGGCGGCGTTGCCGGTTACAATGAAGGAGTGATCAGTGGTATTTTACCGGCAGATGTAAAGACAACAATGTATGGGCAGATTGTTATGAAAAATAAGGCAGCCGCATATATCGGAGGCATTGCCGGTAAAAATGAAGGAGAAATTACAGGCTATATTTTTTCGGGTTATATTGAGGCTTTTGCAGGAAAGAACTGCAGTGTCGGAGGCATTGCCGGCATCAATGGGAATAATGACGAAAAAGACGTTCAGGCGGTGATCAGTCAGTGTGAGACTGCGGATATAAGGCTTGCCGGTGAGACGATGGATGATACAGGGACAGGTGATACCGCTAAATGTACAATACTGGTAAACGGTGAAGGCGATACAGCCATTGGCGGTATTGCCGGCAGCAATATGAAGAATGGTCTTATTTTGGAATCTTCGCTGATTCATTGCTATATCCGGGGGATGACCGGATATACCGGCGGCATAGCCGGCCTTAATCAGGGCGAAATTGCTTCATGTAAAGGCAATTTGCAAAATCATGCGGCTGCGGTTTCTAAAATAAGGGTAAAAATATACGCCGACGGCGGAAGTGTCGGCGGTATCGCCGGACTGAATGCGGAAAAGGGTATCATCAGGGAATGTGACACAGGAACGGACTGGGTCATTTTACAGGCTGCGCAGAAGGAAAAAGAAGCAGAGAAATCATTAAATGCAGCCGGCGGCATTGCAGGAAGAAACAGTTCGTCAGAGTGTATTGCGGACAGTGAAAACTATGCCCCGGTGAAAAAAACAAAGCCTGAGGATTACGGACTCACCGGAGGCATCGTGGGACTTCAGGAAACGACGCTGGCTACAGGCTGGCGCATTGAAAACTGTAAAAACTACGGTACAGTTGAAGGCGGAAAAAGTACAGGCGCCATTGTGGCACAGTGGCGTTATACAGGCGGAACGGTCAGTGCATGTGAAAACTACGGTGATATTACATCTTTTGACAGCAAAGCCGGTATGGTCGGATCAATTTGTCACCTTGGCGCAGGTCAAAAAGCAAACATCATTTCCTGTGTGAATTTCGGAAGTGTTTCGGCAGTTTCAGATGCAGGCGGTATTGTCGGAAGCATCGGGGAAAATAAAGAGCATTCTCAGGTTGTTATTACCGGATGCAGCAATGCCGGCTCTGTTTTAGCTGATGATGAAAATCTTGGCGGTATCGTCGGAAATTTTGATGATTCGTCTTCACAGGTATGGATGAATAAGTGTGTCAATTATTATCGCGCACAGGATGACAACTATAACGGAATTGCCCGGTATTGTGTGAATACAAAAGTTATGCTTTGCATGAATGTGGCATCAAATCTTGACGGCAGGGGCGATAATAGTTTTTACAGTATCGGAATTAACCGGCGTTTAGGTTTGACAAACCTTAACTTTTCCCTTGGAAAAAGACAGAGCAGCAGTACAAATATCAATTTAACGGACAGTGTTCCGTTAAAGATGCAGTTTCGGGGAATGGACTATGCTGCTTTTAATAAGTGTATTGAGGATATGTTGGAAGGGCTTAAGTATGACCCGAATTCTCCGGGAAATAAAAAGAAATCAGCAAAAACATATTATGATGATCTTCATGAAGCTGTGGAAGCTTTTTTGACCGGACTGGAGGAAAAAGAATATGATGAAACAAAAAACGAGTAAAGTCATTTTAATACCGGCATCGGATTATGATGATGAAGAAGTCTATGAAAAACTGGACTGGGCATGTAAAGCCCTTGGCGGTATCGAAGATATTCTTAAAGGATGCACCGGCAGTTCAAAGATACTGCTGAAACCGAATCTTGTGCGAAAAGCGGAGGTTTCAAGAGCGGTGATGACCCATCCGGTTGTCATGGGTGCCATTGCAAGAATTCTTTATGAACATCATTATGAAAATGTCAGTGCCGGCGATTCATGCGGTATCGGTATGGCAAAAAAGGTGATGGAAGGCACAGGGATGATCGAGCGCCTTGAAAAGTACGGCGTTAAAATCTGTGATTTTGACAGCGGTACAAGGACGGATATCGGCGGTACAAGGGCAAAATATATGGTAATGTGTGATCAGGTTTTAAAGGCCGATGCAGTGATTAATGTCTGCAAAATGAAAACACATGCGCTGGAGCGTATTACCGGTGCTGTTAAAAATATCTACGGCACGGTATACGGACTTCATAAAGCCAAAGGACATACGCAATTTTCCGATGCCCATAGTTTTGCCGGAATGCTGGTGGATTTGAACCGGTTTGTGGGGCCAAAGCTTCATATTATGGACGGAATTACCGCTATGGAGGGGAATGGTCCCACATCCGGCGATCCTGTTGATATGAATCTTATCCTCGTTTCAAAAGATCCTGTGGCACTTGACAGTGTATACTGCAGGCTGATCGGTCTGGATCCGGCGCTTGTTCCGACAAATGTGGCAGGGCAGGCCGCCGGTCTTGGCGTTATGGAAACATCACGGATTGAAGTGGAAACGCCTGAAGGGGTGATTTCAATGGAGGATGCTGTAAGAAAGTACGGTAAAACAGATTTTAATGTGGACCGGAAAAAACATCGTGACTATGCAAGGTGGATAAAAATGCTCAGCATTTTTAAAATATTCCAGAAAAAACCGTATATTGATACGGAAAAATGTATCCGCTGCGGTATATGTGTAGAAAGCTGCCCGGTGGAGACAAAAGCCATAAGCTTTAAAAATGGAAGAAAACATCCGCCGGTTTATGATTATAAAAAGTGTATCCGTTGTTTTTGCTGTCAGGAAATGTGCCCGCATAAAGCAATCCGTGTTAAATAGGTGTATTTTAAGGGATTGGAGCTGCATAAGATGAGATTTTTACTAAAACCGCTGTCATTTATTCCGGCACTGGTGCTTATGTATCTGATATTTGGATTTTCTGCCGATGAAGGTGTCGATTCGGCAGCATTAAGTTATAAAGTCAGTCATAAAATCGTTGAAGTTGTGGATGTTGTCGGAGAGTTTGAATGGACAAATGCACAGATTGATGCATATACAGAAAGAATTCACGGGAAGGTGAGAAAACTGGCGCATATGACTGAATATGCGGCACTGGCCGTGGCTGTGTCACTGCCCCTTTATGTATACGGAATGCACGGCCTTTTACTGACGATTGTTGCCGGTGGATTTTGTGTTGTTTTTGCGCTTGGCGATGAATATCATCAGCTCTTTGTGGCAGGCAGGAGCGGAAGTTTAAGAGATGTGGCAATTGATGGCATCGGTATTCTGGCGGGTATTATTGTGGTTCGTATCGTTGGATTTATAGGGCGGATGACAGTATTTAGAAAGCCGAAGCAAAGAAAATACAAAAAAATCAGCAGTAGCCGGTATTTATAAAGGCGCGCAAAAGTCACTAGTGACTCTTTGTCATACATCGGATCTGATCAGATGTATGAAATCAGGAAGAGCCTCATAAAATGGATTAAATCCATTGGTGAGGCTTTTGTTTTGGAAAATATTCTGAATCATATGAATAAAATCATCTGGGGACCTGCCACTTTATGCATATTTCTCGGCACAGGCATATTTTTCCTTGTTGTATTCAATTTTATGCCGTGGCGCCGCCTCGGTTATGCACTGAGTCTGGTGTTTCGTCCTGAAAAGCCTGCAGGAAAAGTCAAAGGTGATATAACCCCCTTTGCTTCATTGATGACATCTCTGGGCGCATGTATGGGTACCGGAAATATTGCAGGGGTTGCCTGTGCACTTGTACTTGGCGGGCCCGGGGCATTATTTTGGATGTGTCTGTCTTCATTCACAGGTCTTCCGGTGATATTTGCTGAATGTGTCTTATCGGTCAGATACCGAGAAAAAAGTAAGACCGGTATGATGTGCGGCGGACCGATGTATGTGATGAAATACGGGATCGGTAAAAAAACGGGAATGGTATTGGCTGTCTGTTTTTCGGTATTTACAGTCGGAGCCTCTTTTGGTATCGGCAATATGACACAGACCAATGCGGCAGCGGCGGCAATGAAGGAAATATGGCACATACCAAAGCCGCTGACGGGATTTTTTATGGCGGTTTCGGTATTTCTTGTCCTTGTGGCAGGCATTGGGGGCATCGGAAGAATCTGCAGCATTATTGTACCCGCGGCATCAATGCTTTATTTGAGTTGTGCTTTCACGGTCATTATTTTAAATTACAGAAATATTCCCGGAAGCTTTTTGGAAATCATACATATGGCATTTTCCGCAAAAGCAGTGACTTGCGGAATTGGCGGTTCAATAACAGCTTCGATGTATACGGCAATGAAATGGGGGATTGCACGGGGTGTCTTTTCAAATGAAGCAGGCCTTGGCTCGGCACCGATTGCCGCGGCTGCGGCAAAAACTGACGCGCCGGCTAAGCAGGGATATATACATATGACAGGTGCATTTATTGATACGGCAGTAATGTGTACAGTGACCGGACTTGCGATTTGTGCATCGGGTGTTTTGGGAATGAAGGATATGAACGGTCAGCTGATTACCGGTGTCGAACTGACAATCAGGGCATTTGAGACAGCATTAAAGGGCGGCGGTCATATCATTTGTGCCGGGATGCTGTTTTTTGCTTTTCCAACATTGCTTGGGTGGGCTTATTACGGCGAAAAGGCTCTCATCTTTCTTACAGGTCAGAGATTTGAAAAATATGCTGTAGTTATCTACAGAATACTTTTTTGTGTTATGTGTTATGTCGGCGCGGTCAAAGCGCTGAAGCCTGTGTGGGACTTTTCGGATATTATGAATGGCTTGATGGCTGTACCTAATCTGATCTGCCTCTGGATCAAGTGGCGGGAAGTCAGAGAGATATGCCTGAAGGAACAGAAAAAATAAAATGTTGATTGACATTTGTTGGAAAAAGGATTATAATACAAATATAATATTAGTAATTATTACTATTTTAAAATTATTTATAGCCGAATCAGAATTTGACTTTGGCATGAAGAAAAACAAGGAGGTATTTTTTATGGCACAATTAAAAGGTTCAAAAACAGAAGAGAATTTAAAAACAGCATTTGCAGGAGAGTCACAGGCAAGAAACAAGTATACATATTATGCAAGCAAAGCTAAAAAAGAAGGGTACGAGCAGATTGCGGCATTATTCCTTGAAACAGCAAATAACGAAAAGGAACATGCAAAAATCTGGTTTAAACTGCTCCATGACGGTATCCAGGATACAGCTTCAAATTTACTGGATGCTGCAGAAGGTGAAAACTATGAGTGGACAGATATGTATGCGACATTTGCAAAGGAAGCAAAAGAAGAGGGCTTTGATGACATTGCATATTTGTTTGAAGAAGTAGGCAAGATCGAAAAAGAACATGAAGAAAGATACAGAAAGCTGCTGGCAAATGTTGAAGGCGGTCTTGTATTTTCAAAAGACGGCGAACAGATCTGGCAGTGCTCAAACTGCGGACATATCTGTGTAGGCACTAAAGCACCTGATGTTTGTCCTGTATGTGCACATCCTCAGGCATATTTCCAGATTCTTGCAAAGAATTATTAAATAGTTGTAAATGTTTAGATCCAACTTCCAAAATGCTGCGCATTTTGGAGGTGTGGCGTATCCGCCAAATAAAGTGTGAATTGTGACAGCTGCGCGAATAGCGCAGCTGTTTTGATTTGTCCAACTGTACATATCAGCTGATTTATGGTAGAATAACCATGGAACGCGGCTTTGCTGATTTTGTCAGCGTTAAATAAAGCTGTGGTATTCATAGAAAAGAGAGGAAGATATCAATGGGTGATTCAAAGATTTATGAGGCTTTAACTGTAAAAAACTTATATAACCTTGATGAAACGATTGCGGCAGATTTGTTTAACGATGTAACATATCCATGGGAGGTTCTGCCAAAGATAAAGTCATTTATTGTGGCGCTTGGCAAGACACTGCCTAAAGATGAATATGACCTTGTCGGTGATGATGTATGGATTGCTAAAGATGCTAAAGTTTTTCCGTCAGCATATATCAATGGTCCGGCGATTATCGGCAAAGGGGCTGAGGTTCGCCACTGTGCCTTTATCAGAGGAAATGCCATCGTCGGTGAAGGTGCTGTTGTTGGAAATTCTACAGAGCTTAAAAATGTTGTCCTGTTTAATAAGGTTCAGGTACCGCATTATAACTATGTCGGAGATTCTGTACTGGGCTATAAAGCCCATATGGGTGCAGGTTCGATTACTTCCAATGTTAAATCGGATAAAACACTTGTGGATGTCGTTGTCAATGGTGAAAGAATCCATACAGGATTAAAAAAATTCGGTGCCATGCTTGGTGACAATGTGGAGGTTGGCTGCAATACCGTGATGAATCCGGGAACGGTCATCGGACGTGAAAGCAACGTATATCCGGTATCGATGGTCAGAGGCTTTATTCCTGAAAAAAGTATTTATAAAAAGCAGGGTGAGGTCGTTCATAAGAAAGGATTAACAGATTAAGGTATATCTTATGAGAAAAATTTCCAGGGGCAATATGCTGCTTTTGATTACAGCCATACTATTTTACGGCCTGTCTCTTGCATTAAGTCTTGCCGATTATATCCCATATCCGATGCTGGCCGAAATATTCGCACAGCTTTTGCTTATGATACCGGCGCTTGTTTATTGCGCGGCAAGCAAAACTTCTGTGCCTGATGCTGTGAGAATTAAAAAGACGAAACCTGTTAATTTTTTGATGGCGTTTTTGGTCATACTTTGTTCATATCCGGTCAGTGCTGTGTTAAACCTTGTGTCTATGTTTTTTGTAGAAAATGCCGTATCGGATACGATAAGTATGATGCTTACAAGATACGGTTTCTGGCTGCCGTTTTTTGTTGTTGCTGTTATGCCGGGAATTTGTGAAGAATTTTTATTTAGAGGTGTCGTCTATGGCAGTTACAAAAAAAGCCATCCGATGGCAGGGCTGTGGATCAGTGCTGCGGTTTTCGGGCTGATGCATGGCAATTTTAATCAGATGCCGTATGCTATGTTTCTTGGCATTGTTTTTGTACTGATGTTGGAGGCAACAGATTCTATTCTGACAACAATGTTTATGCATTTTTTGCTTAATGGTTCAAATGTTTTACTGATGTATGCGGTTGGACCTGAAATGTACGCGGCAGGTGAAAATTCATCGGCATCGGTTCGTCAGATGTTTGGAAGCATGATGATGGAAAACGGTGCCGTCATGGTTATCGGAGTCCTGTTTATTTATGGAATGATGGCAATTTTATTTGCGGCAGCGGTATTCTTTTTGATCTACCTGACATTTATTTTAAATCATCGTTCGCTGAAACAGACTTTTATGCAGCAGTCTGGCGGCGAAAAACAGCATATTTTTGATTTTTGGCTTTTGGGTTTTGTCATTTTAATGATCGTTGTGATGATATTTTTTAAATAGAGATGACTTGCTTTTTAGTCGGGGATACCCAGCTTTATGTTGTACAAAATGACAAGAAGATGTGAAATACTTAAGGCTATCCCTATGAAGGTTGCCAATTTCAAATAAAATCATAAAAAAAGGTAGACGAAAGATAAAAAAAGTGAGAAAATAAAGACAGGTATGATTATTATTTAACAATCATTCAAATTAATATTACATAGTTGAAAGGAGTCACAAAATGATTTATTCACGTGAAGTACAATTAATGTGCCCTGTGGCAAAAGGCGCAAAGCATGAACCTGCGCCGATTCCTGAAGAAGGAAAATGGGTTCACTCTAAAAAAATTGAAGATATATCCGGTTTTACACATGGTGTGGGCTGGTGTGCACCACAGCAGGGTGCTTGTAAACTGACTCTGAATGTTAAAAATGGTATCATCGAAGAAGCATTAGTTGAAACAATCGGATGTTCAGGTATGACACATTCAGCAGCTATGGCAGCAGAAATTCTTCAGGGAAAAACAATCCTTGAAGCATTGAATACTGACCTTGTATGTGATGCGATTAACACAGCTATGCGTGAATTGTTCCTTCAGATCGTATACGGCAGAACACAGAGTGCTTTCTCAGATGACGGTCTTGCAATCGGTGCAGGTCTTGAAGATTTGGGTAAAGGTCTTCGTTCACAGGTTGGTACAATGTACGGAACAAAGGAAAAAGGCGTTCGCTATCTTGAGATGGCAGAAGGCTATGTGACAGGTCTTGCTCTCGATGAAAATGATGAAGTTATCGGCTACCAGTTTGTAAGCCTTGGCAAGATGACAGACTTTATCAAAAACGGCGATGATCCAAACACTGCATGGGAAAAAGCTAAAGGTCAGTATGGCCGTGTTGCCGATGCGGTTAAAATTATCGACCCAAGAAAGGAGTAAGAGACAATGGCTTTATTTGAATCATATGAAAGAAGAATTGACAAGATTAATTCTGTTTTAAATAGTTACGGAATCGCTTCTATCGAAGAAGCTGAAAAAATTACAAAAGATGCCGGTCTGGATGTTTATGAACAGGTTAAGAAAATTCAGCCAATCTGCTTTGAAAATGCATGCTGGGCTTACACTGTAGGCGCTGCGATCGCTATCAAAAAAGGCTGCCGCAAAGCTGCTGATGCCGCTGCAGCTATCGGTGAAGGTCTTCAGGCTTTCTGTATCCCTGGTTCTGTTGCAGACCATCGTAAAGTAGGTCTTGGCCACGGTAACCTTGGCAAGATGCTTCTTGAAGAAGAAACAGAGTGTTTCTGTTTCCTTGCAGGTCATGAATCATTCGCAGCCGCTGAAGGTGCGATCGGTATTGCTGAAAAAGCAAACAAAGTACGTCAGAAACCGCTCCGTGTTATCTTAAACGGTCTCGGCAAAGACGCTGCTCAGATTATTTCACGTATCAACGGTTTTACATTTGTTGAAACAAAGTTTGATTACAAAGAAAATAAAGTTCATGTGATTTATGAAAAACCATATTCCACAGGCCTTCGTGCAACAGTTAAGTGCTACGGTGCTGACGATGTTCAGGAAGGTGTTGCAATCATGCATATGGAAAACGTTGGTGTTTCTATCACAGGTAACTCTACAAACCCGACAAGATTCCAGCATCCTGTTGCAGGTACATACAAAAAAGAATGTATCGATCAGGGTAAGAAGTATTTCTCAGTTGCATCAGGCGGCGGTACAGGCCGTACACTGCATCCGGACAACATGGCAGCAGGTCCTGCTTCCTATGGTATGACAGATACACTTGGCCGTATGCATTCAGATGCACAGTTTGCAGGTTCATCATCTGTTCCGGCTCATGTTGAAATGATGGGTCTGATCGGTATGGGCAATAACCCGATGGTAGGCGCTACAGTAGCTGTTGCTGTAAGCATTGAAGAAGCTGCTAAAGAAGGCAAATTCTAATCAGCCGGTAATTTATATTGAAAAACTGTTAAAGACGCATTCGGATAATTCGGATGCGTCTTTTTTTACAAAGATTTAAATGTTCAATACTTTGAAATCAATTGAAAAGTCCGGATATATTCCTGATTGTACGGAATCAGCGAATGAATATTCGGCAATTTCTTCTGTATCAAAATGATATACCATGATCCGGTTTTTGTCCGGATCCACAAGCCAGTATTCCCGAACGCCTGCGGTTTTGTATTTAAATAATTTGGTGAAATAATCCATCCGCCTGCTGCCTTGTGAAACAACTTCGATAATCCAGTCGGGAGCGCCGACATATCCTTTGTCATTCAGTTTATCACGGTCACATATAACACTGATATCCGGCTCGACATAGGTTTTATCATTTTCATTGAGAAAGACGGCAAATGGAGCGATATCGACCTCACAGGAGCCACCTTTAGCATCGATATAGTCTGCAATTTTGCGGTACAGCGCTCCGGTTATTTTCTGGTGCTTTCTTGTCGGGGGTGCCATGTAATAAATCTGGCCGTCGATGAGTTCCGCCCGGGTACCTTCAGGGAGAGCATAAAATGATTTAACTTGATTGGGATGACATATTAGAGTAGAATAGTAAGCAAGGGTACAAAAGACATCGGAGGAAAAGTATATGAGAATTTTATTAATAAGACACGGTGATCCTGACTATGAAAATGATACGCTGACGAAGAAAGGTCATAAAGAAGCGGCTCTGCTTGCTAAAACGGCAAAAGATCTTCAAGTAGGTGATTGTTATATGTCACCCCTTGGACGGGCACAGTGTACAGCAGGTTATACACTGCGTGAACTTTCTCTTACCGCCAAAACATTGGATTGGCTGCGTGAGTTTCCGGCACAGGTGGATTTAAACCGTTCGGAGGAACTGAGAGCTGCATATACGGATACACGTATGGAAAACGGCGTTTATATGCCGCGGATTGCGTGGGATATGGTGCCGTCTTACTGGACAGAGCATCCTGAATACATGGATTATGACAAATGGAGAACTTCCGAAGTAGCCAGAGTCAGTGATATCGTGCCTTTATATGATGAAGTTACAGCATCTTTTGACAGACTTCTTGCTGACTACGGCTATGTCAGAGAGAATAATCATTACCGTGTAGAAAGGGAAAGCACACAGACAATCACATTATTTTGCCATTTTGGTGTTACATGCGTACTGCTTTCGCATTTATGGCATGTGTCACCGTTTGTGTTATGGCACAGCCTTGTGACACTGACAACTTCCGTTACAGAAGTTGTGTCAGAAGAGCGTGAAAAAGGCTGGGCATATTTCAGGGCAAAGCGTATCGGTGATATTTCACATCTTTATGCAGGCTATGAAGAACCTTCTTTCGCGGCGAGGTTTTGTGAGACATTCAGCAATAAAGAACAGAGACATTAACAGCTGTATTCGTGTGCGGTTATATCTGTTATAATCTTGATGGTATATTGGAAGAAAAAAGTACGGGGTCAGGCATTAGCCTGGCCCCGATTGATTTTATCAGTATTCACATACAGGATCTTCAATCAGTGTTGCCGCTGTGAATTCGTGTTTGTGCAAAGGATTTCCGTTTTCCGTTGTACATCCTTTAATTAAGTGCACATGGCGGCCGCAGCCGACATCTTTAGCCGGTCCTGTTGTTCCGCAAAATTCATGGCGGTGTCCGTTACATGAATCTGTCGTAAACTTAACATCATGAACATGACTGTCTTCGTAAGGAATTGCATCACCTGTTACAGTTGCAAATCTATGGTTATGGGCATAGTCACAGCAGCCGAAAATTTTCACACTGCCCTGAAGTTCGTGGTTATGCTGTTTTGGTTTACAAGGTTTATGATTATTATCCATAAATGAGCGTCCTTTCATATAATTAATTTCTTTGTACAGTATATTATATGTGAAGACCCCTGATTTTGTGTTATATATCCGCCAGCCGGAGCGTGTTCCTCCGGGATAATCTATGTGTGAACCGAGACACCTCCGATACGGGCAAAACCGCACTCCTCCCGGAACTGGCGGACACAATCTGATTATAGCATAGCATGAAGAAAAAAGATAGAAAAACCTTTTTGGACAGTGTTGAAAGGTAAATTTATCTTATAGCCTGCCAAAATTAGGATTGCGGGCTGTTCAAATATAGCAAAATAAGGTATACTGTAAAAGATTGCATATCTGTATTTTGCAAAATGTGATCGGTTTATATTGTCATGTTTACAGATTTTATGTCCGGGATTTGGATAAAAAGCGGGAATCCCCGGTCATTCAATTGATGAGTAGTTTAGCGGAAAGGGATTGGTACAAAGTGAAAGCAATTAAAGGCATTTTAAATCGTATTTTTATAGACGGCTTAAGCGGTATGGCGACCGGATTATTCGCGACACTGATCATAGGGACAATTATTCAGCAAATAGGTACACTTGTCGGCGGAAATATCGGCAGTCTGATTTTTTTCGTCGGTAAAGCAGCGGCGGCTGCAACATGTGCGGGTATCGGTGTCGGTATGGCGTTTCGGCTCGGGGAAAGCGGTCTTGTTGTACTATCGGCTGCGACATGCGGTATGGTCGGCGGATATGCTTCAAAAATTCTGGCAGGGACACTGATTACAGACGGCGCGGTGGTGCTTGCCGGTCCCGGTGAACCTCTCGGCGCATTTATTGCGGCTTATGCGGGGATAGAAGTGGGGAGGTTGATTGCGGGAAGAACGAAAGTTGATATTTTGCTGACACCTCTGGTGACGATTGGTGCCGGTTCTGCCGTTGGAATTTTAGTAGGTCCGCCGATTTCATCGTTTATGGCATGGCTAGGCAGTCTGATTAACTGGGGGACCGAGCAGCAGCCATTTTTGATGGGCATCGTCGTTTCGGTTTTAATGGGAATGATATTGACACTGCCGATCAGTTCGGCGGCCCTTGGCATTATCCTCAATCTGTCCGGTATTGCCGCCGGTGCGGCTACGGTTGGATGCTGCTGTAATATGGTGGGTTTTGCGGTGGCAAGCTATCGGGAAAACAAGGTTGGCGGCCTTCTGGCACAGGGCATTGGCACATCGATGCTGCAGGTGCCAAATATTATGCGAAAGCCTGTGATATGGCTGCCTGTCATTTTATCCAGTGCCATATTAGGGCCGGTTTCCACGATGGTTTTTCATATGACAAACAATGCCACCGGTTCAGGTATGGGTACCGCCGGGTTTGTGGGACAGATAATGACATGGCAGACAATGACAGCATATGAAGATCCGGTGATTGTACTGATTAAAATTATTGTGATTCAGATATTTCTACCGGGGCTTTTGACACTGGTCATCTCCGAGTTTATGAGAAAACACAGATTTATTAAAGACGGAGATATGCGGCTTGATATTTAAAAAGGAGAAAGAGGACGAAAGATATGACTGGAAATTACGGACATGTAGTGTATAATGAAAAGCCTGATCCAAAGGGAAGGCTTAAAAAGGAAATGGCAGTATATGATTTACTTGAAAAGCTCGGTATTCCTTACTGGCGTCTTGACCATGATGCGGCGATGACGATGGAAGCGTGTGAAGGTATTGATCAGATTCTTGATATCTGTTATTGCAAAAATCTTTTTTTGCGCAATACACAAAAGACAGAATTCTATTTGCTGTTAATCGGCCATGACAAAAAGTTTAAGACGGCAGTTCTTTCTAAACAGATAGGCACTGCCAGGCTGTCTTTTGCGGAGCCGGAGTATATGGAAAAGTATTTAAATATAACGCCGGGGGCGGTCAGTATTATGGGACTTATGAATGATACAGAAAGAAAGGTCCATCTTCTGATTGATGAAGATGCCCTGAATGGTGAATATATGGGCTGTCATCCATGTGTTAATACTGCAAGCCTTAAAATTAAAACCGAAGATATTTATAATAAATTTTTAAAATATACAGGACATCAGCCTGTATTTGTTCAATTATAAAGTCGGTATGATGCTTTTGCCAATGATTATACGCCACAAATATACGAAGGGAGAAGATTATGGAAAGTATTTATCTTATACTGGAACACTTTTTATCAAACATCGCCAATCTGGCCATTGTAGTTTTTGAGTTTATCGGTGTCGGTATCATTATTTACAGCGGCCTTAGCGGATTTGTCAAGTTTTTGAAAAAGGCGCCGGATACGAGAATTTATCTGGCAAAGGGACTGGCGATGGGGCTGGAATTTAAAATGGGCAGCGAGATTTTAAGAACTGTTGTCGTACGGGAATGGCGGGAAATCGGTATTGTTGCGGGAATTATCGCCCTTCGTGCCGCCTTGACCTTTTTAATTCACTGGGAAATCAAACAGGAAGAGAGAGCGGATGAAAGTCATGAGCATACGAAATAACTATAAACATACGATTTTCGCATGTGAGATCGGATATGTGACACAGGCGATTGTGAATAATTTTATTCCGCTGTTATTCCTGACATTTCAGAAAAATTTCGAAATATCGCTGGATCAGATTGCACTGCTTATTACATTTAATTTTGGTGTTCAGCTGATTGTGGATGCGTTATCCGTCGGCTTTATAAAAAAAGCCGGGTATCGAAGTGCCATGATATTTGCCCATTTATGCGCGGCTTTGGGACTTGTCTGCCTTGCGGTTTTACCGGGCGTTTTGCCAAATGCCTATATCGGCATATTGATTTCAATTATTTTATATGCCATTGGCGGAGGACTTTTGGAAGTCATGGTAAGCCCCATTGTGGAGGCTTGCCCGTCTGATGATAAAGAAGGTGTCATGAGTATTCTGCATTCATTTTATTGCTGGGGGCACATCGGCGTTGTTGTTGTCAGTACACTGTTTTTCTATATCGCAGGCATTGACTGCTGGCCGGTGATGGCGTGTCTGTGGGCGGTTGTACCGTTGATCAACAGTATTTATTTTAAATATGTCCCAATCTATGATATTGTCCCGGAAGGGCGGGGGATGTCATTTATGGCACTGGCAAAGACTAAGATGTTTTGGATACTCATATTAATGATGATTTGTTCAGGTGCCAGTGAACAGGGGATGAGCCAGTGGGCCAGCGCTTTTGCCGAGAAAGGGCTTGGAATAAGCAAAACGGCAGGTGATTTGCTGGGACCGTGCATGTTTGCACTGACAATGGGTATTGCCAGATGGCTTTACGGAAAATATAGTGAAAAAATGCCCCTTAAAAAGACGATGATTCTTTGCAGCGGGCTTTGTATTTTCAGCTACCGTCTGGCCGGTGCGGCAGCGACACCGTGGCTTGGCCTTGCAGGCTGTATTCTCTGCGGTTTTTCGGTCGGTATTATGTGGCCGGGAACATTTAGTATCGGCGCGACATCTTTTAGAAATGGCGGCACAGTCTTATTTGCCATGCTGGCGCTTGCAGGTGATATCGGCTGTGCCGCCGGGCCGGCAGCAGTAGGGTTTGTGGCGGATGCAGCCGGACAAAGCTTAAAATCGGGCCTCGGCTTTGGTATTTTATTTCCGTGTGTACTGATTTTAATGACAGTTTTACAATTATATGAGACAAAAAAAGGAGGATGTTCAAATGATTGAAACAGGAATTAAAGGTAAAGAGACAATGGTTGTCAGTGAAAATGATACAGCAAGGGTATACGGCAGCGGTACACTGGATGTTTTTGCAACACCGGCCATGGTGGCTCTGATGGAAAAAACATGTTTAAACAGTGTTGCGCCTTACCTTGAGCCGGGTGAGGGTACAGTAGGAACATTGCTTCATGTTAAACATACAGCGGCAACACCTGTTGGAATGACAGTGACTGTTGACAGTGAACTTGTGGAAGTGGACAGACGAAGGCTCGTATTCGAAGTCAAGGCATTTGATGAAACCGGTGCGATTGGCGAGGGGCGCCATGAACGTTTTGTGATTCAGACGGAAAAATTTATGGCAAAAGCCAATGATAAGTTGAAATAATATAATGATTTTTTGGCCTGTTTTCAGACCTTTTAATCTGCATTATAAAATTTAAAAATTATTAAAACTAACAGGAAGTGAAACAAATGTCTGTTACAAAAGTGAAAGCATATTTTAAACAGTTTGACATGGAGGATAAAGTGCTGGAGTTTGACGTATCTTCGGCGACTGTGGAACTGGCTGCGAAAGCGGTGGGATGTGAACCGGAAAGAATTGCAAAAACATTATCATTTAAAGTTGATGACCAACCGATTTTAATTGTAGCCGCAGGTGATGTAAAAATTGATAATCCGAAATATAAGGCAGTGTTTCATACAAAGGCTAAAATGCTTGCTTTTGATGAAGTCGAACCTTTGATCGGCCACGGTGTGGGCGGCGTTTGTCCTTTTGCGGTAAACGAAGGTGTGACTGTTTACCTTGATGAATCATTAAAACGTTTTGATACAGTATTTCCGGCATGCGGCAGCAGCAACAGCGCCATTGAAATGTCGATGGAGGATCTGGAAAAGTATTCCGGGTATAAAGCGTGGATTGATGTTTGCAAAACTGTATAAAATCACTAAAGAACAGTATATAAAGGTAAAATCCCTGCAATGTGGATTATCCCCTGTCGGACAGGGAAAATATCAAAATTGCAGGGATTTCTATTTGTCACATCGAAATCAGGCCGAAGGCATTGGCAATGGAGCTGACCAGTATAATCATCAGAAACAGTGGTGCCAGATATCTGATGCAGAAACGGAATATTTTTTCACGTTTAAACTTTGATGATCTTTTTATTTCGGCTGTGATTTTATCAAAACCGATGATTTTAACAATCAGAAAGCATGTGCATAATGCGGCAACAGGCATCATGACGGAGTTGCTGATGAAATCAAAAAAGTCAAGTATGGAATCCATGCCAAGAGGCTTTATGAAGTCAAGAATACTAAAGCCAAGGCAGCATGGAATGCCGAAAACCAGTATTTCAATAAAAATAATCAGTGTACTTTTTTTGCGGCTTAAGCCGGTGGCGTCTGAGATTGTGGATACATTTGTCTCCATCAGCGAAATTGATGAAGTCAGCGCGGCAAAGAGTACAAGCAGAAAAAATACAATACCGAAAATACGACCAAAGCCCATAGTGTTAAAAATCTTTGGTATGGTGATAAACATCAGTGACGGTCCTGCTTTCAGGCTTTCGGTACTGCCGCCTGAAAATGCAAATACGGCAGGTATGATCATGAGCCCGGATAATATGGCGATTCCGGTATCAAATATTTCTATCTGTGATGTGGATTTTTCCATATCGACGTCCTTTTTCATATAAGAACCGTAAGTGACGAGGATACCCATGGCGATTGATAAGGAATAAAACATCTGTCCCATGGCTGCGACGATGGTCATTAGCGAAAACTTTGAAAAATCCGGGATCAGAAAATATTTAACACCTTCCATGGCACCGGGGCGGGTGATGGAATAAATGGCGACGATCACAGCAAGGATAATCAGTACCGGCATCATAATCTTTGAAGCTCTTTCAACACCCTTTTCAACGCCGGCCATGACGATGAACAGGGTGGCAATTACAAAAATAATAAAAAAGACAGAAGGTGCATAGGTTTCTGATATAAAATTTGAAAAATAGTCATCACCGGCAACACCTGCCACATTACCGCGGATATATTCTGCCAGATATTTAAAAACCCAACCGCCGATGACACTGTAATAAGGAACAATAATCATTGGTATAATGGCATTGATGCGTCCTCCGAATTTAAGAAATAGACTTTGACCGAAGGATTCGTAGGCACCGATGGGACTTTCGCCGGTCATACGTCCAAGGGCGGATTCAGCCATGATCAGTGCAAAGCCGAAGGTTAACATCAAAACAAGATAAACAAGCAGGAAAATGCCGCCGCCATATTTGGCTACCAGATACGGAAAGCGCCAGATATTGCCCAGGCCTACTGCAGACCCGGCTACTGCCAGTACGTAGCCGAGTTTCCCTGAAAAACTGCTGCGGACCGTGGACTTTTTTGCAGAATTGTTGTTTTCATTCATATATTCCCCTCCAAAATAAATGTTGTAATGGTAATTATACATAGGATATCCATGTTCGACAAGAATATTGTGAAAAAGAATAGAAAAAAATACAAATATTTTTGTAATTATAGATGTATTCATAAAAAAGAAATAGAAATTGCAGGTATATTGTGATATAATTTTTGCCATGGCTATTTCTGTTGCCTATTAAAGCAATAGGTCATATGATTTTACAATTCAGGAGGATGAAACGTATGAAAGATACCAGAATCTCAGACACAGTGCTGTATATCGGTGCAGATGATAAAACTTTAGATTTATTTGAAAGTCAGTACATCGTACCGAATGGTGTTTCTTATAACTCGTATTTGATTATCGACGAAAAAGTTGCTATTATGGATACTGTCGATGCCAGAGCAACAGATGAATGGTTTGATAATCTTGACAAAGCATTAAACGGACGTACACCGGATTATCTTGTTGTTTCACATATGGAGCCGGATCATGCAGCCAATATCAAAGCGGCAGCTAAAAAGTATCCGGAGATGAAAATTATCGGAAATGCTAAAACATTTAATATGATCGGTCAGTTCTTTGATGTGGACCTGGAAGGAAGAAAAGTTGTTGTCGCTGAAGGGGACACTATATCGTTAGGTCAGCATACACTGCAGTTTTTCATGGCACCGATGGTACATTGGCCGGAAGTTATGGTTACATATGAACAGTCTGAAAAGATTCTGTTCTCAGCCGATGGTTTCGGCAAGTTCGGCGCGCTGGATACAGATGAGGACTGGGCTTGTGAAGCAAGACGCTACTATTTTAACATTGTAGGAAAATATGGTGCGCAGGTACAGGCACTGCTTAAAAAAGCATCAGGACTTGATATTGCGATGATTTGTCCGCTGCATGGACCGATTCTTAAAGAAAACCTTCCATATTATATTGGTTTATACAATACATGGAGCAGCTACAGTGTTGAAGCGGAAGGTGTGTTTATTGCTTATGCTTCAATTCATGGCAATACAGCCGGCGCTGCAAAGAAGATGAAAGAGATTCTTGAGGCAAAAGGTGTTCAAAAGGTTGTCATTGCTGATCTTTCAAGAACAGATATTGCGGAAGATGTTGAAGATGCATTTAAGTACGGCAAGATCGTTTTGGCAGCATCCACTTATGACGGCGGTGTGTTCCCTGTGATGGAAGAATTTTTACTTCATTTGAAAGCTAAAAACTATCAGAAACGTACAGTTGCTTTGATTGAAAATGGTTCATGGGCACCGGCTGCGGGAAGAATCATGCGCGGTATACTTGAATCTATGAAAAATATCAGTATTTGTGAAAATACAGTAACGATCAAATCAGCAGTGAAAGCTGAAAATGTGGCCGCCATGGAAGTGCTGGCTGATGAGCTTATTTCAAAATAAGTGATTCATTTGTTAAAAAATGTGTTAAAAACGTTCACAAAATACTTGTATTATGATAGCTACAGGTATATAATAAATTTTGTAATTTGTAGCTGTTTGGAGCCAGGCATTTTGAGGTTTGCTCTGAATAGTCTTAGTAATTGAATAAAGGTTTTTCGGGGCGGGGCGTAATTCCCCACCGGCGGTATAGTCCGCGACCCGCGCAAGCGGCTGATTTGGTGAGATTCCAAAACCGACAGTTAAAGTCTGGATGAGAGAAAGACAATACATAGCGTGCATTTTATTTGTTTATGAAGGCTCTGAAATTTTAATTTCAGAGCCTTTTTTGACCGTAAGCGTGTACCGTCAGAACAGGGTACATCGACCGGTTTACTTTAATAAAACGTGCTTCCAGTTTTTTGATATATCAGCCAGGCCCCGGACTTTGATCCGGGGCCTGGCTGATTTTAAGGAGGAAAAAATGTTTGATGATTACAGTATTCACGAAAAATATATGATTCATGCTGCAGAGCTTGCAAAAAAAGGAGAAGGCCATGTCAATCCCAATCCCCTTGTAGGCGCGGTTATTGTTAAAGACGGTGTTATCATCGGTGAAGGCTGGCATGAGAAAATCGGCGGCCTCCATGCGGAAAGACAGGCATTGGCGCATTGTATACAACCGGCGGACGGTGCAGACCTTTATGTAACATTAGAGCCGTGCTGTCACTATGGCAGGACGCCGCCGTGTACGGAAGCGATTATTGAAAACGGTATCCGACGGGTATTTGTTGGATCTGATGATCCCAATCCCCTTGTGGCAGGCAAAGGCATTCAGATACTAAAAGATCATGGTATTGAAGTCGTGACCCATGTTGCAAAATCGCTTTGTGACAGCTTAAATGAAACATTCTTTTACTATATAAAGCATAAAGAACCTTTTGTTGTGATGAAGTACGCCATGACACTTGACGGAAAAATTGCCACAAGGGATGGTTTTTCAAAATGGATCACCGGTGAGGCTGCAAGGGAAAATGTCCATAAGGACAGAAATAAGTACAGCGGTATTATGGCAGGTATCGGGACGGTATTTAAAGATGATCCGATGTTAAATTGCAGGGTTTTGGGGGGAAGAAATCCGGTACGGATTATTTGCGATTCTAAGCTTAGGATACCGGAGACGTCACAGATCGTTAAAACAGCCGGAGAAATACCGACCCTGATCGCCTGTGCCATTCCTGAGAATATGGCTGATCAGGTCAAAGAAAATCAGGAATTATATGAAAAAATAAAGCTTCTCAATCGCGCAGGCTGTCAGGTCATATTGTGCGGCAGCGGTGACGGAGAAAAAACGGACTTAAAGCTTTTAATGCGGCTGCTTGGAAACCCGGCACTGCGCACAAATCAGCCCTACTGGGAAAATGCAGAGACGAAAGAGCCTGTAGACAGCATTTTACTGGAAGGCGGTGCCGTGTTAAATGAAGCGGCGCTTAAGGCAGGCATTGTTCACAAGGTGCAGGCCTATGTGGCACCTAAAATTTTTGGCGGTGAAGCTGCAAAAACACCGGTTGGAGGTTTCGGCGTACGGATGCCCGATGAGGCATATGCATTGAAAAATATCGAAATATCCCGGCTTGGCGGGGATATATTGATTGAAGGGCAGGTGAAATAATGTTTACAGGAATCGTTGAAGAAACAGGGATTGTATACAATGTCCTATGGGGCGCAAGGTCTGCGGTTCTTGAAATCAAAGCAGATATCATTTTCGGCGATTTGAAAATCGGAGACAGTGTTGCTGTCAATGGGATTTGCCTGACTGTGACTGAAATTGACAGACAACGAAAAATATGGAAAGCCGATGTGATGCATGAGACACTGCGAAGGTCATCACTTAAAAAAATTCAAAGCGGTTCCCGTGTCAATCTGGAGCGGGCGATGGCGGCAAACGGCAGGTTTGGGGGACATATTGTCAGCGGACATATTGACGGCACAGGCATTATAAGTTCGATCAAAAAGGATGATAACGCGCAGATTGTGACGATTGAGACAGACCCCAAAATCATGGCGTTTATTGTTGAAAAAGGTTCTATTACCATTGACGGCATCAGCCTTACAGTGGCGGCACTTGGAAGTACATGGTTTCAGGTCTCTGTGATTCCCCATACAATGAAAGCAACCATTTTATCAGAATTAAAACCGGGGGATACGGTGAATCTGGAAAATGATGTGATCGGTAAATATGTAAAGCGTCTGATGGGGATCTGCAGCACAGAAAGCAGTCCTAAAGAAGATAAAAAAGCAGAAAACAGCGGTCTTACATTAGAATTTTTAAAGGAGCACGGGTTTTAATATAAGCCGGGAATGGAGGATATGATGTTTAAATTTAATACTGTAGAAGAAGCACTTGAGGATTTAAAGAACGGGAAAATCGTTCTTGTCACAGATGATGAACACCGGGAAAATGAGGGCGATTTTATTTGTGCCGCCCAGTTTGCCACAACGGAAAATATTAACTTTATGGCAACACATGGTAAGGGGCTGATCTGCATGCCGATGAGTGAAGCCTACTGTCAGAAACTTTCGCTGCCGCAGATGGTGACAAATAATACAGATAATCATTGTACGGCATTTACTGTTTCCATCGATCATGTCAGCACATCGACAGGGATTTCGGCAAAAGAGCGTTCTGTGACGGCAATGGCAGTGACAGATGATGATGCTAAGGCAGAAGACTTCAGAAGACCCGGGCATATGTTTCCGCTGCTGGCAAAAAAAGGCGGTGTATTGGAAAGAGACGGTCATACGGAAGCAACCGTTGATCTGATGCGCCTTGCAGGTCTTAAAGAATGCGGACTTTGCTGCGAAATCATGAGGGAAGACGGAACAATGATGCGCTCGGCGGAGCTTAAAGAGATGTCAAAAGTATGGGGTGTCAAGTTTATTACAATCGCTGCTCTGGCAGATTATCGCAAAAAACATGAAAAGCTTGTGGAAAAAGTGGCAGTGACCAGAATGCCGACAAAATACGGTGAGTTTACAGCCTGCGGTTATGTGAATAAGCTGACCGGCGAGCATCATGTTGCTCTTATCAAAGGTGATATCGATGACGGTAAAAACATTCTCTGCCGCGTCCATTCAGAATGCCTGACCGGAGAGGTTTTTGGATCTATGCGATGTGACTGCGGTCAGCAGTTTGAGTCGGCCATGCGGCAGATTGAAAAAGAAGGCCGCGGAATTATGCTTTATATGCGGCAGGAAGGCCGCGGCATCGGACTGATCAACAAATTGAAGGCCTACAAGCTTCAGGATGAAGGTATGGATACGGTAGAAGCAAATCTCGCCCTCGGTTTTGACGAGGATATGCGGGAGTATTATACAGGCGCCCAGATTTTAAGAGATCTTGGTGTGAAAACAATGCGGCTTCTGACAAATAATCCGCTTAAAATATATGGCCTTAAAGACTATGGTATGGAAATTACCGAGCGTGTGCCTATCCAGATGCAGGCGAACAAATATGATCTGTTTTATTTAAAGACAAAGCAGGACAAAATGGGACATATGGTCGAGTATCACTAAAATATACAGGGATTATGAACGCACAAAGTGTGAATGATCCGTTTGGCATTGATGAACAACAACATCTTATCAAAGGAGAATTATATTATGAAAGTATTTGAAGGAAAATTAGTAGCATCCAACATGAAAGTCGGTATTGTAGCCGCACGTTTTAATGAGTTTATCGTATCAAAGCTTGTATCCGGCGCAGTGGACGGTCTTGTCCGTCACGGGGTCAATGAAGAGGATATCCACACAGCATGGGTGCCGGGCGCATTTGAAATTCCGGTAATCGCGGCAAAAATGGCTTCCTGCGGTAAATATGACGCGGTGATTTGTCTCGGCGCGGTCATCAGAGGAAGCACATCACATTATGATTATGTATGCAGTGAAGTATCCAAAGGTGTTGCGGCTGTAAGCCTTCAAAGCAGGATTCCTGTAATGTTTGGCGTGCTGACAACAGATACCATTGAGCAGGCTATTGAAAGAGCCGGTTCGAAGGCAGGCAACAAGGGCAGCGAATGCGCGGCAGGTGCTATTGAAATGGTTAACCTGATGCGGGAAATCGATGCTGTATAATTCATTGATGTAAATCTGAATGAAGGGCAGAACCTTGCGGATAATCTGTAAGGTCTGCTTTTTTCATTTTCTTCATCCTTTACACCGCCTGCAAAATATGCTAAACTTTATTCTGGAGGGATTTTATGGGAAAGCAATCCAATTGTGAATATTGTTCAAACTATGTTTATGATGACGATTATGAGTGTTACACATGTCTTGTGAATCTTGACGAGGACGAGATGGCAGGATTTATGATGCATACATTTGATCGGTGTCCTTATTTCAGAATGGATGATGATTATAAAATTGTAAGAAAACAGATGTGAGGAATGAACATGAAAAAGATTATTTTGACAGGTGACAGACCTACAGGCAAACTTCATGTAGGTCATTATGTCGGCTCATTAAAACGCAGAGTTGAGCTTCAGAATTCAGGAGAATTTGATGAGATTTATATTATGATTGCCGATGCGCAGGCACTGACAGACAATGCCGAGCATCCGGAAAAAGTCAGGGAAAATATTATCGAGGTGGCTCTTGATTATCTTTCATGCGGTCTTGACCCTGAGAAGGTGACGATTTTTATACAGTCACAGGTACCTGAACTTGCCGAACTGGCATTTTACTATATGAATCTTGTGACTGTATCGAGACTTCAGAGAAATCCGACAGTCAAGTCTGAGATTCAGATGCGCAATTTTGAAAGCAGCATACCGGTCGGCTTTTTCACATACCCGATCAGCCAGGCTTCAGATATTACAGCCTTCAAGGCAACGACAGTTCCTGTAGGTGAGGATCAGGAGCCGATGATCGAACAGACAAGAGAAATTGTACGCAAGTTTAATGCGGTATATGGCGAAACACTTGTGGAGCCTGAGATTTTACTGCCGGATAATAAAGCATGCCTGCGCCTTCCGGGTACAGACGGAAAGGCAAAGATGAGCAAGTCTCTTGGCAACTGCATTTATCTTTCAGATACACCTCAGGATGTGAAGAAAAAGATTATGTCCATGTATACAGACCCGAACCATATTCAGGTCAGTGATCCGGGCTGCGTTGAAGGCAATTGTGTATTTACTTATCTTGATGCATTTTGCCGTGATGAGCATTTTGAAAAGTATCTGCCGGATTATAAAAATCTTGACGAGTTAAAAGCGCATTATCAAAGAGGCGGACTTGGCGATGTCAAAGTTAAGAAGTTCCTCAACAAGGTTCTTGAAGAAGAACTGACACCGATTCGCGCCCGCAGAGCCGAACTGGAAAAAGATATTCCTGCAATTTATGATATTTTAAAGAAAGGCAGTGTCAAAGCACAAAAGACAGCGGCAGTGACCCTTTCGGAAGTTAAGGATGCCATGAGGATCAACTACTTTGATGATGAGCAGTTGATTATGGATCAGGCACAGAAGTATAAAAACAAATAATCATGATTCGGTTGTTGCGTTTATACTGATATTTCATGCTTGCTTTATATCAAATGTATGATGAGTGATACTAAACAGTCATCGCAAAGTCAAAGATATATCCGTGTGCATATATCTTTAGATATCGGGAAAAATGATGCAAAAAAGGAGTTAAGCATATGAATCAGTTAAATTCAGATATGATACGTGAAATCGTAGAAAAAGTTGTTAAAGAGACAATATCAGTCAATGAAGAAGGCTTTGTAAAGAAAAAAGACCCAAGCGGTATTTTGATGGTTAAAACAGATACTGTGAAGTGTGAACCGTTTGCCGGCGCAGAGGGTGTCGGACTCAAGGATATTGTGACACTGGAAGAAGCACCGCGTATGGGCGCAGGTATTATGGAGCTGGATCATACAAGTTTTGAGTGGACGCTGACTTATGATGAATATGACATGGTCATTGAAGGAACACTTGAAATTGAAATTGACGGACGTGTTGTGACAGGCCATCAGGGAGATATCATTTATATCCCGAAGGGAAGTCATATCCACTTCCAGACACCGGATAAAACAAGATATGCTTATTTTGTTTATCCTGCAGACTGGCAGTCGGTAAAATAGAAAGGTAAGCGGATGTTTGGGTATATTACGGTTTATAAACCGGAATTAAAGATTAAAGACTACTATAAATACAGGGCTTATTATTGCGGATTATGCCGTACATTACTTGAAGAATTCGGAGTTACCGGTCAGATTACATTATCTTATGATTTAACATTTTTTGTGGTACTTTTGTCTTCGCTGTACGAAAGTACCACAAAAACTGAAGTACATCGCTGTAAAGTGCATCCGGTTAAAAAAAGTCCGATGCTGATGAATGAAATGACCGTTTATTCGGCGAAAATGAATATTGTGCTGTCTTATTATCATTTTGAGGATGACTGGAAAGATGACCGAAGTGCTTTGGGACTTGCAGGGATGCTGGCGCTGAAAAAAAAGGTGAAAAAAGTTGAGCGGGAGTATCCGAGACAGTGTAAAAAAATGCGAAAGTGTCTTAAAAAACTATCGGATATGGAAGTACAGAATCTTCAGAATATTGATGAAACGGCAGGATGTTTTGGCGATATTATGGCAGAAATACTTGTCTGTAAACAGGATATATGGGAGCCCTATCTAAGAAGGATCGGTTTTTATCTCGGAAAGTTTATATACATTATGGATGCCGTTGATGATGTGGAAAAGGATATAAAAAAGGGTAATTACAATCCGTTAAAAAGTATGTATGAATCCATGACAAAAGAAGAATTTTTAGCTTCGGGCCGCGAAATTCTTACAATGATGATGGCAGAAGTCAGCGATGCTTTTGAAAAGCTGCCGTGCATTCAGGATGAAGACATTCTCAGAAATATTCTGTATGCCGGTGTCTGGAATAAATTAAACTGCTTAAGCGGCAAGTGCTCTTTGGAAGAACAGTTAATCAATGAAAAGCGAAAGGATATTATATAATGAATAATCCATACAGCGTACTGGGTGTGTCAGAGAACGCCACAGACGAAGAAGTAAAAAAAGCATACAGGGAACTGTCAAGAAAGTATCATCCTGATTCTTATGCCAATAATCCACTGAAAGATCTGGCGGAGGACAAGTTTAAAGAGGTGCAGGAAGCTTATGATCAGATCATGAAGGAACGGAGTCAGGGCGGCAGTTACAGTTACGGATATGGTCAGGGCAGTTACAGCAGCAGAAACAGCGGCGGTTATACGACAGATGTCAAATATCAGACGGTTTGCGACTATATTAATTTCAGACAGTTCCGCAATGCCATTGACGAGCTAAACCGTATGCCGGACAGAGACGGCCGGTGGTATTATTTAAGTGCCATAGCCAATGCGGGTCTTGGAAATAATTATCAGGCAAACAGTGACGCAAATCGTGCCGTTGCCATGGAGCCCGGAAATCAGGAATACAGGAATTTTCTGAATCAGCTTCAGTCAGGCCAGCAGCGCTATCAAAATTACGGATACCCGCGTCAGGGGCAGAGAAATTCAGATTGCGGCACAGGTAATTTCTGCTGTGATCTCTGGATTGCGGATTCCTGCTGTGAATGTATGGGAGGCGACCTTTGCAAATGCATGTAAATGCAAGAAAAATAGCTTTTTCAGGAATTATGTTGGCGTTATCAGTAATTTGTATTGTTCTTTCCGGTGTATTGAAATTTAATACATTATTTTTACTTGGCATTGCCGCATTCAGTGTCGGTATCGTGATCCGGGAGTTCGGTATGAAATTCGGGGCTGCTTATCTGATCGCTGCGGTTTTTCTTGGTTTTATGCTGGCGCCAAACAAGCTTTACTGTATTACGTTTGCAGCAATGGGGATTTATGTGTTTGCAGACGAGCTGCTGTGGCCGGTGATTCAAAAACTGTCAGTAAAAATCAGAATCAATGTTTCGGTGTCCATGTGGATCGGAAAATTTGTCATTTTTAATGTGATGTATATTCCGATGCTGTTTGCATTTCCAAAGCTTTTATTTGCAGGTGATTTAAGCCGGGAGATGATCTGGATCGCGTTTTTTGCGGGACAGATTATACTTGTGATCTATGATAAGGCCTATGATTATTTCCAAAAGTACATATGGTCAAAATACAGGAAGATACTGGATGTACATTAATCTCCTCTGTACTGCATACGATATAAAATGGATTCTTCCGTGTTACACCGTATGCTGTGCAGTGGATTTTTTTATGATATAGGAAATTGTAATTTCCTATATCATAAACGCTCCGCCAGGATGCGACCCGTGCGGAGCGAAGATGCACTTGCGTGCCCGCACGGGCGCGCAAAGAGTCACCTGGTGACTCTTTGTTGTGATATGGAATTGGCAAATGCTGACCGGGGGTGTATGTTGTGAAAAACAGCTGTAAAACGAAAACTTTAAATATGATTTGTGTCGGACTCGTGCTGATTTCATGTGTCTTGCGTTTGATTGGATATGAGCTTGTAATTCCATATAATGGTATCCTCTGTGTTTTCTACTGCAGTGCGGCTTTTTTATGGCTTCTTCAGCTTCAGAAACGGCTGATACAGCCAAATGTGCGTAAATATCTGACACTGATGGCAAAGATGATGATTTTCTGGATCATTATACGAACGATTAAATATGATTTTACCGGTAAAAATGATGATGTGACCAGATACATATGGTATATGTACTATATACCGCAGATTCTGATTGTTCTTTGGATGTTCTTTACTGTACTTCAAATTGGAAAACCTTATAACAGGACGTTTAGCAGAAGATGGTATCTGTTGTATATTCCTGCGTTGCTTATTATCATCAGTGTTTTGACAAATGATTTTCATCAGATGGCCTTTTGTTTTCCGTATGGTCTGAAAAGCTGGAATGACTTTGGTTATTCGTATGGTTTTATATATTTTTTGGCGTTGCTGTGGGATGTGATCTTTTGTATTGCGGTACTTCTTATAGCATTTATTAAGTGCAGTATCAGAGATACAAAAAAGAATATTTGGATGCCGATGCTTCCGCTTTTTGCTGCCGTGATCTATGGTGTGATGTTTTTTATTAAGCCTGACAGTATTTTATTAAAGGCAATTAAAGTACCGGAGTTATTTTGCTTTGTGTTTGCAGCATTTATGGAGAGCCTGATTCTTGCGCATCTGATTCCGTCAAATGATAATTACGGCGATTTCTGGAATGTATCTTCTATCGGTGCCGGTATTATGGATATGAACGGAAATATATGCTATAAATCTGAAAAAAGCATGTCGGTCGGGTCTGATGAAATATATAAAGCGCTTGTCGGACCTGTACTGATTGAAGATGGAAATATTGTATTGAACAGCCGGAAAGTGGATGGCGGTATTGGATACTGGATTAAGGATATTTCTCAGATTAACTGTATGAATAAGGAACTGGAAGAAATAGGCGATGTCCTTGTAAAAGAAAATGAACTTCTTGATGCAAAAAATAAAATCATGGCCCAGAGGGCAGCGATTGAAGAAAAAAACAAGCTGTATGATGATATTGCTGTCAGCAACAAAAAGCAGCTGAATAAACTGGATAAGCTGCTTCAATCGATCGAAGCGGAGCCGGAGTTTTTTGAACAGAAAATTAAATATGCATGTATATTAAATGCCTATATCAAAAGACATTCCAATCTTTTACTTCTAAAACATCAAAGCACAATGATCAGCAGCGATGAGCTGAAGCTGGCGATTAATGAATCTGTTGAATATGTCCGACTTTACGGAGCTGCTGCTTATGCGGAATATGTCGGTACATGTAAGATTCCGGCCTCGCATATTTTATTGTTTTATGAATTATTCGAAGAGGTATTAGAATGTGCTTTGCCGGATACTGATGCTGTGTTTATAAGCGTAAGCTTTTTGAAAGAAGAAATCAATATGCGTATGGAACTTAATGCACCGCGCAGATGTATTTCTCAAAATTACCGGGTAAACAGTATTTCCCGGATGCATGGTTCTTTAAGTATTGAAAAAGAGGATCATACGGAGTATGTTATTTTGATGCTGCCGGCGGGAGGTGAACATTCATGAGCGCCTATTGTGAACTTTCAAATATTTTTTATGCTGTCACAGGATTTCATGCGGTTCTTAATACGCTGTTTGCAGTGTTTATGTTTGTGTTGATCTGTTATTTACATATGCATAAGAATATTCTGGTTTATACAGGAATACTTACAGTCATATCAGGTTTTATGATGACAGGTGCCAATGCTGTCAGCTTGCGTGAGGTGAAGCATTTAGAAATACATTTTTTCATGTATGATGTGTTTGCCTGTATGCCGTGGTTTTTATTTGAAGCACTGCTTTCTTTGTGTTCAGCCTTCTGCATTGTTTTGTGGCTGCATATCAACCGGGAAAAAAAGAAAATGTTAAAACCGGGGGCAATGAAGGAAACACTGGATGTCTTGCCGGATGGTATCTGCTTTTCAAGAGAAGACGGGCAGCCGCTTCTTGTAAATATCCGGATGAACAGGCTTTGCAGTGAATTAATCGGCTCTGAGATGCTTAATACCCAGGTATTCTGGGAAAAACTGAATCGGAAAAAAATAAGCGGAAGTAACCGGATTCTTCGTATGCAGCCATCGGTTGTTGTGCAGCTTAAAGATGATAGTATATGGGATTTTCAGAGAAAAACATTGAAAGTTGACGATTATAAAGTGGAGGAAATAATTGCTTACGATGTGACAACGCAATACAGTCTCAGTATGGAACTGGAGTCAAGAAATCAAAGACTTGTTAAAATGAATGATGCGCTTATTGAGTTTAACCACGAGGTAGGACGTATTACAAAGGAAAAAGAAATATTAAATGCTAAAATAAAAGTCCATGATGATGTCGGCAGGTCTCTTATTGCTTTCAGACTTTATCTGACACAAAAAGGAGATCGGGAAAGCAGGGAAAGACTGCTTGACATGTGGCGTTATACGATAAAAATGCTTAAAAATGAAGCGGAAAACGAACGAAATGGCGATGACTGGGAAATGCTTTGTCAGGCGGCACAGGAGATGTCTGTGATCATAGAAAGAGACGGCGATTTACCGGACGATGCCGTCATCAGTTCGATTTTAATAACGGTAGCGCATGAATGTCTCACAAATATGTTAAAGCACGCAGGCGGCAGACATTTATATTTAAATCTGCGTTATGATGGCGGTCTTATCACTGCGGAATTTAGAAATGACGGAAGATCACCGGATCAAACGATTACTGAGACCGGTGGCCTGAAAAACTTAAGATATACAGTGGAGACAGCCGGCGGTAAAATGACTGTTGAAAGTCTGCCTGTATTTCTGCTTCGCATAGAGTTTCAAATGGGAGATGGGTTAAATGGCAAAGATCAAGGTGATGATCGTTGATGATCAGTTTATGTCACGGAAGCTTTTTGAAATGTATCTGGAGTCTTCAAAGAAGTATGAAGTGGAATTTGCGCTGGAGTCCGCCGCATTTGCGGATACTTTTGTGAAAACACGGCCGGTGGAGCTTGTTCTGATGGATATATTAATGCATGACGGTTCCAACGGACTGGAAGCTGCTGAAAAAATAAAAAAGATCCGGCCTGATATTAAAATTGTGGCTGTGACCTCCATGCCTGAAGCGTCATGGATTAAAAGAGCAAGAGATATAGGTATTGAGAGTTTTTGGTATAAAGAGACTTCAAAAGATACGATTCTTGATGTGATGGACAGAACGATGGCAGGCGAGTCTGTTTATCCGGACAGCGCGCCAAAGGTGAAACTTGGTTTGTCAAGCAGTGAAGAATTTACAGAAAGAGAGCTTGAGGTACTGAGAATTATGACGATGGGTGTATCCAATGCTGTTATTGCTAAAAAACTGGGAATTACGGAAAATACTGTAAAAAATCATATACGCCACATGATGGAAAAAACCGGATGTGAGAGCCGCACGGAACTTGCCATAAAAGCCAGAGTCAGCGGTATAGTGATTCCGGATTGAGTATTAAGATGCAGGGAGATATAAGTACAAAGCTTAAATCTCCCTGCATTTTGTGTGATAATGACGAATAAATGGCGAAATAGTACTTTTGTGTCATGCAAAATTGTCAAATTGTCCATATAATTAATTGTGAAAATATTAGTTTTCAGTAATGTGAAATCAATGATTATGTAAGGAGGCATATGTATGGGATTTTGTAAAGTTTGCGGAGCACAGATCCAGGATGGTATTAAGTTTTGTACAGAATGCGGAAGTCCTGTGGCAGCAGCACCTGATATTCAAGGTTCGCCGTCAATGTCAGGGACATCACAGCAAGTAGCACAGAATCAGAATTTTAACAGCCAGAGCAGCGGACAGCAAAAACAGCCGGAGAATACGGCCGATTATAAGAATGACGGCTGGGGTGTTTCGATGGGTGACGAGACGATGGTGCTTAACGAGGGCTGGAAAACACAGATGGAAAGCGGCAAAAAAGTCGGCGGTGACAGATGGGGGCAGACAAATGGCGGACAGTCCGCGCCTCGGGGACGGAAGCGTTCGGCACAGAACAATACAGCGCAGTCCAATACAGCACAGACAAACACAACACAGCAGACAGGCTTTGATACGTCAAAGGGCAGTCAGGAACCGGCAGGAAGTGCGAGTCCATTTGGATATGGCAGCCCATCAGGCGCGCAGGGAAGCAGTCCAAATCAGTTTGGATACGGCAGTCCTTCAGACAGTCAGGGGCAGACTGGAAGCAATCCACAGACCGGTGCGCAAAATCAGTTCGGGTACGGCAGTCCACAAACCGGTGCGCAAAACCAGTTCGGGTACGGCAGTCCACAAACCGGTGCGCAAAATCAGTTCGGCTATGGCAATGCATCAGGTGGGCAGGAAAGTGCACAAAATCAGTTCGGGTACGGTAATCAGACAGGTTCACAAAATCAGTTTGGATATGGCGCTCAGCCGGGAAGCCAGGGCCAGTTTGGCGCAGGCGGACAAGGTGCTGCGCAGCCCGGCGGTATGCCTCAGGGTAATGCAGCGCAGCCAAAAGCACCTAAGGAGAAAAAAGCAGGCAATAAAAAAGTATTTCTGTTTGCAGGTATCGGTGTTGCGGCAGTAGCGGTGATTGTGGCGGTTATTCTTATTGTCTTAAAATTTGCAGGCGGCGGTAAAGATGATCCGAATATCGGTGTATACAAAGGAGTGTCCTGTGTTGTAGAAAGTGTTGAAGTCGGCGCTGAAAATGAGTGGATCGAACTTAAGTCAGGCAGCAAAGCGACACTTCATCTGATGGATGAGGAATTTGGTGCCAAATGGTCTCTTGACGGAGAAAAGCTTACGGTCACACAGAGCGGCGATAAATATGAAGGCACATTAAAAGACGGTACGATAATTATAGATTTTGAAGGCATGCTCTATACCTTCTGTAAAGAAGGAACAGAACCGGCAGGTGATAAAGCTGCTGAAACCGAAAGCAAGGAACAGGCGGCATCAGACGCCGGTTACTGGACACTTCTGCGGTGTGATTCTGACAGCGAAGAGAGCGCGTTGAGTGAGGAGGATGTCAAAGGTTTTAAGGAGCTTGGCCTTGACGCTTTTATGGTTTTAAATGAAGACGGTACAGGTGCGATTTCATTATTCGGCGATTCAACGAAATTGACATGGGAATCCGAAAAAATTGTCATCGAAGGTGAAAACTTCAGTTATACAGTAAGTGACGGACAGCTTTCGTTTGATTTTTACGGCTCAGTGATGGTGTTTGTCAGAGGTGAAGGTGAAGCACCTGAAATTGACTGGTCCTTAAATGAAGGCGATGATATCGATGGCGGCGGTGATATCGATGGCGGCGGTGATAATGTCGGTTCTGTTGATGGAACTGATAACAGTTCTGATTATGACGGGCCTTATGCATTCTGGTATGGCGACTGGTATGGCTGGTGGGTTGTCACCTCAGGCTGGGGAGCGTACAGTGAAGATACAGGAGTCTACGATGATGTTTGTGCGAGAATAACAGTTAATGATGATGCTACAGGAACGATACAGCTTTGGAACGCGGATAATGCTGCCGGAGAGTATTTTTGCAGTGTGGATGTGTCTTTTGGCGCCGGAACAACGCAAGACGGCTGCATGATGTCAGAAAGCGGCTATTATGAAGATGCGAATGTCGCACATGCGGATTGGATCGTAGATCCGGGTGCATCAATCGTGAGCGATTTTGATCAGATGATCTGGATCAACGGCACTTATACAAGCCCTGATAACAGTGACAATGAGTATAGTTATTATATCTTTCTAAGACCATGGGGAATGGAATGGGAAGATGTCAGAACGGCCGATACAACGGATATGCCTTTTGATGATATGATGCCTGCAGGATATGATAGCTGGTATTTACCTTTGATTCAGAACGGAAGCAGGATGCCGGATTCTTTCTATTAAAAAACAGCAGAGCAAAAGGAGGTAAAGTGAATTGAAGAGTATTGCAGTGAGTATACGCAACCGTGTGTTCTCGGAAAGTGTTCTGCTGATGCTGAAACAAACAGGCGCTTTACAACCGATTCAGATTCCGACACAGCCGCCGGAAATGATTATCATCGAGTGCCGGGCTGCAAAACCGGATATACTGCTGATGGATATTACGCCGGTATCCTGTGATACAGCACTGGAGGGGCGGCTTATGATGATCGATCAGCTGAAAAAAGAATTACCTGACTGCAGATATGCCTTGCTGTGTGATGAAACAGCATATCCGGAAGCAGCGCGCAATGTGATGCGGGCAAAACAGAGAGGGCAGATAGATGCGTTTTTTTATGCATCTGTGACAGCAGAATATCTTACGGCGTCTTTGGAGGCGCTTTGAAAAATTGAAGGGAGAATGATATATGGGACTTATAAAAGCTGGAATGGGCGCCGTTGGAGGAATGATGGCCGATCAGTGGCGTGAATTTTTCTATTGTGAGGCCATGGATAAAGACGTCATGGTAAAAAAAGGATCAAAACGTACAACGGGGCGTTCTTCAAATACAAAAGGCAATGATAATATTATTTCTAATGGATCGGGTATTGCCGTTGCAGACGGACAGTGTATGATGATCGTTGAGCAGGGGAAGATTGTTGAAGTATGTGCCGAACCGGGGGAATTCATCTATGACACATCAACAGAACCGAGTATTTTTACGGGAGATTTAGGCGACAGTATACGGGAAACATTCCGTATGATCGGCAAACGATTTGCTTACGGCGGAGATACCGGGAAAGACCAGCGCGTCTATTATTTTAATACAAAAGAATTGATCGATAATAAATTCGGAACTCCGAATCCGATTCCGTTTCGTGTGGTTGACCGCAATATCGGCCTTGATATCGATGTGTCTGTGCGCTGTTCAGGTGTTTACTCTTATAGAATTTCCAATCCGCTTTTGTTTTATTCAAATGTCTGCGGAAATGTTGAATACGAATACAACCGTTTGGAAATTGAAAGTCAGTTAAAGACTGAATTTATCAGTGCCCTTCAGCCTGCTTTTGCTAAAATATCCGAGCTGCAGATACGTCCGAGTGCGCTGCCGGGACATGCGGAAGAACTGTCTGAGGCAATGAATGAGGCTCTTACGAAAAAGTGGGGCGAACTGCGCGGACTTTCTGTTGTGTCTATTGCGATGAATCCGATAACGCTGCCGGAAGAAGATGCCCAGCTGATTAAGCAGGCACAGCGTACGGCTATTATGCGTGATCCTACAATGGCTGCAGCAACACTTGTCGGTGCTCAGTCGGATGCAATGAAGTCTGCGGCAAATAATCCAAACGGCGCGATGATGGGCTTTATGGGTATGGGCATGGCCCAGCAGGCAGGCGGTATGAATGCCCAGAATCTTTTTGCAATGGGACAGCAGCAGGCAATGCAGCAACAGGCAGCCCAGCAGCATGCGTCACAACAGCAGACAGCCCCATCGCCAAACAGTTGGAAATGTGCATGCGGTACGGTAGTTAATGGTAAATTCTGTCCGGAGTGCGGCGCCAAAAAGCCTGAACCGGTTCAGGAGGGCGCATGGAAATGTATGAAGTGCGGTACGATGGCTACCGGAAAGTTCTGCCCGGAATGCGGCGCTAAAAAACCGGAAGAAGATGGCTGGACCTGCACTTGCGGAACATTGAACAAGGGTAAATTCTGTATGAACTGCGGTGCTAAAAAGCCGGCAGGCGTACCGGTGTATCGCTGCGATAAATGTGGATGGGAACCAAAAGATCCGGCACATCCGCCGAAATTCTGTCCGAACTGCGGAGACCCGTTTAATGAAAATGATATCAGATGATAAAATGCAAAGTCGAGTAATACAGGTATGTATGCCTTAAATCATTAAAGGAGTGTTTTTATGGGATTATTTGATAAGAAGTTTTGCGATGTATGCGGAGAAAAGATTGGTATGCTGGGCAATCGTAAGCTGGATGATGGAAATCTCTGCAAGGATTGTGCTAAAAAACTTTCACCGTGGTTTGAGGAACGCCGCCACAGTACGGTGGATTCCATTAAAGAACAGCTTGCCTACAGGGAGGCAAATAAGGAAAAGGTTCGTGCTTTTCAGATAACAAGAGAATTTGCAACTTCAAATTATCATGTATTTATTGATGACCAGAAAAGGCAGTTTGCCATTGCAGCGCGTATGAATGTCGAAACAAATCCGGATATTCTTGATCTTTCTCAGATCGTAAGCTGCCGTATGGAAGTAGAGCAGGATAGGGATGAAGAAAAATATCGTGATAATGAAGGCAATATGAAAAGCTATAATCCGCCGAGATATAAATATGAGTATGATTACTGGATGAAAATTACAGTAAATTCGCCATGGTTTGATGATATGGATTTTAAAATGAATTCTTTTTCTATTGAGGAACGTGAACGCGGAAAAATAATGGAGATGGAAAATCTGGGAAATCAAATCACGGCCGCTTTAACCGGAATGGGTTATAGCCCTCAGGGCGGTATGATGAATAACGGTATGTATGGTCAGCAGAGTATGCATAGCAGCATGTACGGTCAGCAGGGTATGCAGGGTGGCGGTATGTATGGTCAGCAGAATATGCAGGGCAGTGGTATGTACGGTCAGCAGGGTATGCAGGGTGGCATGTACGGTCAGCATGGTGTGCAGAACAATGGTATGTACGGTCAGCAGGGTATGCAGGGTGGCATGTACGGTCAGCAGGGCATGCAGAACAATGGCATGTACGGTCAGCAGGGCATGCAGAACAATGGCATGTACGGTCAGCAGGGCATGGCAAATAACGGTATGTACGGTCAGCAGGGCATGCAGGGTAGCGGCATGTACGGTCAGCAGGGCATGCAGGGTAGCGGTATGTACAGTCAGCAGGGCATGCAGGGTAGCGGTATGTACAGTCAGCAGGACATGCAAAATAACGGTATGTACGGCCAGCAGAGTATGCAGGGCAGCGGTGACGGTGCATGGGTTTGTCCGGGATGCGGGTCAACAAATACAACAAAATTCTGTCAGCAGTGCGGTCAACAGCGTCCGTTTTAACATTTATGGCAAAGAAGGCGGTTTTGCTGCTTTAGCAGTAAGATGAATACACAGAATTTGATGTTAACAAAAAATGTCTGAAGGGAGTTGAGATCCGATGTCAGACCTGAGGCAATATAAATGCCCTGCCTGCGGCGGGGCAATGGAGTTTGACAGTACTATACAGAAAATGAAATGCCCGTACTGTGATACAGTCATGGATGTTCAGGAATATCAGAATATGCAGGATGCAGTATATCAAAATAACGCAGGTTCGGCGGGCAGCGACCAATGGCAGGCTATGGGCGGCGGCGCATGGCAGTCCGGCGAGACAGACGGCATGTGTATCTATACATGTGAATCCTGCGGCGGAGAGATTATTGCAGATGTCAGTACAGGGGCTACGACCTGTCCGTTTTGCGGCAACAGAATCGTTATGACCGGTCAGTTTTCAGGCGATTTAAGACCGGATTATATTATACCGTTTAAACTGGACAAAAATGCCGCAAAAAAAGCCTATCACCGGCATTTATCAGGTAAAAAGTTTATGCCTGCCATTTTTAAAAAGGAAAACCACATTGATGAAATCAAAGGACTATATGTGCCTTTCTGGCTCTTTGATGCCGATACAGAAGCGAATATTATGTATGAGGCAGAAAGGCTCAGAACGTGGAGATCCGGTGATACAGAGTATACGGAACATGAAATTTATAATGTACAGCGTGCGGGAAGAATAGGATTTTCGTATTTACCTGAGGATTGTTCCAGGAAAATGGATGATACATTGATGGAATCCATTGAACCTTATAATTTTGCCGAGGCAGTTCCGTTTAGTACGGCATATCTTGCCGGTTATATGGCAGACCGTTATGATGTGGCCATGGAAGAACGTATGGAACGGGCAAAGCAGCGTATTAAAAGAAGTACAATTGATGCATTTAAAAATACAGTTCAGGGGTATCATTCAGTCAAGGATGTCAACAGCTCGGTCAGTCTTTATAATGTCCGTTATTTGTATGCGTTGTATCCGGTATGGATATTAAATACAACATGGAAAGGGAAAAAATATACCTTTGCCATGAACGGCCAGACCGGAAAAATGGTCGGTGACCTGCCGTTTGATAAAAATGCATTTAATAGATTTGTAATCACATGGGGCGTTGGGTTCGGAGCGATTGTTTATGCGATTATGTGGTTATTTATGCTGCTATAGGGAGGGATGGTTTATGAAAAAACGAATTTGTTCTGCGCTGTTAACCATTCTTCTGGCAATGCTTATTGTCTTGCCGGTATCAGCCGGTGAGGGCGAACATCCGCCCCGTCTTGTTGACGGTGCCGGACTTCTCAGTGCTTCGCAGGAAAGTGAACTGGAAGATAAGCTTGATGAGATCAGCACACGTCAGGCGTGTGATGTTGTCATTGTCACTGTGGACAGTCTGGATGGTAAAACAGCAATGGCGTATGCTGATGATTATTATGATTATAACGGATATGGCTTTGGCAGCGAAAGAGACGGTATCTTATTACTGGTCAGTATGGAATCTCGGGACTGGTGGATCAGTACATGCGGTTATGGAATCACAGCATTTACTGACGCAGGCATGGAATATATTGCAGATCAGTTTTTATCGGATTTAAGTGACGGAAAGTATAAAAAAGCATTTGAAAAATTTGCGGATCTCTGTGATGATTTTATAACCGAAGCAAATAATGGCGAGCCATATGACGTGGGCCACATGCCAAAAGGAAAATTACCGTTATATTGGATTGTTGTTGATCTGGTCATAGGTCTTTTTATATCCTACTGTATCGCTTCAAATAAAAAAAGCAAGCTCAGATCAGTGGTCAGCAAGTACAATGCTGCGGATTATGTAAGGCCGGGCAGTCTTGTGCTGACCGCAAACTGGGATCAGATGGTCAATCGACTGGTGACAACAAGAGTCATTCCGAGAGAAAGAGAAAGCTCCGGCGGAAGCAGCACCCATACCAGTTCATCAGGTTCGACACATGGAGGTACAGGCGGTAAATTTTAATCTGTTGGAAGGAAGGAGGATTTCAATTGAAAAAATTTATTTCGTTATTACTCATTGCGGCAATGACTATGGCTCTTGTATCCTGCGGCGGCAATGAAAATGCGCTGGCAGGTAAGAAAAAAAGTATTTCGGAAAGTACTGAAACAAAAGAAGCGGTGGAAACAGTTAAAGAGACCGAAGAAAAGGATTTTTCTGACCGTGAATGTGCAAGCGTTGAACTTTTTAAGGTATATTATCCGAAAGACTGGTTTTATGATGAGGAATCAACCAGTGACAGCTCTGATTACTGCAGAGTCGTTCTTTATATCGGCGGAGAAGATTATTATTCTTCAGAAACCTGGATTTATATTATGGCTGAAAATGAAGACGGCGCAGCGTTCAGACATACGCTTTCACAGACAGATGTTGTCCTGGAAAGCTATGCCGACGGAAGCATACTGACAATGCCATGCGGCGGTGTTATGTTTGCCGAGGCACCGATTCAGGAGGATGATACGCTGTATTATATTTATCGTCATGAACCGTCTCAGACGACATACTCCATCAATATCGGCGGTGATTATGAAAATGAGGCTGTTAAAGAAGTTCTGGAAGGTATCGAGCTGACACTTAGCGATAACGGCGGTGTTGATTCACCTTGGCCATGGGATGGCGTACCGTTTGCGCCTGTTGTTTCACAGCAGACGGTAGGTTCTTATACAATTGTTCCTGAAGTCATTGCGTTTGAAGAATCTTTGTATGTGATGGATATTATGGAGCATCAGTTTGCGGTCATCGGAAATAAAATGTATCATCTTTTTGAAGATACATTGACGGAATATGATTATTCCGGAACTGATCTTAAAAAAGTCACATCAACTCAGTATGATAAAGAATATGAGTATTTGTCTTATGATAACAGCGGAATGCTATATCTTTCACAGGGTATTTATGAAGGTGATGCTGTCAAAGATCATGCAATTGTCGGAAGTACAGTCACACATGATTTAGTAATGCACCCTTCGGGTGAATGGGGCATTACATCCTGGGTTTCAAGTGATGTTATGAAAGTTACAAATAATAATGGCAGTTTTACAGAAGAACCGTGGGTGCTGACCAATTTAAATATCGATGAAACAAGACAGGGTGATTTTGCAATGATCGATGATATAGCAATATCTGATTCACATATTATTGTTGCTGGTCTTGTTGCAGGCAGCAGTTCAACGAAAAAAATCGGCGTGTATGATTATGACGGGAACAAACAGCTGCTTCTCGGCGGCGAAACTTATGAGGATCCTGACTGTCTAGGCGCAGTTACAGGTATCGTGGAGACTGCCAATGGATATGTTGCTGCTGACGGCAATATGCGAAAATTGTACTTCTGGGAGAAAGACGGTACGTTTATCGGTACTGTAGACTCAGATGACATTTTTGGTACGGACTATCCGTGGTTTGAAGATATGCAGCTTCTTGATGACGGTTCAATACTTTTGATGTTGACACAGGAAAGATTTGATGAGTCGGCAGACGAGTTGCTTGTTTTCAGACTGACAGGATTTTAAATCATGAATTTTATGCGTAAAGTATAAAAGGAGACAGGCTTCTAAATTTTTAGAGAAGCCTGTCTCCTTTAAAATGTTTAAATCATTATCTGAAAAATTATGCCTGTTCTTCGTCTGTGTCATCGTCAGTTGCTTCAGCATCATCATCAACTGTTTCAGCATCATCTGCTGATGCCTCTTCATTGCCTTCATCCGCACTGTCGGCTTTATCTCCGGAAAGATGAATGCTTACATATTCTCTTTTGGCATCATCATCGGCATCGTCTTCGTCAACAGACTCAAAAGCGTCATCAAAATCATCATCGTCAAAATCATCAAATAAATCCCGTTCTGACTTTTTATCCATCACTTTTTTTACTGTATAAGCAGCACCGGCCACAGCGGCAAGGGCAGCCGAAACTTTTACAAATACGCTGAAAAACTTTTTAAAATTCATTTTGTCACCTTCCGTTATTTATAATAATGGTAATATTATAATCGATTTACCGAAAAAAATAAAGATGAAATTTATTTATATTGAGATCAGGTATCAAAAGAACACAGTTTGTGGTATCATGAATGATAGAAACATCAGAGAAAAGGGGGTATATGATGAATATTTTCTTTGCGGCTGCTGCAGTATGTGTGGCTTATTATATTGTGACACTGTTTGCCGGCGGTTTTTCGGTATTTTCTTTAATATGGCCTGTCCTTGGAGCTTTGCTGGGCGGCTTTGGATGCATGAAAATAAAAGGGCTGAAATTAACCATGATTTTACCTGCGCCGATCCGGTGGGCAGTTTTTAGTATATTTATAGTATGCACTGTTTTGTTTTGCGTGGTTGAGGGTATGATTATAAAAACAGGATTTGCCGGGTCGCAGGACAATGCGGATTATATCATTATTCTCGGTGCACAGGTCAAAGGGGAAGTGCCGTCACAGGTTTTGTATCTCAGAGTGATGAAAGCAGTTGAATATCTGAATAAGAATCCTGATACAAAAGCGATTGTGTCCGGTGGAAAGGGCAGCGGTGAAGCCATTCCAATATACCGCTGCTGCCGAATTTTTATTTCAGAGAGTTTTTTGCTGTGTTGAAGTATTACATAACAGGTCAGATATGAAACGCGAAAAATATCCGAAAACATACATAACTGTGACGCTAAAACAACTTTAAAACACATAAGTATTGTCAAAATCAAGCAGATGATATAAAATAGAATTGTCATTTTTTTGAACAAAGTAGTTGACACAATAGAAAAAGATGATATACTTTGAATATCAAAGTATTGTGTGGACTGCAATAAATTTATAACTATATTAAAGGAGAGTTAATTATGTTTGAAAAAATTAGGGAAATCATTTGTGAACAGTTAAGTGTTGATGAAAGCGAAGTTAGTTTGGAAGCTTCTTTCAAAGATGACCTCGGTGCGGATTCTCTGGATCTGTTTGAACTTGTTATGGCACTGGAAGAAGAATATGGTATTGAAATTCCTACAGATGACCTGTCACAGATCACAACTGTAGGTGAAGTTATCGAATACTTAAAAGCTCAGGGGATCGAAGACTGATCGATGTCTTTAAGTGTACCGGAGGTTTGTATGAAAACGAGACTTACTGAATTACTGAATATAGAATACCCGGTGATCCAGGGCGGTATGGCCTGGGTTGCAGAGTATCATCTTGCTGCGGCAGTTTCAAATGCCGGCGGTCTGGGTATTATCGGCGCAGGTGCTGCACCGGCATCTTTTGTCAAAGAACAGATTGAAAAGTGCCGTGAACTTACAGATAAGCCATTTGGCGTCAACCTGATGCTGATGAATCCGGCAGCGGATGAGATTGCCGAAGTCATCGCCGAATCCGGGGTCAAAGTTGTCACCACAGGTGCAGGCAGCCCGGCAAAATATATGAAAATGTGGAAGGAAGCCGGCGTTAAGGTGATTCCTGTTGTCGCTTCCGTGGCGCTTGCAAAAATTATGGAAAAGAACGGTGCAGATGCGATTGTCGCTGAAGGCTGTGAATCCGGCGGACATATCGGGGAATTGACAACGATGGCGATGATGCCGCAGATTGTAGATGCGGTATCTATTCCTGTAATTGCCGCAGGCGGTATTGCTGACGGCAGAGGTGTTGCTGCTGCGCTGATGCTCGGCGCATCCGGCGTACAGGTCGGTACACGTTTCCTTGTTGCAAAAGAAACACAGGTGCATCCGGCTTATAAAGAAAAGGTTCTTAAAGCAAAGGATATTGATGCACAGGTGACAGGCCGTTCGGGCGGTCACCCGATTCGTTCTCTGAAAAATCAGATGACAAGAAAGTATCTTCAGATGGAAGCTGAAGGTGCTACTTTTGAAGAATTGGAATCCCTGACAGTCGGCTCTTTAAGAAAAGCCGTTGTTGAAGGGGATGTTAAAACCGGTACTGTCATGGCCGGACAGATTGCAGGTCTTGTAAACAAAGAGCAGACTTGTAAAGAAATTGTTACAGAGTTAGTAGAAGACGCTGTAAAGGTGATCAATGACCGTTATCAGTTATTTGCAAAGTAATGTGCGGTCAGCAGGGCGTTTAGCCCTGCTCATATTGATGAGGGCCAGGCTTTTAACTGTCTTTCGTCGGATTTTTGAGATTAAGCAGGAATTTTCCACAGCGATTTGTATGAAACTGTGGAAGGTTCTTGCTTTCATGTGATATGGGATTGATAAAGAGGTTGAAAATCATGTCGAAAATTGCATTTGTATTTCCGGGCCAGGGTGCACAGTACTTTGGCATGGGTAAAGATTTTTATGAAAATAATGAAGACTGCCGCCGTGTATATGACATGGCAACAGATATTTTAGATATAGATATGAAAGCGTTGTGCTTTGAAGAAAATGACCGGCTAAATATTACAGAATTTACACAGATCGGGCTTCTTACAACGGAGCTTGCTATTTTAAAAGCTGTGCTTAACATGGGCATAAAGCCGGATGTATGTGCAGGTTTAAGTCTCGGAGAATATGCGGCACTTGTGGCAGCGGGAAAACTTTCCGAAGAAGATGCCATCAGAGTCGTTCGAAAAAGAGGTATTTATATGCAGGAAGCAGTACCGACAGGCGGCGCGATGTCTGCGGTACTGGGACTTGATTTTGAAAAAGTTGAAGAAATATGCGGCAATACTGAGGGTATCGTGGAACTGGCAAATTATAACTGTCCGGGACAGATTGTTATTTCAGGTGAGGAAAATGCGGTTGCCGCTGCTTCAGAAAAGCTAAAAGAGGCAGGCGCTAAGCGTGTGGCACCGTTAAAAGTCAGCGGTCCTTTCCATTCATCGATGCTTAAAGGTGCGGGTGAAAAACTTGGTGATGTGCTTGAACAGGTGACATTTACAGATTCGGATATTCCATATGTTGCCAATACAACTGCTGAATATATTTCCGACACATCAGTGATTAAGGAACTTCTTGTGCGCCAGGTGTCATCTTCCGTACGTTGGGAGCAGAGTGTACGTCTCATGCTTGAACATGGTATTGATACATTTGTTGAAATCGGACCGGGCAAGACACTGGCCGGATTTTTAAAGAGAATTGACAGAAAGGCAGTTTCTGTGAACATTGATAAATATGAGGATCTTGAAAAACTGAAAGGAGTTTTGGCGTAATGCTTAAAGATAAAGTGGCACTTGTTACAGGTGCAAGCCGGGGTATCGGCAGGGAAATCGCTCTGACGCTTGCTGATGCCGGCGCGGCAGTGGTTGTTAACTATAACGGTTCAAAAGAAGCTGCGGAAGCGGTTGTTGCAGAGATTGAAAGTAAAGGCAAAAGGGCGCAGGCTTATCAGTGCAATGTCGGTGATTTTGCAGCGTCAAAGGCAATGATCGACGATGTGATTAAAAGCTTCGGACGTCTGGACATTCTTGTGAATAATGCGGGAATTACAAAAGATAATCTGATGATGCGTATGAGTGAAGCAGATTTTGATGCAGTCATTGACAGTAACCTTAAAGGAACTTTTAACTGTATCAGGCACGTTTCAAGACAGATGCTTAAACAAAAAGGCGGACGTATTATCAATATGTCATCAGTTGTGGGACGGTGCGGCAATCCGGGACAGCTTAATTATGCTGCATCAAAGGCCGGTATTATCGGACTGACAATGTCAGCGGCAAAAGAGCTGGCCAGCAGAGGTATTACAGTCAATGCGATCGCTCCTGGATTTATTCAGACTGAGATGACAGCTGCGATGACTGAAGATGCAAAATCAGCGATTTCAAAAATGATTCCGATGGGAATGCTTGGAGAAACAAAGGATATTGCAAATCTTGTGCTGTTTCTGGCATCAGATCAGGCAAGATATATCACAGGTCAGACAATCAGTGTAGACGGCGGTATGTTCATGGGATAAGGCTTTAAAGCTGATATCGGGCGCTTAATATTTTGTCCTGCGGCAAGGTACGCAGGAGTCCTAAAGATCATATGGTAAGGAGAGAGTTAATTATGAAGAGAGTTGTCGTTACAGGTATGGGTGCAATTACACCGATCGGACTTGGCGTTGATGCCTTCTGGCGTTCAATTAAAGAAAATAAAGTCGGTATTGTTCCTATTTCCTATTTTGATACAACCGGCTACAAAGCTAAGGTCGCTGCAGAAGTGCATGATTTCGTTGCAAAAGATTATCTGGATCCGAAATCAGCAAGACGAATGGAACGTTTTTCACAGTTTGCCGTTGCAGCTTCAAAAGAGGCACTGGAAGACGCAGGTATAGATATGTCAAAGGAAGATCCGTACAGAGTCGGCGTTTCCATAGGTTCAGGTGTCGGAAGTCTGCCGCTTCTTGAAAAAGAAGTGATAAAGCTTCAGGAAAAAGGGCCACAAAGAACAGCGCCTTTATTTATTCCAATGTTTGTCTCAAATATGGCTGCAGGCAATGTGTCTATCTATTTCGGCCTTAAGGGAAAGAGTATTGATATCGTTACAGCCTGTGCAACAGGCACACATTCCATCGGCGAAGCTTATCGAACCATTCAGTGCGGTGATGCCGATGTGATGGTTGCAGGCGGTACGGAAAGCTGTATATGCCCGATCGGCGTTGCCGGTTTTACGGCGCTGACAGCACTGACAACATCAGAAGATCCGATGCATGCTTCAATCCCGTTTGATAAGGACAGAAGCGGTTTTGTTATGGGTGAAGGTGCAGGTGTTGTTGTGCTGGAAAGTCTTGACCATGCTCTTCAAAGAGGTGCAAAAATTTACGCGGAACTTGGCGGATACGGTGCTACCAGCGACGCTTACCATGTAACATCACCTGCTGAAGACGGCATGGGTGCCGCAACGGCGATGATGAATGCCATGAAAGAAGCAGGTGTGGCGCCTTCAGAGGTCAGCTATATCAATGCCCATGGTACAAGTACACATCATAATGATCTTTTTGAGACGAGAGCCATCAAAGCAGCCCTTGGAGAGGATGCTTATCATGTACCGATCAGCTCCACAAAATCAATGATCGGTCATTTACTTGGTGCTGCCGGTGCGGTTGAATTTATTACATGTGTGAAGTCTATCCAGGACAGCTATATTCATCCGACAGTAGGTCTCAAAAATCCTGATGATGAATGTGATCTTAATTATGTTCCTGGGCAGGGGCTTCATTGCGAAGTTGAAGTGGCCATGAGTAATTCCCTTGGATTTGGCGGACATAATGCGACATTGTTAGTAAGAAAATATCATGAATAAATACAGTTACGGGTCCGGTGGGACTGTGGCTTCATATGGAGTGATGGATTATGGATATTGATAAGATTATACAGTTGATTGACAAGGTATCTGAGTCTTCAATTTCAAATATTAATATTGAAGAAGGGTCATTAAAAATCAGCATTGAAAAGAAGCAGGGTGTCGTGACAGCGTTCACAGAGCCTGTTCTGGCTGCACCTCAGACAGTTCAGATAGCACAGGCACCACAGGCTTTTGCTGCGGCAGTGCCTTCAGAAACTGCCCTAAAGGCACAAACCCCTGGTGTTAAAGACCCGGCAGAGGAAGATGATGAAGATACAAGATTTATTACATCACCGATCGTCGGCGTTTTTTACGCAGCGCCAAGCCCTGATGCCAAACCTTATGTACAGGTTGGTGACACAGTTAAAAAAGGACAGGTTGTCGGTATTGTCGAAGCAATGAAGCTGATGAATGAGATTGAAAGTGAAGAAGACGGCGTCATCACACGGATTCTTGTTGAAAATCAGTCAGCAGTTGAATACGGACAGCCGCTGTTTAAGATTAAATAAACATTGCGGGAGATCATTGATTATGACAGAACTTGGAATTAAAGATATTATGAACATTATACCGCACCGTCAGCCATTTCTTCTGGTTGACAGAGCACAGATTCTTGAACCGGGCAAAAAGGCCGTGGGCTATAAGGCGGTGACATACAATGAGCCGTTTTTCGCGGGCCATTTTCCGGGCGAACCGGTCATGCCGGGCGTTTTAATCATCGAAGCGATGGCCCAGGTCGGAGCGATTGTCATCTTAAGTCAGGATGAAATGAAAGGAAAACTTGCCTTCTTTGGCGGCATAAATAAAGCGAAGTTCAGACAGAAGGTCGTACCGGGGACGATGCTTCGAATGGAAGTTGAGATTATCAAACAGAAGGGGCCGATCGGCATCGGAGCTGCAAAGGCTTACAATCAGGATGATAAACTTGTGGCAGAAGCCGAGCTTACTTTTGCCATTGGTTAAGAGGTGTTTCTATGATTCGCAAAATATTAATAGCTAACCGGGGCGAGATTGCTGTGAGAATTATCAGAGCATGCCGCGAACTTAGTATTGCCACTGTTGCTGTTTATTCAACCGCAGATATTGATGCGCTTCATACACAGCTTGCGGACGAAGCCGTCTGTATCGGTCCGGCAGCGTCTAGAGACAGCTACCTGAATATGGAAAATATTATCAGTGCCACGATCATCAGCGGCGCTGATGCGATTCATCCGGGTTTTGGATTCCTTTCTGAAAATACAAAGTTTGTGGAAATGTGTGAGGAATGTAAAATCACATTTATCGGACCATCGGCGAAGCTGATTCATGCCATGGGCAATAAATCCGAGGCAAGAACGACGATGATGAATGCAGGGGTTCCGGTTGTACCGGGGACAAAAGATCCGGTTTTTGAAGCCAAAAGAGCGCTTAAGATTGCTAAAGATATCGGATTTCCTGTAATGATTAAGGCATCTTCGGGCGGCGGCGGCAAAGGTATGCGTATATCGGCAGATCCGTCGGATTTTATTGAGAATTTTAATATGGCTCAATTGGAATCGGTCAACGCCTTTGGTGATAACACGATGTATATCGAAAAGTATATTGAAAATCCCCGGCATATTGAATTTCAGATTCTTGCCGATAAGTTCGGCAATGTGGTCCATCTTGGCGAACGTGACTGTTCAATTCAGAGAAGACATCAGAAAGTGCTTGAGGAATCGCCTTCCTGTGCCATTGATGACGATCTGCGAAGGCGGATGGGTGAGACCGCTGTAAGGGCTGCAAAAGCTGTCGGGTATGAAAATGCAGGAACGATCGAGTTTTTGCTTGACGCAAACAAAGATTTTTATTTTATGGAAATGAATACAAGAATTCAGGTGGAGCATCCTGTAACGGAAATGGTTACGGATACGGACCTGATTAAAGAACAGATCCGCATTGCATCGGGACTGCCCCTTGAATTAAAGCAGGAAGATATTCATGTCAGCGGTCATGCCATTGAATGTCGTATTAATGCGGAAAATCCTGAAAAGAATTTCAGGCCGTGTCCGGGGTTAATTGAGGATGTTCATATTCCGGGCGGCAACGGTATACGTGTCGATACAGCGATATATCCGGGGTATGAGATTCCGCCGTATTATGATTCGATGATCGCGAAGCTGATTGTCCGCGGTAAGACAAGAAGCGAGGCTATAGATAAAATGCGCAGTGCCCTCGGTGAATTTATCATTCAGGGTGTTGATACGAATCTTGATTTTCAGTATGATATTATAAATAATAAAAAGTTTAGAGAAGGAAAAGTCAGTACAAGTTTTATAGAAACAATGTATGATGAAGAGTAATCATTCCGGGATAACCGGAGATGCTGCAGGTGATTTTTAATGCTGAATGGAATGTTTAAAAAGACAAATTACGTGGCCATTGCCGGTGATTTGCTGAAGAAAAAAGAGACAACTGAAAATGCTTCAAAGACTTTGGAAGAAAAGATTTTGCAGGAAGAGGACAATGAGGAAAAGCCGACGGTACCGGAAGGTATGTTCGTGAAATGTAAAAAGTGCCGTTCGGTCATTTACACAAAGGATTTGAAGGATAATCTTTATATATGTCCGAAATGCGGCGTATACCACAGGATAGCTGCCTATGACAGAATACAAATGATTATGGATGAGGATTCATTTGAGGAATGGGATACATCAATGGACACCAAAAATCCGCTGGACTATCCGGGATATCCCGAAAAAATTGAGCTTCTTCGTGAAGAAACAGGCCTTAATGAAGGTGTTGTTACCGGAAAAGGCACAATTTTCGGAGAAGAAGCAGTGGCGGCGGTGATGGATGCAAGATTTATGATGGCCAGCATGGGTTTGGTTGTCGGCGAAAAAATCACCCGGGCTGTGGAGAAGGCGACAAAACTGCAGCTGCCGGTTATTATTTTTACATGTTCAGGCGGTGCCAGAATGCAGGAAGGGATGATTTCTCTGATGCAGATGGCAAAAACCAGTGCGGCCATAAAGCGGCATGGTGAAGCGGGACTTCCGTATTTTACAGTATTGACAGATCCGACAACCGGCGGAGTTACAGCAAGTTTTGCGATGCTCGGTGATGTGATCCTTGCCGAGCCTGAAGCGTTGATTGGTTTTGCCGGTCAGAGGGTGATTGAACAGACAATCGGTCAGAAGCTTCCAAAAGGGTTTCAGCGTGCCGAATTTGCGCTAAAGCACGGCCTGATTGATGCTATTGTTGAGCGCAGTGATTTAAAGCAGGTACTTTTTAATCTTATATTAACACATCGTCCGTATAAGCCGGAAGTAAATGAGGCAGGTGAATAGACATGGCTTTAACCGCATGGGAGAGAGTACGGATTTCCAGAGGTCAGGACAGACCTACAAGTTTATTTTATATCGAAAATTTATTTGAAAATTTTCTGGAGTTACACGGAGACCGGACATTTCGGGATGACCAGGCGATTGTCGGCGGCGTTGCCATGTTTGAAGGCCGTCCGGTTACAGTGATCGGTGAACAAAAAGGACGCAGTACAAAGGAAAATGTAGCCCGTAATTTCGGAATGCCAAATCCTGAAGGATACAGGAAAGCATTGCGTCTGATGCAGCAGGCCGAAAAGTTTAAACGCCCGATTATCTGTTTTGTGGATACTGCCGGTGCTTTTTGCGGTATGGAAGCAGAAGAACGGGGACAGGGCGAAGCCATTGCAAGAAACCTGATGGAAATGGCAGGCTTTAAGGTGCCTGTGTTGTCCATTCTGATCGGTGAGGGCGGCAGCGGCGGCGCGCTGGCGCTGGCTGTGGCCAATGAAGTGTGGATGCTTGAAAATTCAACCTATTCTGTACTTTCACCGGAAGGCTTCGCTTCGATATTATGGAAAAACAGCAAGCGCGCCAGCGAGGCGGCTGAAGTGATGAAAATGACTGCCCTTGAACTGCGTGAAATGGGCATTGTTGATAAAATTGTCCGTGAAAGAGAACTTTTAACCGAAGAAACCAGTGGTGAAGTTATGAATAAATTAAAGTATGGTCTTCGGCGGTTTTTAAAGGAATGCGACAAAAAAACACCGCAGCAGCTGGTCGACGAGCGGTATGCGCGTTTCAGAAAGTTTTAAAAAAGAGCCAATTTGCCGGTACAGAAAGTTTTGGCAGGAATTGACAAACGGATATATTGTTGTTAGAATATCTTTAGTTTTATTCAAACTAGAAAGAGGTGAATAAAGAGATGGAGAGACTGAAAGTTTTATCGCTGCTCGTTGATAACAGAACGGGTGTGTTAAGCCGTGTGTCAGGACTTTTCAGCCGTCGCGGGTACAATATCGACAGTTTGACTGTTGGTGTTACTGCCGACCCTAAATATTCACGTATGACCGTTGCTGTCAGAGGTGATGATCAGATCCTTGATCAGATTCAGAAGCAGCTGTGGAAACTGGTGGATGTTATTGATATAAAAGCATTAAGCGAGACGGAATCTGTGTCAAGAGAACTTATTCTCGTAAAGGTTCGTGCCAATGATGATCAGCGTCAGGATGTCATTACAGTGGCGAATATTTTCCGTGCAAAGATCGTTGATGTTTCTGTGGACTCATTGATTATAGAATTGACCGGTGGGGATACGAAACTGGATGCCTTTATCAATCTGCTTAAAGGGTATGAGATTCTTGAACTGGCCCGTACAGGTATTACCGGACTTTCAAGAGGTTCAGAGGATGTTCGTTTCCTTGACTGATATGTCTGATCTGGCGGATGAAAGGAGGTATCCCTCCTTTTTTGCAAAATTTTTAGGATTATTGATGTCGAAAATGAAAAAAAGAAAGTTATGATTAGAATTTTTGCTTGACAAATGATGAAAAAAGCCTAGAATATGAAGTTAAGCAAGAATGCCGAGTACATAGGTACTTAAGTGAAACAGGAGGAATTAACAATGGCTAAAATTTTTTATCAGGAAGATTGTAATCTTTCATTACTGGAAGGAAAAACAATTGCTGTGATCGGCTACGGCAGCCAGGGACATGCACATGCATTAAACGCAAAAGAGTCAGGCTGTGACGTTATTATCGGTCTTTATGAAGGAAGTAAATCCTGGGCAAAAGCAGAAGCTCAGGGCTTTAAAGTATACACAGCAGCAGAAGCTGCAAAACGTGCCGACATCATTATGATCCTGATTAATGATGAATTACAGGCGGATATGTATAAAAAAGATATCGAGCCAAATCTTGAAGAAGGCAATATGCTGATGTTTGCTCATGGTTTCAACATTCATTTCGGCTGCATTAAACCACCGGCATATGTTGACGTAACGATGGTTGCTCCAAAAGGACCTGGCCATACAGTAAGAAGCGAATATCAGGCAGGCAAAGGTGTGCCTTGTCTTGTAGCTGTTGAACAGGATGCTACAGGCAAAGCTATGGATATGGCACTTGCATATGCACTGGCTATCGGCGGCGCAAGAGCAGGTGTGCTTGAAACGACATTCAGAACAGAGACAGAAACAGACCTCTTTGGTGAGCAGGCAGTTCTTTGCGGTGGTGTTTGTGCATTGATGCAGGCTGGTTTTGAAACACTTGTTGAAGCCGGCTATGACCCTAGAAATGCTTACTTTGAATGTATCCATGAGATGAAACTGATCGTTGACCTTATTTATCAGTCAGGTTTTGCAGGCATGAGATATTCAATTTCTAATACTGCTGAATACGGTGATTATGTTACAGGTCCTAAGATCATTACAGAAGAAACAAAGAAGACAATGAAGAAAATTCTTTCAGACATTCAGGATGGTACATTTGCAAAAGAATTCCTTCTGGATATGTCTCCTGCAGGCCGTCAGGTACACTTCAAAGCAATGAGAAAACTTGCAGCAGAACATCCTGCTGAAAAAGTCGGCGAAGAAGTAAGAAAGCTTTACAGCTGGAACGGCGAAGATAAGCTGATCAATAACTAATATAGATTTTACGGGACTGCTTTTACAGGCAGTCCTTTCTTATGATTTCCTGTATCATAAAAAACTTGTATATTTTGTTGATTTTCAGCGCTGTTTAATATATAATATTGTTGAAATTATCTTAAAGGATTATTTTAATGGAAGGGTGGCTGAAAATATGAATACAGAAAAGAAGTATTTTGAAAAAATTGCAGAAAGGGGTCAGCTGATTGTCATTTCAGGTCCGAGTGGTGTTGGTAAAAGAACAGTGATTGCCGAATATATGAAAGAGCATCCGAACGCAATGAAATGCACATCAGTGACAACAAGAGAACCTCATCCGAATGAGGTTGACGGAAAGGATTATCATTTTATTTCACATCTGGAGTTTGAACGTCTGATCCGTTCACAGCAGATGCTTGAGTATGCTTATTATAACCGCAATGGATACGGAACTTTGAGAAAAGCAGTTGAAGATGCCCGTGAAGCAGGCAGAAATGTTATTTTAAGTGTTGATGTTACAGGAGCTATGAAAGTACGTGCGCTTTGTCCGGATGCGACTTTGATATTTATCATGCCTCCGACATGGGATGAGCTTGAAGAAAGAATTAAGAGCCGCAACACCGAGCATCCTGATGTTATTGCCGAACGTCTTATGATTGCACAGGAAGAAATTCTTTGCGCAGGACAGTATGATTACATATTGATCAACGATACGATTGAAAATACTGTACGCCGTCTTGGTCAGATTATCCATGGCAACCGTTACAGTAAAAGCAGCATGAAAAAATTCCTTGAAAGCTATATTGAAAGCGAGCTGCATTCAGAATTGGCTGATGAAGTGCTGTCACTGTAGTCTGCCTGGTGATATTTAAATTAGATTTTTGTAAAATTGAAGTCTTGTCGGACTTATGTTCGGGTACAGGATTAAATTTTTAGTTTTAACATATGGAAAATATATGGAACCGATGAAACAAAACTTTCACCGGTTCTTTTTTATAATATAGAAAATTGCGGTCACTTTGTTTTTGGATAACCCGCATTATCATCTGACGGCTTGACAAGAACGTATATTCTTTGCATAATAAATAGAGAATATGAGATAACACGAAAGGAATTTGAATCATGGATAAGTTTCAGATGGCGCTTGTAGTCGCTGCTCTGTTTTTAGTATTTATTTTAAAAGGCGTTTATGATAAAATAGCATACAAAAAAAAGCTTCGTCAAAAGCTTGAGACCCGGTTCGGACAGCTTCCGGAAAATAGTTATGATGCGGAGAGATATAAATATATAGGATATTATTTTGAACATAAAGATCACAAAAATGATGTGATTGATAAAATTACATGGAACGACCTTGATATGGAACTGATTTTTATGATGATGAATCAGACCTGTTCGGGGATCGGCGAAGAATATTTGTACAGTCTTTTGCATGAGCCGTTGTTTGACGACAGAGAGCGTACCGAAAGAAAACAAAGAATAGAATATTATGAAAAGCATAAGGAAAACAGAGAACAGACACAGATGCAGCTGATGCAGCTTGGAAAAATGCGCAAATATTCCATGTATCAATATATAGATTTACTTCGGAATGCGAAATCCCACAAACCATACCTGAATTTGTTTTTATGTGGGTGTATGATTTTAAGCATCGTGCTTTCCATAGCGGTATCACCGTCGTTTATCGGTGCCGTTTTTGTGATGATGGCAGTGAATATCATCTTTTATTACAAATATGACAACCGCATCTATTTTGAATCTTTCGGGTATGCGGCCAATTTATCAAAATGCGCAGTGAGGCTTTCAAGGATGAAGCTGCCTGTTGAGAAAGAACAGACAGAAGCTTTCAAAAAAAGCGCGGCAAAGCTTGAAAAGCTTGGAAAGCGCGCATGGATGTTCAGACAGGGCTCTGCCGTCGGCGGTACGCTTACGGATTTGATCATGGATTATGTGAAGATGATTTTTCATGTGGATCTTATTATGTTTGATATGACACTGGCATCTATGAAGAAGAATGATGAAGCATTAAGACTGGTGATGGATACCTTGGGCGAAATCGATGCCTGCATAGCCATTGCTTCTTTCAGGGCTATGAAAGAGGATTACTGCTGTCCGGAATTTACAGAGAAAGTCATACTAAAAGCAGAAGGGTTATATCACCCGCTGATACAGTCACCTGTAAAAAATGATATTAAGGCTCTAAGGGGTGTATTACTGACAGGATCCAATGCATCAGGCAAATCAACATTTCTAAAAACAGTGGCCATCAACGCCATATTTGCGCAGACGATCTGTACCGTGCTGGCGCAGTCATGGACATCATCGGCTTTCAGAGTTTATTCATCGATGGCATTAAAAGATAATATTGTTGAAAACGAAAGCTATTTTATCGTTGAAATCAAATCATTGAAACGTATCATCAGCCGGTGCAGCGAGGACATACCGATGCTTTGTTTTATTGATGAGGTACTGCGCGGTACGAATACGGTGGAGCGCATTGCGGCATCATCACAGATTCTATTTAGAATCAGTCAGGCAAACACGCTGTGTTTTGCGGCAACCCATGATATTGAACTGACATCAGTCCTTGAACCGTATTTTGACAATTATCATTTCCAGGAGGAAGTAAGTGACGGACAGGTGACTTTTGATTATCGTCTCAGAAAAGGAAGGGCAGTGTCACGAAATGCCATCAGGCTGCTTGGAATGATCGGCTTCGGTGAGGAAATCGTTGAAGCTGCCGGGAGGGCTGGTGAACGTTTTGAAAAAGAAGGCATATGGTCACTATAACGGAGGTTATTATGTTTGTAAAAATATATACAGACGGTTCTGCCAGAGGCAATCCTGACGGACCGGGAGGCTACGGTGTAGTCATGGAATATGTGGATACGAAAGGACAGCTTCATGTCAAAGAAATATCCGCAGGTTATAAAAAAACGACCAACAATCGTATGGAACTTATGGCGGCGATTGCCGGCCTTGAAGCGCTGAATCGTCAGTGTGAGGTTGAGCTTTATTCGGATTCCCAATATCTTGTCAATGCGTTTAACAAACACTGGATCGAAGGATGGATAAAAAAAGGATGGAAACGGGGAAAAAATGAACCGGTGAAAAATGTTGATCTGTGGCAGCGCCTTCTTAAAGCAAAGTCAGCCCATCACGTAACATTTATATGGGTGAAAGGACACGACGGCCATCCGCAGAACGAACGCTGCGATACACTTGCGACAACTGCCGCAGATGGCAGAGATTTACTTGATGATGTGATACTTTAAAGGAGCCGGATATGATTAAATTACCATTAAAGTTTCAGGAGACAATGAAGACCATCCTGAAAGAAGATTATGATAAGTTTTTAGAAAGTTACAGCCACCCGGTTTATAATGGCATTCGTATGAATACATTAAAGATTACACCTGAAGCATATATGGAGCTTGTAGGGGAAAAGCCGGAACGTGTACCATGGAATGAACTGGGCTTTTACTGTGAAAATACCCGTGCGGTTTCAAGAAATCCTTTGTATTATGCGGGACTTTATTACATTCAGGAGCCAAGCGCCATGATGCCGGCCAGTCTTCTTCCTGTGGAGCCGGGAGATATTGTCCTTGATATGTGCGCCGCGCCGGGCGGAAAAAGCACAGCCCTTGGGGCAAAGCTTCAGGGGGAAGGTCTGCTGATCAGTAATGACATCAGTTATTCCAGGGCGAAAGCACTGCTTCGCAATATTGAAGCTTTCGGTATCAAAAACAGTCTTGTCATCAGTGAGAATCCTAAAAATCTGGCGGGACGCCTGCCGCAGTTTTTTGATAAAATACTGATTGATGCGCCGTGTTCCGGTGAAGGTATGTTTCATAAAAAGCCTTCGATGACAGAAAGCTGGGAAAAGAACGGACCGGAGTTTTACAGTGAAATTCAGAGGGAAATCATAGGTTATGGCGCCGATATGCTAAAGCCCGGAGGAATGATGGTCTTTTCCACATGTACTTTTTCACCCCTTGAGGATGAAGGGACAATTGCATATTTTCTTGAAAGACATCCCGAATTTACACTGGAAAAAGAGATACATTTATGGCCCCATGAAGTTAAAGGCGAAGGCCATTATGTGACGCTTTTAAGAAAAGCGGAAGGTGAGGAAGCACCGGTAAAAAGCAGTTATCCGTATAAAAAGCCAAAGGATATTCAGCCGTTTTTTGATTTTTTGAAGGAAGCGAAAATTACGGCTGCATTTGATGAAAGGCGGCTTACAGTCAGTGGTGATCATGTGTATTATCTGCCGGAAAATATGATTGATACAAACGGGCTCCGTGTTTTAAGATGCGGCTGGTATCTTGGAAATATTAAGAAAAACAGGTTTGAGCCAAGCGGTGCATTTGCGGTAGGATTATCCCGTAATGAATGTCAAAACATCATAGATCTGCCTTATACCGATGCAAATACGGTAAAATACTTAAAGTGTGAGACACTGGAAGTAGACGATACTTTGAAAAACGGCTGGTATCTTATTTGTACCAGCGGCTATCCGCTTGGGTGGGGTAAATTAAATAACGGTACACTTAAAAATAAATATCCGGCCGGCTGGCGCTGGCAGTCATAGGAGTTTATATGAGCAAAATGATTCGGCTTGATAAGTTTCTTGCAGAAATGGGTGTCGGAACAAGAAGCGAAGTCAAGTTGTATATAAAAAAAGGTTATGTCAGGGTTAATGAAAATACAGTTAGGACAGCGGATTTAAGAATTGATACAGACAGTGATACGGTGACTTTCAAAGATGAAATTGTCGGCTTTGTAAAAACAGAGTATTATATGTTAAACAAACCAGCGGGGGTCGTCTCAGCGACAGAGGATGCCAAAGACCGGACTGTGGTCGATCTGATCACGGACAGAAAGCGAAAAGATATATTTCCTGTGGGACGTCTTGACAAGGATACAGAAGGTCTTCTTGTACTGACAAATGACGGGGCGCTGGCACACCGTCTGCTGTCACCGAAAAAGCATGTATCCAAGGTTTATTATGCAAAAATTTCAGGTATTGTTGATGAAAGAGATGTTGAAGTCTTTAAAAAGGGTGTTGTGATTGATGAAACTTTTACGGCGATGCCGGCAAATTTAAAAATACTGATATCGGCAGAGGTTTCCGAGATTGAAGTGGAAATTTTTGAAGGAAAATATCATCAGGTCAAGCGCATGTTTGAAGCTGTCGGCAAAAAAGTGATCTACTTAAAACGGCTGTCCATGGGGGCGCTAAAACTTGACGAAAAACTTACGACCGGTCAGTACCGGCCGCTGACAGAAGAGGAAATTGAAAGCCTGAAAAACGAAAGATAGGAAAGGTAAAAAATATGCTTGAAAATATAAAAGCAGTGATTTTTGATCTTGATGGCACACTGGTGGATTCCATGTGGATGTGGCATGATATTGATATTGAATATTTAAGCCGGTTTGGCATTGAAATGCCGGATGATCTTCAGGAAGCAATCGCAGGTATCAGTGTGACTCAGACGGCGTACTACTTTAAAAATACATTTGGTATCCGGGACAGTATAGAAAAAATTATCAGTGACTGGGATGAGATGGCATTTGATAAATATGCCCATCAGGTACCTTTAAAAAAAGGTGCGGACCGTTTTCTTGCTTTACTTAAAAAGCAGGGCATTCGCTGTGCCATCGCCACAAGCAATTCCAGAAGGCTTACGGATGCGGTTTTAAAAGCCCATGGGATCACAGATTATTTTTGTGAAGTGATTACCGGCGAAGATGTACATAAAGGAAAACCTGCACCGGATATTTACCTTGAAAGTGCCGCGCGTCTTTTGATTGACCCGGCAAACTGCCTTGTGTTTGAGGATATTCCGGAAGGTATTTCGGCAGCCGTGGCTGCAGGTATGAAAGTATGTGCCGTTGATGATGATTATTCTGCCCAAAACAAAGAGCTTAAAAAGAAAATGGCGGATTATTTTATTATAAATTATGGGGATATACCGGAGATGGCATGATTTTTTTGAGCTTAAAGGCAAATGATTACAGCTTTTAAAGATTGGATATACCGGGGGTTGACACTTAAAAAATATAACCGGCATGGTGGCCGGATAGAATAGAGGATTTGGTATGGTCAGAGATTTTTTACCTGTGACAATGGAAGAAGCAAGGCAAAGAGGCTGGGATACGGTTGATTTTGTTTATATATCCGGTGATGCTTATGTGGATCATCCTTCATTTGGTCATGCGATTATTACAAGAGTGCTTGAGGCTAACGGCTACAGCGTCGGTATCATCGCCCAGCCGGACTGGAAAAATGATGCAAGTATCAATGTGTTCGGTAAGCCGAGACTTGGTTTCATTGTCAGTGCGGGAAATATGGATTCTATGGTGAATCATTATACAGTATCGAAAAAACGGCGGCATAATGATGCTTTTACACCGGGCGGCGCTTATGGCAAAAGACCGGATTATGCGGTTGTTGTTTATGGTAATCTGATTCGTCGGACATATAAAGACGTTCCGATCATCATCGGCGGTATAGAAGCAAGTCTTCGAAGACTTGGCCATTATGATTACTGGAGTGATACGGTCAAACGTTCTGTTCTGCTTGACAGCAGTGCGGATCTTTTGTTGTACGGTATGGGCGAACGTTCCATTGTGGAGGTTGCCGATGCCTTAAATTCCGGCATAGATATTAAAGACATAACTTTTGTTTTGGGCAGTGTTTATAAGACAAAAAGTCTTGAAAATGTTTATGATTATAAGATGCTGCCGTCTTTTTTGGAAATTTGTTCGGACAGGAAAAAGTATGCTGCCAGTTTTTATATTCAGTATACAAATACGGATCCTTTTTCGGGTCAGCGTCTTGTGGAAAAATATAAGGATAATGAATATATTGTACAAAATCCTGCAGCTAAACCGCTGACACAAAGTGAGATGGACCGTGTGTACAGTCTGAATTATATGCGGACCTGGCATCCGTCTTACGATAAATACGGCGGAGTGCCTGCTATTGAAGAAGTAAAATTCAGCCTCACAAGCAACAGGGGATGTTTTGGCGGCTGCAGTTTTTGTGCGCTGACATTTCATCAGGGGCGTATTATCCAGTCAAGAAGTCATGAATCTCTTCTTAAAGAGGCAGAAGCATTGACGTGGGAACCTGATTTTAAAGGTTATATCCATGATGTGGGCGGTCCGACTGCAAATTTCAGATATCCTGCCTGCAAAAAGCAGATGACAAAAGGCGTATGTCCGAATAAACAATGTCTTTTTCCGAAGCCGTGCGCAAATTTAAGAGCGGATCATTCGGATTATTTAGAGCTTCTCAGGAAACTTCGTGCACTGCCGAAAGTAAAAAAAGTATTTATACGATCGGGTATCCGTTTTGATTATGTGCTTGCCGATGCGGATGACACATTTATGAAGGAACTGTGCGAGTACCATGTTTCAGGTCAGCTAAAGGTGGCACCGGAGCATGTTTCGGATGCAGTCCTAAAAAGAATGGGAAAGCCGTCAAACAGTGTCTATCAGAAATTTGTGAAGAAATATAAGGAAACAAATGCGGCTCTAGGGAAAAAACAGTATCTTGTGCCGTATCTAATGTCTTCCCATCCGGGATCGACGATGAAAGATGCGGTGATTCTTGCGGAATATTTAAGAGATCTTGGATACATGCCGGAGCAGGTACAGGATTTTTATCCGACGCCGTCAACACTTTCCACATGTATGTATTATACAGGCTATGATCCAAGGACAATGGAGAAAGTTTATGTGCCTAAAGATCCGAAAGAAAAGGCGATGCAGCGGGCACTGATACAGTACAGAAATCCTAAAAACTATGAGCTTGTTGTGGCTGCCCTGGAAGAAGCAGGACGTACGGATTTAATCGGCTATGACAAAAAATGTCTGATCCGGCCGATGTATAAAGATAAAGACAAGTACGGCAGGGAACATCAAACACCTGCAAAGCGGCCGGTGAAGAAGAAAACCATCCGCAATGTCCATAAGAAAAAGACAGGGGGAAGGTCATCATGAGAAGAGGCTTAAATAAAGGAACCTATGGCTATATCGTGAAATATAAAAAGTGGTTTGGCCTGATCTCTCTGTTTTGGATTTTGTGGATCGCTGTACTTTTTACCGTCGGATGTTTGATATATCAAACGAAAATGAATATCTGGACATTATTTGCCGTGCTGTTTGTACTGCCGGCGGCGCGTTCATGGGTTGCTTTCATTGTGATGCTGCCGTACCATTCCGGAGATGAAAAAGACTATAAGCATATTCAAAGGCTGATGGAAGGAAAATCTGCCAGAGTATATGCGGATCTTGTCATTACAAAGTACGAAGGTGCCATGTATCTGCCGATTGTCGTTAACTTTGATGATAATTTTTATGCCTATGCACCCGGGCAAAAGCGTCCGCTGTCTGAAATCAGAAGCTATCTGAACCAAATATTAAAAAGTGCCGGGGCAGGCACAAAGGCAATGGTTTTTGAAGATTATCATAAGTTTGAGGCGGCTGTTATCCGTATGTCTGAAGGTGCCGATCTTTGCGGCAGGCATATGGATGAAATGGAAAATCAGCTTTTATCTGTGGCACTTTAAGAGCAAAAGCAGATGAAATGACGGAAATTAAAAGGGGAAACAAATTGTGCAAAAAAGAGTTGTAACACCCAATGAAGCGGGACAGCGTCTGGATAAGCTGCTGGCTAAACATCTGAAAGATGCGCCAAAAAGCTTTATTTATAAAATGCTTAGAAAAAAGAATATTACCCTTAACGGGAAAAAGGCCGGGGGCAGTGAAAAAACATGCACCGGCGATGAAATAACACTTTGGCTTTCTGATGAAACTATTGAAAAATTTACCGGCAATGCGGTATTTAAGCGGACAAAAACACACCCTGAAGTGATTTTTGAAGATGCCAATATTATCATTATGAATAAACCGGCAGGGGTTTTGTCCCAAAAAGCGGCTGAAGATGATATTTCAATAAATGAGCAGATGATTACTTATCTGCTTGATACAAATCAACTGTCAGACAGTGATTTAAGTGTGTTTAAACCTTCAGTGACAAACCGGCTTGACAGAAATACAAGCGGTCTTATTGCGGCAGGCAAATCAATGGCGGGGCTTTCGGGCTTATCGGAATTATTCCGGGAGAGAAAAGTGCATAAGTTCTATTATTGCATTGTCAGCGGCATCATGGAGCAGCCGATGACAATCCAGGGTTACCTGACAAAAGATGAACAGTCCAATAAGGTCACTGTAACAAAAGAAAAAACAGAAGCTTCGGATTTCATACAGACAGCCTATACACCGCTTGGCAATAATCAAAAGTGGACATTTCTTAAAGTTGAACTGATTACCGGAAGGACGCATCAGATCCGTGCCCATCTGGCGGCAGAAGGCCATCCGATTATCGGCGATTACAAATATGGTGATGATAAAATCAATGATTATTTTAAAGCCAGGTATCATTTAAAACATCAGCTTCTGCATGCGGGACTTTTGGTGATACCAAAGATTTCAGGCAGCTTAAGCTATCTGTCGGGGATGACGTTTAAAGCAGAGCTTCCAAAAAACTTTAAACATATACTGGAAGGCGAACAGCTTTCATATACAGAGGAAACGGAAGGATAACTATGGCTACTTGGAATTCCAGAGGTCTGCGCGGTTCGACCCTTGAAGATCTGCTCAATGTGACCAATGAAAAGTATCGTACACAAAAGCTTGGGCTGATTCAGAAAATACCGACACCGATAAAGCCGATTCAGATCGATAAGGAGCATCATCAGATAACCCTTGCTTATTTTGATCAGCGCAGTACGGTGGACTATATCGGTGTTGTTCAGGGAATACCTGTTTGTTTCGATGCCAAGGAATGTTCGGGCACATCTTTTCCGATTCAGAATATCCATGAGCACCAGATTGTATTTATGGAAGATTTTGAGAGACAGGGCGGTGTTGCTTTCCTTGTGATTTATTTTTCTTCAGTCAACAAGTATTTTTATCTGAGATTTAAAAAGCTTGTGGAATTCTGGAATCGCTCAAAAACCGGAAAAAGAAAGAGCTTTACTATGGATGAAATGGAGCCGGCGTTTGAAATACAATGCAGCGGGTATTACGTTCATTATCTGGAAACACTGCAGAAGGATTTGAACTTAAGGTAAGGGCTTTGATGTTTTTGTGAAAAATACGGTAGTTATCGCAAAACATTAAGAAGCATTTGTAGCAAAGGTAATTGTTGACAAATACGGTCGGCTTGGTTATAATACTATTTGCGCTACCGTGGTAGCATGGTAACATACTAAAGTGACGACAGGGGATTATATATATGAAAATGAATTTATTGCATACACCGGATGGTGTCAGAGATATCTATAATGTAGAATGCGCAAAAAAGCATACGCTTGAAAAACGGCTTCGCGCATTGCTCAGATTATATGGCTATGAGGAAATTCAGACGCCGTCTTTTGAGTTTTTTGACATTTTTAATACGGAACGCGGTACTGTAAGTTCCAGAGAAATGTTTAAGTTTATCGACCGCGACGGCAACACCCTTGTTCTCAGGCCGGATATTACACCGTCGATTGCCCGGGCTGTGGCAAAGTATTATGGCGATGAACAAATTCCGATGCGGTTTGCATATACAGGCAATACGTTTAAAAATAATACAAGCTACCAGGGCCGTATGCGGGAAATAACCCAGCTTGGCGCAGAGTTTATAGGAAGCGCCGATGTGTGGGCTGACGCGGAAATGATCGCATTGTCCATAGAGCTTTTATTGGAAGCCGGACTTAAAGAATTTCAGGTGGATATGGGGCATGTCAGCTTCTTTAAAGCATTGATGGAAGAGGCCTGTATCGATGAAGAAACCGAAGAGCAGATCAGAATACTGATTGAAAATAAGAACTATTTCGGAATCGAAGATCTTTTGGATAAGCTGAATATTGAGGATGAACTTAAAGAGGTCATCAAAAGACTGCCAAAGTGGTTTGGCAGTGTTGATATTATACGTGAAGCGCGGGCGATGACAAAAAATGAAAAAGCACTCTGCGCTCTTGACCGGCTTGAGATGATTTATGAGATTCTTGGCAGTTACGGTCTTCAGAATTATGTGACGATCGACCTTGGCATGCTGACAGAATATAATTATTATACAGGTGTTATTTTCAGAGGATATACCTATGGCACCGGTGATGCTGTTGTCAAGGGCGGACGGTATGACAGCCTTCTGGGGCAGTTCGGAAAGAAGGCAGCCAGCGTCGGTTTTGCTGTTGTCATTGATCAGCTGATGCTTGCCCTTTCAAGACAGAAAATCGACATTCCGTTAAAAGCTGTGACAACGATGATTTTATATCCGGAAACACAGATTAAAACGGCTATTTTATTATCACAGAAAATGCATAGAAATAAGCAGGCCACTGCCCTGATGTGCCGGGATGAAAGTCAGACAATCACTGATTACATGACCTACAGCAAAAAGCATCAGCTCCTTTCAATTTATCATATTTTAGACGATCAACAGCTGGAACAGATTGATGTGCGAAGCGGCAGTATGAAAAAGTGTCTGCTCAGTGAAATATAAAAACCGGAGGCTTTACGATGAGATATTTGACATTTGCCCTTGCAAAGGGACGTCTGGCGAAGAAAACGCTGGAATTGCTTGAAAAAATCGGGATTACGATGGAAGAAATGAAAGATCCGGATACCCGTAAATTGATTTTTGTTAACGAAGAACTTAAGATAAAAATGTTTCTTTCAAAAGCTTCGGATGTGCCGACATATGTAGAATATGGCGCTGCTGACATCGGCGTTGTGGGCAGTGACACGATTCTTGAAGAAGGCAGAAAGCTTTATGAAGTGATGGATCTCGGCTTTGGAAAATGCAATATGTGTGTATGTGGACCAAAGAGTGCGGCGGAACTTTTAAAACATCAGGAAATGATCCGTGTAGCTTCAAAATATCCGCATATTGCAAAAGATTATTTTTACAATAAAAAGCATCAGACCGTGGAAATTATTAAGCTGAACGGTTCGGTGGAACTGGCACCGATCGTCGGTCTTTCCGAAGTTATCGTCGATATTGTTGAAACGGGGACAACATTAAAAGAAAACGGGCTTTGTGTTCTGGAAGTTATTTGTCCGCTTTCAGCCCATATGGTTGTCAATCAGGTCAGCATGAAAATGGAAAATGAGCGTATTACAGATTTAATCTATAAATTAAGAGAAATCATCAACCGGTAGGAGGAGCATATGAGAACGATCCATGTAAATAAAGACAGTATTAAAGATATTCTTGAAGATTTATTAAAACGCAGTCCGAATAATTACGGGACTTATGAAGCATCAGTGGAAGAAATTGTAAACCGCGTCAAAGAGGGCGGCGATGCGGTACTTTTTGAATACGCAAAAAAGTTCGACCGGGCCGAACTTACGAAAGAAAATGTGGCGGTTACAAAAGAAGAAATTGAAAAAGCGTATACCCTCGTGGATCAGGAATTTATTTCGGTCATCCGTAAAGCTATTGTCAATATCCGGTCATATCATGAAAAACAGAAAAAAACAAGCTGGTTTGACAGCCAGCCAAACGGCATTATGCTGGGGCAGAAGGTGACACCGCTTTCCTGTGTCGGTGTTTATGTTCCGGGCGGCAAGGCTTCGTATCCGTCAACTGTACTTATGAATACCATTCCGGCAAAGGTTGCGGGTGTTCCTAAAATTGTGATGACAACACCGGCAGGCGCTGACGGTAAAATAAATCCGGTAACCCTTGTGGCCGCAAATGAGGCAGGTGCTGATGTTATTTATAAAGTGGGCGGTGCCCAGGCCATTGCGGCGATGGCATACGGTACTGAAAGTATTCCGAAGGTGGATAAGATTGTCGGACCGGGGAACATTTATGTTGCCCTTGCAAAAAAGGCTGTTTACGGACATGTAAGTATTGATTCCATTGCGGGACCGAGTGAAATTCTTGTCATAGCGGATAAAACCGCAACGCCGCGTTTTGTTGCTTCAGATTTGCTTTCTCAGGCAGAACATGATGAAATGGCAAGCGCGATTCTTGTAACGGACAGTGAGGAACTGGCAAAGGCTGTATCTGATGAGATTGAAGCTTTTACAAAAACACTGCCAAGAAAAGATATCATTAATAAGTCGCTGGAGAATTACGGTTATATCCTTGTGGCAAGTTCCATGGATGAGGTCATTGATACAGCCAATGCCATCGCTTCGGAGCATCTGGAAATTATGACTGAAAATCCTTTTGAAGTCATGACAAAAATACAAAATGCCGGTGCGATTTTTATTGGTGAATACAGCAGTGAACCACTGGGCGATTATTTTGCCGGACCAAACCATGTCCTTCCGACAAATGGAACAGCGAAGTTTTTCTCACCGCTTTCAGTGGACGATTATATGAAAAAATCAAGTATCATTTATTATTCAAGAGAAGCGCTTGAGCCTGTGGCTGACGATATTATTAAATTTGCTGAAGCGGAATCACTGACAGCCCATGCCAATTCGATTCGTGTTCGTTTTAACAAATAGTTTTAAAGGAGTATCGCTATGGATAGAATTGCTCAGATTCAGAGAATCACAGGTGAAACGAAGATCATTATGCATTTAAATCTTGATGGCAGCGGCAAAGCCTCTGTTGAAACAGGGATCGGTTTTTTTGATCATATGCTTAACAGCTTTGCCCGTCACGGTTTTTTTGACCTTGACGTAAAGGCGGAGGGCGATCTGTATGTGGACAGCCATCACACGATTGAAGATACCGGTATTGTGCTTGGCAATGCCATTGCAAAGGCGCTGGGTGACAAAAGCGGCATCAGAAGATACGGTTCATTTATACTTCCGATGGATGAAGTCCTTGTTTTATCGGCAATCGATTTATCGGGGCGTCCATACTTTGTATTTGACGGACAGTTTACTACAGATAAAGTCGGAGACTTTGATACAGAGATGGTCAGAGAGTTCTTTTATGCCGTATCTTACAGCGCGGGAATGAATTTACACATTAAAGTCTTGTCAGGAACGAATAATCATCATATAATAGAGGGTATATATAAATCATTCGCCAAGGCACTGGACGTGGCAGTGTCAAAAGATGATCGTATCCGCGATGTTTTGTCTACAAAAGGTGTTCTCTAGGCGAAATAAATAGACAAGAGAGGCAGAATTATGCATTTATTTCCGACGATTCACATTAAAAACGGCAAGTGCTACAGTACAACTTCCAAAGATGTTCTCGGCAGGCACAATATTTACACAAGCAGACCTGAAAAGCTTGCTGCGATCTGGGAAGCACAGGGCGCCAAGTGGCTGCATGTTGTTGATGTTGACGGAGCAACAACAGGTATACCTTCCAATGAAGATGTGGTCAGAGAAATTTTGAATACGGTACATATTCCGGTGCAGTTCGGCGGAGGACTTCGAACAGTAAAGGATATTGATAATTATTTAAATATGGGCGTGGCACGGGTGATATGCGGTACAAAGCCGGTACAGAGCCAGCGTTTTGCCACAGAGGCTGTCAGTCTTTTTGGCGCGGAACGTTTTGTTGTCGGCATTGATACGCTCAATGGCATGGTTGCCATTGAAGGCCGTGAAAAAATCTGCGATTTTAATGCGGTATCCTTAGCGCACAAGCTTAGTGAAGTCGGTGTTAAAACGGTGATATATACAGATATTATGCGGTCTGTGGCACACAGAGGACCAAGCATCGACAATATCCGGGAATTGATTGTCAGAACAAATCTTGATGTGATTGCTGCCGGCGGTATTTATCATATGAATGATTTAGAGGATCTTAAGAAAGCCGGTGTCAGCGGCGCGATTATTGCAGCGGCTTTGTATGAAGGTAAAATCAAGCTTTCTGAAGCGGCAGAATTATTTGGAGATTGAATTAGAGGTTAAAATAATGGATAATAAAAAAATGATGGCAGCAGTCCGTATAGAGGAGGACGCAGGCGTAAACAGCGAAGTTCTTTCAAAAGAACTGGCTGAATGTCTGGAGCAGAATCAGGCTGACGGCCTTTTGATTCTGGATCAAAGGGCGGCAGAGGATGCCTGTGAAGAAGACCTGATCAGGAAAATTAAGTCGATGTCGGCAGCATCTGACCTTTTAGTGTCTGTGATGCAGACATACCGGCGCTTTGAGGATGCCAAAAAGATGATTTATGCCGGTGCGGCACAGGTCGTTATGCCTTATGAAGGTGTTGACCGTGAGGCGGTCATACTTGAATCAGCCGCAAGGTTTGGCAGCCAGACGGCACTGTATATCAGTGAAGAGATGATTCCTGATGAAGCAGCACTTGCAAGACTTTATGAAAAAGGTGTCCGTGAGGCTTATATGTCTTATAAGACTTTTAAAATCACCCGGGATGTGCTTTTAAAATCCGGCATCAAAGCGGTGATTGCGGACGATTTTTCAAAATCAGATCATGGCTTTTTGTATACCGAAAGCATTAGGAATATAGCCGGAGTCCTTTCGGATGAACAGATCACCGGCGTGGCCGATGAGACGATTTTATCAGACAGAAAAGCCGATATTTCGGAAATGAAACATGAACTTAAAAATCAGGGCATTGCGGTGAATGTTTTTGAGAGCAGTATTCCGTTTTCAGAATTTAAGTTAAACAGTGACGGATTGATTCCGGTCATCGTACAGGATTATAAAAGCGGGAAAGTACTGATGCTTGCTTATATGAATGAAGCATCTTATAATGAGACATTAAGAAGCGGGCGTATGACTTATTTTTCAAGAAGCCGTCAGGAACTTTGGAAAAAGGGAGAGACAAGCGGGCATTATCAGTTTGTCAAGTCGATTGATATTGACTGTGATAAAGATACGATGCTTGCGAAGGTGGCACAGGTCGGTGCCGCATGTCATACAGGCAATGCGTCATGTTTTTATACAAATCTTGTGAAAAAGGAATATGACGACGTTAATCCGCTGACAATATTTGATGAGCTTATGGAAACAATTCTTGAGAGAAAAGTACATCCGAAGGAAGGCTCATATACGAATTATCTGTTTGATAAAGGTGTAGACAAGATTCTTAAAAAGGTCGGTGAGGAAGCGACGGAAATAGTCATCGCAGCTAAAAATCCGGATGCATCCGAATTGAAGTATGAAATCTGCGACTTTTTGTATCACATGATGGTTCTTATGGCTGACAAAGATGTGACATGGAAGGAAATCACAAGGGAACTGGCCGCAAGGCATTAGTATAAACCGGGGTTATATAAGTCCCTTTAAATGAAAAGGAGGAGTGGTTATGGCATTAGTAACAGCGTTTTTTACTTATCTTGTAAAGTTTTTAGTGATGGTGGCAGTTGTTGCCGGAGGGTTTATTTGCGGTAAAAAGGTTCGTGAATGTAAAAATAAACAGTCTGCGAATTGACAAAGATAGCAAATGAAATTATAATAAACTGGCATATGTCATTTTTTGATGTATGCCGGTTATTTTTTTCGTTTTAGAGACTATGGAGAATACATGAAAGTTTATTAAATTTGATGTCAGAAGGTCTTGATGACATCATCATATTAGGAGGCAGTGAAAGTGAGAAAACAGTATGGTGTAAATGAACTTCGTAAGATGTTTCTTGAATTTTTTGAGAGCAAAGATCATCTTGCTATGAAAAGTTTTTCTTTGATTCCGCACAATGACAATTCTTTGTTGCTGATCAACTCAGGTATGGCGCCGCTTAAGCCATATTTTACAAAGCAGGAGATTCCGCCGAGAAACCGTGTGACAACATGTCAGAAATGTATCCGTACAGGTGATATTGAAAATATCGGCAAGACTGACAGACACGGAACATTTTTTGAAATGCTTGGCAACTTCTCTTTCGGAGATTATTTTAAACATGAAGCTATTGCATGGACATGGGAATTTCTGACGGAAGTTGTGGGTCTTGAAAAAGACCGCCTTTATCCTTCTGTATATATTGAAGATGATGAAGCCTTTAAAATCTGGAATGAAGAAATCGGTATTCCTGCGGAAAGAATTTTTAAATTCGGCAAGGAAGATAATTTCTGGGAACACGGCGCAGGTCCTTGCGGTCCATGTTCAGAAGTTTATTATGACCGCGGTGAAAAATACGGCTGCGGTAAACCGGGATGTACCGTTGGTTGTGACTGTGACCGGTATATGGAAATCTGGAATAACGTATTTACGCAGTTTGAAAATGACGGCAACGGCAATTATGAATTGCTTGAAAGCAAAAATATCGATACAGGTATGGGTCTTGAGCGTCTTGCCAGTGTTGTACAGGATGTGGATTCTATTTTTGATGTGGACACAATCAAGGCACTGCGTGAAGCTGTGTGTGATCTTGCAGGTGTGGCATATAAGGCTGATCCGGCTAAAGATGTATCTATCCGTATCATTACAGACCATATCCGTTCTGTGACATTTATGGTATCTGACGGTATTCTTCCTTCCAATGAAGGCAGAGGTTACGTACTGCGCCGTCTTTTGCGCCGTGCGGCACGTCATGGCCGCCTGCTTGGTATTTCAGGCAAATTCCTTTCAGAACTGAGCCATAAAGTGATCGAGACATCAAAGGATGGTTATCCGGAGTTAGAAGAGCATAAAGAATATATTTTTAAAGTCATTACACAGGAAGAAGATAAATTTAATAAAACAATCGACCAGGGTCTTACCATTCTTGAAGATATGAAGGCAGCCCTGTTAAAAGAGGGCAAAGATATACTTGACGGCGCTGACGCATTTAAGCTTTATGATACTTATGGCTTCCCGATTGACCTGACAGAAGAAATTCTTGAGGATGACGGTATTAAAGTTGACAAAGAGGGCTTTACAAAAGCCATGGATGAGCAGCGCGAGAAGGCACGTAAAGCAAGAAAGACATCAAATTATATGGGTGCAGATGTCACCGTTTATCAGGAAATCGATGCGGCACTGACATCAAAGTTTGTCGGTTATGACCGTACAGAACATACATCAAAGATTACTGTACTGACAACAGAAGACGAGATCGTTGAGGCACTTGTTGACGGTCAGAACGGAACAATTTTAGTGGAAGAAACACCATTTTATGCAACAAGCGGCGGTCAGGCTGCAGATACAGGTGTGATCACACTTGGTGACAATGTATTTGAAGTCGCAGATACGATCAAGCTGCAGGGCGGTAAAATCGGCCATGTCGGCAAAGTCACAAAGGGCGCTTTCAGATTAGGTGATGAAGTTAAACTTTCCATCAATGTGGATAAGCGTAAAGCATCGGCTAAAAATCACAGCGCAACCCATCTGCTCCAGAAAGCCCTTAAGATTGTTCTTGGCAATCATGTACAGCAGGCCGGTTCAAATGTCAACGAAGACAGACTCCGTTTTGACTTTACACATTTCCAGGCAATGACACCTGAAGAAATTAAACGTGTTGAAGCGATTGTTAATGAGGAAATCGAAGCGAATCTTCCTGTACTGACAAAGGTGATGGATCTGGAAGAAGCTAAAAAGTCCGGTGCTATGGCACTGTTTGGCGAAAAATACGACCAGAATGTACGTGTTGTTTCAATGGGCGATTTTTCAAAAGAACTTTGCGGCGGTACCCATGTATCCAATACAGGAAAAATCAGTGCATTTAAGATCGTTTCCGAAGCAGGCGTGGCTGCCGGGGTGCGTCGTATTGAGGCACTGACATCTAAAGGCGTATTTAAATATTACGATACTTTGGAAAAAGAACTTGATGAAGCTGCAAAGGCTGCTAAAACAGAGCCATCCATGCTTCTTAAACGTATAGAAACAATGCAGGATGAAATCCGTGCGCTGCAGGCAGAAAATGAACAGCTTAAGAATAAAATGGCAAAAGATGCCATCGGTGATGTGATGTCACAGGTTCAGGAAGTGAAGGGTGTGAAGCTTCTTGCACTGAAAGTATCCGATGTGGATATGCAGGGCCTGATGAATCTCGGTGACCAGTTAAAAACAAAACTTGGTGAAGGTGTTGTTGTCATCGCCTCCGACTGCCAGGGTAAAGTAAGTCTTATCGCCATGGCTACAGACGGAGCCATGAAGGCAGGTGCCCATGCAGGCAATATGATTAAAGGTATTGCCAAACTTGTGGGCGGCGGCGGCGGCGGACGTCCGAATATGGCTCAGGCCGGCGGCAAGAACCCGGCAGGTATTGACCTTGCCCTGAAAGAAGCTGTAAGCGTCCTTGAAGGACAGATCCGATAATTTAAAGGAGAAACGATGAAGTTTTTCAAAAGATTGGCAGGTTTTGCTTTTACAGCACTTTTCTTTGCCGGTTTGTATTTTATCTGTGATTACCTCGGCGCCAATGCCAAAAGCTTTTATATGGATACACCCGGAAAAACTGTGACCGGAAGTATTGATTTTTCAAAAACTTCTGTGGACAGGCTTGTTGAAAACTATGTGAACAATGAGCTGGAGCGTGATATTGTCCTTACCGCTGCCGGTGATATGAAGTTTTATGAGTGGCAGCTTCGGCGGGCATATGATGAAGCGGCGCAGGCATTTGATTTTTCACCGTCCTTTGAATATATCACAAAGTATGTGGAAACGGACGACTATGCTGTCGGTGATATCGAAACGACTCTGGCCGGGGCAAATAACGGAACGGATACGCAGTATTACGGCTATGGCGCCGATAAAAAAGCAAAGCTTTTTAATACGCCGGAGATTGTTGCAAAAAACCTTAAAGATGCCGGATTTGATATGATCACGACAGCAAATGAACATGCACTGGACAGCGGGGCAGCCGGTCTTACAAATACACTGGATGAATTAACGGCGGCAGGTCTTACTGCCGTCGGAACAAGAAAAAGTGCGGAGGATGCGACGTATACGATTGAAAGTGTTAAAGGGCTGAATATCGGATTTATTGCATACACAAATATTATGACAAATACTGAGGATGAAGAAGCACTTTCTCTTGTAAATCATCTGGATAATTACGATGAAGCAAAGATCACAAAAATGTGCGGTCAGATTCGGGAAATGCGTGCAAAAGGTGCCGAAGCTGTTGTTATTATGCTTCATTTCGGCGCGGAATATGCATCGGCACCGGATGATGCGGCAAGTCAGCTGGCACATCAGCTGATTGATGCAGGCGCTGATGTCATTTTGGGATCACATACCCATGTGCCGGGAACCATTGAGGTCGTTAATGCCAAAAACAGTGACGGAACTTACAGAAAAGGGCTTGTGCTTTATTCCCTTGGCAATTTTCTGACATCGCAGCAGTATGTGGATGGCAGCGGTCAAAACCGTGATATGGGTATGCTCTGCGATATTATTTTCAAAAAAGGCAAGGATGGCGTCCGGGTCGGAGGTATCAATATAACACCGGTTTATTCAAACTGGACGGATACGGCAGTGGCAACGGTGCCGGTGACAGAAGCTTATGACAATCCGGAAGCCTTCGGCGATATTTTTGACGATATTGCAAAGTCCAGAATTAAAAATGCATATGAAAACATTTTTCCGGAATTGATGCAGAACAGTGGGCTGATATACACATATGAAGACTATAAATACAAAATTTCAATAGAAAAATAAAATATTATAGTTGACGAATGAAAAATTTATGCTATAATTCATATAGTGCTATGAAAATATACCCACAGTTGTATAGGCACAATACGCAACTGGAGGGAGGTAAGGTGTGAGCTATGTCAAATGTAATCGTTAAAGAAAACGAAACTTTAGATAGTGCTTTACGCAGATTCAAAAGAAGCTGTGCCAAAGCAGGTATTCAGCAGGAAATTCGTAAGAGAGAACATTACGAAAAACCAAGCGTAAGACGCAAGAAAAAATCTGAAGCAGCCAGAAAGCGCAAATATAAATAATTGATTTCAATGAAGCTGTCGCTGATGCGGCAGCTTTTTGACGTTATGTGTAAGATTTTGCCTGACACACTTGCCGGGCTATACCGCCGGCAGGCGTATAAAGCAAGGGTCTTATGCATAAGGTATATAAACGACCATCAGGATATACGGTATGAATAAAAAGCATCATCATTTATATGTAAAACATCTGGAGAAAGGCAGATTTGTCATGCCTAAAAGAGGTCTGCCTAAAACGCCGGATATTGACGGGATGATGGAAAAAGACATGGCAAAGGAAAAGAAAACTTTTTTTGTCACAGTTCGCGGAAGCCGCTGGGTGCATATCGAAAACTATGCCTACATTGCAGACTATAAGGAAGATAAAATAAAAATCATGGGTAAACAGCAAATGATGATTATTGAGGGACGCTGTTTATCCATTATTTATTTTACGGAAGATGATGTGCTCATCAAGGGATGTATTTATGCGGTCCGTTATGTGTAAAATACGGCTTTTTGGTGACTCTTTGTTCTTGAACCATTGATTGAAAGGGGAAATCATATGTTTGGAATCAGACGGCGGCTTTTCGGATATATGATTTGCAGGATGAGAGGCGGACAATGCCACAGAGTGATCAATATTTGCAGAAAACGGCGCATATACCTGTGGCATATCCGTTTTTATGAGAAGGAGATCGGATTTTGCCTGTTGTCATCAGATTATGAAGCGGTGAAAGATATCACTGACATGTGCGGCGGCAGTCTTATCATTCTTGAAAAAAAGGGACTGCCTTATTTGATTGAGAAAAATAAAAAGCATTGTCCGTTTTTTGCCGGGATTTTGCTGGCAGTATTTAGTATTTATATCATGTCTTTATACATATGGAACGTTGAGGTCACCGGAAACTCTTATTATACGGAGGAAACCATTAACACTTTTCTAAATGACATTGGCGCAGGATGCGGCGTGAAAAAAAGCCGGCTTGTGCCTTCAAAAATTGAGGAAGAAATGCGGATACGTTATCCGTTTGTCTCATGGGTTTCGGTCCAGATCGTGGGAACGAAGCTTCTGATAGCCATGGAGGAAGGCGTACAGCCAAAGGATGGGGAGACCGAAAAAAAGGGGGATATTCTGGCGCAGTGGGATGGCGTGGTTGTCAGTATTATGACAAGAAAGGGCACGCCCCTTGTACATGTCGGGGATGAGGTGAAAAAAGGGGATATTTTGGTTCGGGGAAGTGTTGATGTTATCGGAGATGACCAGTCCGTGGTACAGACAATTGAAACCGGTGCCGATGGAGATATTGTTTTGCGTGTCGATTATCCGGTCAGCAAAGATTTTGACCGAAACTACCGTAAAAAACAATATACCGGAAATACAGATTCAAATTATTGCCTGAATATTTCAGGACACAGTCTGACTTTCGGAAAAAAAGAAACCGGTTATGAAGCCTTTGATACGATCAGTCATTGCAGTCAATGGAGGCTTACTAAAAACTTTTATTTACCGTTGACCTTTGTAAAAAATCAGATTCGGGAATATCGGTGGGAAACGCTGTCTTATAGTGATGATCAGCTTGAACTTATGATGGATCAGTATGTGGATGAGCTGACAGAGCGCATTCATAGTGAAAACGGCCGGATTATTGAAAATCATCTGGCGTATCAAATGAGCAGACAGAAGGGCACTGTAAACGGTTATCTGACGGCAGAGTTTGTGAATGAGTGATATTTATCTTTGAAATACGGCCGGTGACTGATGTCCTTATCTGCGGCTCATAGATTTACTTAAAACCGATATTGTGATTATGGTGGAAAAAAATATGGATTTGTGTTAATATACTAAGTACCTGATATTCAAGGAGGTAAGACAGCGTTGTTTACAGAATATATGTCATTTGAAACGATTGAGCAGCAGCAGATTCTGTTCGGGACAGCGGATATCAATGTTAAGATCATTGAGAAGGAACTGACAGTAATGATTAACGTCAGAGATTCAAAGATAGAAATTAAAGGAGAAAATCATGACCATGTCAGGTATGCGCATCAGGTGCTTAAATCTCTGCTTGTTCTGCACCTGCACGGTGATGAACTGAAAGAAGATACGATTTACCGCATGATCGAGCTGTCGAAGGAAGGCATGATCGATGAGACGTTAAGAGCAGCCACCGATTCTGTTGTGCTGACATACAGGGGGCGGCCGATCAAGTGCAAGACGCTTGGTCAGCGCAATTATGTGAAAGCACTGCAGGATAACACAGTGACGATCTGTATTGGCCCTGCCGGTACGGGAAAGACCTATCTTGCCGTGGCACAGGCAGCGGCAGAGCTTAAGGAGGGTGTCATTGACCGTATCATTATGAGCCGTCCGGCCATTGAGGCAGGGGAAGAGCGTCTCGGCTTTTTGCCGGGGGATCTTGCACAGAAGGTGGATCCGTACTTGCGGCCTTTATATGACGCGCTGAATGATATTTTCGGCACGGATAAAACGCAGTCGCTGATCGATAAAGGAACGATCGAGATTGCGCCGCTTGCTTATATGCGCGGCCGTACATTAAATAATGCCCGGATTATTATCGATGAGAGTCAGAATGCCTCGTTGTCAACGTTAAAGATGGCCCTTACAAGACTCGGTGAAGATTCAAAGATGACACTGACCGGTGATATTACACAGATCGACCTGCCAAGGAGCACCGATTCGGGGCTTGAAAAGTGCGCCGGTATTTTAAACGGCATTGAAGGTATTGCCGTGATGCGTTTGAGCAACCGTGACGTTGTACGCCATAAGCTTGTGAGAGAAATCGTTAAAGCATTTGAAAAGGCAGAAAGTACAAAGCAGGAGAAACGTATGGGGAGACGTGAGAAATGACGATAAACATTGAAAAAGAAACAGATACAGTTCTTGATTTTGATTATGAGGAAATTATCAGTAAAGTTGTCAGTGAGGCGATTGATTTTGAGGGCTGTCCGTATGAGGCAGAAGTTAATGTTGTTTTAACGTCAGATGATGAAATTGCCGTCATTAACAGGGATTACAGAGATTTATTTGTACCGACGGATGTGTTGTCTTTTCCGATGCTCACCTATGAGAATCCGGGAGATTTTGAATGGCTTGAAACATGCGGCACTGAGGACTATTTTAATCCGGAAACAGGTGAGCTTGTTTTAGGTGATATTATCATCTCCGTAGATAAAGTCATCGGGCAGGCAGAAAAATATGGACATACAAGACAAAGAGAGCTTGGCTTTTTAGTGGCTCACAGTATGATGCATTTATTCGGCTATGACCATATGACAGCCAAAGAGGCAGCCGTCATGGAAGAAAGACAGCGGGAAATTCTTGAAAGACTTGGCCTGAAACGTTAAGAACTAAAGATTGAAATTAAAGTGCTTTAATGTTGGACAGACTGGGATGAACATGGTAAAATCGATAGTCTGTCAACATGATGGGATAAAACAACTGTCCGAAAAGACAGTTTAAGACAGAATGGAGGATTTATATGTTAACAGGTAGAAAAAAATTATTAATTGCAGGTATTTTGGCAGCGGCAGTGGCGATGGCCGGGTGCGGCAAGAAAGATGTACCGGAGACAGAGACTGCTGCGATGACAGAAACTGTTGCCGTTGAAACGGAGACAGAGACAGAAGCTGAAACAGAGACAGAACCTGAAACAAAGGAAGCACTTCCGGAAGGAAAAATGTACAGCTTTATCACCGGCGAAGTGATTGATGAAGAGGAAGGCATGAAAAGGCCGGTGGCTGTGATGATCAGCAATATTAAAGATGCGCTGCCGCAAAGCGGTCTCAGTAAAGCAGGCATTTTATATGAGGCTGTAGTGGAATCTGATATTACACGTATGATGGCTGTCTTTGAATCAACAGAATCTGTCGGCGATTCACTTGGATCAGTAAGAAGCAGCCGCCACTATTATCTTGATTTTGCCCATGACGAAGAAGCCATTTATACTCATTACGGCTGGTCATTTGTTGCTCAGGACAGAATTACCAATGAAGGCATTAAGACAATTAACATGATGTATGCACAGCCGGGTTCCTGCTATATCCGTACAAAGGACAGAGTAGCGCCGCACAATGTATTTACATCAGGTGCCATGCTTGATAAAGGTATTGATATGTTTGGCATTGAAAGACAGCTACCTGAAAACTATGAGGGAAGACTTAAGTTTAACACATCGGATAAAGTGATTGAATCCGGTCAGGATGCCTATACTGTGGATATTCCGTTTTCTTCAAAATGCCAGCTGACATATGATGAGGACAATAAAGTTTATTTGAAGTATGAATATGGAGACAAGCATATGGACGCTGCGGAAAATGTTCAGTTGAGCTTTAAAAACATTATTATCCAGAAGGCTGCTTATTCCGGTTATCCAAATGACCCTATTCTTAAAGAAATTCAGCTGACAGGCAGCGGCGAGGGTTACTATATTTCCGACGGCAAAGCTGTGAAAATCACCTGGAAAAAAGATGATTTAAATGACCACACACGGTATTATCTTGAAGACGGTACACAGCTGTCCATGAATCAGGGACATACATATATTGCAGTTGTACCAAACGAATATAATATTACGATTTCAGGTAAATAAACTTCATAAAACATATTTGGTTAAAAAGAAATATGTTGATGGAATCTGTTTATAAATAGAAATGACACGAGGTTTTTTATGAGTCAGGAAACGACAAAGAAAAACGGCAGTATATACCAAACAGGCTTTATGACGGCAGCAGTTTTTGCTGCTGTCAGTCTGCTGGGCCTGATTTACCGTATGATACTCATGCGTATTTTGGGAAGCAGAGGTATGGGCTATTATGCGATGGCATCAGAGCTGTACCAGCTTCTTGTGCTTTTTATTGCAGGAGGCATTCCCCTTGCCATTTCAATGATTACATCTGAATGTGCCCAAAAAAGAGCGTACCGGGAAAATATCACGATATTAAAAAATATCCGGATATACGAAAGCATCATCAGCATTTTGTTTGCAGGGCTGTTATTTGCGGGTGCGGGACAGATTGGGCAGTGGCTGTATGGTACCGGTGAAGCAGACTGGGCTCTGAGATTTTTTGCGCCGTCCCTTTTTATTATGGCTTTATTGAACGTCTATGACGGCTTTTTTAAGGGGTTAAAATCAATGGTTCCGACCATGATTTCCCAGATAGCCGGGCAGATGATCTGCATGCTGTTCGGGCTGATTGCAGCTGCTGTACTCATTAATAAAGGTTTTGCATTCGGAGCGGCCGGCGCAGCTTTGGGCAGTTTGGCCGGTGCACTTTCGTCACTGATTTTTTATATGGTGTTGTATCATGCTTTTAAGCCAAAGATTTTAAAGCGTGTGGCCCATCAGAAAAATACAGAGAGAATCACTTTTGGAAAATCCGTGCGGATGACTTTGGGACTTATGATTCCTTATGTTTTATGCCAGCTTGTCTATCAGGCAGACGGTATATTGGATGCAGTGCTTTTTAACCGGCTGCTGATGGGTATCGGTTACACTGAAAGTGTCCGCGTTGAAATGTTCGGTGTTTACAGCGGACAGTTCAGGACCGTTATTTTATTGCCTGTCGTCTTTGCGTCAGCTGTTGCGGCGATATTGATGCCATCAGTCAGACAGGCCTATAAAATTCATCATACCAAATGGCTTAATGATCAAAGTCACCTGATTATAAGGATGTCGATGGTACTTTCAATCTGGTGTGCGGCTTTATTATCCGTACTGTCAAAGCCGGTGGTGCGGCTTTTATTCTCGGATATCAGCGAACTTCCTTCGGCGCTTATCATGGTCGGGGCACCGGCAGCAGTATTTAGTGCGCTGTCTGCGGTAACGGGCATGATTCTGCAAAATATACGCAGAAGAAAAGCGGCGGCAGTTAATTTTATGATGGCGCTTGTCATTCATGGGGCGGCAGTTGTTGCTTTGCTCCTGGTGTCTAATATGAACATCGTTGCCCTTGTTTACGGCTGCTATGTATTTGCATTTGCCGCAGCCTTCTTAAATATCAGGACATTAAGAAAAACATCGGGATACAGACAGGAATATCTTCATACCTTTGTCCTGCCTGTTTTCGCGGCACTGATTTCGGCGGGCATCGGCTGGTTAATTTACCACGGGGTTACATTCTTAATTCACAGTGTTTTATTTGGCATAATTGTTACTTTGGTGGTTTCTGCGGCAGTATATATGATTTCTATCATTATTCTGGGCGTGTTTTCCGAACAGGAAATTTTAAAATTTCCTTTAGGCAGGGATATTGTCAGTCTGTGTAAAAAAATCCATATTTTGTGATTAAAAGTAAAAAATCAACAGATAATATATGCAAAGGAGTTGAGACCTATGCGAAAATATATTATCTGTTTTTTTGTGCTTGCATGTGTGGCAGGCGCATCATTTGGCTATTATAAAGGTTACGGAGGCAGGATCGTGACCCGTGATGAAGAAAAATATATTAAAGACCAGGATCAGGCCGCTTCAGCAGTACAGGATACGACAAAAACAACAACGCAGATGATTGTTGAGACTTATGATGAAGTCGCGTGTAAGACGACGAAGGAAATCTCAAAAATTCCGGCGGCATATCTGGGACTCGGACGGGCAGAATTGATTGATAAGCTCAATGAATACATGGAAAACATGCCCCTTGAAGAAGTGGAAAAGGGCCTGATTGGCTATGACCTGATGTATTTTTCAAAAGACTATATTATGCTTAGAAAAACTTATCATCCGGATGAAGATTTTAATAAATATTATATTAAATTTACAGGCGGTCAGGTGACAGTCTTTTACAGCGACCAAAAAACAGTTTTCGAATACACGGATATTGATTTAAATGACCTTCCCGTGGAACAAAAATGCGAAGTCATCAGCGGTAAGGAAGTCAAAGATGATAAAGCTTTATATGATTTTCTGGAAAATTATTCTTCATAAACCAGATTTTCGTGAAGTTGACGGCATTGCCGTACCGAAGAAAATATGATATGATAAAGAGTAAATTTTTAAATAAAGATAAGATGAGGTGTCTATGAGACAGAAAGTAGTTGTGGCAGGCGGCGGTGCATCGGGACTTACGGCAGCAATATGCGCGGCCAAAGCCGGTGCGCAGGTCACACTGATCGAGCAGATGGAAAGTACAGGCAAAAAAATACTAGCCACAGGTAACGGCAGATGTAATTATACAAACGATTTTATGGATGTTTCGTGTTTTCGCGGTCGTCATCCTGAGTTTTGTAAAGAACTGATCAAACAGTATGGTACAAAAGAGATTCTTGACTTTTTTGAAAGCCTTGGCATTGTGCCAAAATGTAAGGGAGGCTATTATTATCCTTATTCCATGCAGGCTTTGGCGGTATCAGAGGCTCTGGAAAAAGGCGCAAAGCATCTGGGCGTTCAGATTTTCTGTCATGAAAAAGTATTAAAAATACATAGAAAAAACGGCTGTTTTAAAATGATGACCGACCGGCGGACGTTAACAGCTGACGCGGTGATTCTTTCGGCAGGCGGCAAAGCAGCAAAAAAGCTTGGCAGTGACGGCAGCGGCTATGCACTTGCCGAAGGACTTGGACTTAAAGTTACAGAAATTGTTCCGGCGCTTACCGGGTTAAAGTGCAAAGGCCGGTTTTTTAAAAGCATTGCAGGCGTTCGTATTTGGGCCGGGATTTCTGTTTATGACGATACCGTGTCTTCGGATATTTCCATAGAAGAAAGACAGCCCCTTTGTCGTGATACCGGGGAATTACAGCTGACATCTTATGGTATATCAGGCATTCCCGTATTTCAGGTCAGCCGTTTCGCTTCATGGGCATTAAACAAAGGACATAAAGTCCGTGCGATCATTGATTTTATGCCGGAGTTTGATATGGAAAGAATCAGAGAAATGATTGTGCGGCGTATCACTTTAATGTCGTATAAAACAGCGGGAGAACTTTTTGTGGGATGGCTGCCGCAAAAGCTGATTCATTTGTTTTTATCGGCCGCAGCGATTGACGATGATGCTGCCGCTAAAAACATACCTGTGGAGAAAATCAGCCGTCTTTCGTTTGTACTTAAACATTTTGAGATGGAGGTAACAGGTACAAATACTTTTGATGAGGCACAGGTCTGTGCAGGCGGTGTCGATACGGAGCAAATATCACCGGAGACGATGATGGCAAAATGGGTTCCGGGCTTATATGTGACCGGGGAATTACTGGATATAGACGGCATGTGCGGTGGCTATAATCTTCATTTTGCATGGGCAAGTGGTATGGCAGCAGGGAAAGCAGCCGCAAAAGGAGTATAAAAGATGATACGGATCAATCAGTTAAAGCTCGATTACAGACACCGGGAGGACGAGCTTCTTCATAAAGCGGCATCATTATTAAAAATCAGTCCGAAGGATATGACGGAATTAAAAATTGTAAAAAAATCCATTGATGCCCGCAAAGATACTTCGGGAAAACAAAAGATCAGGTTTATTTATACAGTGGATGTCAGTGTTAAAAATGAGAAAAAGTGTCTGGCAAGGATCAAAGATAAAAACATATCACTGGTTCAGAATAAACAGTATTGTTTCACAGCACACGGAAATCAGATAATTAAAAACAGGCCGGTGATTGCGGGCAGCGGACCGGCAGGATTGTTTTGCGCTCTGATGCTTGCAAGGGCGGGTTACCGGCCGTTGGTCATTGAGCGGGGCGCCGATGTGGAGAAAAGAACAGAGGCTGTCAAAAATTTCTGGGAAAAGGGTGAATTGTCAGCGGACTGTAACGTTCAGTTTGGTGAGGGCGGTGCCGGAACTTTTTCGGATGGTAAACTTAACACACTGGTTAAGGATAAGTCCGGCAGAAACCGGGCAGTACTTGAAATTTTTGCCAAAGCCGGTGCCGGTGATGAAATTTGTTACATGAATAAGCCACATATCGGCACCGATGTTCTTGTTCATGTTGTAAAAAATATACGCAATGAGATCATCAGTCTTGGCGGAGAAGTCCGTTTCCATACACGGCTTTCGGACATATGCATGAAAGAAGGCCGCCTGAGAGGTATTAAAGTCATCAGTGACGAAAAAGAATATACGATAGATACAGAAGTACTCGTGCTTGCAGTGGGACACAGCGCCCGTGACACTTTTGAAATGCTTTATCAAAGGTCAATGAAGATGGAAGCGAAACCATTTGCCATCGGTGTCCGTATTGAGCATCCGCAGAAGATGATCAACATTTCACAGTATGGCATTGAAAGTGATGAAAGACTTCCTGCGGCAGATTATAAACTAACGTATACCACTGCCGGGGGACGCAGTGTCTATACGTTTTGTATGTGCCCGGGGGGTCATGTTGTCAATGCTTCCTCAGAACCGGGACATATTACAGTCAATGGTATGAGCTATCATGCAAGAAACAGTGAAAATGCCAACAGTGCCGTTATCGTCAATGTAACACCCGATGATTTCGGCTCGGACCATCCACTGGCAGGCATTGCATTCCAGAGAAAATGGGAAGCAAAGTGCTTTGAAGCCGTGGACGGTCAAAATAAAATTCCGGTACAGCTTTTTGAGGATTTTAAAAAACATAAAGTATCCAATGGTTACGGCGATATAAAACCTGTTCATAAAGGTATTGATGCTTTTGCGGATTTAAATCAGTGTCTGCCGTCATATGTATGCAAAAGCCTTGTGGAAGGTATTGAAAACTTCGGTACAAAAATTAAAGGGTTTGACCGCGGCGATGCATTGCTGTCCGGGATTGAGGCAAGGACATCATCACCGGTACGTATGGTCAGAGATGACACGTTTCAGAGTAATCTTGGCGGCATATTTCCGTGCGGTGAAGGGGCAGGTTACGCAGGCGGCATTACCTCAGCAGCTATGGATGGCCTTCGGGTTGCCGAAGCGGTGGCGGCTATATACAGACCATTGACACATACAGCGTATTCTAAGTCATAGGTTTGTCTTGTGAATGCCGTATGACTGATACATTTTTTGGAGGACAAAATCGTGGAAGACAGAAGAAAAATAAAAAATAAGCAGCGTATTGTGATTAAGGTAGGTACATCATCAATTGTTCATGAAGAAACAGGTGAGATGAATCTGCTCAGACTTGAGCAGCTTGTGCGTATTGTATGCGATCTGCGCAACCGGGGCAAAGATGTCGTTCTTGTTTCCTCAGGTGCCATAGGCGTCGGTCGAAAAGCACTGGGGTTAAAAACCCGTCCGTCGACGCTGCCGGTGAAGCAGGCCTGCGCCTCTGTGGGTCAGGCGGCACTGATGATGATGTATCAGAAACTGTTTAGAGAATATAATCATACGGCGGCTCAGATACTGATGACAAAACATACGATTATCCGTTCGGTCAGCAGATATAATGCAAAAAATACATTCAATCAGCTGTTTGCCATGGATGCCATTCCTATCGTTAATGAAAACGATACGGTTTCAACAGATGAAATTGAAATCGGTGATAATGATACATTGTCTGCGGTTGTGGCAGCACTGTGCGGTGCGGACCTTCTTATTTTGCTGTCAGATATAGACGGGCTTTATACAAAAGACCCGAATCGCTGTGATGACGCACAGTTTATTGACTGTGTACCTGTGATTGATGATAATGTTTACCGCATGGCAGGCGGTTCATCAAGCAGTTTCGGCACCGGCGGCATGGTGACAAAACTGGATGCGGCAAGAATCGCAACCGATGCCGGATGTGATATGATTATTGCAAACAGTAAAGAATTTCATGTTATTTCAGATATTATGGAAGGCAGAAATGTCGGAACCCTGTTTCTGGCACATAAAAACGCAAACTTTAATCTTGTGGAGTGGATTGAGAAGCGGTATTAAAATCCATCAGTGCTAACGAAATATGAGGCGACGTGGATTTAAAAAGTGGTAATGATATGTAGATGATGCATTGAATGTGAAAATACAGTTTGTAAATACAGGCGGCGAAGCGTTTAATGGTTATGAAAGGAAGGATGAAAAGTCATGAAAAATGTTGGTTTGATTCTGGAAGGCGGCGGACAGCGGGGTGTATTTACCGGAGGCGTACTGGATTATTTAATGGAACAGTCTTTTGAGGTGCCTTATGTGATCGGTGTTTCCGCAGGAACATGCAATGCAGTCGATTTTGTTTCAAAGCAGCCGTGCCGGACTAAAAAATGCATGATTGACGCTCAGAAGGAGCATGAACTGTACAGTGCGAAAAATATCTGGCGAAAAGGCTATTATATAGATATGGATCTGATTTTTACTGATTTTCCTGAAAAAATATATCCGTTTGATTTTGAAACTTTTAAAAGATCAAAGACAAGATGTCTGATGACGGCAACAGACTGTATTTCGGGCGAGGCGGTTTATATTGAGGAAAAAGAGGATAAAGAACGGATGATGGCCGCAGTGCGTGCCTCATCAAGTCTCCCTTTTGCGGCATCGGAAGTGATGATTGACGGCAGGCCTATGATGGATGGCGGCCTGCGGGACTCGGTACCGATACAGAAAGCAACAAATGACGGTTACAAATACAATATTATTATTCTGACACGGCCAAAGGGTTACAGAAAGTCAGAAAAACATGACGCATCTGTAAGACTTGCCAAAGCGGCATATAAAAAGTATCCGAATCTTGTAAGAGATATGGAGCACAGGGCACATCGCTATAATAAGACGATGGATATTATCGATGAGCTTGAGGCAAAGGGAAGGGTTTATGTGATCCGCCCGGAAATTGCCTGTGTGAAACGTACAGAAAAAGATATTGAGAAACTGGAAGTTTTTTATAAACACGGGTATGATATGATGAAAGAAAAATACGATGATCTTACGCAGTGGCTGACGCGTGCGGATGATATACAGTTGGAGGATGAAGATGATAACAGATGAGCAGATTAAACGAATTAATGAGTTATACCATAAATCAAAGGCAGAAGGTCTGACACCGCAGGAAAAAGAAGAACAGGCACATTTGCGCGGAGCCTATATTACGGCAATAAGAAAGAGCCTCCGTTCAAATCTTGAAAATATCGATATCAAAAATCCTGACGGCAGTATAGAACATGTCAAAGACCGGAGGAAAAAGCAAAAACCGGGACAATAATCCCGCATGTACGGTGAATGAGGAGGAATGGCTGATGCTTCAGAAAATATGTGAAAATGCAAAAATTGCTGCCAGAGATATGGCAAAGCTTGGCTCTGATAAAAAAAATGAATGTTTAAATGCGATTGCCGGGGCACTGCTTGAACATAGTGATGCGCTGATTCAAGTGAATGAAACGGATGTGCAGGCAGCTAGGGAAAAAGGTGTTAAAGAATCTTTAATTGACCGGTTAAAGCTTACAAAAGCAAGAATTGATGGTATGGCCGAAGGTCTTGTGCAGCTGGTGGCGCTTGAGGACCCTGTCGGCGAAGTCGTTTCGGCCAAAGTGCGGCCAAACGGCTTGGAAATCGGACAAAAAAGAGTACCCCTTGGTGTTGTCGGTATTATCTATGAATCAAGACCAAATGTCACAGCCGATGCTTTCGGCTTATGTTTTAAATCCGGCAACGCCGCGATTTTAAAAGGCGGCAGCGACGCCATCAATTCCAATAAGGCTATAGTGGAAGTGATACGGGAAGTTCTTAAAAATCATCATGTCAATCCGGATGCGGTGCAGCTGATTGAAGATACAAGCAGGGAAACAGCAAAAGCTTTTATGCGTATGAATGATTATGTTGATGTGCTGATTCCGAGAGGCGGCGCGGGACTTATAAAAACGGTCGTGGAAAACAGCACGATTCCTGTCATTGAGACAGGTACAGGAAACTGTCATATTTATGTCGATCAGACAGCAGATATTGATATGGCTGTTGAAATCATTGATAATGCAAAAACACAGCGCACCGGTGTATGTAATGCATGTGAATCCCTTGTGATTCATAAAGATATTTTAAGCGAGGCACTGCCAGTCATCGCAGCCCGGCTGTTTGAGAAACATGTGGAAATCAGGGGTGATGAAAGTGCATGTGCCTGTGTACCGGGCATTACGCCGGCGTCAGAATCGGACTGGGGTACGGAATATCTTGATCTGATCATATCTGTAAAAACCGTCGGAAGTATTGAGGAAGCTATCAATCATATCAATACATACAATACAAAACATTCCGAGGCGATTATTACAAAGGATTATGCTAATGCGCGGAAGTTTCTTGATGAAGTTGACGCAGCTGCGGTTTATGTCAATGCTTCCACAAGATTTACCGACGGCTTTGAGTTCGGATTCGGAGCGGAAATCGGAATCAGTACGCAAAAGCTTCATGCCAGAGGTCCTATGGGGCTTAAGGCACTGACAACAACAAAATATATTATTTACGGTAACGGGCAGGTACGCCCGTAAGCCGGTCAATGTCCGGCAGATCAAAAATATGCCGTAAATCAGAAAATGAAGGGAGTTTAAACATGGCACATGATAAGACACTGGAGGCTGTCATTGATGCAATTGATGTCAATGCCGCCGTACCTGTAGAGGAACCGATGCGCCAGTATTATTATATTAAAAAATGCAGACAGATTGTTGAAGAAAAGAAAGCATCACTTGGCAGAAAACTGACTGCGGCTGTCATAACGTTTGGCTGCCAGATGAATGCCAGAGATTCAGAAAAGCTTACGGGAATTCTTGAACTGATCGGTTATGAAGTCACCGGAAATGAAAATGCGGATTTTGTTATTTATAATACGTGTACCGTCCGCGAAAATGCCAATACCCGTGTATACGGCCGTCTCGGTCAATTGAAAAAAATAAAATCAACCCGCCGGGAAATGATGATCGCCATGTGCGGTTGTATGATGCAGGAACCTGAGGTCGTTGAAAAAATCCGTACAAGCTACAGACATGTGGATCTGATATTCGGTACACACAATATTTTTAAGTTCGCGGAGCTTTTATACAGCAGATTTAAGTCGCGCAGTATGATTATTGACATCTGGAAGGACACGAATCAGATTGTGGAAGATCTGCCGGTGGACAGAAAATACAGCTTTAAAACAGGAATTAACATTATGTTTGGCTGCAACAATTTCTGCAGCTACTGTATCGTACCTTATGTCAGAGGCCGTGAACGAAGCAGAGCGCCGGAGGATATTGTACGTGAAATAAAGAAGGTTGTTTCCGAAGGCGTCGTTGAAGTGATGCTCCTTGGTCAAAATGTCAATTCCTATGGAAAAAATCTTGAAAATCCGATCACTTTTGCGGCACTGCTAAAGGAAATTGAAAAAATAGAAGGCCTTCGCCGGATACGGTTTATGACTTCCCACCCGAAGGATTTATCCGATGAATTGATTGAAGTGATGCGTACATCAAAGAAAATATGCAGGCATCTCCATCTGCCGCTGCAGTCGGGCAGTACACGGATTTTAAATGAAATGAACCGGCATTATACGAAAGAAGATTATCTTGAACTTGTAAGAAAAATTAAAACGGCATGCCCGGATATTTCACTGACAACAGATATTATTGTAGGTTTTCCGGGTGAGACTGAAGAAGACTTTCTTGAGACACTTGATGTTGTTGAAAAAGTCAGATTTGACAGTGCCTATACATTTATTTACTCAAAACGTACAGGCACAAAGGCAGCAGCCATGGAAAATCAGGTGCCGGAAGCTGTGGTTAAGGAACGTTTTGACAGACTCCTTAACCTTGTGCAGACTATTTCTGCAGAGGTGACGATGAGGGACACAGGAAAAGTCATGGAAGTTCTTGTTGAGGAACAAAATGACCATGATGCCTCTCTTGTCAGCGGAAGGCTCAGCAATAACCTGATTGTACATTTTCCGGGAAGTACAGATCTGATCGGTAAAATTGTGTCTGTATCCCTTGATGAATGTAAGGGCTTTTATTACATGGGACATATGGTTTAAATCAATAAAAAATCCAGTATAAAGGAGACAAATCAGATGATTAAGAAATTAGATGTACCTGAAATATTCGGTTCCAATGTTTTTAACGACGAGACGATGCAGGAGCGTTTGCCGAAGGGTATTTACAAAGAATTAATTAAGAATATTGAAAACGGTACGGAGCTTGACCGTCATGTGGCTGATGTTGTGGCCAATGCCATGAAGGACTGGGCTATTGAGAAAGGCGCCACCCATTATACTCACTGGTTCCAGCCGCTTACCGGTGTGACAGCGGAGAAGCATGATTCATTTATTTCGCCGACATCGGATAATAAGGTGATTATGGAGTTTTCAGGCAAGGAACTGATTAAAGGCGAATCCGACGGTTCTTCATTCCCGTCAGGCGGATTAAGAGCGACATTTGAGGCGAGAGGTTATACGGCATGGGATTGTACATCACCGGCGTTTATTCATGAAACACCGGCTGGAGCGACACTTTGCATACCGACAGTATTCTTTTCATATACCGGTGAGGCGCTGGATAAAAAGACACCGCTGCTTCGTTCGATGGAAGCAATTAATAAACAGGCCATGCGTATTGTGCGGCTGTTTGGCGATAACCGCGCGGCAAAGGTAACGACATGTGCCGGTGCCGAACAGGAGTATTTTATTGTTGATAAACATACATACGAACAGCGTAAAGACCTTATCTTTGCGGGACGCACACTGTTTGGCGCGCCTGCGCCGAAAGGTCAGGAAATGGACGATCACTATTTCGGAAGCATCAAAGAACGTATTGCTTCATATATGGCTGATTTAAATGAGGAATTATGGAAATTAGGTGTAAAGGCAAAAACAGAGCATAATGAAGTTGCGCCGGCACAGCACGAACTGGCGCCGATTTATGATGAAACAAACATTGCCACTGACCACAATCAGCTTGTGATGGAAACAATGAAGCGTGTCGCTTTCAGGCATGATCTTGTGTGTCTGCTCCATGAAAAACCTTTTGCCGGTGTCAATGGTTCAGGCAAGCATAATAACTGGTCGCTGACAACGGATACAGGAAAAAATCTTCTTGATCCGGGCAAAGAACCTCATGAAAATCGAAGATTTCTGCTGATTCTTGCCGCAATTTTAAAAGCGGTGGACGAATATGCGCCGCTGCTTAGAGAATCTGCGTCAAATCCGGGCAATGATCACCGCCTTGGCGCCAATGAAGCGCCTCCGGCCATTATATCCGTGTTCCTTGGAGAGCAGCTTGAGGATGTGGTGAAGCAGCTTTGTGAAAAAGGTGAAGCCACAGAATCCATCAAAGGTGCCGCTGCAGATGTCGGTGTTTCCACAGTGCCTTCATTTATGATGGATGCCACAGACAGAAACCGTACATCACCATTTGCCTTTACAGGAAACAAATTTGAGTTCCGTATGGTCGGTTCGACAGCATCGATCGCCGATCCGAATACTGTTTTAAATACCATTGTGGCCGAAACATTTTCACAGGCCGCGGATATTCTTGAAAAAGCGGATGATGTTGAAATGGCTGCCCATGATCTGACGAAACAGTGGATTTCCGAACATATCCGTATTATATTTAACGGCAATGGTTATTCTGAAGAATGGGTCAAAGAGGCTAAGCGCCGGGGACTTCCGAATATAAAAAATATGGTCGATGCCCTTGGGTATCTTACAAAGCCTGAAAACATCGCGCTTTTTGAGAAACATGGCGTTATGACATGCAGTGAGCTTAAATCCCGTGAGGAGGTCGGCTATGAAACTTACTCAAAGACAATTAATATTGAAGCAAGAACGATGATCGATATGGCTAAAAAACAGATTATTCCTGCGGTGATCCGCTATACGACGACAGTGGCAAACTCCGTCAAGGCGGTGGAGGATGTCGGTGTCAGTGCCGAAGTTCAGCGAATCGTACTTTCAGACTGTACAAAGAATCTGAAGCTTATGAATGATGCGCTGATTAAGCTTGAAATGGCCGTGGAAAAAGCTGCGTTGATCACTGAGCCGAAAAAGCAGGCAGTCGCTTACCGTGACGAAGTATTTACAGCAATGGCAGAGCTTCGGGCACCTGCTGATGCACTGGAAATGATTGTCGATGCCAAAGAATGGCCGATGCCGACATACGCGGACTTGATGTTTAATGTCTGATTATTTATAGTTTAAATTGATTGATGCCCTGCATTGTAAATGACTTATGTGCAGGGCATTTGTTGTCAAATAAAGTATGGGGAAAATATATAAAAAAGATTAAATATTGATTTATTTTTTGTGTAAAATGTGGTATTCTGTAAAAAAGAGTCTTTATGGAGGGTTAGGTATGCTGGATAAAATTGATTTGTCAAAAGGGTTTACGAAAAAGGAAAGCAAGAAGCTTATAGAAAATCTCGGCATGGAATTGTCTGCGCTGCAGAGGGAATGCAAAAGGCTTCAGATTCCGGTGATGATTGTGTTTGAAGGCTGGGGGGCAGCCGGAAAAGGGACATTAATTAACCGTCTGATTCAGCCGATGGATCCGAGAGGCTTTAAAGTATTTACCATTCAGGATGAGTCCGAGGAAGAATATATGCGTCCGTTCCTCTGGCGGTTCTGGACAAAGACACCGGCCAAAGGACGCATCCACATTTTTGACCGCAGCTGGTATCGAAGGGTCATCAATGACAGGATGGAAAAAAATCTTGATAAAGATGAGCTTAGAAACGCATACAATGAAATTGTATTTTTTGAGGAAAATCTTTCGCTGGATAATAACCTGATTATAAAACTGTTTTTACATATTTCTCAAAAGGAACAGAAAAAACGGTTTAAGAAACTGGAAGCCTCACCGGAAACAAAGTGGCGTGTGACAGAAAATGACTGGCGTCATAATGAAAGATATGATGATTATCTTCATGTTTATGAAGAGATGATTGAAAAAACAGATACGGAATTTGCACCTTGGACAATTGTGGAGGCGACAGACCGCGAATATGCGGAAGTCAAGATTTTATCAACCGTTGTTACTGCCATGAAAAACAAGATTGCCCAGGTAGAAGCCGCAAAAGCTGAAAAACCGGGCGAAACTTTAGCCGGAAAAGTCAAAAGCCCATATAAAACAACTGTTCTTGAAGGTATTGATCTGAATAAGTCATTGACAAAAGATGAATACAAAAAGAAACTCAAAAATCTTCAGGAAAAGATTTCAAAGCTTCACAGTGAGCTTTATAAGCAGAGAATTCCTGTGATTCTTGCTTTTGAAGGCTGGGATGCCGGCGGTAAGGGCGGCGCTATCAAGCGGCTGACAGAAAAGCTTGATCCAAGAGGATATGAAGTTATTCCGACAGCTTCACCAAATGATATTGAAAAAGCCCATCATTATCTGTGGCGGTTCTGGAACGCTGTGCCGAAAGCCGGGCATATTGCAATATTTGACAGAACATGGTACGGCCGTGTGATGGTTGAGCGTATCGAAGGTTTCTGCACGGAAGACGAATGGAAACGTGCTTATAAAGAAATCAATGAAATGGAAGAACAGTTCACGAATTTCGGTGCCATTGTGATTAAATTCTGGCTGCATATTGATAAAGATGAGCAGGAACGCAGATTTAAAGAACGTATGGAAACACCGGAAAAACAGTGGAAAATCACTGATGAAGACTGGCGTAACCGTGAAAAATGGGATCAGTATGAAGAAGCTGTAGATGAGATGATCGTCAGAACATCGACATCCTATGCGCCTTGGGTTGTCGTTGAAGGCAACGATAAGTATTATGCGAGAATCAAAGTTCTTGAAACGGTTGTCAATGCACTGGAGGAAAGATTAAATAAATAGAAGATTGAATAAAAGAAGCGTCCGAAGGGGCGCTTCTTTTGTGATATTGCACATATTATTTTAAGATTATTTCATAAAAATCATTTTAAGATTATTTCATAAAAATCATTGACAAGATGAAAAAAAGGTTGTATTCTTTTAACATATATAGAAAGATTCTGATTATTACGATATAAAATCAATAAAAATTTTATAATAACTTCCATGGTTGAGAGAAATCTCATTTAAAGGAATCGGGTGAAAAGCCCGGCAGATTAATCCCTGCTGTGAGAGCAACGAAAAGAATCAATCCACTGAACGCATGTTTGGGAAGGGATTCTTAGTAGGAATGATTAAGATGGCTCAAGTCAGAACACAAACATGGAATCAATAAACAATATTTCTGGTGGTATTAAACAGGGATGTATTTTTTGTACCCTTTTTTAGGGGAATTCTGTCATTTTGACGTTTGGATAATGTCAAGATTCTGTTTTATTACCCTCCGATTGTAAAAGTAAAAATAAAATCACTGACACTGCATTCATTTTCATGAAATCCAATGAAAGGAATGGTGTAAATGGCAGTGATGTTTATTTTATAAAAATTTTAAACGCTTTCCTGTGGCATTTAAAATTTCAATAAATATTTTAAGGAGGTATTATGAAATGAGAAAAAAGAAGCTAATCAGCTTATTTCTCGCACTGTGTATGATCTTTTCGCTGATTCCTGCGACAGAGTCAAATGCGGCTGAAGCAAAATACTTTACAGTGGAGAAATATGATGAAAACGGCAATGGTACCATGTTGGTGTATCCGACAGTTTCCACCAGCTGGTCAGGACGTTACGGTGATGCTTTTATAAAGTCCTTATTGGGAGATAAGGTAAAGGTATCCAGTGGTATAGTTACAGGTTTTGAAGACGTCAGTCAGGATGATGGCTGGCTTAATAACGGAGACCTTGGTGCGGGATCAAAATGGTATGTTGTCGCAGACAGTGAGCTGTATGAAGATGCATCGTATTTTTATTCTTCAGAGGTAACGGTCATACGTTTTATTTACTGTCCGAAAGGAAATCTGGATCTGATCGGAGCTACAACGGATGGTGCCGGTTGGGCCAGTGACGGTACGATGAAAGTAAATAAGGATGAACTTGTTAAAACATTGTCCGGATACGATGGCGCAGCGCTTGGCGGCAACAGAAAAGCTGCTTATGATGCAGCCGCTGCAGTACTTCTTAATCCGGAAGCTTTAGCAGAAGATGTGGCCAAGGCAAAGACGAACATGGAATCCGCATCTGATTCAGCGACAAGTGTGACACTTTCAGAAGAAGAGATGGAAATCTATGAAGGACAGAAAGCAACCCTTACAGCCACATTAGAGCCTGGCGGCAGTACAGATATACTGACATGGGCATCTTCCGATGATACTGTTGTTTCTGTACAGGATGGCGTGATCAAGGGGCTGAAACCGGGAAGTGCCACAATAACCGTAACAGCTGAAAATCCGGATGTCAAAGACAGTGCAGAAATAACGGTCAAAGAAATAGGCGATCCATATATTACAAATATGAGTGCATCAAATTCAATTGCGGCAATTTCAGGAGAGCTGATGCTTATGGCGGACATAGGTTCCGGCGTTCCGGAAAATATTGAATGGGTATGGAGCGTTGAAGATGATACAATTGCTGAAGTTGCACCGATGGAGGGCAATGAATATCTTGCTTCCGTTAAAGGTAAAAAAGAGGGCATAACAAATGTTATTGTAACCGTCGGTTCAAAGCGTGCATCTTTTGAAGTGGAAGTAACACCATATGACGGTCCATATGTCTATTTTGAATACGCAAATGGAACGACACAGGAACTGGATGAAAATGATACGATTACGCTGACTTGTCTTGATGAAGGTAAGTTTGTTGTCGGAAGACCAAAAGGAACGACCACCTGGAGCGGCGGAAGCGCTTTTGTAACATCAATTATGGGCGGTGATGATCTGTCCTGGTGGACATTTATCAACAGAGAGAGCGGTTTATGGAAACCGTGGGATGTCAGAGCACTGACGATCACAGTAGATTCCGGCGGATGGAGCAAAACTTTTAAAGTTGACTGTGTTGCCAGCGGTATTAAAGAATTAAAAACCTATGTGGGAGAAACAGAAGTCAGTATAGATAATCCTTATGTAACCGAAGGTACGGTCAGCGGTGTGCCTGTCACGACAAAGGGACTCAATGCCAATGATGAATGGGTGACGATTCCGGCACAGGCGCTTCATTACAACACCAGTGATACATCCTATAATTTCAGATTTGTCGGAAACACTATGACTATTAATAATGGCGGCGAAGCGACAATGTCTGTTTTCATGAAGGATAATTGGGGCGTCAAAGCACAGTTTATTGCAAGATGTACATATGTGCCGCTTACAGATTTTCAGGTAAATCTGGTAGATAGATTTACCATTTCCGGTGAAAAAGACTTTATGACCGGTCAGAATATTGGAACCGGTATTTATAATGGCAATCTTAATATTACCTTTACACCTGCAAATGCGACAAACAAAAACATTTGGTGGGAGAATCTGACACCTGAAATTGCTACTTATGAATCAAGTCATCAAGCCGGTATTGTTCCTAAAAAAGCAGGAACTGCAAGATTTAAAGTCCACAGTTCGGATAATGAAGGTCTTGTCAAAGAAGTGTCGATTACATTTTTGTATCAGAAACCGCTTGAATCCGCAGTACTGGATAAAACTTCCTATGAACTGAATGTGGGAGATACAGAAAGTCTTAATATTACGACAACGCCTGCGGATGCCACAGATCGAAGCTTTACATGGAGTTACAGTGAAGACGGCATTGTAACAATCACTGATAATAAAATCGTTGCAAAAAAGGCAGGGACAGTTACGGTTACAGGCAAGGCAAATGACAGCACACAGGGCTGTGCCGATCTTACATTCACAGTAAAAGTCGATGAAGCAGAGATTGAGATGGAAGATCCTCTGCCGACAGCAAAAGCAGGTATTGCTCACGGCCTTCAGTATCTGGAAGGGCTGAGTGTCAGCAAGTACGGTGATGAATGGAATATTTTTACAGTACTTCGTGCCGGAGGATTCATTTCAGATGAAAATATAGCGGCATATATTGCAAACGCCAAAGAAGCCGTTTCGAATGGCCTTTCACAGCCGACAGATTATGCCCGTGTGATTTTAACACTGGGTGTTCTCGGTGAGGATCCTACAAATTTCGGCGGCGTAGATCTTATTGAAAAGCTTTATAATTGGAAAGACCTTGATTATCTGACATCAAATCAGATCAGTTGGACTTTACTTGCACTGGACAGCAATAACTATGAAATCCCTGATGATGCCAGATGGAACAGAGACAGTCTGATCAATATGTGCCTTGCTTTTCAGGATGAAAGCGGCGGATTTATGCTGACGGATACAACAGATGTGGATATGACCGGCATGATTCTTCAGGCTCTGGCACCATACAACAATGGCAGTTATCCGCAGGTACAGGCTGCATTTTCAAAAGCATTGACTTGGCTTAAGGATCAGATGAGTACTGAGGCAGGTTTTGCTTCGAATAAAGTCTATAATGAAAACAGCTGTACGACAGCACAGGTATTAACAGCATTATCGGCAGCGGGCATAGATGCGGCAGATATCAATCATGGTTTCACGGTAGGCACGAAAAATATGATCACAAATCTGTGGAGTTACAAGGCTGCATCAGGTTTTTACTGGGATAAGGCGGTTGATACAAAGGGCAACATCATGGGAACGCAGCAGACAACTTATGCTCTTGAGGCTTATCGTCGATACAGAGAAGGTGCAAATTCCCTGTATGATCTGACAGATATTCCGACAAAAGAAAATGTGGATTATAGGGAAAAACTTGATGAAGCAGTGACAAAAGCAGAGTCTTTAACAGAAACAGAATATACGGAAGATACATGGTCTGCCATGGCGCAGAAGCTTCAGATCGCACGTACACTTTTACAGTCCGGCTCAACGGATGAAGAACAATTGAAAGAAGCGGCAGAAAATCTTTTAAACGCCATAGACGCACTTGAAAAGAAACCTGAAATAGATCCGAATCAGGAAGCAGCGGAGGCTTTCGAGAAAAAAGTCAGTGAACTTCCGAATGCAGATGTGATCACTGTCAGTGACAAGCAGACAGTTAATGATCTTATCGATGAGTACAACGGAAAAACAGATGAAGTCAAAGGATATATTTCTGAAGAATGCGTCAATAAATTGAATGCATGCGCTAAAGCAATCGCCGATTTGGAAGAAGCCAAAAAGGTTATTGAAAAAATTGATGCCATCGGAGACGTAACCCTTGATTCACAGCAGACGATTCTGGCGGCAAGACTGGCTTTTGACGCATTAACAGATGCACAGAAGCAGATTGTTGAAAACAACGGTAAAAAAGCTGTACTTGAAGCGGCAGAAGCTGCACTTACAGCGCTTCAGAATACAGCAGTCGAAAATGTTGAGAATAATATAGCACAGTTTGAAAATACAGCCAATATTACACTTGGTGATAAAAATGTGCTTAAAGATGTACGCAGTCTTTATGAACAGCTTCCGGATTCACTGAAGCCTTCAGTATCAAATCTGGGTGTACTTGAAGCAGCGGAAGCTTATATGAAACAGCTTGAAAAAGAGAATGTGATAAATATGATCAGCACGCTTAAAAATCCGGAAGATCTGATGATTACAGATGAGGAAGGCCAGGTTACCGAAAATATAACGGCAGAAGATATTTCGGCAATTGGTGAAGCAAAAGCTGCATATGATGATCTTTGTTCAGAATATCCTGGAATTGCTGATGAAATTAAAGCTTTGGAAGGTGGTACTGCACTTATAGATAAGCTTGTGCAGGATGTTGAGATTGCATCACAGTATGAAGGTTATGTGCAGGCATATCTGGAAGGATTAATTGCTGATATTTCAAGTTTTACGCAGGTTGATGACACAAATGTTTCAAGGGCTGAAGAACTGATCGGTAAATATGATGATGCTCATGCTAAAAGCGGTGTATATTTAGACAGTGTCGAAGGACTTGCCGCTAAAGCAGAAACCATCAGAAGCCAGGCAATTGAAGTTAGAAGTGCGCTGAATGCTGCATCGGCTGTAGATCAGTTAATTGATGGTCTTTTAAAGGAAGCAATCACATCAGATGAAATGCTTTCACAGGCAGAAGCAAAGCTTGCTGAAGTTGACAGTGCGTATGAAACTTTAAGTGATGCTGCAAAGGCTTATGTTAAAAATATGGCTGACTGGAACAAAGCTGCAGCCAATGTAAACCTTTACAAAGCAAACAAATCCTGGGCTCAGGAAATTGAAACACTGGTTCAGGCAGCAGTCAGTGCGGGTGAAGAAAATCTTACAGACGACAGCACTGTTGCGGCAATTAAAACGGCTGAAGCAGCTTATCAGGCAGCAACAAAGGATGTACAGGCACTGGTAAAGAATATTGAAAATATCGCGTCTTTGAAGATTTCAGTCGCTGATGCTAAAAATAAAGCACTGGCACAAAACGGTCATATATCTGTTAAGGAAACAATTCCTTATGATGTTGTTGTCAATATTAAGGAAGCGGATACGGATACGGCAACGGGACTTAAAGAAGAACTTAAGTCAGCTAAAAATGCAGAACTGAACGACATCTTTATACTTGAAAAATATAAAGTATCAGCAGAAGGCAGCAAACAGGCCTGGGACGGACAAATGACTGCGGTCATCACAAGCAGTGAAACACTTGGCGGAAATCTCGTATACCTACTGTGGAGTCCGACACCGGAAAACTTATCAAGAGCTGCAGTTATCGATAACGATATTCAAATACTGCAGAGTCCGGAACCGGAAAGTTTATCTATAGCTGCTGCGCCGGAACAGACATTGAACTATCTGAGTGTATCTGTTGACGGACAGAAAATAACATTTACAATGGACAAAAACGGCGTTTATGCTTTCGGAACAGCAAAGGCATCAACAGGCAGTGACGACAACAAAAACAACAATAACGAGAATAACAATAACGAGAACAACAATAACGCGAACAACAATAACCAGAACAGCAATAACCAGAACGACAGCAATCAGAGCGGCACAACAACAAAACCGTCAGGTACCAGTACAACTGCAAAACCGTCAGGAACAAGCACGGGTACAGGTACGAGTACAGTGACTTCTGTACCGAAAACAGGTGACAACACACCGGTAAATATGGCAGAAACAGGTATGATCATACTGGCAGCTTTTGTGGTTCTTGTAATGCTTAATAAAAAAAGAAAAACAGTTTAAAGAGAGTCGGTATAATATGAGAAATAAAAAGAGAGCGGTTAACTGCATCATATCATTATTGCTGACGGTGATCATTGTGATTTCCGGAATTCTGGGATTTAATATGCCTGTCAGGGCGGATTCTGTTTACGGAACGATTACCGTGTGTGTCGAACGCTTTTCGATTGGTCAGGGATATCTCATAGAACCGTACACGATGGAAATTCAACAGGGTGATACCTACGAAGATATCTGCCGGAGAGTTCTGGAAGGAAAAGGATACAGTTACAGTGCAAAGAACTCACCGTTTTATCTTCAGGGCATTGACGGTGCAGATGAGGGAATCATATCGATTCCCTCCTGCATCTCACTGATCGGTCCTAAAAAAACAGGTATGAACACAGTGAATCCCCCGGATAATTCAGCTGTCAATGAATACAGCAAAGGTACAGGCTGGCTTGGTGAGTTTTCTTATTCAAGAATGTCGGGCTGGATGTATTCCGTTGGAAATGACAGCGGTTATGTTTTTCCGGGTGTTGGTATGGCTGGCTATACCCCAAGTGACGGCGATGTGTTCAGACTTCAGTTTACAATCTGGGGATACGGTGAAGATCTGACAGGATGTTCACTGACCGGTGAGACGGTTTATTATGAAGTGGGCGATAAAACAGCGCTTACAAGAAAGATTGCCGAGATTAACCGGAATAAAGAAAAATGGTTCGCTGTCGACGGCTGTAAGGAGGCATACAATCAGGCTATAAACTGCCTTCAGAAATTAAATGCAACGCAGGCAGAACTTGATGCGGCACTGGCGGCACTGCCTGATCAGGAACCGGTATTTCCCGAAAGCATCACATTATCTGAAACAGACTTGACCATGGCTTTAGGGGAAAGTGTAAAACTTTCTGCAACACTAAAACCTGATCATATTAATCAGACCGGTATCACCTGGAAAAGCTCAGATCGTTCAGTAGTGTCGGTTGACCAAAATGGCCTTGTGACAGCTAAAGAAAATGGCCGGGCTGATATTACAGCGACAACTAAAAACGGAAAAACGGCAGTATGTCATGTGACTGTTAAAGAAAGGGCAATCGAAAAAATCACACTGAATATGACCGGTGCTTCTATGGAAGTGGAACAGTCAATTCAGCTTTTGGTCACAGGATTTGAACCGGAAAATGCTACAGAAGAACTGTCGCTGACATATAAAAGCAGTAACAGCGCAGTGGCAGAAGTTGACGAGGCAGGTGTTGTCACAGCTTTAAAATCGGGAACTGCAGAGATTACAGTTACAACAAAGGGTGGTGTATCCGCAGTCTGCCGGATTTTGGTAGGAAATACTGTGGAGCTTGCACGGGCTGTTGAAGATAAAATCAGCCTGCTTCCTGATGAAGGTCATGTTAATGATGATGATACAGCCCGGATTATTGATGTCTGGGAAGAATATGTAAGTCTGACAGATGCTGTTAAAGCCGAAATAAATGCTGAAGCGGTAAATAAGCTGAACGCAATTAAAAAGGAAGCTGACAGGCTGATCGCAAAAAAAGAAGATATTGCAAAAGTTGAGCGACTTCTTGATGAACTTCCGGCGCTTTCAGCAGTAACACTGTCTGACGGCAGTCAGATTGATGCGGCCAGAAATGCATACGACGCACTGGCAATTGATGAAAAAGCAAAGGTAAATGCGGATTTATATGCCCGCCTTTTAAATCTTGAACGCCGAATTGCTGAATTAAATAAGGAAATATCGGAGGTTGAGAAAAAAATTCAGTCTTTATCTGACGATGTCTGTGCTGAAAATGTAACTGAGGCTGTTAAAGCGCTGAACACATTTGCAGCTCTTTCTGCAGAACAAAAAGATCAGCTTAGTGACGATGTATTGAATAAAATCGACCAAATATCAGAAAAAGTTCTTAAATTCATTGCTGATGCGGTTGCTGCACTGAATCAAAATCAGACATTTGATGAAAACGCTCAGATGGTGAAAGATTTCATTGCAGCGTCTAATGCATGTGAAGAAATGAATAGCAATACGGAAGCAGGATTATCTGAACAAACCTTAAATCTGTTGGAACAGAAGCGGACGTGGATCGGTGAAAAAATACATTCAGTTAATGAAATAAGTATTCAGGCCGGATGGTTTGTGAAATTGATCGTCAATGATGCGGAGACAGACAGCAACCTTAAAAATACGGTTACCGGTAAATATTCATCAATAGCATCTGTTGTAATGAATAAGGAAATTTCATTTGAAGATATTCGTACCGGAGAAGTTTACGAACCGGAGAAAAGTATTGAATTTTCTGTTGATCTCTCAAATAAGGGTAAGTTGTATAATCCGCTTGCTAATATGATTACTGATCATGAAAATTTGACATTGAAAGAATTGTCAGGAAAATATGAAGGCGGGAAACTCGTTTTTAAAACAATACATACAGGCAGTATTGTGATCATTGACAATCCTGTGGCAGTCACCGGGATATCCGTACCGGAGACGTCATCTGTGGGTATTGGCAGCAGTATTACAATTCCTGTGGAATATAAACCTGCAAATGCCATGATCAACAAAGAATTAAAGTATCAAAGTACGGATACTTCCGTTGTTTCAGTCAGTGACGATGGTACGGTGAAAGGTCTTTTGCCGGGAACAGTTAAGATTATCGTATCGTTAAAGTCGAATCCGTCAATCAAGGCCGAATGCAAAGTTACTGTGACGGATAAAGCCAACAGCCTGACAAAATCTGTTGATCAGATATTAAAGGAAACTTCACAGTATATGTTGTCCATTGACACGAATCCTGCGAAGGGAAGCGAGTGGTTTGTACTGGGTCTTGCCAGAAGCGGTATGGATTTAGATGATCAGTACTTTTCAACATATTATAATCACATTGCCAACTATCTTAAAGAAAATGACGGAAAACTGACAAATACAGCGCTTTATACGGAATATTCAAAGATGATTCTTGTGATGACTGCCATTGGAAAAGATCCGAGAGATATCGCAGGATATCATCTGTTTTCGTACCTTTCAGATTTTGATAAAGTGACAAAACAGGGGATTAATGGACCGATTTGGGCGCTGATTGCATTAAACAGCCGTGAGGAATATGAATTTCCTGAAGCAGCCGGAGTTACAAATCAGACAACAGAGGAAAAGCTGATTGCATATATTCTTGAAGGCGAGCTAAGCGGCGGCGGATGGGCAATGACAGGCGATAACGCTGATCCTGATATTACGGGTATGGCTTTGCAGTCACTGGCACCTTACTATAACAAAAACGGTTGTGAAAAAATAACGGCGGCTATTGACCGGGCGGTGAACCGTCTCAGTGAAATACAAAACAGTAACGGCGGTTATTCAACGATGAATGCGGAAACGTCAGAATCCTGTGCTCAGGTATTAACAGGTCTTTGCGCTCTGGGGATTGATCCGATGACCGATGCCAGATTTATCAAAGACGGTCACTGGATTGTTGAAAATCTTATTTCGTATCATATCGGAAACAGCGGATTTATGCATGTTAAAGCCGGAGCGGCCAATAATGGCGGCGCAGAAGGCGGCACTGTCAACGGCATGGCAACTGAACAGGGATATTATGCACTGACGGCTTATCAGAGATTTACACAGGGTAAAACCGGTCTTTATGATATGTCAGATATTTCCGTAAATAAAGGCGGCAGCGGTGACAACAGCGGCACCGGGCTGGAAGAAGAAAATAATGGCAATAACAACAGTTCAAATAACGGGACAGGAAACGGCAGCGGAAACGGCGATACGTCAGGCTCAGGTCATTCACAAACGACAGGTTCGACTGCAACAAAAGCACCTGCGGGAACTTCAAAAACAGTGACTTCCAGCGCTTCTGCATCAAAAACACCGGGTACTGCAAAAGAAACCGAAGAAGAAACAAAAGAATCTGAAACAGCGGAAGAGAATAAAGGCTGGCATTTTGAAGGTGAGGAATATCAGCCGGATCAGGAAGAAACAGTTTTAGAAGAAATGGATATGCCTGATAACAGTGATATAAATGCACAGGATGAAAATGAAACGGCAGTACAGAAAATACTTAAGATGTCAAATATCATTTATTTCATTTGTATCATCATCGGCATTGGGCTTCTGGCATTTTGCATATGGAAAATGATGAAGAACAAAAAAACAAAAATATAAAAAGATGAACGGCATTACAGACAGGGAGATGGGCGGCTTATGTTGGCTGCCGCCTCCCTGATTATGTTATTTGGAGGGAATCAATATGAAATGGATTAAAAAAGCCGCGGCATATATGTTTATTTTTCTGTTCTGTTTGGGGTTTTCCGGATGTTCTTCGGAAAATATACCGGATAAAGCTGAAAACGGAGTAAATGTTGAAGCACTGCAGGAAGTTAATGAAATTCCGGCGGATGGCATCATCACAGAGGAACAGATGGCTACTATCGAGGGCAGAGAGGGATATTTTAAGTTTACCGGAAGCGGTGAAGGATTTTGCTATGTGTGGACGTATAACGGAAAAATGATAAAAAATCCGCAGGCGCAGAATTTGAAAGTTACGTTGGATAACAAAAATATCGATGCGGTTAAGGCTGCGGCAAATGATGCGTCTGCCGGTATCGGTATTAAACTTGAGTCAATGCATATGGCAGCACCGGCCAGTCTGGAAATAACCATTGAAGAAAAATGGGATGCCGATACGGTGATTTGCTGCAAATATATGGATAACAAAGTATATAAAATCAATGACGTGGATATTGTGACATCAGGAACCGATGACCAGGGTAAGACAGTTCTGACCTTTAATGTACTGGAAACAGGTGATATGTATTATCTTGTCGGCGGAAATTCTAAAGCTGCTGAAAACAAAGATGAGTCAAAAGATGATGAAAAAGACAAAAGCAGTGATATCAGTCAAAATGATGAAGGATCAGAAAGTGAACCTGAAGGCAGCGGCAATCAGGAAACTGTTCAGAGTGAACAGCCGGTCAGCGGTGGCAATCAGGAAACCGTTCATACATGTACAATATCCATTGAGTGTTCGACGATTCTTAATAACTGGGATGACCTTGATCAGTCAAAAGCGGAGTTCGTACCGGCAAACGGATGGATTTTATATCCGTCCGAGGTTGAGTTTACACCGGGAGATACTGTATTTGATGTATTAAAAAGTGTTTGTGCCCAGACAGGCATCCATATGTCATCAAGATATACACCGATGTACGGAAGCTATTATATTGAGGGCATTAACCAGCTTTATGAGTTTGACTGCGGACAAAATTCAGGATGGATGTACAGGGTCAACGGCTGGTATCCGAATTATGGATGTTCAAGCTATGAAGTCAGTGACGGGGATAACATTGAGTGGCGTTATACATGTGACCTTGGTGTTGATGTCGGCGGAGGCGTATATTAATGACAGATGCATTTTCAAGATGTCATCCTGTATTAAATTTTTTTTTATTTTACAGGTGTCATCGGATTTACAATGTTTATGCAGCATCCGGTGTTTTTGATCATATCCTTCGTATCTGCTGTCATTTATGATATGATTCTGAACGGATGGCGAAAGGTTCTTCGTATGAATCTTTTATTTACACTGCCGGGGCTTCTTATTGTCGCTTTATTAAATCCCATGTTTAATCATTACGGCGTAACACCGCTTTTGTATATCGAAAGCAGCGGAAACTGGGTAACTCTTGAAGCGCTTGTATACGGTCTTGTCCTTGGTTGTGTCATGTTCATCATCATACTCTGGTTTTCCTGTTATAACAAAATTATGACAAGTGATAAGTTTATTTACCTTTTCGGCAGGCTTATACCGGCGCTGTCCCTGATTTTGTCCATGGCCCTGAGATTTGTGCCGAAATTTATAAAACAGCTTCAGGTCATAAGAAACGGACAGAAATGTGTTGGCAGAGATATTTCAAATGCAGGGATTATAAAAAAGGCAAAATACGGTCTGAATATGTTATCGATTCTTGTAACGTGGGCACTGGAAAATGCCATTGAGACAGCGGATTCCATGAGAAGCCGGGGATATGGTCTTAAAGGAAGAACCGCATTTTCAATTTACCGATTTGATAAGAGGGATAAAGTTGTCGGCGCTGTTATGCTTGCTTTATTTGTTATTTTTTGTTATGGGTGCGCTCAGGGTGCCGCATTTGCGCAGTATAATCCAAGGATACTGCTTGCGGGGATGATTGTGCAGGGCAGAAAAGCACCGGTGGACTGTCCGGCTGTCTTAACTATGATTACTTTTATGGCTTTTGCAGCTTTTTGCTTTGTTCCGGTTTTACTGGATATGATTGAGAATGCCGCAATGGAAAGAAGCCGCAGGGCAGCGGATACAGATATTATTGTAACATACAGAAAAATTTATGAAGATATGGCAGGAGAGGCGGCATATAATGAATAACCCTATCATAGAAATTAAAAATTTTTCCTTCGCATATCCTAATCAGGATCAGTTTCTGAAAAATATATCACTTTCAATTGAGGAAGGAAGTCTTAATGTACTGTGCGGAAAAAGCGGATGCGGAAAAAGTACGCTTCTTAAGCATTTGAAAACAGTCCTTGCGCCTCATGGGACGAAGCAGGGAGATATTATTTATCAGGGTGAGAAGCTTGATGCGGTGGATCACAGAACCCAGAGCAGTGAAATCGGATTTGTCCTGCAGAACCCTGAAAATCAGATTGTTACGGATAAGGTATGGCATGAACTTGCTTTTGGACTTGAAAGTCTTGGTTATGATACGGCGACAATAAGACTTCATGTGGCAGAAATGGCAAGTTATTTCGGTATTCACAAATGGTTTATGAAAAATGTGACAGAGCTTTCCGGAGGGCAAAAACAGCTTTTAAATCTGGCGGCGATTATGGCGATGCATCCAAAACTTTTGATTTTAGATGAGCCGACGTCACAGCTTGATCCGATAGCGGCCTCTGATTTCCTTGAAACAGTGAAAAAAATAAACAGGGATATCGGAACAACAGTCATCTTAACAGAACATCGCCTGCAGGATGTCATTCCGTGGGCAAATAAAGTTTTTGTTATGGATCAGGGGAGATTGATTGCCGAAGGCGCACCGGGTGAAATAGGACTTAAACTGAAAGCACGGGATCATGGTATGTTTTTATCAATGCCTGTTCCGATGCAGATTTTTATGGCGGCGGATATACCGGGAAAGTGTCCGCTCACTGTCAGTGAAGGCAGGCGATGGATGTCAGATATACTGGGCAGAAGAAAAGTAATCATTCCCCGGTTTAAAGATAAGGAAAATACGGCGGCCAACGCAGAGAATTTATCGAAAAAAGTAAAAAATCCGCCGGCTGTTGAAATGAAAGATGTATGGTTTAGATATGAGAAGAATTCTCCGGATGTTGTCTGCGGGCTTTCTTTAAGCGTTGCACAGGGTGAGTTTTATGCGCTGGTTGGCGGCAATGGTACGGGAAAAAGTACAGCATTATCTTTACTTAGCCGTGTCAGACAGCCTTACAGAGGCAAAATCCTCTTAAATGGCAAAGATATACGCAAATATTCAGACAAAGAACTGTACAGAGGATATCTTGGGGTGCTGCCTCAGAATCCACAGAGTATGTTTGTAAAAAAGACAGTGCGTGAGGATCTGTATGCGATCATCGGCGGAAAAAAGGATAAAAAATCTGATGAATATGAAATCAATATGAAAAAAGTTGAAGCTATAGAAGGTATTGTAAGTCTGACAAAACTTGAAGGACTGCTTGACAGACATCCATATGACTTAAGCGGCGGTGAGCAGCAGCGGCTGGCACTGGCAAAAGTATTGCTTTTGCGTCCAAGGCTTCTTCTTATGGATGAACCGACAAAGGGACTTGACGCAGAATATAAAGAAGAACTGGGAAATGTGCTCAAAAAGCTTCAATCACACGGCATTACTATTTTTATGATTTCTCATGATGTGGAATTTGTTGCGGAATATGCAGACAGGACAGGACTGTTTTTTGAAGGTTATGAAGTTATAAACAGACCGACAAGAGAATTTTTTGCCGGCAACAGTTTTTATACAACTGCGGCAAACCGTATGGCAAGGCACTATTTCCCTGAGGCTGTCACAGGAAAGGATGTTGTAAAATGCTTAAAGGCGAATCTTTAGACCGCTTTATAGACAGATTTTGGGAGAACACGGACACTGAAGCCAATACTTTGGATACCACAGAAGAGGAACTGGCAGAATATACACTGCCTTCTGACGGATTTCTTATTGCGCCGGTGGCAAAAACAAAGATTTCCCGAAGAACATGGATATCTCTGGCAGGCTTTCTTGTGATTACGCCGATACTGCTTTTTATACTGGTGAGCAGATATCATGGAAGACAATATCTGATGTTCAGTCTTTTTATTGTATTGTATGCGATGATTCCGTTTTTTATGGTATTTGAAGGAAGAAAGCCTCAGCCGAGAGAAATGATGGTCATATCGGTGCTGGCAGCAATCGGTGTTGCGGGCAGGGCCGCTTTTTATATGATTCCCAATTTTAAGCCCATTGCCGCTGTGGTGATTATTACCGGTGTATCTTTTGGCGGAGAGGCAGGATTTTTAGTGGCCTGTATCATCATGCTTGTTTCTAACATGTTTATGGGTCAGGGGCCGTGGACCCCCTGGCAGATGTTTGCTTACGGCATGATCGGTTTCCTTGCAGGTATTTTATTCAGAAAAGGGGTACTGAAGCCTAAACGTATCAGCCTTTGTATTTATGGCTTTTTAAGTGTATTTTTTATATTTGGCGGTATTATGAACCCTGCCAGTATTTTAATGTCCTATGGATATATCACAAAGAGCAGCCTGATCGCGTATTATATATCCGGAGCACCGGTCGATTTTGTCCATGCTGCCTCCACAGTGATTTTTCTCTGGTTTATGAGTAAACCGATGTTTGAAAAGCTTGAACGTATTAAGAAAAAATATGGTCTGATCGAAAGATAGAAACGCTGACATTAAAATCAATGGCTGCGGCAAACTGCCCATTGATTGAACGATGGCATAACGATTGTGTATGAAAGGAATGAATACTGATATGACTGAAAAATATAAAAATCTGCCGTTATGGATAGGTATGGCGGCTGCAGTGCTGATTATTATTTTTGGTATATTTAATATTGTGAATTCAGCCGGTAAATATGATAAGGGCGACAGCGAATATGAAAAAGTGCGTGAAATGGCAGTTTCCGTAAATACGGTGGAAGATGATTCAAAGACGGCGGAGGAAAATGAGATAATGCCCCCGATTACAGTTGATTTAGCAGCCTTAAAGAATCAAAATCCTGATACAGTGGGCTGGATTTATTATCCTGCAGCCAATATCAATTATCCTGTCATGCAGGGCGCGGATAACGATTATTATCTGACACATACATATCAGGGTGAAAATGATATTTTCGGAAGTATTTTTATGGATATGAATGCCAGCTGTGATTTTACGGATGACCATACACTTGTATATGGGCACAATACAAAAAACGGTTCTATGTTTGGTGCGCTGAAAAATATCAGGGAAAATAATATGGCCGGCGAGAATCCTTATATATGGCTGATTTTGGAAAACGGCAGCTTCAGATATCAGATTTTTTCATGGTATGATGCAAAAACAACCGATGACAGCTTTAAAACATCTTTTGATACAACACAGGAAAAGCAGGCGTTTATTGATCATATAACGGAACTTGCGGAAGAGAAACTTGATGTTAAGGTTGGTGCGGATGATAAAATTCTTACACTGTCCACATGTACAAGTGATTCTTCGGTCAGGTTTATCGTCCATGGTGTACTGATAGATTAGCAAAGCATGGGGTAAACAGTATTTTTATATCAAAGAATAAGGTGGATCATGATGATATATATCAGTCATTTAGTTGAAGACATGGATATGAAAGAAATTATATCCGAAACAAAAGCCGGTGTAGAAAGTATTGATTTTTCCATTGCGGATAATCTTGACAGGCTCACTGAATCTGTGGAAAGTTATAAGAAAAGACTTGAATTGATCGGTGCGAAGCATTTAATACTGCATGGACCTTTCCTTGACCTGAATCCTGTAAGCTTTGATTCGGAAATAATGAAGGTTACAGAAAAAAGATTCGATCAGGCTTATGAGGCAGCAAAAATGCTCGGCGCACAAAAAATCGTGTATCACACAGGTTATAATCCGGGCATATACATGCTCATCGGTTGGGCAGAGAGAATTGCTGATTTTATGAACCAGTTTTTGCAGCAGCGCCATGAGATTGAAATTGTTCTTGAAAATATGTACGACAGAGAATGGGAACCGATCGTTAAGACCGCGAAAATGATTGAAGCCAAAAACTTTAAGCTGTGTCTGGACATCGGCCATGCCAACTGTTATTCAAAAATACCGGCCGAAGAATGGGCAGGCGGTATGTCTGCCTATATCGGCCACGTTCATGTTCATGATAATATGGGAGACAAAGATGCTCATATGGCTCTTGGATGCGGTAGTATTAACGCAGAAAATGTTTTAAATCAGCTAAAAAATAAAAAGGACTGCACATATACGATAGAATGCAGCACAAGGAAAGATATCCTAAGTTCGTATGAAGTACTGAAGCGGATTTTGAGTCAATGAATGTGTTTTGTAAGCGTGTATAAGGTTGAGAAATTTTAAACCGGAAGAATATTTTGAATCAATCCTTATTTTTAGCAGGGCTAATATGGAAAATTGAAAAATATACTTTATTTTGGATGCGTTAAGATGTACACTAAATGATAAACATAGGTAAAGCATCCGGAGGAATCAAAGTCATGAAAAAACAGGAAACAAGTATATACAATGAATTTTGCGGTAATATTAAGGACCGTCTGTTTGACGAAAATGAAATGTATGATTATATAGAAAGCTATGCAAAAACTAAAAATATGCATCAGACATTAAAAGCACTTCCTTTTGCAAGGGCGATGCATGAAGGACAGTTTCGAAAGGGCAAAGAAAAAATTCCTTATATCTATCATCCGCTTCTTGTGGCCTGTCATGCACTGGCTCTTGGAATTGATGATGATCATATCGTATCAGCGGCCCTGCTTCATGACGTATGTGAAGACTGCGGTATTAAAGCAGAAGAACTGCCTGTCGGTAAAGAAGCCAAAGAGGCTGTCGCATTGCTGACAAAAGATAAAGGTGATTCGTTTGATGAAAAACGGTATTATCAGCGCATATCGGAAAATCCCATAGCTTTGATGGTAAAGCTTTTGGACCGATGCAATAATGTTTCGGGTATGGCAGCGGGCTTTACAAAAGAAAAGCTGATTCAATATATCCGGGAAACTGAAAAATTTTTTTATCCGATGATGGAAAAAGCCAAACGGAAATATCCACGGTATTCGAATCAGCTTTTTCTGATTCAATACCACATGAAAAGTGTGATACAGACGATCAGGCATTTAGGATAGTCAAAAATTTATGAAAGCAAATCTGTGATTGTTATTGTTAAATCATTAAAAATGTTTGAAATTACAGGCTGATCAAAATTATACTGTCCTGAAGCCTGTTCTTTTTCAAAATCGAATACTGTAACAGTCCGTGTTGCCGGATTGACAATCCAATACTCACGGACTCCGGCAGAACGATATTTGAAAAGTTTTATAAAATAATCCATCTGCTGACTTGAAGGCGATACAACTTCTATAATAAAATCGGGTGCGCCTTCACAGCCGCGGTCAGAAAGCTTATCCTTATTACATATAATACTGATATCCGGTTCAACGTAGGTTTTATCATCTGCATTTAAAAACACCGCAAATGGCGCAGGATACACTTTACAGGATCCATTTTTAGAATCAATATGGTCGGCAATTTTCCTCGACAGAGCAAAGCTTATTTCCTGATGCATACGGCTTGGCGGCGCCATATCATAGATTTGGCCATCAATCAGCTCGGCATGCCGGCCGTCAGGTAAATTGAAAATATCTTCTATTGTATAAGTATGTTCTTTAACAAGCGGCATGAAAACACTTCCCTTCTAAGCCAATGGCGTTTTTTAGTTCCGCACGGGTCGCATCCCTGCGGAGCTTTTTATGATATAAGAAATTATAATTTCCTATATCATAAAAAGGCGTATTTATAAGGGTTCATAAAAATCTGCCTTATAAATACGCCAACGCACCCGACGGGAATTGAACCCACGCACATGGCTCCGGAGGCCATTGCTCTATCCACTGAGCTACGGGTGCATCAATTATCATACTATAATTTTCATAAAAATGCAAGAGTTCAAATTAAAAAAATGAGAAGTATGAAAGCGTGTTGCTTTTTTCAGGTTTATTTGTTACAATATTTCATAGAATTTGGAATATTGGGGATATAACCATGAATAATAATCAGAAGAGAAATTATAATAAAAATCAGAACAGGAGCAGAGCGAAGAATTCGTCTCAGGATAGAGTTTTAAGTGGGAGAGAAATCAGGCGGCAGAAAAGAGAACGGCAGAAATTGCGGCGGCAGAATGAGATTAAGATGATCTGGATTCTTGTTCTTACGGGACTTGCACTGATAGCATTAGTTGCAGGTGTTTTTAAAGAGATAAAAAATCCTTCGGTTATGAAAGCTGATTCAGGCATGTCGGAATCAGGCGGAGAAAATACGGCGGATACATTGCAGGGCATGGCAGCAAGTCTTGATATGGATAATGATGAGGTCAACAAGCAGATCACGTCTCTGATCAGACAGTACAGGTCAGCATGTGCATCGGGAGATGTAGATGCTATTGCCAGATTGTACAATACAACAGAACTGAAAAATGGTACGACATTTATGGCAGTGGCAACGATCATCACAGGCTATCAGAATACGGAATGCTATATCAGGCCGGGACTTGATGATGCTTCCCGTGTTGTATTTATTTATGATGATTTGAAGCTTGCGGATTTTGATACGCTGGTGCCGAATTTATCTTATGTTTATGTTCATGCCGGAAAAGATGGTACATTTTATATTGATCCGGGTACTTATAATGAAGAAACGATGTCCTATGAATATGGCAAAGATGTTCTGAATCTTGTGGACAACCTTGAGGGTGACAGTGAGATTGCCGAGCTTATTAAAACTGTGAATGAGAAGTTTGCACAGGCATGTGACGGAAACAGTGAGTTAAAGAAATTCATTGATACGCTTACAGCTTCTTTATCCGCCAATGACAGTCCGTCAGAAAGCGAGTCTTTTGATGCTTCAAAAGACACAACGGAAAGTCTGACTGAATCGGAAACTTCACAGGTAAAAGATACGGTATCAGAGACAAAGGATAGTACAGCACCGGATACAAATGACAGTCAGGCACAAAGTGATTCAAAACAGTGATGGATTCAGGTATAAGCAATGCTAAACAGTGATAGATTCAGGCATAAGCAATGCTAAAAAGTGATGGATTCAGGCACAGAGAGATACAGTACAGTAATGCATGTTAAAAAGTTTCTATAGCCATCGTGTTGTAGAAACTTTTATATTTTCAGAAAAACAGGTGAAAGAATGATACGGATTAATAAATTTTTAAGTGAAGCAGGATATTGTTCAAGACGAAAGGCCGATGAGCTGATTGGCGCGGGAAAGGTGACCATTGACGGACAGGTGGCGGCTATGGGAGATAAAGTTTCTGACGGGCAGATTGTTATGGTCGGGAAAAAACGCATTGTCAGAGAAGAACCTTTTGTAATGATTGCACTAAATAAACCGAAAGGTATCGTATGTACGACATCTGATAAAGAAAAAGATAATGTCGTTCGTTTTTTAAATTATCCGCAGAGAATTTACCCGATTGGAAGATTGGACAAAGATTCAGAAGGACTTTTACTTATGACAAATCAGGGCGATATTGCGGATGCGCTGATGCGTGCCAGAAATTATCATGAAAAGGAATATATCGTCCGGGTGAATAAGCCGGTGACAAAGGATTTTATTAAAGGTATGCGGGGCGGTGTGCCGATTCTTGATACGGTGACGCGGCAATGTAAAGTGAGATATGTTGATAAACATACTTTTGAGATTGTGCTTACCCAGGGCTTAAACCGGCAGATCCGGCGGATGTGCGAATATTTTGGCTACAGAGTTGTTGCTTTAAAGCGCACCCGTATCATGAATATACAGCTTGGCTCTCTTAAAACCGGTCAATGGCGCTATCTGACTGAAGATGAGACAGCAGGGCTTTTGGAAGAACTCAGTATAAAACGATGCTGTGATTCAGATGCGTGATTACAATTGTATTTTCTTTTGGAAGAACTTAGTATAATTTGAAGTGAGGAATAAAAATATGCAGAATAAACTTGAACGTATGAAAGAACTGGTTGAAGTTCTCAACGAAGCTTCAAAAGCTTATTATCAGGAAGACAGAGAAGTCATGAGCAATCTGGAATATGACAGGCTTTATGATGAACTTTTAAGTCTTGAATCAGAGACCAATACGGTTTTAAGCAACAGCCCGACCATTCATGTCGGTTATGAAGTTTTAAGCGAGCTTCCGAAAGAAGCGCATGAGTCACCGATGCTTTCACTTGATAAGACAAAAGACAGTGATGCATTAAAAAGCTGGCTTGGCAGTCATTCGGGGCTTCTTTCATGGAAAATGGATGGTCTGACCATTGTGCTGACATATCGGGATGGAAGTCTTGCAAAAGCCGTTACAAGAGGCAATGGCATTGTCGGTGAAGTGATTACAGGCAATGCGCGTATGTTTAAAAATATACCTCATAAAATCGCATTTACAGGTGAATTGATTATCAGAGGCGAAGCTGTGATTAAATACTCTGATTTTAACGAAATTAACAGCCGCATAGAGGACGTTGACGCAAAGTATAAAAACCCGAGAAATCTGTGCAGCGGCTCAGTGCGTCAGCTGAATAATGAAATTACAAAAAAACGCAATGTCCATTTCTTTGCATTCAGCCTTGTGAAAGCCGATGATGTTGATTTTAGTAATTCACGTATGAATCAAATGGAATGGTTAAAGAGCCTTGGATTTGATGTGGTGGAATATACAGCGGTGACCGGTGAAAACATCAAAGAAGTGGTGGAGAACTTTGCGAAACGTATCACTGATAATGATTTTCCGTCCGACGGCCTTGTACTAACCCTTGATGATATTGCTTACAGCCGACAGCTTGGGGCAACAGCAAAGTTTCCGAGAGACTCCATTGCATTTAAATGGGCTGATGAATTAAAAGAAACGGTATTAAGAGAAATCCAGTGGAGCGCATCAAGAACAGGATTGATTAATCCGATTGCGGTATTTGACCCTGTGGAACTGGAAGGGACAACCGTTTCAAGAGCCAGTGTCCATAATCTCAGTATTGTTGAAGCGCTGCAGCTTGGTGTTGGCGATAAAATCGAAGTTTATAAGGCAAATATGATTATACCACAGATTGCCGAAAATCTGACACGAAGCGGCAATTTACACATTCCGGATCAGTGTCCTGTCTGCGGCGGGAAGACTTCAGTGCGGCAGACCAACGATGTGAAATCGCTGTATTGTACAAACCCTGATTGTCAGGCAAAGAAAATCAAAGCTTTTTCACTGTTTGTCAGCCGTGATGCAATGAACATCGAGGGACTTTCGGAGGCAACACTGGAAAAGTTTATTCAGTGCGGATTTATTAAGAATTTTTCAGACATTTTTAAGATATACGAACATAAAGATGCTATAATAACTATGGAGGGTTTTGGCGAAAAATCTTTTAAAAACTTAATGGATTCCATAGAACGGGCGAGATCAGTCGAAATTGATCATTTTGTATACAGCCTTGGCATTTTAAATATCGGTCTTTCCAATGCAAGGCTTATATGCCGTGCTTTTGACAATGATTTTGAAAAGGTCAGGAAAGCGAAGTCAGAGCAGCTTGTGGCAATCAATGGTATCGGACAGGTAATTGCGGATTCTTTTGAATCATTTTTTGCGGATGAAGAGAATAACCGCCTTGTCGATGCGCTGTTAAAGGAGATTCATCTGACAAAGAAAGAGGAAAATGAAAACAGCCGTCTCCTTGACGGAAAAATATTTGTTATTACAGGCAGCGTCACCCATTTCCAGAACCGGAATGCTTTAAAAGCTTACATTGAAGAACGGGGCGGAAAGGTTACGGGCAGTGTATCAGCAAATACAAGTTTTTTGATCAATAATGATGCTCAGTCGTCATCTTCAAAAAACAAAAAGGCAAAGAGCCTGAATATTCCCATTATTACAGAAGATGAGTTTATAGCGATGTGCGGATCGATATGAAAGCGAATGATGATTCCGGCGTAGTACTTTAAGATCGGTACGGCCGTTGATATACATGATTATTGGAGGTATGTATGTTGGAAAAGCAAACAGTAAAAACAAAAGCAGATCTTATGTTTTACAGGGCAGAGGGCGAAAAGTACAAAGATAAAAAGGATTTTCCTGAAATGACGGAAACTGACAGGGCGTATGCGCCTGCAAGAAGGAGATCCGGCAGCAGACAGCAGGAGGAAAAACAGCAAAAGTCATGGCTGTCCCGTGTGAAAAATAAGATCTATAAAGGCCTTAAAAGAAGGGGTATCGGCGGAAACTATGTGATGGGTGCTGTAGGTGCCGTCATCGGGATGATCGGCGCATGCATCGTTGCCATTGCGCTGACTGCGTTTCTGCCAAGACTATACGGGGTTATCTCAACTTTGATTCCTGTATGGGCGTCATCAGCGTATATCGTTATGAACGGCAAAAGAGAAAAATCACCGATTCCTGTCATCATTATTTTTGTTGTATCGCTGATCGGCGTGATATTCATCGGATTTGGTTCGGATATTATGACACCGGTGACAAGCTTAAGGATGAACTTTAAGCGTTCCGTGCACCAGTTTAAGGGAAATATTACAGATGGCAGATATTGGCTTACAACCTTATACCATGCGCTTGTACCTCTTGTTTTTGTTTTGATCGGCATGGCCATTTCTGTGCCGAAAGTGCTTAAAAAACCGGTAAAGCGCAGAAGACATACGGCCAATGTGTAAGTTTTGCTATTGACAATTATTTTTATTGGTGATATGATGATTTAAGAATTCCAAGTAAAACACTAGGAATTAGATTGGAGGTTATGATGAAGCTTTCAACAAAAGGCAGATACGGTTTGAGGGCAGTTGTTGATATTGCACATCATTGCACTTCGGAACCCGCATCACTAAGCAGTATAGCAGCAAGACAGAAGCTGTCGGAAGGATATCTGGAACAGATTATCGCGAAGTTAAAAAAAGCAGGTATTGTTCTCAGTGCCAGAGGCAGCGGCGGCGGTTATCGCCTTGCAAAAGCACCGGAGGATATTACCGTCGGTGATGTATTAAGAGCACTGGAAGGTGATCTGACAGTTTGTGAATGCCAGGAAAGAAAAGATATATGTGGTCTGTTTGACCAGTGTGTCACAAAATATGTCTGGGAGCGTATAAATAATAGTATTAATCATGTCGTTGATACGATGACGATCCGGGAAGTGATCAGCTTTGGCGAACAGAATAGAAAGGAAGATGAGTTCAATGAGCAGAACGATTTATATGGATCACGCTGCGACGACAGCGGCGCGACCTGAAGTGGTGGAGGCGATGCTTCCGTATTTTACAGAATCTTTTGGCAACCCGTCAAGTATTTATGATCTGGGTGCAAAAAATAAAGAAGCGATCACACATGCAAGAGATACGATCGCGAAGTCTCTCGGTACAGACGCGGCAAATATTTATTTTACAGCCGGCGGCTCGGAGTCTGATAACTGGGCGCTGATTGCAGCAGCCGAAGCTTATGAGAGTAAAGGAAAACACATTATCACATCTAAAATCGAGCATCACGCAATTTTGCATACTTGCGAATATCTTGAAAAAAGAGGCTTCGAAGTGACATATATCGGTGTTGATGAAAACGGTATTATCGATCTTGAAGCTTTAAAAGCAGCAATCCGACCGGATACAATCCTTATTTCAGTGATGTTTGCAAATAATGAAATCGGAACAATACAGCCGATTGCAAAAATTGGCGCAATTGCAAAAGAGCATGGCATTTTATTCCATACAGACGCTGTGCAGGCTTATGGCCAGCTGTCGATCAATGTTGATGAGATGAATATTGACATGCTCAGTGCCAGCGGACATAAACTTAACGGTCCTAAAGGCATCGGATTTTTATATATCAGAAAAGGTGTAAAGATTCGCTCGTTTATTCACGGCGGTGCGCAGGAGCGTAAAAGAAGAGCCGGTACGGAAAATGTGCCGGGAATCGTCGGCCTTGGCAAAGCGGTCGAGATTGCCATGGCAACAATGGAAGAGCGTAAAGCTTTCGAAACTAAGCTCAGAGATTACATGATTAAACGAATTCATGAAGAAATTCCTTATGCCAGATTAAACGGTGACAAAACAAGACGTCTTCCGAATAATGTCAATTTCAGTTTTCAGTTTATTGAAGGTGAATCTTTACTGATCATGCTGGATATGGCAGGGATTTGTGCTTCCAGCGGTTCTGCGTGTACATCAGGATCACTTGACCCTTCCCATGTACTTCTTGCAATCGGGCTGCCTCATGAAATTGCCCATGGTTCACTGCGTCTGACGATCGGATATGAAACAACAAAAGAAGATGTGGATTATACTGTAGACGAAATTAAAAAGATTGTTGAGCGTCTCAGAAATATGTCACCGCTTTACGAAGACTTTATTAAAAAAGAAATTAAGAAACACAGTAAGTAATGATTAGGCTCTGTGCAGGTTCATAAAGATGCAGACACCGCACAGAGAGAGGATTGATAAACAGGAGGTACAACAATGTACAGTGAAAAAGTGATGGATCATTTTCAGAATCCGAGAAATGTCGGAGAAATTGAAAACGCCAGCGGTGTCGGCACTGTCGGCAATGCAAAATGCGGAGATATTATGCGCATCTATCTTGATATCGATGACCAGCAGATCATAAGAGATGTTAAGTTTAAAACTTTCGGATGCGGCGCAGCTGTGGCAACAAGCAGTATGGCCACAGAACTTGTGAAAGGCAAAACAATTTATGAAGCGTTAAAAATTACAAATAAAGCAGTGATGGAAGCCCTTGACGGACTTCCGCCGGTAAAGGTTCACTGTTCACTGCTCGCTGAAGAGGCGATTCATGCGGCATTGTGGGATTATGCGCAGAAGAACCATATTGTCATTGAAGGACTTGAAAAACCTAAAAATGATATCAGTGAAGACGAAGAAGAAGAGGAGTATTAAAATGAACCAAAAATCCGTTGTTATTGGTATGTCCGGGGGTGTTGATTCATCTGCCGCAGCATATCTTCTGAAGAAAGAAGGATACAACGTCATCGGCGTGACGATGAAAACATGGCATGAACATACCGATACACCGGAGGATGAACAGGGTGTCTGTGATGCATTAAAAGTCGCAAAAACCCTGGGTATTGAGCATCATGTCGTTGATTTTTCGGATATTTTTAAAGCAAAGGTTGTAGAGCCCTTTGCAGATGAATATTATAAAGGACGGACACCAAATCCCTGTCTTTTATGCAACCGGTATGTCAAGTGGGAAGCGCTGCTTGATTTTGCGGATCAGATTGGTGCTGATTACGTTGCGACCGGACATTATGCCAGTGTGGTACGTCTTGAAAACGGCCGCTATTCTTTAAAAAAGGCACCGGGCGGCAAAGATCAGACTTATGCACTGTATGCGCTTTTGCAGGAACAGCTGTCACGGACACTGATGCCGGCGGCAAAATATACAAAAGATGAAATCAGAGAAATCGCTGCAAAAGCAGGACTTAAGGTGGCGGATAAACCGGACAGCCAGGATATATGCTTTATACCTGACGGTGATTATAAAGCTTTTCTTGAAAGATATACCGGAAAAAAGCCACAGCCGGGACATTTTGTTGATCAGGACGGCCGTGTTTTAGGATGTCACAGCGGGACATGCTGTTACACCATCGGACAGCGCAAAGGGCTGAATCTTTCCATGGGAAGGCCTGTATTTGTAACGGAGATCAGGGCAGAACAAAATGAAGTTGTGATCGGTGATGCAAAAGATGTTTTCGGAAGCAGTCTTATTGCTTCAAATCTCAACTGGATGGCCATTGAAAAGCCTCAGGCAGCGATCAGGACGTGGGCTAAAATCCGCTACGCCGCAAAACCTGCGGCATGCACGGTGACTGTCAGAAAAGATGAAGTATATGGCGATATCGCGGAAGTCGTTTTCGATGAACCTCAGCGGGCAATCACACCGGGGCAGGCTGTCGTCTTTTATGGGGCTCAAGGCTGTGAGGATATTGTTGTCGGCGGCGGTGTTATCATAAAAAAAACGTAAGACAAACGAAGGTATTTATGCAATATGCTGATTATATTTTTGGTAAATAATGAGCATGGTTGTTGAAAATTTCAAAAAAATTGATGGAACAATAAAAATTATATTGCAAAATCACGAGAACTGTGCTAATATAAATTCAGGTAAAAAATAGTCAGAAAATTCTATAAAGTGATTGCGGGAGAAGAAGATAAGCAAGTATTAAGGCACCAATGCTCGAACAATGCTTGCTTTTTTGCATATTTTTTTATGAATCATGTAAGTTTTCTTAAAATAGCTGTCATCGTTAGAATTTCTGAGATTTATTACTTAGGACATATACAGTATATCTGATGGTGTATTGAAAAAAATTTTACATAAACTTCATTGAAATTTGAAGAAGCTAAGATATACTGAAGCAGTGTTCGAAGGGACATGTATAACCGGCTTTCCCGGACGTGGGGGAAGATTCGGATATAAAAAAGGAGGAAAAAATATGACAAAGTTTAGAAAACCTTTAACAGTTCTCGCAGCAGTATTGGCAATGACAATGGTTGCAGCATCATGCGGCAAGTCAGACGCACCGGCAGGCGGCGACGCATCATCTGCAGATACAAAAGGTGCAGAGACACAGGCAGCTGATACAGAATCAGTAGCTTCTGACAGTGGCGCGGTTGATTTGAATGCGGCATCTCTTGATGAAATCATTGAAAAAGCAAAAGAAGAAGGACGTGTTGAATCTGTAGGTATGCCTGATTCATGGGCAAACTGGGGACTTTCATGGCAGGGACTTAAAGATGAGTATGGTATTGACCATGCCGATGCCGATATGTCATCTGCGGAAGAACTTCAGATGTTTAAGACTGAAGGTGAAAACGGTACAAAGGATATCGGTGATGTAGGTTTTGCATTTGGTAAACAGGCCATCGAAGAAGATCTTGTACAGGGTTACAAGACATCTTACTGGGACAGCGTTCCTGATTGGGCAAAGGCTGAAGACGGCAAGTGGATGGTTGCTTATACAGGTTGTACAACATTCCTTACAAATACAGACCTTGTATCAAATGTTCCTAAGTCATGGGCAGATGTTAAAGCCGGTGACTACTCCGTAGCACTCGGTGATATCAACGGCGGTACAGCACAGGCTGCAGTTATCGCATCAGCTTATGCTTTCGGCGGTGACTTAAATAACCTTGATCCTGCATTTGAATTCTGGACAGAACTGGCAGAAGCAGGACGTATCAATACACTTGATATTTTACAGCAGAACTTTGAAACAGGTGAAGTTCCTATGGGCGTTATCTGGAGCTACACAGCAATTCCTTACAAACAGAATATTACACAGTACGCTATGGAAGCTACAATTCCTTCAGATGGTTCCATCATGAGCGGTTATGCATCAGTTATTAATAAAAATGCGCCTCATCCTTACGCTGCAGCCCTTGCAAGAGAATATATCTTCAGCGATAAAGGACAGGCAAACCTTGCTTCAGCAGGCGCTATTCCTACAAGAACTGATGTTGTAATACCTGATGAAATTCAGGAAGCTACATTCCGTCAGGCAGATTATGCAAATGCGGTTCCTATGGAAGATGCAGAAGCATATGCAAAAGCATGTGAAGAAGTAGTTACAAGATGGCAGGAAGAAATCATTCCTTTACTTGTACAGTAATCTGTTATCAATATTATAAACGGTGTAGGCGGATCATATACGTCTGTTAATCAACGGGGGTGCCAGGCTGCACCCCCCGTTTTAATATATGAAAAGCTGAGCTTAATATAGCGGAATGGAGTTGAAACAATGAAAAACAGAAAGTACATATTTTTACTGGCCCTTGTTCCATTTCTGCTGGTTGCTTTTCTTTACGAAATAATTCCGTTAATAATGATTGTTATTAACAGCTTCCAGCCGGATGCGGGCGGCGGTTTTACCTTAGAAAACTACCAGACTGTATTTTCAAAACTGCTTTATCGAAAAGCTATTTTTAACAGTATTAAAATTTCACTGACATCGGCAATTATCGGTATCATTATTGCTTTCTTCGGCGCGAAAGCAGCACATCAGCATGGCGGAAAATTAAATTCCGTATTTATGACGGTTCTTAACATGGTATCCAATTTTGCCGGTATCCCTCTTGCTTTTGCATACATGATTTTACTTGGCAATGCAGGTTTTATGGTCAGTGTCGGAAAAGAACTCGGTATTGAGGCACTGGCAAATTACAATTTATATACGACAAGCGGTATGAGCCTGATTTATGTGTATTTCCAGATACCGCTTTCAACACTGCTTCTTATCCCGGCCTTTGAAGGCGTTCGTAAAGAGTGGAAGGAAGCATGTACACTGCTTGGCGGCGGTCAGACGACGTTTTGGACAAAGGTTGGCGTCCCGGTGCTCATGCCGAGTATTCTCGGTACTTTCAGCGTGTTGTTTGCAAATGCTCTGGCAGCTTATGCAACGGCTTATGCGCTGATGATGAATAATATTTCGCTGCTGCCGATTCAGATCGCAGGCTGCTATACCGGTGAAGTTAAGATAAGAACCGGACTTGGCGGCGCTCTGTCCGTGACAATGATGATTATCATGATTATTATGATTTTCATTACCAATGGACTTAGCAGGCATTTCCAGAAAGGAGTGGCAAGAAAATGAAAAAGAAAAATATAGGCGCTCCGATCGTAATGTTGATTATAATCATCTATATGCTGATTCCCCTTGTTGTTTCAATCATTTATTCAATGTTTGATAAATGGACAAGCATTGTACCGGAAGGCTTTAATCTGGAAAACTATAAAACATTGTTTACAGATCCGGCATTCCTTGCAACAATGGGCAGAACAGTACTGATGTGTATTATACCTATTTTTGTAACGATTATCATTGTTCTTCTGGCACTGTTTGTAACAACAGTGTATTTTCCGAAACTTGAAAAGTATGTACAGCTGATCTGTATGATACCTTATACAATCCAGGGTGTTATTTTATCTGTCAGTATTTTGTCACTGTATGTCAGCTCACCGACATTTTTAAGCAATCGTCTTGTGATGCTGTTTGGCGCATATTGCATTATCATACTTCCATATATTTATCAGGGTATCAGAAACGGTATGCGTGCGGTGAATATGCCGATGCTTCTGGAAGCGGCTGAAATGCTCGGTGCTTCCAAAATGTACGCATTTTTCAAAGTCATCGTACCGAATATTCTGTCGGCGATTATTGTATCTTCGCTGCTGGCTGTCGGCATTATTTTTGGCGATTATGTCCTTGTTCGAAATCTTGCCGGTACATCTTTCCAGAATATGCAGATTTATCTGTATCAGACAATGAAGTCAGACAGTACAAAATCCAGTGCGGTCTTTGTTGTGATTATGATGGTTACATTTATCATCACAGCTGTTGTACTGTTCTTAAAGAGCCGTGAAGGTAAACAGCATGCGGAAATGAAAGCTAAGGTAAAGGAGTAATGCCATATGTCATATATACGTTTTGAGAATATTGTAAAGAACTTCGGCCGTAATGAAGTATTAAAGAATATCAACCTTGAAATCGAGAAAGGTCAGCTTGTGACGCTTTTGGGACCTTCGGGCTGTGGTAAATCGACGCTGCTGAGATGCCTGGCCGGTCTTGAAACGGTAACTTCGGGAAGGGTTTATCTTGACGGCAAAGATATTACCGATGTCAACCCGAAAGACAGAGATATCGGTATGGTTTTCCAGCAGTACAGTCTTTTCCCGAACATGACCGTTGAACAAAATGTTGCTTTTGGTATGAAAATGAAGAAGGTACCAAAGGAAAAGATTGCCGCTAAAACGAAAGAGATGCTGGAAATCGTAGGTCTAGGCGATAAACTGAAACAGTATCCGGCACAGCTTTCCGGCGGCCAGCAGCAAAGAGCGGCACTGGCAAGGGCTATTGTTACAGAACCAAAGGTGCTTCTTCTTGATGAACCGCTTTCTGCTATTGATGCGCTGCTTCGTCATTCACTGCAGGTGGAAATCAGACGTATTCAGAAAGAGCTGGATATTACCGCCATTTTTGTTACCCATGACCAGGATGAAGCAATGGTTATGTCTGATGTGATTCACCTGATGTATAAAGGAAAAATTGATCAGTCTGCAAAACCGACGACGCTGTATACAAAACCGGAGACAAAATTCGCGGCAACCTTTATCGGCCATTATAATGTTCTTTCCGGCGAGCGGTTTGCAAAAATATGCGGTGAGAAAATCGACAGTGATGATATTGCTTTTAGACCGGAAATTATACAGATCAGTGATAAGCCGATCGAATCTGAAAACTGCTATCAAATGAAAGGTCATATCAGTGTCAGTCTGCCGCACGGCAATATTTTAAGATATGCTGTGGACTGCGGCGGTGAGCAGGTAGATGTTGATGTATTATTTACAGGAACAGTACCGTTTGAGACGCATACGGATGTTTATCTGTCTGTGAAGAAGGATCAGTGTATTTATTTATAGCAGACATAAGCTTAAAGAAGTAAAAGGCGGTATCTTTTTTTAGGATACCGCCTTTGATTTGTTATTGAAACATGTTATAATGACTTAAATTGTAACCGTGCGGAGCCAAATCTTAGGAGGATGGTTCTAAAAGTTACCTTAAATTAATGATTCGGAAAGGATGTCAGGGATATGGTAAAGAATTTTGCACACAGAGGGTTTTCGGGAAAGTATCCGGAAAATACAATGCTTGCTTTTGAAAAGGCACTGGAAGTCGGTATTGACGGTATTGAACTTGATGTTCATTTATCTAAAGACGGTGAGCTTGTGATTATTCATGATGAAAAAGTAGACAGAACAACGAACGGCACCGGACTTGTGGCGGATATGACACTGGCGCAGCTTAAAGAACTGGATGCTTCGGCTGAATATGCGGGGGTTTACGGTATTAACCGGATTCCTACTTTAAAAGAGTATTTTGAACTTGTGAAAGATAAGGAGATCGTTACAAATATCGAGTTAAAAACAGGTATTAACCCTTATCCGGGAATTGAAGAAAAAACACTGGCAATGATTGATGCATACGGACTTCGCGAAAAAATCATCATTTCTTCTTTCAATCACTATTCTGTGAAAAAGTTTAAAGAACTGGCGCCGGATATCATCTGTGGTTTTCTTGAAGAAAGCTGGATTATCGATATGGCCGGTTACGCAAAGGCACAGGGGGTTGAATGCCTGCATCCGATATTTAATGCGGTGACGGGGGAATATGCAAAGGCTGCCCATGACGCGGGGCTTGCGATAAACACATGGACAGTCAATACACGGGAAGATATGGAACAGATGATTGCCAGAGGTGTCCATGGTATCATCGGCAATTATCCTGATGTCTGCAAAGAAGTCATTGAAGTGTATCGGGATTAGGCGGTTATGGCGGGTGTGATGTATCAGTGAGAGGAAGTGATTGTGATGCCGGATATATTAAGCGTAGGTATAGATATCGGAACTTCCACCACACAGGTCATTTTTTCAAGACTTATGATGGAAAATACGTCGGGATATTTTTCAGTGCCCCATGTTTCTATTGTTGATAAAGATGTTGTTTATAAAAGTGAAGTTTATCTGACACCGCTGAAAACAAATGTGCTGATTGATACAGACAAAGTAAGGGATATTGTTTCGGAAGAGTTTAGAAAAGCCGGGTTTACACCAAAAGACACAAAAAGCGGCGCGGTCATTATTACCGGCGAGTCGGCAAGAAAGGAAAATTCGGATGCGGTATTGGCAAAGCTTTCAGATTTCGCCGGTGATTTTGTCGTGTCTGCAGCCGGTCCCGATATGGAATCAGTCATTGCCGGCAAAGGCAGCGGTGCTTTTGAATACAGTATGAATGAACACTGTACGGTTGTCAATCTTGATATTGGCGGCGGTACAACAAATATTGCTGTTTTTGATGACGGTGAGGTGATTGCCAGAGGCTGTCTTGATATCGGCGGGCGGCTGATTTGTGTCGACAGGCAGATGCATGTGACGAAACTAAGTCCTGCGGCCAGGGCTGTATCGGAAGATGCAGGGATTGATATTCGTGAGAATGAAAAAGTTTCCGCTTACGATCTAAAAAAAATCACAGACCGGATGGCAGATCTTATTTTCGATTTTCTTAAAGGGAAAAAAAGCAGAATTCTGTCACAGATTAAGACACCGGGCAGTTCGGATTTTGAAGTCGGTAAAGCAATCGATTGTATATGTTTTTCAGGCGGAGTCGCTGATGGTATTTATCATGAAAAGAGCGATTTGTTCCAGTTTGACGATATAGGCATTATGCTTGGCAAATCCATCCGTACTTCAGGGCTTCTTACCGCTTATCAGCTGATTCGTGCCGGTGAGACAATACGGGCAACCGTTGTCGGTGCGGGAACTTACACAACGACCATATCCGGCAGTACGATTACTTATACGAAAGATATCTTTCCGCTAAAAAATATACCTGTCTTAAAACTGAATGCTTCTGAACAGTCGGCCTGCTTTTTAGGCCATCAGAAAGAAGTGTCAGACCGGGTAAGGTGGTTTATGGCACAAAGTGATGCTCCGCTGATTATTCTTGCCATGGACGGCATAAAAAATCCGTCATATGCGCAAGTAAGGATTGCTGCCGGATGCATCGGTCAGGTGATGGATGAATGTCTTGAAAAAAAACAGCCGGTGATTGTCGTCATAAAAAATGATATTGCAAAGGCCATCGGACAGCTGATTTATCAATATCTTAAAGGACGGCGGCAGGTGGTGGCCATCGACAGTATAGCCGTTGACGAAGGTGACTACGTTGATATGGGAAAACCGGTGATGAACGGCATGGTTGTTCCGGTTGTAGTGAAGACGCTCGTTTTTGGCTGAACTTATTTTTTGCTCTGCTTGCGCAATATTTACGGATATAGTATAATGATTTCAGTTAAAATGATAGATTTTGTACAGGATACTTGTGACTTTGTTCATGAGATGAATGTGCGGCTTTTTAATTTGACTTAAAGAAAAAATCTCAGGTGAGGGGTGATACATATTGAAATTGTCGACAGTGCTTTCAGGACAGACATTTACTTTTAAATCTATTAAAGAAGTACTTGCAAAGGCAAATGAACAAAAATCCGGTGATATTCTTGCGGGAATCGCTGCCTCCTCGGATATTGAACGCATTGCTGCAAAAGAAGTTTTAAGTCAGCTGCAGCTGCAGGATTTAAGAGAGAATCCGGTTGTTCCCTATGAGGATGATGAAGTGACCCGCATCAATCAGGACAGTATTGATGGGAATGTCTACGAACGCATCCGAAGATGGACGGTTGCCGACTTAAGAGAATATATTCTTGGTTTTGACACAGGCGAGGAAGATATCCGATTTTTAAGCAAAGGTCTCACAAGTGAAATGATTGCCGGTGTCTGCAAGCTGATGACCAATATGGACCTTGTGTACGCGGCAAATAAAGTCCGTGTGCCGGCCCGGTGCAATACGACGATAGGGCTTCGAGGCACATTGGCTACAAGACTGCAGCCGAATCATTCTACCGATCATGTGGAAGGTATCACGGCATCGTTATTTGAAGGCTTAAGTTACGGCTGCGGTGACGCGCTGATCGGACTGAATCCGGTGAATGATACGGTATCCAGCCTTTCGGAAGTTTTAAAGAGGTTTGACGAGGTAAAGCATCAGTTTGATATACCGACGCAGATCTGTGTTCTCGGTCATATTACGACGCAGATCGAAGCTGTGAAAAAGGGCGCGCCTACAGATATGATTTTTCAGTCTATTGCCGGATCGCAAAAAGGCAATCATGCATTTGGATTTTCGGCGGATACTGTGCGGGAGGCGATGGCACTTTTAAAAGAAAAAGGTACGGCTTTGGGACCTGATGTGATGTATTTTGAAACAGGACAGGGGTCTGAGTTATCATCCGATGCCCATTACGGCGCGGATCAGGTGACGATGGAAGCGCGGTGCTACGGATTTGCAAGAGAATTTCATCCGTTTATGGTGAATACCGTTGTCGGTTTTATCGGACCAGAGTATCTTTATGACAGCAAACAAGTCATCCGGGCGGGACTTGAAGATCATTTTATGGGAAAACTGACAGGAATCCCGATGGGGTGTGACTGCTGTTATACAAACCATATGATGGCGGATCAGAATGATATTGAAAATCTGTCGATGCTTCTTGCAAATGCAGGTGTCAATTATATCCTCGGTGTACCGACAAGCGATGATGTCATGCTGAACTATCAGACCAATGCTTATCATGATGCGGCTGCGATCCGTGAAATTCTTGGTCTTCGTCCGATTCGTGAATTTGATCTCTGGCTTGAAAAAATGGGTATCAGTGAGAATGGAAAACTGACAAAATATGCCGGTGATCCGACAATATTTACAAAAAGAAGGGGGCTTTAGCCGATGGCAGTTGATGAAAAACTAGTAAATGACATTGTCAGGGCGGTCATTGAGCAGTTAAAGCTTGCCGGTGTATCTGTGAAAGATACAGAACCTGAAGTTTTTGACACAGAATCATCGATGCTCATGACGGATATAACTTCCAGGGAATGTAAGTCCGTACCGCTTCTTAAAAATCCCAAAGATCCCGAGGCTTTAAAAAGAATGATGCGTTTAACGACAGCACGTATCGGCGTCGGAAGCGCAGGTGCAAGACTAAAGACGCAGACGCTTTTGACACTCCGGGCGGATCATGCTCTTGCCAGAGATGCGGTCATAATGGATGTTGATCAAAAAGTTCTGGAGAATTTAAATTTATTTACAGTACAGACTTGCTGCAAAGATAAAAATGAATACCTTACAAGACCTGATCTCGGACGAAAGCTTTCTATAGAAGGGGCGGCGGCTGTTCGGGAAAGATGTGTGAAGCGTCCCGATGTGCAGCTGATTGTTGCGGACGGGCTCAGTTCAACGGCCATTAATGCCAATATTATGAATGTACTTCCGATGTTAAATGACGGTCTTACTGCGGCCGGCCTTAAAATCGGCACACCTTTTTTTGTACGGTTCGGGCGTGTGGCTGTTGAAGATCAGATTGCCGAACTTGTCGGTGCAAAGGTTGTCTGTATTTTTGTCGGGGAGCGGCCGGGACTTGGCAGTGCGGAAAGTATGAGTGCCTACCTTGTATATAACGCGCGGGTAGGTATGCCGGAAGCCAGAAGAACTGTCGTTTCGAATATACATAAAGATGGCATAACCGCCGTTGAAGCAGGCGCATATCTGACGGATCTTATTCAAAAGATTCTAAGTGCAAAAGCCAGCGGTGTCGAGCTTCAGAATTAGGAGGATGATGATGAAACATGATCCATTGAAAACAAAAGTATTAAGTGTCCGGATTATACCAAATGCGGATCCGATGATGCTTGAGGCGCTGGAAGTACCTGAAATATACAGGAGTCTCGGGGTTATTACGACAGACTGCGATGATGTTTCTTATACGGCGCTTGATGAGGCGACCAAAAAAGCCCGGGTCGATGTCGTCTATGCCAAAAGTATGTATGCAGGCGCCGCCAATGCAAATACAGCATTGGCCGGTGAATTTATCGGTATTCTGGCAGGGGAAAATCCGGAGGAGGTCAGAAGCGGCCTTGAGGCGGCGATGGCTTATATAGAAAATGATGCATGCTTTTACAGTGCCAATGATGAAGATTCAATTGCTTATTTTGCCCATTGCATCTCAAGAACAGGTTCTTACCTTTCAAAGCAGGCGGATGTGGCGGAGGGTACAGCGATGGCTTACCTGATCGCACCGCCATTGGAAGCAATGGTTGCACTGGATGCGGCACTTAAAGCAGCGGCGGTTGAAATGAAAGCCTTTTTCGGACCGCCGACGGAAACAAATTTTGCAGGCGGGCTGCTTGTCGGTGATCAGGCAGCGTGTCAGGCAGCGTGCGATGCATTTGCAGCGACTGTCTGTCAGATTGCGGATGATCCTCTTGTTTTATAATACAGGAAATCACAATTTCCTGTATCATAAAAACGCTCCGCTTGGATGCGGCCCGTGCGCAGACGAAGGCGCACTTACGTGTCCGCACGGGCGTGCAAAGAGTCACTAAGTGACTCTTTGATATCAATTGAAATTGGAAGGTGTAGCTTATGGAATTTGATAAGGATTTGCAGTCCATTCAGGAAGTCAGAAACCTTGTCGCCAGAGCAGTTGTAGCGCAGAAGGAACTGGCTAAGATGAGTCAGGCACAAATCGACAAAATATGTCTGGAAGTTGCCAAAGCCTGTTCGGCCAAGGCAGAACCGCTGGCAAAGATGGCTGTCGAAGAAACAGGTTTTGGTGTTTGGCAGGATAAAGTATTAAAAAATCTCCTTGGTTCCACGATGACTTATGAAAGTATGAAAGATACAAAGACCGTGGGCATTATTAAGGAGGATAGAGAGAAGCGGCTTATGGAAATCGGTGTTCCGATGGGGGTTGTGGCGGCATTGATCCCTTCCACAAATCCCACATCAACGACAATGTATAAATCACTGATTTCGATAAAATCCGGCAATGCCATCGTCATCAGTCCGCATCCCAATGCGAAAAACTGTATTATTGAAACGGCAAAGATTATCAGAGAGGCTGCCAAACGCGCAGGTGCGCCGGATGGTATTATCCAGTGTATAACGATACCGACAATGCAGGCAACAGATGCGCTGTTAAAACACAGAGACATCGGTATTATTCTTGCCACAGGCGGTGAAGCGATGGTTCGCGCGGCCTATAGTTCGGGAAATCCGGCGCTTGGTGTGGGACCGGGCAACGGACCGGCTTACATTGAAAAAACTGCGGATATCAGGACGGCAGTAAGACATATCATGGACAGCAAGACGTTTGATAACGGTACGATCTGTGCTTCTGAACAGAGTATTGTGACTGAGTACTGTATAGAAAATGAAGTCATTGATGAAGTGAAGCGTCAGGGCGGTTATTTTATGACTGATGAGGAATCAGATAAATTATCGGGATTTATTCTCCGTGCCAACGGTACGATGAATCCGAAAATCGTCGGTAAAAGCGCGCAGGCGATTGCCGACATGGCAGGCATCAGGATCCCGTCGGGAACGAGGGTTCTTTTGTCAAGGCAGACTGCTGTAGGGAAAAATATTCCTTATTCCCGTGAAAAGCTTTGTCCGATTCTTGCATTTTATGTGGAAGACGGTTGGGAAAGTGCATGCAGGCGATGTATAGAGATTTTAAATAACGAAGGCGCAGGTCATACAATGACGATTCACAGTGAAGATGAGGCGGTGATCCGTGAATTCGCACTTCAAAAGCCGGTGTCAAGGCTTCTTGTCAACACACCGGGAGCACTTGGCGGAGTCGGCGCAACAACCAATCTTTTGCCGGCACTGACCTTAGGGTGCGGTTCTGTAGGCGGCAGCGCTACATCGGATAATGTAGGGCCTTTAAACCTCATTAACATTCGCCGGGTAGCTTACGGCGTCAAAGAGTTAAGTGACTTAAGGAAAGGTCATCCGGTACCGGAGGGCGGTTCCGGCGCGTTACATGGGGCAGTATTGTCTTCAGGCTGCAATGACAGTGATCATCTTAAATCCTGCGGTATGGGCGGCGATGGTTCTTCTGTGACAAGAGAAGATATTGAAAAAATTACGCGGGCTATTCTTGAAAAGCTGGGCGTCAGATAAAGTGAAAAAACAAATGACGCGAAAATATATGAACGATATTCGATGAAAAATATTTAATAAAAAATATTTGATAAAAAATAATTGATAAAAATATTCAATTTAAGATATTCAATGGAGGTATGTAAAATGGCAGATAACAGATTATTAGCATTAGGAATGGTAGAAACAAAAGGTTTAGTAGGATCAATCGAAGCAGCCGATGCAATGGTTAAAGCAGCAAATGTTAACCTGATCGGTAAGGTTCATGTCGGCGGCGGTCTTGTAACCGTTATGGTCAGAGGTGATGTCGGTGCGGTGAAAGCGGCGACAGATGCCGGCGCAGCAGCAGCTTCAAGAGTCGGAGAACTGATTTCTGTTCATGTGATTCCAAGACCGCATGAAGAAGTTGAATACATTCTTCCGACATTGCAGACAAGTGATAAATAATCCTTTGGCGGACATCATAAATCAGGCGGGTGAATCATAAATGAATATTTTAACAGACATTGAGCTTCGGGCTCACTGGTTTAAAGAGCATCAGACCCGCTGTGAGGTCGATGCAGACACCATGATAACGCCTGCGGCACGGGACTTTTTGCGTGAACATCATATTGAACTTATCGTTAATGATAAAAAGATGGATGAACTGCAAAATGATGTTTTAAATAATGCTCACGCAACGGATCATTTAAATGTAAATAAAAAGACAGAATCCGGTTTTGAACCTATGCCAGTGTCACCGATTCCTGAAAACAGCAATCATAAACTGAAATATATCATTGCCGCAACCGGTGAGGAAGTGGACGTAAAACCGGAAAATATGACACATTTAAGAGGCAATCTGCTTGTGAGTAAGAGTCATCCGCAGATTGCCTTCAGAGGAAAGTTAGACAGTCTGGAGGCTAAGATCATTGAAATTCAGACGATGGCTTTTTCGGAAGGAAGAGAAGATCTGTCTAAACTTTTGCAGGAACTGCTTGGATTCGTCAGACATATTCTCGGATGCGAAGTCATGGATACACTTCTTGGAGATATACGCCTTCTTGGACTTGACAGCAATGAAATACGTCATATGTCCCATGATGTCAGGGGGTATTTTGGTATTCCCCATCCGATGCCGGACTACAAAATGGGCAGGATATGTACAGCCTTAAACAGTCTTCGAACCCTTGTCAGGGAAACAGAGTTACAGGCGGTGGGTGCTTTTAGCAATGACGGAAAGTGTAGCCATAAAGACATTATAGAGGCATTAAACAGGCTGAGCAGCTGTGTTTATATTTTATTCTGTGCAGAACTGACAGGCAAACGTCCGTATTTAAAAGATGATAACGGTGCCGTAAGGATGCCGGATAGCGCCTCAAGTCAGGAAGAAACAAAAAAAACAGATGGCTTAAGTTCATCAGATACACCGTATCGGGGATGTCGTACAGAAGGTATTATGGTGGAGGCATCAGGACGTCATGTGCATCTGACTAAGGACGTCATAAAAATTCTGTTTGGCAAAGAAGAGCTTACACATAAAAGCGATCTGAGCCAGCCGGGACAGTTTGCGGCAAAAGAGCGTGTGAAGCTTATGACATCTAAAGGTGAGATTGACAATGTTGCCGTCCTCGGACCGGCGAGAAATGAAGTTCAGGTGGAAATGTCGCTGACCGATGCAAGAATTCTGGGCATTGATATTCCGGTCAATCTGTCGGGTAATTTAAACGGTGCGGCGGATGTCATTATTGTAGGTCCCTGCGGTATTTATAATGCGGTAGGTGCAGCGATTGCTTCCAAAGCGCATATCCATATGACGCCTAAAGATGCCCTTCGTTTTAAAGTCAGTGACGGTGATTCTGTTGCTGTGCGTCTTGTGACAAAAAGACCGGTGACCATTGACGATGTTGTCATTCGTGTTCATAAAAATTTTTCACTGGCTATGCATCTCGATTATGATGAGGCCAATGCATGCCAGTATAAAAAAGGTGATTTGGGATATATTATAACCTGAAAAAAATTCTGCATCGGAAAGGAGTATGCAGATGGATGAGGCATTGATTCAAAAAGTTATGGAGGAAGTCATTAAGACACTGAATCAGAGCGGTGTTTATTTATCACCGGAAAAAGAGGGCATGCCCCGTATGCTTGTGATCGGTGATTTTGATGACGTGCCTTTAGAAGAAAAAAATCAGTATATCCTTATGGGTATTGATGATTATGAAAAATATAAAAATATCCGCAGATATCAAAAAGTATTGATTACAAAACTGACGCTTGCGCAGCTTAGTGATATCGCACTGGGAAGGGACGGATGCAGCACTTCCTGCGCTGTGGTCAATGCGCTGCTTCGCGGAATAGATGTTGTGATGCGCGATGGTGCTTTATGGCATCGAAAGCTTGCGGGCAAGGGCAGTCCAAAACTATATTCTGTGCTTGAAAACAATGTCCGTCAGCTGGAAAGCTACGGTGTTAAAATCATTGCAGAGCAAAAGCCGGTGTTTATGCATGAGCCAAAGCCGGCAAAGTTTGCTGCACCGCCGGTGACGGTGCCGGAAGGCTCCATGAAACCGACGGCCGACAGGCTGATTACAGAAAGTATTGCCCAGTCTCTTGTCAGCGAAGGGAATGTGCAGGTATGTGTTGCCAAAAATGCGATCATTACACCGTCTGCATGGGATATTTTTAAGAAGAACAAAGTTGAAATCATAAAAAAATAGTGGAGGCAGTATGCTGATCTGTAAAGTTGTAGGCCATGTATGGGCTACAAAAAAAGAAGAAAATCTAAACGGCCTGAAACTGATGGTCGTTCAGGAACTGGATAAAAACAGTAAAGTCAAAGGTACACCTTTTGTGGCTGCGGATGTTGTCGGTGCGGGCATCGGCGAACGGGTTCTGACAGTATCGGGAAGTACAGCAAGAAAAGCCTTCGGCAGCCGCAATGAAGTGCCTGTTGATGCGGCTATTGTGGCGATCATCGACAGTCTTGAGGTGGACAGAGAAGGTGAATAATCATGGATTTATTAGATAAAATTTTTCAGGCGGGTATTGTCGGCTGCGGCGGTGCCGGTTTTCCGACCCACGTAAAGCTTAAAGCCCATCCGGAATATTTTATTATCAATGGCGCGGAATGTGAGCCGCTCCTTCGCACGGACCGTTATATTATGATAAATCTGGCGGATAAAATCGTGGCGGGCGCCGATGCGATATGTGAAAATCTGAATATTCCGAAGGCTTTTATTGCTTTAAAGGCTCATTATCATGAGGAGCGGAGGGCTTTGGAAAAAGCAATCCAAAAGGCAGGTTCAAAGCTTCAGATTCATTTGATGGAAAGCTTTTATCCGGCAGGAGATGAGCAGGTGATGGTTTATGAAGTGACCGGAAAAGTTGTACCTCCGGCCGGCATACCTTTGGATGTCGGGGCTGTTGTTGATAATGTAGCGACAGTGCTCGCTGTTGCGGATGCAGTCTTGGGTCAACCTTTTACATATAAGTATCTGACGGTGACAGGCGAGGTTGCAAAACCGACGGTGCTTCACGTTCCTGTTGGCACAAGTTTTAAAAGGTGTATTGAGCTGGCCGGCGGTGCGCTTATGGATCATTATACAATCGTATCCGGCGGACCGATGATGGGTAAATACATGTCAAAGGAAGACGGGTTAAAAGCGCACGTGACCAAAACGACATCAGGAATTTTAATACTGAGCGATCAGAGCAGAACGGCAGCGGCCCATCAGGTTGATGTGAGACACATGCTCAACCGGGCAAGGTCTGCATGTATTCAGTGCAGTTATTGTACACAGCTTTGTCCAAGGCATTTACTGGGGCATCCGTTAAAGCCGCATAAAATCATGCGTAAAATGGCCTTGTGCGATCATATCAGTGACCTGCTTGATGATACGGATATCCGGCAGGCTGCCATTTGCTGCGAATGTGGTATTTGTGAGGTGTATGCATGCCCGATGGGACTTCAGCCAAGGACCATTAACGGTCTTTTAAAGGGGGAACTTAGTAGAGCAGGAATCCGCTATGAAAGAACCGGGGATTCATGGACGCCGCTTGATGACAGACCGTACAGAAAAGCGCCGACAGACAGGACGGCGGCAAGAGCCGGTGTATTAAAGTATAATGATTATGAGATTTGTCAGTGTATTGAAGATCATCCAAAAGATGTGGAAATTCCGCTAAAGATGAATATCGGCGCACCGTCCGTGCCGGTCGTTTCATCGGGAGACTATGTAAGCACCGGACAATTGATTGCAAAATGCCCTGAAGGCAAGCTTGGAGCAAATATTTGCGCAAGTATTGACGGTATTGTCAGATTAACGGATCATTCGGTCATCATTTCAGGATAAAGGTGGAACCATATGTTTGAAACAATCGGATTTTTGGAAATGAACAGCATTGCCAAAGGTGTGGAAGCGGCCGATGCCATTTTAAAGGCTGCGGATGTAGATCTTATATTTGCAAAGGCAGGCTGTCCGGGAAAGTATTATATTCTTTTTACCGGTGAAGTTGCCGCTGTAAGGGCTTCACTTGAAGCGGGTGCTACCATCGGTGAAAATTATACAGTGGATCAGTGTCTGATTCCGCGTGTTCATCCGCAGGTGATTACAGCGATCAATATGTCAGCGGTTCCGTCAGGAACAGGTGCTGTCGGCGTTATGGAGTTTTACAGTGTCACTGCATCCATTTTTGCTGCAGATGCTGCTGTCAAAGCTGCGGATGTTGATTTAATTGATGTCCGTCTCGGTACGGGCATCGGCGGAAAATCTTTTGTTGTCATGACCGGTGAGGTTGCTGCGGTCACGGCTTCCGTGGAAGCGGGCATCCATACTGAAAATGCTTCGGGTATGGTTGTCTCAAGTGTTGTGATACCGAATCCGCGGAAAGAAATATTTGAATCGCTTTTATAGAGAAATCTATGTAAAAAGAAATCTCGTTTATAAGAAATCTCGTTTATAAGAAATCTCTATTATAAAGAAATAGAGGTGTTATTATAA